>CAUZPL010000061.1:0-38079 GCA_963581585.1 Planctomycetota bacterium
AACGGGGGGTCGATGCCGGGATTGAGGGGCAGGCAGTCTACAATCTGAAGACTGAGAAGTTTGTTTCATTCGATCTGGTTGCGCTGTCGTCGCGCTGGGGCGGGAATGCCTACAATGGTCGTCTGCAACACCTGGATTTTGGCCCCGCGCCGATGGGGATTGTTCTCGAGTTAGCTGGAAAGAGTCGCGCCGAGCAAGTCCCACCGCTGTATTTCGGATCGGAGGGTCCGTACCGGGTCGGCGGGTCATCGTATGGATGGGAATAAAGCCCGGCGCCGCGTGCGATGTTCATCCTTCGGATGCGTCGGTCCCCGCGGGGAGCAGAACGAGGACTTTCAGGTTTGCATTGAATTTATCTGGCGGTCGACAGGGAATGACGAGAGTTTTTCGGAAGCGGAAAGGGGGGGCAGGCCTGTTTTCGTGTGATGACGCAACGGTAGACATCCGGAGATGTCCAGATCTCCACGTGCCGATGCAGCGGCTGGGCTGAACCGGGCCAACTTGAGAGCAGCGACCGTGTTCCACAGAGACGAGGATTACACAGTGTTCGAGTGAATTCTTACCGAAGGGCTGGCACTCCACGACGTGGAGCTCGTAGGGCCAAAAGACTCAGTCGAACCGAAAGCTCAGCAAAGAACGGGCTGTTGTGGTTTTCCTGTCCATGAATCTCGGTCGACGTTGGGCTCGCATTCGGGTCGAAGTATGCGAAAGAATCCTCAACAACGGAGCTCTGATCTCCCGATCAGCGTGGCAACCCCGGTGGCACTTTTCCACCAGATCCGAAGGTCAAGTTCGCCGATTTTCTGCAATCAGAATACAGATTGTCGGCCGATGACGTGGCACGTATTCTCGAAGCTTTGCAACAGGCGGCAGTGGAATTGAGCACCTGATTCGCCACAGCCGGTTGCTGAAACGTGGGCAGTGCATCATCACTGGCCCGCATGATGGGCCGGACGGCAGACGCCGGTTCAGTGTTGCCTTCCAGGCTTTCAATGATCACGTCCCGTGTGCTGTCCGCCTTCGCCTGAATGTTCTGCAGTTGTTCGGTTGTGAGGTGAGTCATGGATTTGCCGCAGCGGTTAGTGAGTTATATCACACTCCGGCAGTGCCTCCTTGAGTTTGGCGACGCCCGCGTCGGTGATTTGGGTGTTGTGAAGGAAGAGCATCCGCAGACTGGTCAGCCCCTCAAGATGCACCAGTCCCGCGTCGGTGATTTGGTGCGTGTTGTCGAGGTTGAGCTCCTGCAGACTGGTAAGTCCTTCAAGATGCACCAGTCCTGCATCGGTGATCTGGGTGCCGTTGAGGTTGACCAAAAGAATCTCACCCTGTTCATTGACTTTGACATAAGCTCCCAGTCGCTCCAATCGTTGTTCCGTCGTACAGCCACTGCAGAACATCACACCCAGCGCTGTTAACAAAAGTGTGTTGCTGTTCATGATCACTTTCCTGTTGTGTTCGTTGGTCGTGCTTTCACGTCCCCATCCTGGACTGTGTGTCTTCACATCATGCCAGGTCATCCCGGCAGCGACAAGCAGGTGGTGAAACGTTGTCAGAACGCCAGGCGAACCAAGCGGTATGCGTGATGGATTGATAGTCGTTGCGGCTGCGATACAGCCAGTTCAGTGGACCACGGGCGCTCAGGTTACTCGCGATTGTTCTTTGAACTTCTCGTCGCGCGTTATGTCGTAACATCCAAACCGCGTAGCATTCCGCGATCGAGTCATACGGCAGCCCACGTTCTCTCTCGACAGCGACCAGAAACGGGTCCGGCGACTTGTTTCCCAGCTCGCGAATGGCGCCCGTGTAGGCCATGACCGGATCTCGTGCTGGCATCATGGTGGGGAGTTTCTCCCCAAGAATTCCCTTCGCGCCGGAGGTGAATTTGCCTCCGCGAAACCGCTCCGGTCGGTCATCCAGCCAGTCGCGATACAGCGGAGGAGCAAATATGCCGTTGACAGCCTTCCTCATCGGCCGTCAAGGAGCCTGCAGTTACTGCTTAATCAGCCATACTTCAGCGACTTGCGTTCCACGACCCGTAATCCGTTGCCAAGTCAGGTCGAGCACACCGTCTTGTGTCGCTTCGCGCGGAATCACAAATTCGAGGGGTGTGACCACCGGCGGGGGATCGCCCTTTTTTTGGGTGATAACGGCGGTTCTGTCGCTATAGCCAGCTGTGTACCGTACGCCCTGCAGCGTGTGTCCGTAGGCGCCGTGTATTTCATATTTGTTGTCGGCGACGAGTTGGATCGTTGCGTTGTAGCGACCGAGGTAGGTGACGCGAATGCGATAATACGCGTTGGGGTCAAGTCCTTCATAGTGCATCATGAAAGGGGTAGCGTACAACGCTTCTCCGACATCGAGCCATGAGAGCCGATGACGGTCAGCGTTGTTCATGGCGTGCGCTTCGCGGGGGGTGGTGACTCCGGCTGGATCATCCCATATCGGTTTGGGTTTCACCAGATGTGGCTGCTTCCACGAGCACCCCAGGTCGTCGTAGAATCCACCGGGACCGGGATCTTCCCAGTCGATCACGTGAGTGAGCCGAGTGAGACGTACATCACCGGGTCCGAATTTCTCAGGCATGGAAGCCGTGAATCTGTTGGTGAGGATCGCATCGAATTCGTCCTCAAGCCAAAGCCGGTTATTAAGAGGCGTGTCGAGAAAATCCAGCACCGCGCCGCGTTCCAGTCCGCTAGCCTGGTAAGTGGACACGTCCAATTGGGCGCCGATGCTTTTGAAAAGTTCCGCTCCCAATTCGATGATACGTGTTTTGAGCGCCTTTGTAGCGTTATTTTGGTCCGGCTCGGCCAGAACAGCTCGCGCCGTGATGATCGCTTGTTCGACGCCCACTTGGGGGGCCTTGCGCAGAGTCGCCTGGACGCGTTCCTCAATCGCGTTGGCCTTGAGCAGTCGCAGTCGTGTGTAGTGATCGTAATAGGCGCGCAACAGGCACTCCTGGAAACGCCAGTTGGCCAGCAAGGCGTCGTCAGCATTGTCCTCGAGCGATTTCCAGAGGGCAAATGTTTTCTCGACGCCTTCATTCTTGGCCAGCGAGCCAGAGAAATTGTCCTCCAATGTAAACAAGCCTTGTCGGACCCTCTCGGCAATGTCCCAACCGAAAAAGAAACGAGCGTAGTCGAGCATAATGTCGTTGAAGTCCCGATCCGGATCCCAGCCAAGTGCCGTCCATATGAATTTGTTGACGTCATCGCCCACGCCGTCCGAGTATGTCACGAAACCATCGGCATATTCATCGAAGAGATTATGGATGCGGGCATGACCTCTCGGTCGGGGGACAAAAGGTTCGCGTCCGAGGGTTTGTGCCAGGGCACGATCCCAGCCTGGCAAGGGATATTGAGCGCGTAAGCAGTGACCAATGTCAGCGTAGCGCCGGATCGGGTATTGCTGCGGCACCCGCGCCCGCTGCTCGTCCAGCAGGACACGAGACCACGGGCCGTAGACCACGCCCGTGACCCATGCGGGCTGCTGTTGTTGGAGATAGTCAAAGAACCAGTTATTCAGTTCTGGACCGAATCCTTGATTGGAAACCCAAATGCCTAGACCGGGGTGGATCTTCCGGGCCTCCTCGGCAAACCGGCCGGTCCACTCGAACATGAGGTCGGGACGCCGGTGCGAAGAGCCTCCGTCACCTCCAGTGAGATAAACATGATCGAGGTGAGGGATTGCACGAAGGGTATTGAGTCGAGATTCAATGGCTGCTCGTTGTTGTTTTGCGGATTTTCCTTCGCCGCCGATAGCCACCGAGAATAACCAGAAACTGAAACCGTAGTCGGCACAAATTTGCGACCACGCTGTGACCATTTCCCCACCGGTTAGTTTGGCATGGGGACCGTCGTATCCGTCGATTGAGAAAGAGGTTGTTTCAAAAGCATTGGCCCCAAACACAGCCAATTCTCGCATGTACTGTTCGTAGGTGTCCGCCGTCCAGGCATCATAACAGTGGGATA
Organism: Planctomycetota bacterium; assembly: GCA_963581585.1. GTDB lineage: Bacteria > Planctomycetota > Planctomycetia > Planctomycetales > Planctomycetaceae > S139-18. Next base: position 3,969 of record CAUZPL010000061.1, read on the forward strand.
GGTTTCGATAGGCAATCTGGTGGCCACGATGGGGATAAAGCGGCGCCGTGGCAATCCGGTAGTCCGCAGGCAGTTCGAGTTGTTTCTTTTTCATCTTCAGTTGCAAAAGGAGTCGCCCCACGGAGAAGAGGACACCGCGTTCATCCCGTCCCGCGAGCACCACGACCGGGAGTTTGCCTTTGTTGTGGACGGCTATGGCGAATCCTTCCGCCTGTTTCGGCACATTCATTGCCATGACGAAGTCACGCAATTGTGAGGGGGCCTTGTCGGCTCGACAAAGCAGGATAGTGGGACTCGTCCCATTGCCAAGCGTCTCGGAGTTGGTCAGATTGATACCTGTGCGTTTCGCGACTTCTTCCGTGAGCATGCGTCGCGCTGTCTTGATAATGGCCCGATCGTCGGGCACGAAAATCACGGCCTGCCTTAAGTTGATCAACTCGGAAGCAACCGCTGCATCTGCAGAAACGGCGACCAATATGATTATCGCCGGCAACTTGAAAATGGACTGCACGGTCTGCATGATCGATCCTTTCGGACTGATAAAAACACCAACGAAATGGTGATCGTTTGAATGGGTTATTTTGCGACTAGAAGTCGGATGTACCAAGGTAAGCCCACTCTTTGTAACATTCGGCACACGGGAACGAATACTGGATTTCGTCACCGTCAGGTACAATGTACTGTTTCAGAGATTTCGTCGCTGGTGCCGAAACGGTGTCTGACAGCGAATCGCTGAAGAACTTGGTGTGGAAGAAGATCTCGACGTTTTGCTGTTGGACAGCACTATTGTTCGAGTCCATCAGCACATCAATGGCGTCACCATCGAACACCCGATTGATGTGGATTCGCCGGACGGCCTCTTTTGCCGGGGTGTTATCCTGCCGTTATTCCGATTGATCTGCGATACGATACAGGTGGGTGTCACTTCTCAGGAATAACGCTCCGTCATTGACAGCGGGGGAGGCCTTGAATGTGCCCTCCAACTGGTTGGCGGCCAGTATTTTAAATTCGCGGCCCGCGTGCATTACGGTTGTTTTCCCGTCGCGGTTACAAAAATAGATCCGGCCACAGACCTCGATCGGGGATGCATCGTGATTGCCACCCAGCCGTTCGCGCCAGTACTCCTGGCCTGTGAGAGCGTCCACGCAGGCTGCCACGCCACTGTTGTCAAGCAGAAACAGTTCCTGACCAACCAACAGCGGTGACGGGACATGGGCAATACCTTTGGAGCGCTGCCAGACGACCTGTTCCTCAGGGACCTGACCGGAACCCGGGCGAACAGCGTAGACGCAGAAATGGTCCTGGGCGACTGATCCCACGACATAAAACAGACCATTTCCGTACGATGGCCGGCAGACCAGAGAGAAACCCGTGTACGGCATCCACCAGATTTCACTGCCGGTCCTGAGATCGTAGGCCGCGACATGATCGGCACCGGTGCTTACCAGTTGTGTGACACCATCGACGGCCTGAACCAGCGGAGTGGAATAAGCCATCTTTGAAATCCGTGCGTCCACCGGCCGTTTGGCATCCCGTGCAGTTGCGGCCTCAAGATGGGCCCGGGGTTGATGCCATTTGGTTTTTCCCGTTCGCTTGTCGAGCGCCGCCAGAAACTGCTTATCTGTGCCGTCACAGGTCAGAATCAGCAGGTCCTCGTGGAGAATCGGCGAACTTCCCGCACCCTGAAACGCATTGTAGCTGAATTCGGTATTCTGCCAGACGATCTTGCCGGTGGTGTCCAGGCAGGCGGTACCGCGGGGGCCGAAATGCACGTAGACATGGCTGCCGTCAAGCACAGGTGTTGGGGAAGCGTATCCGTTCAGTTTGTGGTGACGGCCAGGTTCGGTCGGCTGCAGCACTTCAACATCGTGCAAAAGCCGGCCGGCGGTCGCGTCCAGACACACGGCGCGAAGAGACATGCCATCCTCATTCGAGCTGGTCATCCAGACCTGGTTGCCGGCAATCACCGGTGAAGACCAGCCCTGGCCCGGGACAGCGGATTTCCAGGTGACGTTCTTCTGTTCACTCCAGTGGACAGGGATGCCGTCTTCACTGGAATGTCCCTGTCCGTCCGGTCCGCGAAACTGAGGCCAGTCCGCAGACACACGTGCTGTAAGCAGCACTGTCAAAAGACCGATTCGAATCACTGGCTTCAGAAATATCAGTTTCATGGGGATCGACCCGGTTCTGTCTGACTTAACAGGATTTTGGTTCATTGTTGCGGCCCGCGACAGCGGTGGCCGGAAGTGTCAGTGACGATGATGAGACCACCCGTCGCATTCTAGGACTGCGCTGCATCGGATTCCATGGTCCGGAAACCGGCGTTTGTGAACCGGTGGACGAACACTGATGTTTCCAGCCGACCAGCCCCGCAAAGATGAAACACACATTCCATTGGAAAAACCTATGCGGGACAGTTTGCGGACGCACCGGCAGGACAACAGACATTTGTCTGAGGGGGTCTGGGCCCTGAACCATCCACCGCAGTGGCGGTCCGAAGCGAAACGACCTGACTCCGGCAGTCCAGGGCGTTGTTTGCATTGGGACTGTGTTTCTGAGCAGGCTGTTCCGCTGCAATTGTCAATTAAGCTGTCGGCGCAAGTGATCCAGCAGTTGTGTCACGAGTCGTGCGTGCCGTGTGTCATCCGTGCGGAGTCGAATACGCGCTGTTTCCGTGCGGGCATTGGGCGACCGGACAGCCACATGGACGAAATGTGAACCGGATTCATCCTGCTGAGCCTTGCCGATCGCACAGATCCACTGTCTGCCAGCCAGACTGGCTGCGGCTGCGGCCAGCTGTTCGGCAGCTTGAGCGCTCGAAGTGTTTGCGGTCGGTTCGTCATCGGGCACACCGAGCAGTGTCCGCAGTTTCTCTTCGGTTGGCGCCACAAAAGCTCCCGACAGGACATCCTCAGCACCAATTGCAGAACTGAGTCCCGAGGTCAAACTTCCGCCACTGCCGACCTCGGCAATCGTGAGTGTCTGACCGCGCGATTCGAGCAACCGCACAATGTGGTCCTCCAGAGACGATTTGTCCGTTGCATACACATAATCACTCAGATGGTGCAGGATCTGACGTTTCAGCTTCTGAAGCTTTTCCCGGTTTCCGGGCGTGTCGTCCGGCAGCGAAAATGTAAAGTCGACCCGTCCTCGATTGAACTGTGAGGAAGGAACTGTTGCCGGTGGCAACAGGACCTGTGCTTTCAGCGTTTGCTGAATGCGGGACTGGCCTATGCCGACAAAGCGAAGTGTCAGCGAACAGCCTGCCGGTCGCAGTTCGAACCGTTGATCCAGATACTTCACGAGAGCGTCGCGTACCATCGGCTGTAATTCGCGAGGTGGTCCCGGCAGTGCCACGATCACTGAGTCCGCGGTTTCAAACACCAGTCCGACTGCGGTACCGTGAGGATTACTCAGATAAGTGCCCTCAGACGGCACCAGAGTCTGACGCCGCAGGCCGGACGAGAGTTTTTCGCGGGGCGTCTTATAACGACGCTCCAGTTCACCCACAACATCCGGATGTTCACGAAGAGTAATTCCGGTGAATGAGGCAAGTGTTTGTCGAGTCCTGTCGCTGTCCGTCGGTCCCAGGCCACCGGTGACGAACACCAGGTCTGTCCTGTCCGTTGCAAACCTGAGCGCTTCTTTGATGTCGTTCGGCTGATCGTCCACACTCATCGAGCCGATGCAGCGCAGCCCCAGTGGGGCCAGCGTCCTGGTGAGAAAGTGTGTGTGTCCGTCGGCGTAAACGCCCTTCAGAAGTTCGCCGCCCGTGACAACGATCGTGTAATCCGTAGTCGGCGATTTTGTGCCAGGCGGGGCAGCATTACTTCCTGCCGGCCACAACAGCACAATCATCATCAGCACACAGCATTCACGCGAGGGAATCTGTCTGACATTGAATCCATCAGGGAAATGAGGGCAGGTAAGTCTCATCTGTCTCTCAGCAGTACACACTGAATACTTGCAGGCGCTGGATTATCAGCGGCCCGTGAAGGACGGTCAAGTTGCTGCAGGGCGCTTTAAAGTTGTGAATTTTGGCAGAACGATTCTCCGGATGTGGTTTTTCAAAGGATTCCTGCGTCAGGACAGGAAATCCGACCTGGCCGGAATGCCGTAATGAGACCATCACGCAGTTTCACAGCCTGCGTGTTGAGCCGACTGTTCTGTTTGAGCCACAGGTACGTGCTTTCGTCGGCACAGATGACGGTCCTGACCTGTCTGTTGCCGCCCCAGGTTGACACCGGCGTTTGTGATGGGGACGATGACCTTTCTTCACAGTTCTGGCCGGTGTTGACGTAAACCCGGACACACAAAAGCTCAGTTTCTAAAGGGCTTTCCCTATGAGTATCACGCGACGAAAACTGATTCAGGGTGCGGCGTTAATTGGCACCGCAGGGATTGGGGTGGAAAACCGGCCTGTTGCCGCCGGGACAGAGAAACGGCCGGCGAACGACAGACCAATGCTGCTGCAGATTTATTTTCAGGTTGCGGCGGAACGGGCCACTGAGTTTGAAATGATGTTTTCCCGGTCTTACGTACCGGCGATGCGACAGCAGCAGGGCTACCTGAGATCCAGTCTGCTGCGTCTGTTTACGCCAGACGTGGCTCAGGAAATTGAGGCCTCTCCGACCGAGTTCAACTATCAGATGGAACTGGTATTTGATACCGAAGAAAACCGGCGGAAGTGGGTCGCAAGCAAGGAACATGCTCAGGCGTGGCCACATGCGTCCGGCATGGCTGAAAAATTTGCCTGGCGCGGGTTCGATGTTGTGAGTACCGATCAGGCTCCGGCCAGCGTCTGAAGTCGACAGGGAGTCTCCGGGTTTGCCGTGAATGCGGAACCATTGATCAGTGGAGTTGCGACACGGCGCTGAGGAAGACGAGTCTGGTATCCGAACGGTCAATCGGACACCAGTAAAAACACGTGAGTGTTAAACCGCTTTAATTGAGGGAAAAATGAACCTGACTCGACGAGGACTTCTGCAACAGGCGGCACTGGCTGGTACGGCTGTCGGGGTAAACGCAGTCGGTGCCAAACAGGTTGAAACCCGGCGACCGGTGCGCAGGCCGCGGACGATTTATTTTAATGATGCCCGACACTACTACCTGTATGTGTTCGATCCGCCTATGACACTTATGGATGCCTGGCGACCGATCGATGAAGTGGCGGGTACCGCGGTGGACACCTTTATTTACGGAGTCGAGCGCGGTGACGGACTGTTCTATCCTTCCAAAGCAGGCATGCGGTTTGGTGAGGACAAGCGTCCGTTTACGTTTGCTGCTTACTGGCGCGTTTGGCACAACATGCAGAGTCTGATGGATCGAGGGCTTGATCCGCTGAACGTGCTCATTGACCGTGCGCACCAAAAAGACATGGAGTTCATTGCCAGTCTGCGTATGAGCAGCTACGGGGGGATCAAGCCTGAATTTAAAGTGACCGAAGGTGGCCGCGGGATGGTGCACCAGGAAGTGCGCGATCACCAGTTCAAAGTACTCAGAGAACTGGCCACGGACTACGCAGTCGACGGTCTTGAGCTGGACTTTGCCGCGGCGCCAGGTGGTATGCCACCGATCGTGAAGACAGAGGATGCAGCGGAATTTCGTCCCGTGATGACCAGCTACGTTGCGCAGATTTCCGAAATGCTGCGCAGTCGATCCGGGCGTGATTTACAGCTTGGTGCACGGGTTTATCCGACTGAGCCAATGAATCTTGCGCAGAGTCTTGATGTCCGTACGTGGCTCAAACAGGGGCTGGTCGATTACGTTGTTCCAATGTTCTATCTTGACTTCACACTCGACCCGGATATGCCGTTCGACTGGCTGGTCGAGCCAGCGCATGAAAGCGACATCTCAGTCTACGGCATGCTCGCGCCGTACGTCGCCAGCGAGCAAACAGGAGCACCTGCGCCCGTGCACGCCGGTCCGGATCATCTGCGGGCAGCCGCGGCAAATTATCGGGATCGTGGTGTCGACGGGCTGTATACCTGGTTCATGCAGTGGCCGCTGGGAGATTCCCAGCGGCGGGCACTCACGGAACTGGGTGACGGAGACCTGAGCCTCGAATCCGACAAGTGTTATGTGCTGCACCGGCGGTCCGCAGAGGCCGCGGAACTGGGATACGAAGCGCATTTGCCTTTGGAAATCGTGTCTGCCGACCCGGCGCGGCATTACACCATCCCATTCTCGATAGCCGATGACATCGAACAGTCCAGAGATCGGATTCGGCGTATACAGCTCCGCATCAGAATCGACAACCTGGTGACCGACGACCAATTGAGCATCCGATTGAACGGGAATTCTCTGGCGAGAGAAATGTGTCGCCGGGACTTTGGCAATTTACATGCGCCGTACGAGGGTCAGCGGCTTGAGTTTGAACTTACTGAATCCCTTCCCCAGCGCGGGTTGAATACCCTGGATATCTCACTGGATGGGCGGGCTGGCGGCCTCAAAGGCGGTATCACGATTCAGGGCGTTGAAGTCCTCATCGAGTACGGTGCGTATCCCGCTGTCCTGAACCGGCAGTCCGGTTGAGGGAATCAGGTCAGCAGATTCAGCGCGAGGTCATGACGGTGCCACCGTCGACCAGGCGCTCAGACAAATCTTGAGAGGTATTCGGGTTCGAGCTCGTTGCCCACGACACCTGGCAGATCCGCGATACTGAGTATCCAGGTTGCAGTCTCGTCCTCGATACCACGTCCACCTGGCTGGCTAAACAGCCTTGTCTGTTTTCGGGTGCGCCGCGATTCCGCGAGTCGAAACGTCCCGGGCTTTGAATTCATCAATCTGCTTTTGAACGGCATCGAGTTTTGCCTTGGCGGTGTCGCTGGTCTTCCTGGCCTCGCCTACTTTGGTCTGGAGCGGCTCCATCGACAGCAGCTGGTCGGCCACTTGCTTCTGTGCCGCTGTGAATGCTGCCTGCTCGGCAGCGGCGGCCGTCTGCATGGCCAAGAGCATGGCCTTCGAATTGTCCACGTCAGTCTTACGGGTCACGATGAGCTTCTTGCCGTCATCTAACACCTTGACCTTCCTGTCGTGGACCCCCTTCAGAGTGACCGCGATATCAGACAGTTCCTTGTCACCACTAATCTTGGCTGCGGCGGTGGCCTTGTCGAAGGCATCCTTGAGCAGTGGAATCGTCTTGGTCAGTGCAGCCACCGCGTTGTTGGCATCGGTGTGAGCTTTCTCGGAATCGGCCACTCCCTTGGTCGCCTTGGTGACATCGACCACGGCCGCCTTGTACACCTTGTCCGCCTCGGCTGCGTTAGTTGTCTTTTGGTCGAGATCTTTCTGCAGGACCCCCAGTTCCCCCTCGGCCACAGCCAGGGTGTCGGCAGCGGCATTGAAATCGGCTTCCCTGGCTCCATAGACATCGAGTACCCTGACGAATTCGATCTCGTCCTTCCAGCGCTCGGCCAACTTCCCGGCCGCTGTGAAACCGGCGTGCGCGGCGGCGGCGATCTTCTGCGCCGCCGTCAGTTTCTCACCGGCAGGCTTCATCGATTTGGTCAGAGCCTCGGCCTGCTTTTGGATGGTCACCAGGTCTGTCTTGGTCGTCTCGTTTTCCTGCTGAGCGTTGGCCAGAGCAGTCTTTCTCTTAGCCAGCGCCTCGGTCTTCTCGTCGTTGGTCTTCCTGGCCGCTGCCAGCGTGCCGTTGCGCTTATCCAACACAGTCTTGAGATTGGCGGCGATCGTGGCGAGTTCCCTGTCTCCCTTCGCCCTGTCGGCTGTCGCCTTGGCTTTGTCGGCGGTTTCCTTCAGCAGCGGGACCACCGGCGCCAGGGCAGCCATGGTCTTGGCGGCTGCGGCCTGCTCGGTGGTGAACGTCATGATCTGACTCTCGTAGGTGTTCATGTCGGCGGCCAGGGTCTCCTGCCTGGCCTGCAGCGTTGAAATCGTCGTGTTGGCCGAGTCGAGATCGGTCTTGATCTTGTTAGCCTCGGCCTGCGCCGCCTTTAGATTGGCCTGCTGCTTGTCGTTCTCGGTCTTCGTCGTGGCCACCAGATTGGTGGCATCGGTGAGACGTTTGTCGAGTGTGGGGGGGTTGACCGACAACTCGCCAATGACCTCGCCGTCGGCAGCGTTGTAGACGCGAATCACGCCCGAATAGTCTCCGGCGATCACCCGCTTGGTTTCGTCACAATAGGTCACTTCCAGCCCCAGGTCCGGCAGGGCGGGAAAGGCACGGATCTGGCTACCGTCCTGCTTGAACAGTTTGGTGACCTTGTCGCGGCCGGTCGACACCAGGTTACCGTCCTGACAGAATTCCATCATGGACGACCCGCCACCATGAGCTCCCCAGCTCTTGACCTGGCGGCCATTCTCCATCTCCCACAACCGAATCGTGCCATCTTCGCCGCAGGAGGCAAGGATATTCGAATCAGACCGCCAGCTGAGCCCTGTCACGGCGCCACCGTGCCCACGTAACTCGTGGAACATTCGGCCCGTCTCGGTTTCCCAGACAAACAGACCACCGTTGCGGTCACTGCTGGCCACGAGTACGCCGTCGGGACTGAAGGACGTGCAGTAGATCCAGTTGGTGTGTTTCTTGGGCACCTCCCACATCATCTCACCGGTCACGGTCGAGTACACCCGAACCGATTTACCGGAACTGCCCAGGACAATCATTGTGTGATCGGAACTGATGTCGGCTCCCAGAACCGTGTCCAGCTCTTCACCAACCTCCATCACCCGCTTGCCACTCTTCACGTCCCAGACCACCGCCTTGCCGCTGGCGGCCCCGCGACCACCTCCGGCCAGCAACAGGCTCCCGTTGCGGCTGAAGGACAACGTGTGCGCGATGCCCTCGGGGTACGCCAAAACACCGACCAGTTCCAGTGAACGGGTGTCGTAGAGCAGGATCTGCTTCTGGCCACTCACCGCACACAACGGCACCCAGGGACTGGTCGCCAACGCGGTGATTGCGGTCGTGGTCCTGGTGACCAGTTCCGGACGCAAGCCCAGGCGGTCAGGGAAGGCGGGAGTCTTGGGTCGTCCGGTCGAAGGGGCTTCCAGAGCGAGATTAAAATTGGGTTTCTTGAGGACGAATTTGCTGCCGGTATTCTCCAGCACGCCACCGTCGATCCAGGCTTTAATCGTTGCCAGCTCCGTTGCCGGGAGTTTGGGTGACTTCGGCGGCATGAATGGTTCGGACTCGTGGCTGACCAGACTCCACAAGTAGCTGTCAGCCGACGCACCCGGCTCAACCACCTCGCCACTGCCACCACCGACCCGCAACTTGCCGTAGGTGGTCATGTCCAGGTCACCCTTTTTCTTATTGGGTCCATGGCAACTGAAACAGCGTGCCTTGAGAATCGGCCGCAGGTGATCCACATAGGTAATCTTCTTGGCCTTCACATCGGGTGTTGGCTTCTTCTTGTCCTCGGCCAGTCCTGAGGTCGTAATCACCAGGACCAGGGTGACAGCGAGCAAGCGAGTCATCAGGTGGGCTCCAACAGCGCAGAAGAGTGGACTAGGAGAGGAAGAAAAAGTGAAGTGATGGGCAAAACCCCCAGTCTAAATCATCTCGAGTGGTCTTTCGGTACTGACCCGGAAAACCGGGTGGGATATTCGGATCGAACTGTCTGAAACGGCCTAGTGGTTGAAGAGGAACTCGCGAGAGTTGAGCAGCGACCAGAAGACGTCTTCCAGGACGCCGTTCTTGTCCTTCACGGTCTCGAGTATACCATTGATCGTCTGCTTCTCCTTGTCGGTCGGCAGCCGGGACAGGCACCGCACATACAACTCGCTGACGATCTGGTCGTGCGGGAGTCCACGGTCGGCGAGTTTGCCAAGTACGTTGCCAGTCTTGATCTTGCTGTTGACCGTGTCACCGTTGAGCAGGTGCAGGGCCTGGGAGAGGTTCGGTTCCATCTTGACCTCGCAGGCACACACACTCTCACGCGTTGCCCGACCAAAGGTGGTCAGGAAGTAGTTACTGGTATTGCCGTTGGCGATCTGCACTGCGCGGGCCCCCAGTGGCAGACCGTCGAACTTGTTCTTGGTGTCGGTGACCTGGCTGATTGAATCGAAGACCACCTCGGCCCGCATCCGACGCAGGGCCCCGTGCGAGAAATTCGTGCTGTCCTTCTCGTTGGTCTCGTTCGTCTGAGTCGCCAACTGGTAGGTACGGGAGACACAGATGTCGCGGACCAGTTTCTTGAAGTCGTATTTGTAGTCGCTGAACTTACTGGCCAATGTCCCAAGCAGGGCCTCGTTGACCGGCGGGTTACTGACACGCACGTCATCGACCTCGTTGATGATCCCCTTGCCCAGGAAATGGGCCCAAACGATGTTGGCCAGGTTGCGGGCGAAGTAGGGGTTTTGGTCTGAGGCAAGCCACTGAGCCATGATGACCCGTCGGTCCTTGCCGGTGGTTTCGGGATACTCACCACCCAGAAACTTGGGTTTCATCACGCGGCCACCGACAAGGTGATTTACCTCGCCGCTACCGCTGTTGAAGATGATTGTTTCACGAGGATCCTCACCCTGCTTCCGTCCGATCTGTGCGAAAAATGCTCCGAAACTGTAGTAGTCGTCCATCGTCCAGCGATCAAACGGATGATTGTGACACTGGGCACACTGGATCCGCATTCCCATGAAGACCTGGGCGACATTTTCGGAGACCTTCAACGTGTTGGTCTCATTCTGGTAATAGTTGGTCGCCGCGTTGGCGAACGTGCCGCCATTGGCACCCAGCAGCTCCTGGCACATCACGTCCATCGGAACATTGCTGGCAATTCGCTCGTTGAGCCAGTTGTAGTACCGCAGCATGGCCTTGTAACTGACCTGCTGCGAGCTGCGAATAGTGAGCAGTTCGGCCCACTTCATCACCCACATCTCCACGAATTCCTTGCGGTTGAGTAGATCATCCACAAGCCGTTCGCGCTTGGCTTGCCCGCTGAGCTTGGCGTATTCGACTCCCGACTTGGCCTGGTCCAGATCGACGTCGGCCGCCTGGCGGGTCAACAGGGCGGCCTCGGCCGCCTTGATCGCTTCGGTAGCCGCCTTTCCAGCGGCGTTCTTTGCGTTGGTTACCGTCTTCACCACCTCGTCCGCGGCCGTCTTTCCTGCGTCGTCCTTAGCCGCTTCGACCTTTTGCTGAGCCGCCGCCTGGGCGGTCTCGGCAGCTGCCAAAGCCTTTTCCGCTGTCTCTGCCGCCACCTTCTTTTCGCTCTCAGCCTTGACCGCGTCGGCCTGGGCCGTGGACATTTCGGTCAGGAAGGTTGCCGCCTCGGGTGCCTTTCTCATGAACCGCCAGTATTCACCGGTCGTCGGCAAGACACCGGCAACATCGAGATAGGCGCGACGCAGGAAAATTTCGTCGTTGCAGACGCCCGAAGGAATGATCCGCAACTTCCTCAGCTTCTGGTGAATCAACGTGTCGACGTAGTTGACCTCGGCAGTCTTGGGATCGGTGTACTTCAGCCCCCTGGGCAGCACGATGAACTGGCTGCCGGTGGTGTGTGTCTCGAAACGGGCCATCACGAACGCCTCACCCCGGGCCTGAGCCGTCACGTTTCCGCTCTCCTCGATTTCGGCTGACGTGGCATTGCTGGTCAGAAAAACAGCCAGCGAGGTGACGTCGCGAGTGGTTCCATCGGCGTAATGAGCCAAAACGTTGAGCCGCTGTGTGGTCCCCTCACCGTCGAGCACCGCCTCCTTGGGAAATAACTCGAGCTTGGTCACCATTGGCACAGCACCGGGATCATCCGGAGCTCCGGCCGTCAGCCAGCGATCCAGCGTCGCGTACAACTCGCTGTCCGCATTAAATCGCTTGCCACCGGTATGCGGCACGATACCAACAGTCTTCTCCATCAACCGGCTCGCAGCCGGCACCGCGAGGTTGATACGCCGTCCGGGCAATTCACGGGTCAGGCGATAGTGGTCACCGGCGGGATCAAACCCGAACAGCGACAGCCGGAAGCCGTCCTTGCCGCGCGCGGCACCGTGGCAACTGCCGGTATTGCAGTTGGATTTCATGAAGACGGGCATCACGTCCAGTCGGAAGCTGATGGGCCGATCTTCACCGGACTTCTCGACTTCCACGGATACCTTGACGGTCTTTCCGCCAAAGGCGACGGCCAGTTCGTTCTCGCCATCGGCCTTGGGCGTCAATGTCTGGCCGGACAGGATCGCCGACTTGTCGTTGGACAGCGAGAACTTGGCCTCAGTCGTCACGTCGCGGGTTACCCCGTTGGCGTAGGTGGCCTGAACGATCAACGATTGACGATCCCGCTTGGTGGTCAGCTTGACCGAGGTGGGATAGACGTTGAGAGTGGTGAGTGGCACGTCGACGGCGTGGGCCGGAACCGCTGCCGAAACACCCAGCAACACGGCAAAGGTCGTCAACAGGCGTGAGCAACACGCGTTCAGTGACATGATCAGAGATTCCTTAGGGGGCGTCGTAAGGCTTCGTGTTTCCGTTGTCTGTCGTTGTGCCAACACGGCTGGCAGCGTTGCGATGAACCCGGTACTACTTCGATCCACCATTTGTGGCCGCTTCACGCTTCTTCCTGGCCTCAAGCCTCAGCTTCTGCAATCGAGTCAACCGGACAACTTTCTTGGGTGTCGGCTCGGGAGGTGCCTGTTTCTTGGCGACGACTTTCGGCTTCGGCGGCTCGTTCTTCTTCGGCGGAAGCGGCTTGTCGACCCTCAGGTGAGTCCCACCGACGTTGGAATGCAGGATGGTCTCACCGTTTCGGATAATCGTGACGCGACAGAAGAGACTCTTGTGGGTTCCGGCGCGCGTGTTCTTGGTTGTTTTCACCGGGAAGACCAACTCCTTGGTATCGGTGGTCATCTGCATGACCAGAGTGCTGGCCTCGTTGGGCAGCCCCAGCAACTCAACTTTGGCTTCACCGGGAAACGTCGTCGCGTGGTTCACCTTGGCGACCACCTCGGTCGACTGCCCCTGCTCCGTTGCGGCTCGTTGCATTTCAAACGTGACGAACTGCGAGGCAATCTCCAAGGTGGCCAGCTGACTCGAGACCCATGCGGTCCCCCCGGCATCAGCACTTCCAAGGGCGTAGATCTTCCACGTCCCGATCTCGGCACCACCGTTGGCCGAAAGCGGATAGTCAATCTCGTTCTTTTCCTTGGGAATCGACACACTGCTCGCGGCCCCGATACCGGGCGGGCGGAACGGGAACTGGATCGAAATCGCCTCGTCCCATCCCTGCTTCTTCTCTGCCACGATCTTCAACTGCATCGAGCCATTGCGGACAATCGGCACGGTGGGCTGCACGATCTTGAGCTTGAAGGGCACCTCGTCGACGACGCAGACGGGTACCTTGTTCACGTCGACACTCCAGTAGACACTCTGTCCGGGACCGCCCATCACGAAGATGCCGTTGTTGCGGTACTCGCCGGAAATCGACTGTTTGGCATCGGCGTGGCGAGCTCTCAACTGGCTCAGCGTCCCGGCGACCGGCGCGTCGTCGTCGGCCTCGAAGACCACCGGCAACGTGCCGCGGCCGTTCTTGAGCGACTCGGCGTGAATGGTGATCCCTTTGGGGAAGTCCTTGGGCTCGAGCACCAGGTCGCCACCGAAGTTACTGCGACCGAAGTTAATCATTGTGGCGAATCGGTTGCCTCGAGCCACCACGATCCACTGGCGATACTGTCCGTACTGCGAAAACCGCGGTATACTGGTCGTCAACTGGGCCTTCGGCTGAGTCATCTCAACGCGGTAGACGAAGTCCTTGGCCCCGCGACCGAGGTGATCGGTGACCCGCAGCAGGTAGTCCCCGTCGGCGGGAATCGTGACGCGGAAAAAACTGTCCGGCCCGCGCGAGTCGTCGTTGCCGGCGATCCCGCCACCGTCGGTATTGTAGAGGTTCATGACCGGATCGAGCCCACTGCGGATCCGCCGCGCGTAGCATTCGACGTCAAACACCTGCCCTTTCTTGGCAGCGAACTTGAAGAAGTCGATGTCGCTCTTCTGCTCGATGATGCCGTTAAAGGCTTTGGGAAGTTCCGAGGGCGTTGCCTTGGCGATCTCGTCGTTGGGCTCGACCTCGAGATTGTTGCCGTGAGGGAACAGGCGGAAGCGGTTGCCCGAGGGGGCGACCTGGTCACCCGCCCTCGGCTCGACCTCGAACAGTTCCCACATCTCAGCCGGCAGGTTAAATTTCTGCTTGAACGCACCCGAGGCATCGCCCAGGAACGTCACTTCGATGTCCTGTCCCAGTTGGCCACCAGCTGGATAGACCGCGGTGGGTCGGGGGAAGGTGCCAATGTGCAGACGATAGCTGCAACTGTCGTTGCCCCCGTAGGCGCTCTCGCGAACCTCGACGATGTAGCGACCATCGGCGGGAGCCACTGCCGAGACCACCGCATCCTGGAAGACCAGCGGCGAGTCATCGGCACTGGCCATCTCGAACCGCTTGGCATCGAGAATCGCGACGTAGGGATCAAACAGCGTCGTCCCCAGTCTCATCCCCTCGACATCGGCAGCGATCCGCTGTCCCTTCTTGGCTTCGACTACGTAGTAATCGACGTCCTCGTTCTGCACCACGCCGGTGACGGTGATATTCATCGGCACCGGTTGCGGCGAGGCGAAGTCACTGTTGGGTTCCTTCTCGGGCGTTGTCCCGAATGGGCCAACCCAGAAAGTCTTGTACTCGCTGACACCACTGGCGGTGCGGACCTGGGCGACATGCTGGCCGAGCCGACAGGTGGGCAGCACTTTGACGGTCGCCTTAACCGCGGCGGCGGCGGGTTCGAGCTTGGTCACCTCAAAACCAGGGCTGTAGAAGAAAATCTCCCTGGCGTCCAGTAACCGATCACCGCTGAAGACCATCTGGTTCTCCACACCACGCTGTACTCCGCGGGGGCTGATGCTTCCCAGCGACGGCGACGCAGCTTGGGCGGGCAGAGTGATGGCCAGTGCCAACATCAGGAGACCGGGCACTCGTCGGTTCAGTCGTTGCATTGCCATTGACATCTGGAATCTCTCCGGTCCGGCGAAGCAGTGGCGATCGAAGCGATCCGTACAGGTTGTTCGCCTCGAACGAAACTTCATCCTAATGCCGCGGGGGGCGGGGGTGAGCGTGTGGTGGGAATCTCGTGGAAAGCTATGGTGGGACCAAAAGTTTTTGGCGGGTAGACAACAACAGGAGCCGCACCCACTTCTGGACGTGGCCCATGATTGTCTTCTCTTCAGGCATCAGGCCAGTTCGGAGTTAGGCTAACAGTTCCTTGCGGACCTTGCCGCCCTTGACGATTTCGATCGGACGGTCACCGGGAGCCATCAGTTCCTTTTCCGCGACAATGCCCATGCAGTGGTAGATTGTGGTCGCCCAGTCCTCGACGCCCAGCGCGTCTTCCTCGGGCTCGCTGCCCGTCGCGCTGGACAACCCGTAAATTGCACCACGCTTGATGCCGCCACCGGCCATCGCGGTCGAGAAGACCTTGGGCCAGTGGTCGCGGCCGGCGTTGCCATTGATCTTCGGTGTACGCCCAAATTCGGTCGCGGTGCAGACCAACGTCGAATCGAGTAAGCCTCGATCGTCCAGGTCACGTATCAATCGAGCGTAGGCCTGGTCAAAGGCCGGCATCTGGCCGCGAATGCCGCCATTGATGTCGCCGTGCATGTCCCAGCCACCGTAGGTCAAGGTCACGTAGCGGACCCCCGCTTCGACCAGCCGACGAGCCATCAGCATCCGCTGTCCAGCCGAGTTGCGACCGTACTCATCGCGGAGTTTATCGGGCTCCCTGGCGATGTCGAACGCCTCACGAGCCTTCTGGGAACTGACCAGTGAATATGCCCGCTCGTAGAACGTGTCGACCGCGTCGAGCGAATCGGCCTTCTCACGAGTGGCAAAATAGTCGTTGACTGCACCCAGGATCGTGCGACGACGGTTGAACCGTTTGTCGTCGACTCCATCGGGCAGCTTCAGGTCCTTCACCGTAAAACTGTCGCTGGCCGGGTCCGACCCCAGGCTGAACGGTGCATAGGAACTGGGCAGGTAACCGGTACCGGCATAACGGTTCGGCTGGCTGGGAATGCACACGTAGGGCGGCAGGTTTTCCCGGGGCCCGAACTCGTGTGACACCACTGTTCCGATGCTTGGAAACTCCAACGCCGGGCTGGGACGATACCCGGTGAACATGTTGTGAGTCCCCCGCTCGTGAGCAGCTTCACCGTGAGTGTGCGAGTTGACGACGGTGATCTTGTCGGCAATCTGCGCCGTGTTCTTCAACATCTCGTTAAGTCGTCCGCCGGAGACTTTCGTGGCGATCGAACCCATCGGTCCTCTGTACTCCAGAGGAGCGTACGGTTTGGGGTCCCAGGTCTCCTGGTGAGCTTGGCCACCCGGGAAGAAGATGAAGATCACCGAGTTGGCGGTGCCCTCGTTGCTCTCGAAGAACTTCTGGTCAGCTTGGGCCTTCTCGGCGCGGAACAGGTCGGCCATCGTGAGACCCAAACCACCGAGATAACCGGCGTAGAGAAAATCACGTCGCGATGATTTCAAAGGCATTGATTTACTCCTTTTTGAAGTATCCGTTACACGCATCGTTCTAACGCTCTAGGCAACTAACAAGCATTGTTCTTGTAAGCAGTGTTTTTGGCTTTATAAAGTCTCCCCCTACTGCACACGTAACCACTAATCAAGCCAATTGCAACATTCGGCTGATATTTTGATATCTTAAGAAGCAGATTGACTGAGATTATCGGAGGAACGGATTTGGTTCTGTTTTCAACATGGTCGAGCCGAACCGCCACGTTGCGGCAGACGGTTTCGGTTCGTTGCTGCGTCGGGCCTGTGTGTCCTGCTCACCAGGGTTCTCACCAATTCAACAGTGCAGGCTTTTGCTTTTCCCAACCCTCAGAGGACGGGAAGATCGTCTTCATCGTCACTCGTTCGATTTCCCCATCAAACCATGGTTCGACAACGGCGAACCATTCTTTGAAGTGTGGGGCGACCCTGTGAGCTCCGAGAGCTTCTTCGTCTCGGTATACTTCATAAAGATGAAACCGAGTCGGGATTTCCGCATTCTGGTTGATATCGAAACGAAAACACTCGGGTTCATCACGTACGGATCCACGTGCGTCACCGAGGCTGGCTTCCATAAACTGCTCAAGAAATTCCGACTTGATGTTGATTGTGACAAAGATGCAATACATAGGGTTTTCATTTTGGGGCTGCGCAACCGGATAATTTGACATTGTAGTAACACCGGTTGGTACTGCCGAGTGGCCTGGCTGGAATTCATGGTCCTGTATGGCGGGAAACAGCGACTCTCCGGATCTTCCAGCCTTGCTGTGTCGGGGGTGTGGGACCAACTCAGACATCTCTGGTCGGCGGTCACCCTTCCCGTCACTTAACGACCGATACAGTTCTAACCGATCTCGTCAGGGCGCACTTCACGGCAATCTTTGGCGGAAAGCTGAATTGCGCGGCAGACCTGCAGCGCAGCCTTTCCTTCCTCGCCTGTCAGCGGAGACTGCCGTCCTTCGAGAATGGCGTCGTAAAAGTCATTGATTCCGGCAATAAAACTGGCGCCCCAGGTCGCGTCCATATCAGAGAACTCGGTGGTTACACCATCCCGGTACATGACCAGTGGTGGACGGTCCAGCAGATCTGCAGTGCACTTGCTTGATCCAGAGAAATCTTCGCGAACCGGTCAATTCCACCCACTCGTCCTCCGGTCGTCCATATTTCGACTGCACGAGCATGTCATCGGAGGTAACCGCTTCGTAGGAACCGTATTTCTCAGCGTCCTTGTATTTCCAGATTGCCATGGCCGGGCTGTCCAGGATCCAGCCGTGCTGGATGGGACGGTAGGTGATCCATGAAAATACCTTCTCAACTTCGCCCAGGTACCACATGGCGATGGCAAACAGGTGTTAGCCGTAATCGAAAATGACGCGGCCACCGCCGCTGCGCGACGGGTCGAATCACCATTCCCAGCGGCGGTACGGTATCTCCCATCCCTTCCCTGTCGTGCCCTGCACACATTTGATACGAATGGAAAGCGGTTCCCCGATTTCGCCGGCGAGGAGCAGTTCTCCGGCCTTCACCATCGGGGGATAGTAACGGAAGTTCTCGAACACTCGAAACTGTCGGTCACTGCGTTTTTCCGCCGCGATGAGCGCATCACATTCGGAAACATTCATCGCCATAGGCTTCTGCATGGAGCCATGCTTGCCCGCCTCAAGTGCGGCGACGCCGATTTCGACGTGCAGGTGATGTGGCGTAATGACCTCGACGGCATCGATCTCGGGGTTTGCGAGGAGTTCGCGATAATCCGAATACGTCGTCGCAACCGCCCATTCCATCGACCGCCGCCGCACCAGGTCCGCGTCCACATCACAGATTGCGTGGAGCGTGACTTTGGGATTGTCCCAGTAGGCCGGGTAGTGAAAATCGGTAATTGCACCGGTGCCGATCAGACCTGCACGTATCCTGCTCATCCACTTATCTCAAACGGGGATCTTCACTGCGGATCATCCGAGTCCATCATTAAATCCGCATCTATCTTAGCCCGGCACCGATGCCGTTGATACCAGCAGCCATCAGTGATCTGTTTAAACAGTGTCTCCGTTCGTATTTCGCACCAGCTTCGGACAGCGACCGGAACACCGAAAACTTCGCCAGGGAATTTTTCAGTCGTCGTGTCTGGATTTGAAGTCCCGGAACGTCGTTGCTGTTATTCTTTTTCTCTGATGTGGTGGTATCACTGAAATACTGTGATGCTCTCGATTCACACTGAAAAAAACAGGACTGTCAAAGCATGTTCCGTCGTGAGTTGACGCCAAGAATTATTGCAGCTGATCCGGCGGCAGGCAGTTGAAAGACTTTCCGAAACAAAACTGTCCGGTTGAAATTAATTGCACATCCAATCCGGCCGACCAGACACCAGGAGAGCTGTGTTTTGGAACGGAAATAATTGTGAAACCCACCATTTAACCATGTCGCAGATCGGGTAGACTGGTACCGGGGCTGCAGCAGAGGTGGAGGGTCGAAGTGTGTTAATTCGATGTTGCATCGTGTTTTTATTTGCTGTAACGGTTTCACCGTCGATGGCGCAGGAGGTCGACGCTGACGTCAGTCTGGAACACTTCGAAAAGAAGGTTCGGCCTCTATTAGCCGAGCGTTGCTGGGCTTGTCATGGTGCGGACGAACGGAAGGCTGGTTTGCGGCTGGACAGTGGCGAAGGTTTGCGTCGCGGCAGCGAGTTCGGACCGGTGGTTGTGCCGGGGCGTTCTGACCAAAGTCGTCTCATTCAGGCAGTTCGGCGGACCGGCGATATCAGGATGCCTCCTGACGAAGCTCTGAATGATGCCGAAATAGCCGATCTCGTGGCCTGGGTCGACGCCGGTGCAGAATGGCCGGCAGCGACGCTGACGCGACGGGCGAATGACGCTGGCAGTGGTTCACGGTTCACGGAACGTGAATTGTCATACTGGGCGTTTCAACGAGTGCGTGACCCTGTTGCACCCGCCGTGAAGGGGATCGACTGGGTGCAGTCAAACCTCGATCGGTTTATCCTCGCCATGCTCGAAGCCCGGGGCCTCGAGCCAGCTCCACGAGCCGACAAACGGACGCTCCTGCGACGGGTTACCTTTGACCTGATTGGTTTGCCGCCCACGCCCGACGAGCTGTCATCCTTTGTGGCGGATGAATCTTCCGGTGCCTTTGCCAGAGTGGTCGAGCGGCTGCTGAGTTCCTCGCACTATGGGGAACGTTGGGGGCGACGCTGGCTGGATGTTGTTCGCTATGGAGATACCGCCGACATTCCCGGACACATGTTTTCGTTGTATGCGTACCGCTATCGTGACTATGTGGTCAGTGCCTTTAACCAGGACAAGCCTTATGACGACTTTATCGTCGAGCAGCTTGCCGGCGATCTCATGCAATCAACTCCCGACGAGGGCAGGAACGCCGAGCGTGTGATCGCCACTGGATTTCTGATGCTGGGGCCGAAATCGATCACTGAAATCGATAAAGAGAGGATGGTGATGCAGCTCGTCGAAGAGCAGATTGATGTCACCAGTCGCGCTTTCCTCGGGTTGACGGTCGCCTGTGCACGGTGCCACGACCACAAATTCGATCCTATCCCGACACGTGACTACTATTCGTTAGCCGGGATCTTTTACAGCACACAGTCCATGGCGGATCGCAAACAGGTTGACTCAAAATGGATGGAGCGACTCCTGGAGAATGTTCCCGGTGAGTCCGGTCCGGTCATGGTCCTGGCGGTTCAGGACGGCGAACCGAAAAATCTAAGGGTGAATATCCGTGGCAGTCACCGCAACCTGGGTGAGGAAGTGCCGCGACGGTTTCTGCAAATCATCTCTGGTGAGGATCACGATCCGATCGACACCCAGCAGAGCGGTCGACTGGAGCTGGCCCGCTGGATCGCCACCGCCGACAATCCCCTGACTGCGCGCGTGATGGTTAATCGTATCTGGCAGGGTCATTTTGGCACGGGGCTCGTACCAACCAGTGACAACTTTGGTGTCTCCGGTGAGCCGCCAACTCACCCGGATTTGCTGGATTGGCTCGCGTCTCGGTTCATCGAAAGCGGCTGGTCAATCAAGGCTGTACATCGGCTTATGCTGAATTCGGCGACCTACCAGCAGGGAAGCCAAATGCGGCATGTCGAACCAGGACGGCAAAAAAAACAGGAATCCTTTCTGCACTCCGCATCTCCTGTTCCGCGGTCAGTCGATCCTGAAAACGTTTTGTTGTGGCGTATGAGCCCACGCCGGCTTGAGGCTGAAGAAATTCGTGATGCGATCCTCGCCGCCAGCAGTCAACTCGATCTGACAATCGCGGGATCGCTGCTTGAGGAACATGCTCGCTATGTGGACACGTTTGTGGACGCGAAACGAGGAATCTTTGCCACTCTCCTGATCGGGCGAACGTTTCATCCTTATTACAGTACGCGACGCAGTATTTATCTGCCTATGGTGCGTCAGAAGCTCCCGGAAATATTTCAGGTGTTTGATTTGGGCGACGCCAGCACCGTGACAGCGCGACGCGGCGAAACTACGGTTCCGCCGCAGGCGCTCTTCCTGATGAACAGCTCTTTTATTCGCGAGCAGGCGTACCATATGGCAAGGTACCTGCTGAGTCTGGACAGTTTAAGTGATGAAGACCGTATACACCTCACATATCAAAGGCTGCTGGGACGAGCGGCCAGTGATAAGGAGATCACTTCTGCGATCGACTATGTGGGCAGGGTCCACGATGCACTGGAACAAGTGTATCCGTCCGAAGAACACAGTTTTCCAAACGGTGCTGTCCTGACCGTCGCAGCCCATCGAGCACCTCATCGTCGACAGTTATATGATGAAATTAAACCGGTTTTGGAGAAACCCAGCGGAGTTCATTTGAGAATTTCCCTGACCTCATCACCCTGGCCACCAGCAAATACGATGGATCATTCGGGGACCTGGGAAGTGCTTTCCCCGGTCAGCGCCACGGTCGGTAACGGTGCAGCGTTGCCGTTGGGTCCGGGTCAGACCGTGATCATTTCCGGCAATGATCCGGCGAAGAATCGTTACGAGATCGTTGCAAATACTCACCTGACGCGGTTCACGGCGATGCGACTCGAAGTTCTGCCTGATCCGGACCAACCGCCGGAGCGGTCCATTCCGGACCTTTTTGTGTTGTCTGAGTTTCAGGTTCACGCTGCGCCGCTGGGTGATTCCACTGTAGAGTCACGGGCTGGCCGGCCGATTAGATGGCAGCATGCAACACTTCATCTTCGCGAAGGCAACCAGTCTGTCATGCCTCTGATTGACCAGGATCCCGCCACGTATTGGCACGTTGGTCCCACGGATGGTCGACCGGGAGTCGTCGTGTTTGAAACCATGAATAACCACACAGCAGCGTGGCAAAGCTGGTGTCGAGCCATGTTCTGTTTGAATGAGTTTGTGTATGTGGAGTAAGCGAGATGCGGGAATGCGATCCGCAGATGAGCTGTGACCCGGAGTGGGTTACGAACAGGCTGCAGGCCGGGCTCCCGACCTGAATGGCTTTTGGCCGAAGGAAAGAAAGAACATGACCAGCCGTCCGATGACTCATTCTCCGTCCCTCGGAAGTCGTGACTCCGTGTCTGGCGGGTATCCGCCACTCTCCGGACTGCAGCAGCCAACCGGCATCCCGCATCCCGCAAACGCTTTTCCGAGTCGTCGCGACATGCTGCGTAATGTGGCCTGCGGATTCGGCCACATTGCACTGTTAGGCTTGCTTGACGATTCGGTGCGAGCCGGGACCGATAGTGAAGGACTGGCCAACCCGCTGGCACCCAAAATTCCCCTGCAGGTGCCCAGGGCGAAGCGAGTCATTTTTCTCTTCATGCATGGCGGTGTTTCACAGGTCGACACATTTGATCCCAAACCGATGCTGACTGATAGAGACGGCGAGCCACTACCTGAATCATGGCGTCCGTCAGGACTTCCGCTCGGACAAAACGTTGGCCGACAGAAGGAACTCAGGTTGATGCGGTCGCCCTGGAAGTTTCATAGGCACGGGCAAAGCGGGATCGAGGTCAGTACACTGTTTCCCCACGTTGCCGGTTGTATTGACGACCTGTGTGTTGTTCGCTCGCTGGCGCACGATTTTGTGACCCACGCCCCGGCAGGTCAGGTCATCCATACCGGTTCGGGCGTTTTTAAGTGGCCCAGCTTTGGGGCCTGGATTCAATATGGTTTGGGAACGGAGAACCAAAACCTGCCTGGATTCGTCACCATCTGTCCTCCCGCGTCTGACGCAGGGACATATTTTTACGGCTCGGCATTTCTGCCGGCAGCCTTTCAGGGGACAGCGCTGGGGAGAACGACCGGTGGCGGACGTTCGGACGATGGTGCGCTCGCTCGCTTTTCGAACCTGCATCCGGGACATGCACAGTCGGCCGTCCAGAGGATGGAGCTCGACTGGATTCAGTCACAAAACCGACAGCACCTGGAGCGAGCCAGCTACTATTCTCAGCTGGAGGCCCGCATCGAATCGTTTGAGCTTGCCTTTCGCATGCAGGCCACTGCCCCGGAGGTGGTGAATATTACGCGCGAGACAAAAGAAACGCTGTCGTCGTACGGCATTGGCCAGGGACCCACTGACAATTTCGGTCGTATGTGCCTGCTGGCGCGACGTTTTTCCGAGCGGGGCGTGCGCTTTGTTCAGGCATCCCACAGCTACAAGTGGGACCAGCACAGTGGCCTCAGAGCGGGGCATCAACGAAATGCCCTGGAGGTCGACGTTCCCATCGCTGGTTTACTGAAAGATCTGAAACGCCGTGGCCTGCTCGACGAAACATTGGTGCTTTGGGCCTCCGAGTTCGGTAGAACTCCAGTTGCCGAAAGCAAAGACGGCCGGGACCACAATCCTTACGGCTATACCATCTGGATGGCTGGCGGTGGGATCAAAGGCGGCATGACCTACGGTGCTACGGACGAAATCGGTTTTTTCGCGGTGGAAAACAAAATGACGATCCATGATCTTCATGCCACAATTCTGTATCAGTTGGGACTGGACCATGAACAATTGACCTACTACTACGGCGGACGTGATTTTCGACCGACCGATGTTGACGGCGAGGTCGTTCATGACATCCTCGCCTGAATCCTGGGAGGCTTGCTCCCTGGTTGCGACCATGATTTTCCGGCAGAACTGCGTGAGCAGGCTTACGTGATTATTGACTCCGTGCTCCGACCGAGCGATTCCTGATGCGACGGATGCCCGCTCTACACAGATCATCCTTTAGCCACTGTCACCCTGGAAAAAGAATATTCCGATGCATCCTCCCGTGCACTCCGCCCGACCCCGTCTGTCTGCCCGCCGCGTGTCGGCACAGAAGGGGACACGGAGGCGTTCCGGAATGGGCATAGCATCTTCCACTTCCCGCTGGCTGGCGCTACTCATCGTCTGTTTCGTTTGCCAGTCCACCCAGGCGCAACAAAACCCGAACGGCCAGCCGCCTATCAGCGCCTCTTCCGAACCTTATTTGTTTCTCCTCCGGGACCCGCTGGTCCACACGGAACTGAAACTGACCAAGGAACAGAAAGTACGGTTACAAACCAGCAATGACCAGCTGGATGATTCACTCTGGCCAATGTGGAACCAGCCACTGGAGCAAGTCAATGCGAAGGCGCGTCGTTTGAAATCAAAGACGAAACAACAGTTGTCCAAAATTTTGGAGCGTGACCAACTTCGACGCCTGGACGAAATTGAAATGTGGATGCTCGGAATGAAGGCGTTTTTACGTCCCGATATTGCTGAGAAGCTTAAGTGAACCAGCAGCAACAGGATTCCATCCGCACGATGTTTTGGAAACTCGTGAGTCGGTGAAACAGTTACAGCAGAAATCTCGCCAGGACAATCAGGACCAGGACATTTCTGCTGCGATCCTGCAATTGCGAATCAAGGAACAAAAGAACGTGCTCGCCGTTTTGAATCACCGGCAACGACAGAAGTGGCGGACTTCACTTGGGTCACCCATCGATGTGAGAAAAATGGGGCGAGTGAAATTCAAGGCCCCTGAATTTTGGGACTACAGGACTGGCTTAACTCTCCTCGGTTGACGCGTCAGAAGCTCTCCGGAAAAGTGGTCGCCCTGTTTTTCTATACCTACGGCTGAGTGAACTGCTATCGCAATTACCCTTGGTACAAGGGTTGGCAGAAGAGTTTTCAGGAGCAGGGTTTTACGGCCGTGGGTATCCATACGCCTGAATCACCGGAAGAACGGAATCCTGACGCGGTCCACCGCCGGGCTACCGAGGAAGGATTGACCTTTCCGATCCTGGTCGACAATCAGAAACAGAACTGGAACGCCTGGGGGAACTCGATGTGGCCCAGCACCTATCTGATCGACAAACAGGGTTATGTACGCTACTGGTGGTATGGTGAACCGAACTACCAGCAACAGAGAGCCGAGAAGATACTGCGCCAGTGGATTGCAGAACTGTTGAACGAATGAGCAGGTCACGGGCCGGGTTACCTGGAGCTTCCGGCCTGTCCTGCTTGCACCGATGACTGGCCCTGACCCCACACCAGAGCATCGGGGATGATCATCGTAATCCCGGGAAGTAAACTGTCAGCATGTACAGGTTTGTGACAACCCTGCTTGCTACGCACATTTTGGCTGATTGCCGGCAGGAGAGACGGTCCGCCGAGGCGGAGGCCTGCAAGGCGGGGGGCGAGGTGGTGCGGCGGGCAATCGAACGGGGCGAGCCACTGCTGCTGCTGGAATACCCGCCACTTCCTTATCCGCCCGGACATGGTATCTACACCGACCTGCTCAAGCAGCGCTGCCAGGTGGAGTGGGAGGTAGGCCAGCCCGGTGACAGATTCGTGGAACTTTTTATCGAGGAAGTCCATGGCTGGAACTTGATTGTGGGAGCTGAAATTCGAAAGCGACACGGCAAAATGATCATGGACGATCTCTACAGGGAAGCCCGGCACATCTTCAACCAGGAGTCGGATAAACCCGAGACGGACCCAGGTTTCCCGCGGCGGTGAGGATCGCCTCAACACCGACTGCTCACGCGCGAAAGCAGTGAAGACAACCGCAGGGAGCGACCAGTTGACGCGATCAGTCTTTTGTCCCCGTCTGACACATCGGTGGTTGTCTGAGGCGCGAGTGTTCCTCACGTAAACGTTCACTAACCGGTTGTGTTGGGCAGGGCTTCATTTTTGTGCGGAACCATTTTACGAGGGGATGGACGCCTTGTGCCTTTTACGCTGGTTCGAGCGGTGGCTGTTCCCTGGCTACTGAGTAGTCGCGCTCGTCAACCTTCGGATGCCCCCAGGGTCCGTAGCTGTCGAACTCCTTGCACTGGTCGTCTCCGGAGACAAACGTTACTTTGACGCCGGTACGGGTCACGTCGCAGCGATGGAATCCGTAGCGCGTGTCCGCATCCGCCCAGCGTTCCGCAAGTTGCGGAGTATTGCCGCCGGCTGGCGTGCGATAGATCCTGATACCGTCGATGATCTGAACCGGCCGGCCCGTGTGAACGTGGCCGCAAAACAACATGTCGACACCCGCCGCCCGAAGAAGCTGCCAGAGTCGCCGGCGGTATGGTTCGTCTATGGAAAAATACCAGTTGTCGTATTCATCGGCCTTCGTCAGGTCCCATGCGGGTTCGTCCGGTTGCTCCATGAACGGCCAGTAATGCATCATGGCCACGTGGTGACGAGCCGGAGGCAGGGCTGGCAGGCTTTCGAGGAGCCGCCAAAATCGGATTTCATGCGGCACTCCCGAACCGGCGACCGCGGCAAAGAAACCCGTGAATCGGACACCACGCCACAGGAACGTCCAATGGGTCGGGCCGAAGTATGAAGCGAAAAGGCGCAAGCGCGGCTCCGTCATGTTCCAGTCCGGATCGTTCCATGCCCAGCCTCGCTCCTCCCATTTGGGTTTCGCTCCGTTCTGCGAAGCGTGCTTATTGCCGACATCCATGTTGCCCGGAATGATGAAGGTTGGAAATGGCAATTCGTTCAGGTCGTCTCGCGCCTGCTGGTATTCAAACTCGTGTGTTTCACCATCGCGCGTCAGGTCACCGCCGTGCAGGAGAAACTCGGCATCAATCGCCGCCATTTGCCGTTTGATCGCTGCCCATCGCCGATTGATCGCAGGACGAAAGCGATATGATCGCGCGGTACCCATGTGACTGTCGTTCACATGCAGGAACGTCCAGGAGTCGCTTTCACTTCGCGCGTCCGACATCTTGTTTCCGACTGTCACCAGATCATAATAATGGCCTGTGGCATTGACAGGCCTTTTGAACCGCGTCCTTATTCAGTTTAACGCAGCGGTCAAACCTGTCGAGACATGGCCTGTCGGGCTCGTGTTCCGCAAGCAGCAGAAGTGACCGTCTGAAAAATCGGAGACTGATTTGATATGCGGGTATCTGGTACTTCTGTCTGGAGATGGTGCTGTTTTCTCCTGAACGATCGTGAGGAATTCAGCTCACAACAGTTCCGGCCGTGTATACGCCGCGTGGGGCTGAGCATACTCGATCAGCAGCTCGACCTGGTCAATCGTCACGCCACCGGCCAGACCCGGTGGCCGGGACATCAAACTCACTCCAAGTTTATTGTGTCCCTGTCGTGGCCGCTGCTGCACCAACTCAAACTCCAGCCATTGAAACTCATATCGATGACTGGTGCGCCGCATCAACTCGTCGGAAAGCGAGACACCGTTGAGTGTCACCTCAAGGCGATCGTCAGTGACAAGGTTGTCGACCCGGATCAACAGGCGCACTCGACCAATTCGTGCTGACATCGGATCGTCGGCCACAAACAACGGAATGTGATGGCTTGTTTTTGGATCGGCGCCGGGCAGCGGCAGCGGCAGCGGATGATCGTAACCCAGTGCGGCCACGTCGTCCTGCCGGCGCGGTACGACATAATGCTTGTCCTTTTCCCGTACGTCCTGGAGCGAGCCCAGGTCTGTAAGGATTGACTTTTCCTGATCCCTCAGTGGCCAGTAGAACCATGGTGCGACGATCAGTCCATCGGCTCCGCGGGCCATAAAATTGGCGGCGGCGGCTCGGACCATCGCCGGTGTTGCGTGGTGCTCGTCATTGAGGACGTACGGCTGCAGGACTCCATAGACCTCACCGCCGGCAGCATGCGCCACTTCCGCCAGAGATTCCACCGGCAGATCCGCGTCCAGCAAAAAGTAGCCGTAGTACATTGGCGCCACATAGTCGACGAGTTTGTCTTTCAGCCAGGTAGCGACATCCAGACCGAAGGCCAGGTTCATCTGCAGATTGGGAAACACGCGGGCACCCACGATCCGATTGCTGCCTTTGCTGCGTACCATATCTGAGATCCGACGCACATAGTCAGTCATCACCGGTGTATTCAATCTGACTTCACCCGGCTTGAAATAGTACGGCGTAAATGCGAAATCCAGTTCAATCCCCTCGACAGGATAACCGGCCAGTTCTTCGAGCCAGGCGAACCGAACATCACGGACTTCCCGACGACCGAAGTCCTGACATTGTTCGCGCGGGCCCCGACCTGCTGTGGCGCTTCCGGCCACAGCAATTCGGTATTCAGCTGGGCGCGGGCCTCCGCCCATGCGCAGACTGGTGATGAAATCCAGACCTCGCTGGTGCGAGCGGTCAATCAGTACCTGCAACGGATCGAGTCCCTGATCAATGAGACTTTGCATGTTGTAGTAGGCACGCCATCGAATGGGTGAGTCGAACGGCGGTCCGTCTGCGCTGAAACGTTTGCCAACCCTGGTATCACTAAAGAGTTCGCCACCAGTTTCGACTCCGTAAATGAATGTATCGATGGCCGTACCGGCCAGTTCATCGATCGGTCGCCATGCATCTTCCATCGTCATTGGCGGCTCGAACGCATACAGGTAGTAGTGTCGCGCATCGTTGAAGTACATTGTGCGCCCCCGTCGCGGATGAGTCCGACCGGTGGGTTGTGCGGGGTCATTCGCTTCGGCTGTGGCAACACCGGAGGTGAGGGCAGCGGTGTAGAGAAACTGGCGGCGTTGCATTGCTTTCTCCGTGATGGATTAACCCGCATGTCTCACGACGGTTGGAGGCAACGGGATCGGCTCCGATCAGAAGTACTAATTCGGCAGGAGCTGTTTGTAGTCAGCGGATCAAATTGTTTAACCCGCACCTGAAGGGCGATGTTGGTTCCAAATTACATCCCTGCCTCGGGTTAGCGGGTTCAGGGACACAGCACTATGGTTCATGACCGACTGGAGGCGACCAGACGGTCAGTCCACTCAGATCGCGATCAGACCGCCTGCCAATCAACACGCTGGTCCCGTAACCAGTCCCGAACATCAACAGGTTCGCGAATGTACTCAACCAGTATTTGTCGGGTAACGCGTCGGCGAGACCCGGGAACAGACCGTCCACCATCCCGGAATCGATGCATAACCATGCGACGATACTGGCAACGGTTACGAGGATGGCAACAATTGCAGCCCGGCTATCGACGCGTCGTGTCACGAAACCCAGCAGGAACAGTCCCAGCAGACCGCCGCTGAGCACCGACAGCAGGGTCCGTTGCAGATCATCCAGTCTCTCCGACGCCCGGGCGTAGTAAATGCTGCAGGCCATCGTGACCATGAAGATGCTGAACACCAGACTGACCAACTTGCCCACATTTGCATAATGGCGGGCGTCCCGTTTCCTGACCCACAGCCGTTTATAGAAATCGGTAGTAACTGTGGCGGCAACCGCGTTGATGCTCGAGTCCAGTGTTGACATGGCCGACGCCAGCAAGCCGGTCAGCACGAACCCGGCGACACCAGCCGGTACCTGCTCGAGGATGAAGCGGGGAAAAACCTCATCCGCATTCAGTCCTTCCAGTCCGCTGCCCGGAACAACCTTTACGAAGACGTACAGGCACGTCCCCAGAAAAAGAAAGTATGTCCACGTTGGAATGGCCAGACAGCAGCCGATGATGGCTGCTCGGGATGCATCTTTGTCACTTTTGGCCGCACAATATCGTTGTACATTTGTTTGATCAGTTCCCAAAACATGCAGGAAGACCATTCCCTCGGCAAGTATGTACGCCCACAGGGTTTTTTTGCTCAGTGTAAACTCAGTGCTGCCCAGATCAAACTTGTTATCTGCTACAGCCACGCTGAACAGCTGACCGAATCCTTCCGGCAATTGTCCGACGATGATGGGCAGACACAGGAGTCCGCCGATGATCAGGGCAATACCCTGAACGACGTCCGTCCAGATTACGGCCTGCAGACCACCGATGATCGTATAAGCGGAAACCAGCAAGCCTGCTACCAGGATGATTTGCGGCAGCGATTCGTCTTCCATTTGAAAAATGGATTTGATGGCCAGCGAAACCGCGTACAGCACAATTCCCGTTCGGAACAAATGAAACAGCACGAAACAGCCGGCAGCGTACATTCGCATCCACAAACCGAAACGCCGTTCAAGATACTCGTACGCCGAGCTGACGTTGGTTCTCCGGAAGAACGGTATAAACAGCCAGATCGCCACCAGGATCGCCGGCAAATACGTAAAGTGTGCCAGACAGTTTTTCCAGTTTCCGTCACCAAATGAGAATGCGGGAATTGCCAGAAATGTCATCGAACTGATGATCGTGGCCATCATCGAAAAGCCCACAACCCAGCCGGGCATCGACCGTCCAGCCAGGAAATACCCTTCAGCTGTTCGGCTACGGAGCGAACAGACACCGCCGATAGTCAGC
Source organism: Planctomycetota bacterium (assembly GCA_963581585.1). Classification (GTDB taxonomy): domain Bacteria; phylum Planctomycetota; class Planctomycetia; order Planctomycetales; family Planctomycetaceae; genus S139-18. The sequence goes on from CAUZPL010000061.1 coordinate 34,142, forward strand.
AGCAGCAGGAAGCCCAGGCCAATGACGATCTGGTCGGCCATTCGGATAGGCAGTTCCGACATGAATCATCACCTTATTCCCAGGTCCAGAAAAACAGGACGGGTACGCTGCGCTGATCCTTAATTGATATCTCACCTGAGCCCGCGGCAACGAGCCAGTCCTGTTTTATTTCCGTGCTCGGGTTTCACTGTCGTGAAGACGCCTTTGGCTGCCGCAGGTCATAGCAGAGGAGGGCGTCTTCGTCACGCAGGTAGAGCATTCCACCGGCCACGACAGGATGTGGCCAGCTCTTGCCCAGGTCGGAGTCGATCTTGAAAGTGCCCTTGAGAACGTACTTGTCGGGAGTGGCCTGGACCAGTGCCATCACGCCATTTTCATAGCGGAAATACATGTGACCATCAGCGTAGAGAATCGCGGCCGAACCGGTACCGGGGCCTCGACCAGGCCGCCAGGCGACTTTTCCGGTTTTCATTTCGATGCACAGTGGGAAGCCGTTGTTGTGGCCGTGCCCGCTGTAGATGTGATCATCGACGAGGACCAGGCCGCCGTGATGGTTTTGCATTTTCCTGAAATCAAGAAAATACTCTTCGGTGGCCTGCAACCCGGTTCCGTCCGGGACGATCTTCAGCAGTGCCGACCCGGTACTGTAAGCGGTCGAACAGAAGACGTAGTCCCCTCGGATGATTGGCGTCGAGATGTTGGCCAGGTTGTTGGCAACTCGATTGTAGACCCACAGCAGTTTTCCATCGTCAGCGCGCACCGAAATCACGCCACGTCCCACAAGCTGGACGTACTGGCGTATTCCGCAGGCTTCGCTGAGTACTATGGAAGAAAACCCCGCACCGTCGGCCCCTTTGGCACTGAGCTCCTCGCGAGCTTCGTTCAGACTCGCTTTCCATAATACGTCGCCCGTTGTTCGTTCCAGAGCCACGATGGTCGCGTCGTCGCCGCCGGGCGTGCAAAGCACGCGATTTCCGTCAACCAGCAGTGACTCGGAGTAACCAATGTCGCTTACGAGCTTCCCGCCAAATTCCTCCGTAATATTCCTGTACCAGACTTGATCGCCGTTCTGCGCATCGACACAGACCAGATCACCTTTGTACCCAAGTGCGAAGATTTGACCTCGGTCCACGGTTGGAGTTGAATTCGGCTTTCCTGTGCCAACAGGCGCCGACCACCGTTCTTTTCCGTTGTGTTCGTCGAGAGCAAGCAGCTTGGCTTTACCGTCGTGCTCCCCCATCGTATAGATCACACCGCGTACAACTGAGACACTCGAGTATCCCTGGCCGAGACCGGTGACCTTCCAGCTGAGCGGTGGACCTTCGTCATCCCATTTGTCGAGCAATCCTGTCTCAGTGCAGACACCGTCGCGGAGCGGTCCGCGCCATCCTGGCCAGCCGTCAGGTGACGAAGTGTCTTCGGAGGCAGCGGTCGATGTCCGATGTTCGACAAGGACAGGAACGAACATCAACGTGAGAAGCACCCCAGAAACTGCTCTTAGCCTGAAGTACGTGTGCCACAGCATGATTTGTTGGCCCGGATTTTTGGTGAGATTGCGATGCCACTATCTGCGAGCTGGCTGTGGCACACGGTTGTGAACCGACTTCCCGAATCATGACGCAATTCAGGATGGAACGTATTTCCGACGGGCAACTCCAGTCAGCTTCTGAACATCGACTCGTCGATCCATTCGGGTTTGAACGGACGTGGTGACCAGTCTGCAGGTACGCTCCCAACCGGTATCAACGCGCCAGACTTCTCCAAATGAGAGTAATATCCCGTCAGGAATGCCTCGGTCTTTTTGCGTATGACGTCGAGGGGCTGGTACGCGTTTCCTTCAAATGTTCGCTGCATATCGACCAATTGAGGCGCAAAGTACGCGTACAGCGCTTCCTGCCGGTTGGGGCTGCGGTCCATGGTAATCGTCTGGGTTCCCTGGTCCCCGGTGACCTTCAGATACAGATGATGGCTGGCGGGTGCGGCGTGCATTGATGCGAGAAACGGTGGTCGGCCGTCGCGCGCCCCGAAGAGCATGGTTTCCTGCAGATACGACGCCTTCCGTTCGTCGTCCGTGATGAGCGACACCTTGTCAATGTCATAACCGAGTGCTCTCAGGATAAACCACTGGATGTGGAAGTGAGCCGGATATTCGTTGCTGCGACAGATGCCGTGGACGGCCTGAATCACACCGCAGTCCTTCAATCGCTCCTTCAAATACGATGCCTGGTAGTAGTGTTCCTGGCAGCTTGTGGCCATCAGCGGAGTGTTGTGCCGTGCCGACAGATCGAGGATCGAATCGATGTCTCGCAGACTGTAGCTGAATGGACGACTCAGATACGTCGGCATACCAGCTTCCACGTAGGGTCTGGCCAGCCGGTGCTGCCACGGAACTTCATAAAACCCGCCGAAAGCAACCGCATCCACTTTGCCGAGCATACCGTCGTAATCTGCGACAACCTGGCAGTCGTATCTGGCAGCGAATTTTTCAGCCAGCTGCGGGTTTACGTCCCAGCAATGCGTCACCTCCATGTTGAGCAGCCCGGTGCCGAACGCACCTTTCGGTGAGAGAATATCGGCCCAGATGCCCCAGAAGGTATATTCACCGACGTTAAGAGCGCCTACTCGGATTTTCCGTGCCGGGGACGCGTCTGCGGTTTTCGGGGAATCTGCAGCCAGCGGCCCAGCGACTGTGGCAGTCAACGACGAATTTAGAAAGGAGCGTCTGTTGAACATAACGGAACTCCGGCATGTCTGCGCACGCGGTCTCACTCATTACGGCAAGCGAAAACCCTTGACCTTCGTGCGGATAACCCAGGCGGAGGACTCGCCCACGACATACAGCTGGTCGTAGTCTTTTCCACCAAACGTACAGCTCACCGGGTACTGCGGGAACCAGATCGTTCCAACGTAAACGCCCGTTTTATCGAATACCTGAACCCCGGAAAGCGTACAGACATAGATCCGACCGTCCATGTCCACGGCCATCCCGTCCGCGCGCGAATCAACACGCTGTTCAGGGTCCTGCGCGCTCAACACGTCAGGAGTCAGGTTCAGCATGGCAAACCTGCGTTTGTTGGATAACGTGCCGTCATTGTTGATGTCGTAGGCCCATACAAAGTTTGCACCAGGATTGTACCAGGTGTTGTTGACATAAAATGTCTCACCATCCGGCGAGATTTCGACTCCGTTGGGCATAGCATACTCACCCGGTGGAATCACGACTGTCGCCGATCCGTTGCGATTGACGTAGTACACCTGTTTCCCAGGCTGGCTTTTCTTCTCTTGTGGTGTGAACTGCGGATCACTGACATAAAATCCGCCTTTGGCGTCCATCACCAGATCATTGGGCCCGTCGACGGGCCGACCGGCAACCTGGTCGAGCACTGTTCCCAGTACCTTTCCGCTGTGGGGATCCATCTCGATCACACGATGACCAAACATGTCACAAACCAGCAGGTTTCCGTCACGGGACGCGATTGTGCCGTTGGTCTGCATGCCGGTGGACAGGACCTTCCATTTGCCATCCGGTTCAAGGCGAATCAGTCGGCTTTGTTCAGGACTTCCGGTCCAGTCACCATTACGGTGGTCCCGAAAGTACATATCTGAAAAGTAGAGACTGCCGTCGAGCCAGGTTGGTCCCTCGGAGAACGTAAATCCTTCGGCCAGTTTCATCGGTTTGGTGCCCGGAGCGATGACCTCGTGATAGAGCCGGCTTTGTACCTCGCCGTACGAGATATAGTCCGGTCGCACCGGCCAGAACACGTCCAGTGCTTCGGCCCCGAATTCGCTGAGCTTTGCCGAATGAGCCATGCCTCCGGGCTGCAGAACCACATCGCGATGTACGCCGCCCATGGGATATTCGAAATCCATGATGCCTTCAATCAGCTTCCCTCTCAGGGCAATCATCAACTGGTCTTCGGGGTGGATGTGCAGCGGAA
>CAUZPL010000062.1:0-37520 GCA_963581585.1 Planctomycetota bacterium
TTCCAGCAGCTGCAGTGGTTCCGTCAGAATTGGAAGTTCGGTCATCGTGACGTCCTCATGTCGTTCCTTGTTCAACTCCGTCCAGTCTCCCGGACCTCAATTCCTCTCCGCTCGTCTCTTCAGTTCTGTGTTCACTGCGAGCGTTGTCTGCAGGTTGGCCAGTGCCCCGACAGCCGAGAACAGCACCTGATTCGCCACAGCCGGTTCGTCAGCAGCCAGTTACTCAAACGCACAAGAAGTGACATCACAGGTGATCGCAACCTGCGGATACACATGTGAGCGCAGAAAAAAACGGGCGACCCGATGGCCGCCCGTGATGAGCTGTGTGGTGGTGAGTTTTCTGTGTCTCAGGCAGCGGCCGATGTTTGCCGGCGACGTCTGCTGTAGCCGAACAGACCCAGTGCGCCGATGCCCAGCAGCGCCAGCGAACTCGGTTCAGGAACGACAGCAGCAGAGTCCATGATGGCCATCATGGACTCAGAGTTTCCATCGGGGTTGGTGCCATAACCCGCGATCGCAAGGCTGTGGACACCCGCAGTTTTTGCGACGATCGGCCTGTATTTTGTGCTCCGGCAGGCCCCCATTTGCTCACCATCACAAGAAATGGCCGGGGTGCGTGTGTGCAAAGACGCCCACGGCCGCCTTGCACATACGCACCCCTTGAATTAGTGCTTCTTCCTTGTAGGCTGGTTGGAAATCAAAATTCCTGTCAATCTATTTCTGCATCGCCGTAAGGCTTTTATCGTCGCCGATGCGAAGCCATATGCTGTTGCCGGCAGGAACCGTAACCGTGGTGGACATCCCGCCGAAGCCGGGTGTGTGCTCTGGTGAGGACACGATTGCGGTGACTTGATTTTTCGTTGGGTTATGCACTTCAACAAAAGGCTTCTCTTCTTCCTGCTGTCCGTCGATGACGACCGTCAGTTTCAGGTTCTTGTTGTCACACACCAGGATATTGCCCGCCCATATCTCGTTCTGCCCATCGATCGACTCCTGGAAGTAGGCCGTGCCAGCGACAACCGAAACGAAACGGAACCACGTGCGGGTCGACGTGTATACCGCGGCGCAGCCATTATCTTCAAGCCCCTTGACGCGTATCGGCAGGTCGATCATAAGCTCCCGGGGCCCGAGCGTAAAAAGCGCCTCTTTTTCTTCGGCCTGTGCGGTAAAGAAGAAGGTGGCGTCGGCGATCTTCCCGACTTTCATCTCCACGGGATAGCCTTCATGGCCGCCGCCCATGTTCATGGCCTTCGCGGTGTAGTCCAGCAAGTCCTTACCGCCTTTCTGGTCGGCGAACGCCCCAAAAGCAAAGCGGTATTTGATTACGGTACCCGCCTTGATTTTCTGGTTCGGTGCCCCTATACCGATCCAAAGCCAGCCTGGGAGCCCTGCTCTGTAGCTGAAAGCCGTATCCGTATCTTTGGGAACGAGTAGCCCGTGGTAGCCCACCGGCGTATTCATCCAGGAGATGTATCCGCCGGGCCGGATGCGTCCCATGACGTCGAGATGATTTGTATCGTGGAGCGTAACGACCCTGGCGTCAGCCGTACCCGGTTCGGTGACGATCAGCGTGTCGCCATAGCCATTTTCAAGATCTACCGGACAGCGCACGCGAACCAGCGGTATGGGAACGTCACCGCCAAGCTCAACATCCTTCTTGAAGCGGAACTGACCTTCATGCCAGATAAATGATCCTTTGTAGTCCTTCTCGCCCTGCACGTACCGGCGGTGGTCCCAGGTGACAAACCAATCGATCCGGTCGGCAGGCGAATAGATGGTGTGCTCCCGCTCAAAATACTCAATGTCACCGAGATCCCGCGGTACACTCGCATAGGAGGCTGGGGCCCGTTCGCGGTACCCCTGGCCTGCTTTTTGGGCAACGTTTTTCATGTGCATGGTGGCGATCTGGATTTGGTAACTTCCCAGTTTTACCTCCATGACCTTGCCAATCATCTTGTTGTCCTTATGCAGCACGTCTGAATAGTCGCCGACTCCCTTTATGTTGACAATATCGGTCAATTCCGCTTCTGGTTCGGAGATGCCGACAGCTGAGGCGGCATCCCAGCCCGTCAAGCCAAGGGCATGGCCGTTGCGAAAGTCCTTGCCCGGGGGGAACAGCATATCGCGGTCCGGATGCCAGACCATGCCCGTGGGTCCGAGGATGTTGAGATTGTCGCTGCAGCGAAACAAACCCTGCTTGTAGCACCAGACGAAGATATAGTGAGACAGCCCACGTTTTCCCTGGGTGTCAATCACCTCCAGCGCGAGATAGTGCTGTTTATCGTGAACCATTTCGAATTCTCGCGACAACTGCGTCTCCCCGTGCCCATCGAAACGACGAGCAAGCCCCTGATCGGCATCATGGACACGTACTTCCGCTATGCCCGCCGGGGAGCGCACAATGAACTTGAACCGCGCCCGCTGCGCGCCGCGCGTGTATCGCCAGTTGTGACCCAGCTGGTCGGAAATTCCCTGCCACAGCAGGACCTCCGGCCCCTGGCTTACCTGTTGGGTGCTATTCCTCGCCTGCGGGTATGAACTACAACGCGTATTGAGCGCTTGCCTGGCGGCACGATGTCCACCGAACAGCGTAACGCAAGTATCTGCCGCCAACTGCACATCACCGGGATCCCTGATACGCGTAAAAGACATGGGGGAATTCCAGCGCAGGTCGCGCAGCGAAGCAAGCCAGTCCCTGGAGTTGTCCGCCAGCAGCTGGTCGCGCTCGTACATCAAGGGAACGTGATGGTAGAACCACCACTGATTCTCAGGATGCGCACCGACAGCTTTGAATTGTTTGTAGTCCAGTACCGCGGTCGGCAGGAAACCACAGTGGAGTTTGTACTGCCCGCACAACTGGATCCGTTTGCCGTCCCACTGCGTGTAGGTGAAACCATCGCCATTGACTTCCTTGACCGGAAAAAGGACCTTTTCGCCCCACATAGCCCAGCGGATACCAGCGCCATCGGTAAACTCGACTCCCGGGCAGGCATAAAAGTCGCTGTCTGGATGGCCGCTGGCCTTCTTGCAGTCCGCCTTCAACTGTTCCAGTTTCTCGGCGGTCAACATTTCCAGGGGATCATTGAACACAATGAAAGAGAGCCCGGCTGCCTTGGCGGCCTTCACGTAATCGTCAACGCTGCCGCTGCCGTCGGTGTATGCTGTATGCACGCCTGCGATGCCCCGCACATATCGGCTGCCTACCTTGCCGAATTTCCGGGTGACGGCCACCTGGCTGGGAAATCTCACCGGTTCGTATGGCGGCGGCCTGAATGTTCCGAACGCGTCATCTTGCCGAGTGGGTTCGGCCAACCACTTGTAGCTGTTCATCTGCATCTTCATGCTGTGACTCGGCCGGCCGGCTTTCGGATCGCCTTTCGTCTCGACGGTGTGTGTCCACAGCGGATTGCCGTAGTTGATTCCCGTGAAGAGGTAGGAGATAGGATAGGAGACGACGCGACCTTTGCCGAATTGGCGGACGGCAAGTACAGGTGGCTCCGTTTGGTATGTTCCGGGAAGATCGATATTAATCTTGTTCGGATGCCCACCCAGGCCGCACTTGTAGCTCCGTGCCTCCTTCTCGCCGCTGGCAACCACTTCCCAGTCCGTCGAATAACGCATTGCCGGCACGCCGGGGAAGCCTCCGAATCCGGCCAGGGGCAGGTACAGGCTTTTCACGCCCGTTGACACCGGGTGTGGCTTGATGTTCTCGGTGTACCAGAACATGGCTTTGTGGCGTGCGTGTCCCTCGTAGGTGCGTGTTTTGTCGTAGGCCCCCTCGCTCGTGAACTGCAGGCCAAACGGTTCGAGGACCAGGTTCCAGTACTTCTCGTCCTGCGTGTTCGGATATCTGTTGGGTCGCGGCTGGATGAAAAGCCCCCCGCCTTCACGCACATACCGCTGCAGCGCTGCGCTTACGGTCTTTGCCCGTGCCACTTTCCGATCGGTCAGGCGGTGGATATTGTGAATGGTCGTTTCCAGGTGGACCACGTGGTGTTTCTTCAGCGTTTCATAAATCTGATCTTCGCTCTCGTCAACACGCCAGAAAGGGTCCGTGTTAACCAGTGACGCCTGAATGGAATTCTCTTTGTACAGCGGCACCATGCGGTCGAACCGCATGAATTCGGCGTTGTATTTCTCAGCGTCACTCTTTCTTACAATGCCCAGAACAACGGGACCTTCCTGTGCACTCGCCAAAGCGCAGAAAGACATTGCCGCAACGATCGAAACGGCTATCGATTCAATGGATCTCCGCATAACGGCCCCCCTTCAAGCCGACCTTCCAGCAGAGCCTGAACTGTTGTCACGCATTATACAAGGGCTTTCGGATAAGCCGTGACGGCACGGCGCATTTCACTTCTGCGGGGATCCTGGTGCAGAGGCGTGTTGCTTGATGGCGGTGAGGTCGTGTACGGTTCAATGACGAATGACTGCCAGTCCGCCTCTGGAGGAAAAGACCCAAGCACGAAAGAAGCTCGAAGCACGAATGCCGAACAGCTTAAGTCGTCCTTGCGGCCCGATCCCGCGATGGTCTGGTGCTGAAAAGCAAATTCCTATCAGTCAGCCGAACAATGCGGACCAAAGGGTGACATGGATTGTTTTTGAACAGAGAAACGGGACTCTTTGCCCACAGGTCGTCTGTCGTATTCACCCTGCAGTGCCATTGTGAGTTGCCGCTGATCCGGCCTCGCTGCATGATCGGAACAACCAATGAAAACCATGAAGACTTATGACGTTTTCAGAAGTCCAGTAACCGGCATTCACAAAGCAATCAAACGTGGATTCAGCTTTCCCGGATTTTGCTTTAGCTGGATGTGGATGTGGAATTGCGGGGTGCCACGGCTCGCGTGGCCGGAAGGTCGGCTGATGATCGGCTGGATGATTTGTTTTTATGGTGCAGCACAAGCAATGACCATAGGCTTTATTATGTGGTTTAATGATCCATTTGACGGGACCGGTCTCGAGCAACCCGAACTTGTGAAAGATCTAATGTCTACTTTACAAATGTTAACGCATGCGTTCATTGGTATAAAAGGAAACGCATGGCTGGTACGTGATCTCACGGAAAAGGAATGGCTGTATCTTGGGCCGTTTCAATCGAATTCCCCTTACAATGCCATGCAGGAGGCAAAGAAAGCTGCTGCCGACGAATGAGAACCCAACTCTGGATTGCCCCGCGAATCTGGCACCATCGCCATTCTCATCGATAACCCCGTTCAGGTGCTCGACCAGTCATTCCGGTTACAGTTTCTCTCGGACAAATCCGAACCCGAGAGCAATTGCGCTTGTACAGACGCCGCACACCAGTTTGTGTCTTGTCCAATCGTACTCGCCTGCCAACTCGAGCTCGGAGATCACAGCACCATGTTCCTTGAGCACTTGCATTACAGCTGGGTTCACTTTTGGACCTGTTCTCCCGCTCCAGATCGATTCACCGATGCTTCCGCCAATGAGTCCGATAACAAGAGCGCCAGCCATCCAGACAAAACCCATTTTCGTTCGGAACCAGAAGCATAGTCCGGATTGAACAACAAGATACAACACGACGAACGGCATCCCAAAGTACGGGACCAATTGATGCAGCGGCGGTGGCCCCCCGTATCTGTTGCGCAGCGTGGCGAACATGATAAACATCGTAAACACAATCAGCGCCCAGCCCAGTGGCTGTTTGATTCCATGTCGGTCCATGCGGTGCTCTCTTTTTGTCGTCTAGATTGTGATGACCGTTACCTTATCGTGATAATGTCGCCCACTTCAATTTTCAGTAATTCCTATCAGTAATGGTCCAGGACAGTTTTCCGTCCGGCAATCAATACGGTGCCAATCCGAAGGAAGCCGCAGACGCTTCTCGCCGTGCTGCATCGACTCCGATGATCGCGGGGTTGATATTGATCACCATTGTTCTGGCGGTCGTCGTGTCCGCAAGACCAGCCGTCGAGCGCGCTCGGCAGGCTCCCTGACAGACCAACTGAGCGGTGAACATGCGAAAGGACCGTCCGGTCGTCCTGGGCGTGATGAAAGACGGGAGCGACGCCATAGAAGTACGTCCACTGAAGGTTCTCCTGGACAATGCTGATGCGGTCACTGATGCACGTGGCACCGTCGGGGATGAGCGGTAATAATGCTTGCGGCAGGGTATCTTCCTCCTCGAACCGATTGGTTCTTTGCAGAGGTTGAAGGTACCTTGTTATTTTCCGCTTCCCCAGTCTCCGTGCTCTTCCGCCCCCATTGCGCAACTCCCTTCCCCCCAGCACACGATCCGCCGCTCAGCAGTCAGCCCAGATCAGGAGTTCTGAAGATGGAAAAGGCGGTTGCCCTGGTGAGCAGGTCGAGTGAGTTGCTAAACCACTGGAGAATCGCTACTAATGACTTGCAACTGCCCGAAGGGTAAGAGAGGGTCATAGTCTTCGTGTCATAAAACAAGGCAGCAGAGGTGCTACCGCGCGGCGAATCGAACTTATTTGTTTGCATCTCCGCTCGCTGAACAGCTCCAAGCGGCCGGTCCGCTGGACAGGAGCCCGTACATCACTGTCATATGATTTTTTCATTTCACAGTCCTACGTCCTTGGTCTCTACAAGAAAGTTGCGTATGAATTGGTGCTCCTTCTAGCGTCCTACGATGGTCTTTTTACTTTTTGAGTTCACCGTACTTCAGTTTTACCCTAATTTTCAATAGGAGATTCGCTATGCGGTTTAATTCCACCCGTCGGCGAGCGTTTACGTTGATAGAATTGCTGGTAGTTATCGCGATTATTGCCATACTGATCTCGCTACTACTGCCTGCCGTGCAGCAGGCGCGGGAAGCTGCCCGGCGCACGCAGTGCGTCAATAATCTCAAGCAGCTCGGGCTTGCGCTGCACAACTATCACGACACGTACAAGTACTTCCCCCATTTGAACGGCGGTCCTCAAGGGGCGGGTCTGAGCGGATTCGTACCGTTGCTGCCGTTTGTCGACCAGGGGGCAGTATGGAACCGGGTCAGTGGCCCAAGTACGTTTGGCGGCACACTCTTCAAACCATTTCCGTTGTCGTATAATACGTCCTATCCTCCTTGGCAGAACAATGTCCCCGTGTATCTTTGCCCCTCCGACCCCAACGGGCTGAACAAGGGGAACGTGCAAGGTGGGAATTGGTCGATCTACGGTCACCTGGGCCGGACCAGCTACGGTCTGAGCGACGGCGACTATACCTCGGGCTGGCATGACGGGTTCTCGCGTGGTCCCTTCTGTTTCGCCGGCGTCGGGAACCACCCGGGAAGGTCATACAAAATGAGAGACATCGTTGACGGCCTAAGTAATACGGCCGCCGTGAGCGAACGCGCCATCGGGCGTGGAGATGGTATGTGGATTCGGGGCGGGTTCGTGGATCAACACCACTCCGCTCCTGGATCAGCGGATTGGAGCAAGGGCTACCCAGACTATTCGCTGAGCGCAGGGCTAAACAAACCCAGCCTTTGCATGGGGACGGACGGCGGTGGCGGCAGGTACAAGCCGAACGCCTCTAATTACCAGGCAAGTCACACCGGAAATATGTGGAGCGCGGGTTTCAGTGACTTCACGTCGATCAGTACGATCCTGCCCCCCAACAGCCCCTCGTGTCGGGGATCACAGGGTATGTACGCAACGCCGAGCAGCTACCATCCCGGTGGCGTGAATCTGGTGAGGTGCGATGGTTCGGTGACGTTCATCAGCGACTACATCGATGCCGGCGACCTTACGGCGCCCACGGTGCGCACCGGCCCCTCCCCCTATGGAGTCTGGGGGGCAATGGGCTCGAAAGACGGCGATGAAATGGTTCAGCCCGCATTTTAAACAGCTGGGTGGGTGATGCCACGCGGTGGCCGATCGCCTACACGGTTCGCTCACGGGTTCGCTCCGGCACACGCGGTGCCGGAGCGAATCGTCGCGCAACGCAGGCGGGTAGACCAGCCGTTGTGCCGTCGCTTTCGTAACCAGGACAATACGCCTGAGGAACAGGAGGTCAGTCGCGATGCGTAATCTGATATGTCTTTGCATTGTGATCGCAGTCAGTGCTGGGAGTGGTTGTTCCGGAGAGCCGGGGTTGAAGGGCCTTGTTCCCGTGACCGGCACGGTGACTTATCAGGGCAAGCCGGTCGAAGGGGCGAGTGTGTCCTTCAGTCCGAACGGTGCAGGCCGTTCTGCCAGCGCCATGACGGGCGAAGATGGCACTTTCGTGTTGACTACAGTGGAGGGGGGGGACGGCGCGATGTCCGGCAGCTTCGGGGTCGAGATCTCAAAGTCCGAAGTTATCAACCCCATGTCGCCCGAGGAGGTACAACAGTACTTCCACGAGCATATGGGACAAATGCCTCACATCGAGTATAGGCACCTGTTGCCGCAGAAATACGGGAATGCGAATACTTCGGGATTCACCGCTACAGTGGATGCGTCGTTAGAAAACGATTTTACGTTTGATTTGGCAGACTGATTATCCCAGCCACCGACCCCGTGCCCACCAGTTTCCCGCAAGCCGATTCCTTGGCATCGACCAAGGGCGGCAATCCGTCGGACCGCGAGGCGGGTCATCGCCCCAGCACGCTCTGGAGTCTGGGCGTGATGCTGATCGTGGGGGTGCTGGCGGGCATCGCCAGCGGCGTGCTGGTCGATGGGTTGTTTCATCGGAGTGACGGAACAGATGGAAATACTGGGTACCTGGAGTTTCATTCCGAGTTTCTGAGAGAAAAGCAGAAGAAGGGACTCGGCAATAGCGCTGAGGAAGTGGAACAGTTCAAAGTCGAGAAGCGGAGACTGCATAAGCTAGACGCTGCGCTGTCGGTCGGGCTTGCGGGCCTGGTCTTTTGCGCACTGTTCGGGCTCGGCCGCGGGATTTCCGCAGGATTCTCGCTACCAGTCCTCTTCGGCACGGCGGGGGGAGCCCTCCTGGCATCGACGCTGGGCGCCGTGGGCGGGTATCTCGCAGGAACCCTGGATTATCGGTTCGAGGAACAGAGGCAGCTGGACACGATGGACCCGATGTACCAGGCAATGATTAAGCATAGTCTGAGCTGGATTGGTGTAGCGGTGGGGGTCGGTTTGACTGGAGTGCTTCCCACTCGGCGGTTCGGCAGGATCGTCCGGGCGATTCTTACCGCCGTCGCCGCGGCGGTTGTCGCCGGCATCAGCTTTGCGCCGATCTCGGCCATGCTTTTTCCGGCTCTGATCGCGGAAATCTCCGTGCCGATGGGAACGGGCAATCGCATCCTGTGGACCAGTCTTCCCGGAGTTCTGATGGCGCTCGTCGTGGGGCGCTTGCTTTCCACGGACCAGGACATATGAAATCCTCGGCTCCTTCCCCACGTCCCGCGCAAAAGCGGCGACGGCAACGACGGGCTGGGCGGCAATGATTACTTGAATGGTGCCCACGATGCGAGAATCGGCTTACCGATTTCTGATGAATATGATTCTGTTATCGACGGTGTGGCAACTGCCTCACTCGTCCTGTTCCGCCGAGGAGGGTTCGGATGCTGCTTTCGGGATCGGTCAGCGAACACCCTGGACGACGTCGCGGATCGTCGGCTCCCCCGATCCGGCTTCGCGTTACCGGGTTGAGAAGGTTTTCCCGAACCTGAAGTTCGAGCAACCGACCGTCTTGACGGCAGCACCCGCTGGTATCTGGCCCAGTTGACGGGCCAGATCTATTCATTTCCCAACGATCCCGAAATCAAGCAGGACGACATCGACCTGTTCGTGGATCTCACTCAGCACATTGACGGCGTGCAGCACATCTATGGGATGACCTTTCATCCCGATTTCGAGCGGAATCGCTACGTCTATATCTGTTATCTCCGCGGAAAGGGGTACTCGGGTAACGAGCGCGTGGTCCCGATTCAAAGTCATTGGTGACGATCCTCGGCGGGCGTGTAATTCAACTTTGCCAAGTGCGGCGTCGCAATGCGTTTGCCGTTGGCAGCCTTGGAGTCGTGCAGGGCGTCGAGGATGCCAGTGACCAGCAGCGTGCGCTCCACGGGATAGCTCGGACGGCCGCTGCGGAACATCACCTCGATGTGGTTGCACAAGAAACTGAAATGGTCGCGCTGCGGCTTGGGCAGGAACGCATGGGTGCCCACCGGCGCGCCCCGCCCGCGCACCTTGGCCGCGAAACTGAACTCCGGACAAAACCGCCCGCCCAAGCAAACCGCCGCCGTAAACCCATCGCTGTACTCCACGCGAAACACGATCGTGTTTTTCAACATCTCCCTCACGTAAGGTTTTCCGCTGCCCTTCGGCAAGGTCGCCACCGCCGCCGGAATCAACTCCGCCGGCCATTCGCCCTTCCGCGCGCCTTCCCACGCCGCCTCGCCATTCAGCGCCTGCACCGCCTTCACGCCCGTCTCGCCCCCGCGCCGTTTCTCCACGAACGACTGCATCAATTCCAAGTTATGAAACCCGTAACTTTCAAAACTTCCCGGCCCGACCGCCAGCGCCGCCTCCAGCTCGATGCCGCGCTTGAATGACAACGGTGGCCGCCGCCAGGTCACCGGCACACTCGACCCCGCCATCATCGGAAATTTCAATGCGCGCGACTGGTCGAACATCCACTTCGCATTCTCCCACGAGTACGACAAATGCTTGTCATTAAACACCGGCACGCTCTTTCCCGTCCGCCGAAACACCTTCACGATTTCCTCAAACAACTTCCTTCGCGGATACATCATTTGCCCCTTGGTGTTCAGCGGATAATCTCCGTGCTCGCCGATCAGCAGCACGCCATCCACCGCCAGCTTGCCGTCATCGCCCACCAACGCCGCCGCCGGCGACTTCACCAAGGGTATCGAGTACCGCGCCGCCATGCCTCGCCCGATGTCGGTCTTCGGAAACTGGTCAATGAACAGGCTCACCACGCGGCAGTGCGGGTTGTGAATACGTCCCACTATCCCGTAGCCTTCGATAAATTTCGTGATGATGTCGTCCGCGTGCGAATATTTCCAATACGCCGTCGTGATCGCCGCGATGCGTTTGCGAGGCCCTTTCGGCGCGCCCAGCTGGTCCGTCGGCAAAGCCACGCGCGGCGTTGGCAGCACTTGGCTTTTGCGCACAAATTCCTCTTCCGCGCCGTGGAGCAGTGGAGCCACCGCGAATGCCGCTGCACCGCCACCAACATTTTGTAAAAACATTCGGCGGGAATTGGGGAATGACTTGAACATGGTTCGGTTATCCTCCGCCCAGCGCCACCCCACGTCAAGGAACCACAGGTTGACTTGCCCGCAAGCCGCCCCTAAAAACACGCAGCAACTCTTGGAGCGGCAGCCCGAAATCATTACCGACGAAGCGCAACTCGATTCCGTGCTCACGACGCCTTCGGCGGCGTTGCGGGAATTCATTCCCCAAGTGAGCAGCCCGCTGGTCATTCTTGGCGCGGGCGGGAAAATGGGGCCCACCCTCGCGGTGCTGGCCAAGCACGCAGCCGACCTCGCGGGGCATCCGCTGGAGGTCATCGCCGTGAGCCGTTACTCCAATGACACCACGCGGCACTGGCTAGAAAACAACGACGTGCAGACGCTCACCGTGGACTTGGTGAAATTTTCCGAATGGAGCAAGCTGCCCGATTCGGAGAATGTCATTTATCTCATCGGCCAAAAATTTGGCACGGAGGAAAATCCCGGCCTCACTTGGGCGCTCAACACCCTCGTGCCCGCCGCCGCCAGCGGGCGCTACTCGCAGGCGCGCATCGTCGCGCTCTCAACCGGCTGCGTCTAACCGATGGTGCCCACCGGCAGCGGCGGCGCCACCGAGGCCACCGCGCCCGAGCCGATTGGCGAATACGCCAGTGCCTGCCGCGCGCGCGGCTCTTTGAATTTCACGTCGCCCAAAACGGCGCCGCCATGACGCTCATCCACCTCAACTACGCCATCGATTTACGCTACGGCGTGCTGCACGACATCGCCGAAAAAATCTGGCGCGGCGAATCCATCGACCTCGCCATGGGCCATTTCAACCGCATTTGGCAAGGCGACGCCAACGAGCGCATCCTCCGCAGCCTCGGCCTCGCCGCAAACCCGCCGCGCCTTGTAAACCTCACCTCGCCCGAATCATTGGCCGTACGCGGGGTGGCGCAACGACTGGGCGAACTGCTCGAACGCGAAGTGCAATTCACCGGCACCGAAGCCAAAACCGCATGGCTCAGCAACCCCGCCGCCGCTGTCGATATTCTCGGCGCGCCGGAAACCTCGCTGGAAAGCATGCTTAACTGGACCGCCCACTGGACCAAAAACGAAGGCAGCAGCCACGGCAAGTCCACCCACTTCGAAGTGCGCGACGGGAAGTATTGAGCCGCGACCTCCCCTGCCGCCGTGAATCGCGTGGGAATTGGATACGATGTGCATCAGCTCAAGCCCGGACGGCCGCTCATTCTTGGCCGCGTCACCATCCCGCACGACACCGGCCTCGACGGACATTCGGATGCCGATGTGCTCATGCACGCCATTTGCGACGCCGTGCTGGGCGCGATTGGCGAGGGCGATATCGGTTCCTTTTTTCCGCCCGACGATGCCGAATGGAAAGACGCGCCCAGTAATATGTTTCTTGAGGAAGCCGCCCGCCAAGTTGAAAAACGCAGCGGCCGCCTCATCAATGTCGACGCCATGCTCATTGCCGAGGCGCCCAAGATTGGCCCGTAGATTGCCGCCATGAAAGAAAACATCGCCGCCGCCCTCGGCATCGACGCAAGCGCCGTGGGCATCAAAGCCATCACCAATGAAACGATGGGCTTCGTGGGCCGCGGCGAAGACATGGCCGCACACGCGGTGGCTAGCGTGGAGCTGCCGGATTAACGCCATGTCTCTCAAGGGTGAAATCGGCTGGAAACGCCGCGACGAAGACGGCCAACGCGTGCAGGTGAAGGCTTGACCTGCACGCGTTTACACCCGAGGGCGATTTTCTGCAGTTGCCCCAGTTCGATATGGAGAGACTGTTGGTCGCCTGGCAAGAAGCAATCTTTGCGCTATACCTGGCCGAGGAGAAGATCGAGCCGGAAGTCGTCGAGAATATGCGGAGTTGGCAACACAGCGGCTTCAGTGTGGACCAGTCGGTGTTTCTGCCGGCGGGCGATCAGGCGGGCATCCAGCGTCTGATGCAGTACATGACTCGTTGCCCTTTCAGTCTTTCTCGGCTGGTCAAGGTCAGCGACACAGGGCAGGTGGTCTACCAGGCCGGGAAGCAGGCTTGCCGCGCCTTTCCTGACCCGAAAGGAGACGGAACGCGAGCGGGAGTGAAGCGGAATTTCCAGATCCTGCCGCCGCTCGATTTCCTGGCCGAGTTCACACAGCACATTCCGCCGAAGGGCTCGCATCTGAATGCACGCGGTGAACAGCCTGCAAGGTAAATTTGAACGCCTGCACGAGACGGCTCTGGCACCGATGTCGCACAATATGTGTCCAGACAGCAGTTCAAATTTTTCTGTCGAGACGAGTACCTCTACCACAACAAGGCTGAAAAACCCGGCAACTTTTTCCCGGTAATAGAGTCGATTTGTCGTGGCGGTGGCCACTTGGATCACAGGGCTGTTGAAACGGCTTACCAATCGGCCGGATTCATGGGGAAATACAGTAGCACATTTCGAAAATCAGTGAACAATCGGATTAATTTCGAACTCTGCTCACGAGGATTGTGACCTGGCCCCCTTAACCGCGACCGGACCTTGAGTGGTATCCTCTCAGGTTTGGTTGCCAGAATGAGGGGGCACAAGATGCCGCGTAAACGATATCTGCCGGACGAGATCATTCAGCAGCTTCGCGAAGTGGATGTTCTTCTGTGGCAGGGGAAGAGTGCAGGAGAGGCCAGCCGTCAGATCGGAGTGACGGAACAGACAGACTATCGATGGCGGAAGGAGTATGGCGGAGTTCGCACGGACCAGGTGAAGATCCTGATTCCAACCGTGGGAATGGCAACAAACGTTCATCCGGTTAGATTGCTCTGATTCTACAGCAAATGGTTTTTCTGGTGCGGTGGCGCTTGGTTGGTGGCATCTCTTCGTGAGTCGGTTGTTTCGCGGCGAGTTGCCTTCGATGACATTAAAGTTTTTCAGTGAACCCGCTGAGTTAATCTGTTAACACCTGCGATTCCCTTTGCCGAATCGTGGGCGTTTCGTATTTATGTGCCTGTTATCAGTGGTTCAGTGCGACTTGGGTTGGTCAGTCATTGTTACCAGGGAAATCCCGTTGGAATCGTGTCACAATGTCTTGCGGGGAGCCCTGGGCGAGGTATAGGCGGCCGCGTACGGTGCGCTTCTCACCGGATTTGATGTCTTGCCCGAAGTATGGGTCGGCGTGGAAGCACCCGTTGCCTTGGCTGCTGAAAATACTGTGTCTCCGCTCGAAGGCGATCGCAACCGCGTGAGTTCCGAACACGTTTTGCACCACAACTATAGGCGATTTTGCTTCGACGACGCCGCGCGGGTGAGCGGCATGCAACGGCGGAATGAAGCCTCCGGAACCGCGCGGCCCGCCAACAAGGTACATCTCCTCTGCCGGAAGGCCCCGGATTTTTTCCGCCAGCGTGCGTAGACGTTTGCCATCAAACAGCCAGGTGCGCTGTTGCGTGGGATCGTTGATTGATGCAGCTTCGTAGGCAACCGGGCAGAAGTACCAGTCAACATACTTCATGGCGCGGTTCAGGTCATTGCGTACGGAGAGTGAGATATCCACGTAGTCCTGTCGCGCCGTGAGTCGCAGCTGGAAGCGGTCTTTACCGGGTACCTTGCAGTCCGCGGAGAGTTCGTCGGGAGCACGTTCTGTGTTCCAGTGAAAGCGAATGTGTTTGTAATCTTTGCCACGTCCGTTTTGCTCTTGTGTCGGAAAATGGTCGTCGTAGAGATACCCGGTGTCGAAGCCGACGATCTCGCTGGTTCGCAGAATCAATCGTTCTCCTTTGCCAAACCATGGCGCCCGCAAGTCGATACAGAGTCCGTCGTCGTGTCGCGTGGCGTTTGTTTCGCGATGCCTGGTATAGGGGCTCGTCGTCCAATGATAGGGGTGCAGTTCAATCTTGCCCGGTTTCAACTGGGCCGTTGCTTTCGCCAGGCCACGAAATTCGAAACCGTACAGAAACGTCCTCCTGAGATAAAACCTGGCTTTGCGCGCTCGGGCCGTGGCCTTGTCTCCTCCCATCCACTTCACACGCACAGCACGGTGGTCCCCGGTAAGTACCTTGCAGTCACCACGACTGAAGCCGGGCATTGCCTGGCCGTCGGCGTCCAGCAATTCGACTTGGAGTTGTCCTTGATGGAAATTCGGTTGGGACGATTTCTTGGCGGGGCGGGTCCGCAAATTGAGCCACAACTCACCATCGTTCAGGTCGCGGTCCTTGGTTGTGGCGCGTCCGATCGTCGGTCCACCGGCGGATGACGCCAGCGCATACATGCGGTTCCTGTCCCAGGATGCCCGGCACAGCGCCGAGTTAAACGGGATGAAGGTTGCGCCGTGGTCGATCACCGACTCCTGGTAGCCGATCTTCTTGGACGGAGCACGCGTATCGCTGATCTGGCGATGCGGACCTTCGGTGGCGCCGTAGTAGGCGTACAGCCGGTCGCCGATCGGGATCAGGTTCTGACTCTGCCAGATCATGCCACCACCGTAGTCACCCAACGGTGCGTTGGCGAAACATGGACGGCGGTCCGGGAACCACCACTGACGGCCGTCTCGCGAAGCCGCCATACGCAGGTGGAACGTCTGCAACAGCGGGTTGTACATGGTGATGATACCAATGTAACCGCCCGGCACACGTAGCGGGACGCATTCCTGATACTGCGTGTCACGATGATCACGCTCGTCGTTGGTCAGTACCATCAACGGGTCCTTGGTCCAATGGTTCCCATCGCGACTGACGGCGCGGTAACAGCTTCGGCGGGGAAAATCTTCATATACCGGCATGTGGTCGGTTGGCTTTCCCGGCGCCCCCAAGCGATAGTAGGCCACGTAGGCGCCGTCGTGGGGAATCCCGTTTGCCAGGCCTTCCAGTCTTCCAGGCAAACTTGCCGCCTTGCCCACCTTGTAAAAGAAGCACAAGTCACCGGTCATTGGGCCTTTGACTTTGCCGCCGACTCGCTGCCACGATTTGCCGTCTTTCGAGTGGTAACGGTAGTAGCCATTGCCCTGAGGCGGACTGCCCTTTACCGCGATCCAGCTTTCGCGCAACACAAACATCTCATAAGGCCACTGGCGATTCTCCGGATCAACCAGGATGGACGAGATAGGCCGAGACACCGTCCGTGACATCGAAGATGATGTTCGTCTTCTTGTGTTTTCCGAAGGACACGTTCCTGAGTTCCGGTCGTGTCCAATGCACTCCGTCGTCGCTTTCAAAAAGACATATGCGGCGATGAGCGTGATTTTCCGAAGCCCAGGGTTTGCCCTGATTTTCCGGCTGGTGCTCGGGAAACTCTTCCGGGGGAGTACACACGAGGTACGCTTTCCACAATCCGTTGACGGGGTCCTTGAAGACGCTGCCATGAATACCAACCCCACCCGCATCCCATGGCGTGTCTCCTTCTATGAGTGGATTACTGGCATCCGGTTCAGCTTGTTCCACGCGCCACCCGATAAGGTGCAGTTCAGAAAAGTCATCGGGCATCAGCAACGGCATGCGGTGTTGATCCGTTACGGCATCGGGTTCCTGGGCAAAGGCAAGCGTAGAAAAAATCAGCAACATGACAGCCGAAAAACGCAACATACTTCACCTGGGCAAGGTGTGCAGGTGGGACATCAACACGTAACAAATCATAGTAAGGACGAAACTTGAGCATGGAAATAGTGCGTAAAACTTCAGCCACCACGGCTTGTTATTCACCGGTCGTACTTCAGCGATCGTTGCCACAGCCGTTTCATGTCAGGCAGCAACTGTACCACGACGGTAACAACTGGCTTTTCTGTCGCTAGCGACGGCATTGGCATGCAAAGATGGTAGAGGCATTCGACCGGATTCGCTTATCGTGTGCTTGCTCGGCGGGACGCTTGCCGGATGCACAACAACGGGAACTTTTCAGCAACCTTGCGGTCGTATCGACGGCGCGCAAGAATCGGCAAGCCGGCTGGGGCGGTTTGAAGCGACGAACTTTGCGAAACCGCTGAGGGAAGGAGTCTAGTGATTTGCGCTGACGACGACCTGAACGCAAACCGTTGCGCCGAACTGAGCCCCGTAGGCGTCATCGATTCTGCACCAGCGCAATTTAACGCTGAGCGAAATCGGAGGGACCCACAACTCAAGACTCAAAAACCTGATGACCGGAGATCGCTTTGATGAACGGCACGGACAATGCGAAGGGTCTTTACGACGCTGTAAGGCGGCGGGAATTTATGCGTTTGGCTGTGGCGTCGGGTGTGACGGGAGGTGTGCGAGAATTGCGGGCCGGCAATTCACTGCCAATGCCCAAGGTGTGCACTTACACCGAGCATTTCCAGACGCTTCCGATTCCCGAAGTCTGCGCGATCTTCAAGCGGATCGGGGTTGACGGACTCGACCTTACCGTACGCCCCGGCGGACACATTGACCCCAAGGATGTAAAGCAAGAACTTCCCAGAGCAGCGAAAGCCGCTCGGGAACATGGTCTGGAGATCATGATGCTGACATCAGGCATTACAGCTCCGGATCGTCATGCCGAAGATATATTGGTAACCTGCCAGAGGCTCAACATCAGGCGAATCAAACTTGGGTATTATCACGCCGGCGAGTTTGGCAATATGCCCGGGCGGTTGGACGACGTCCGCCGCAAGTTGGATGCGGTCGTGAAACTGGCCAGGAATTACGGAGTGCTGCCCTGCGTCCACGTCCATTCGGGACCAACCATCCCGTCCAGCGGGTTCATGCTTTACGATCTCATCCGTGATTTGCCGCCAGACCGCATCGGCGCCTACCTCGACTCGTATCACATGACGATCACCGGGGGCGCAGGCGGTTGGCGCCAGGCGATTGATCTGTTGAGACCTTGGATTTCGCTTGTTGCCTTGAAAAACTTCCAGTGGCAGCAAACCGGGCGCGGCGCGATCGGCCAACAGAGGTGGCGCACCAACTACTGCCGTTTGGAAGACGGCATCGCCCCAATCCTGGATTTTATCCGTACTGTCCACCAGGCGGGCTACCGTGGATTCTACACCCTTCACACCGAATACCGGCTGCCCGTTAAGGAATGTATCAGACTTACAACCCACGACTTCGTCTTCCTTCAAAAGGTGTTTGCTCGTCTGTAAAACCATGGGGCCGTGCGCGCCAATTACCGGTACCGTGGTCCACGCCATGCTATTATGGTCGTGATTGGATGACACTTGGTATCAGGGAGTTCGCTGAAGCGGATTTGAAGCTGCAGCGATCTGAAGACTATGAACAGATCATTGATCAAGTTGGTATCAATCCTTTTCGGTTTCGTTTCCATGGCCGTTACGGCCGACGAAGTCAAGTTTGGCCGATTCAAGATCGACGGTGAAGTGACGGTCTATGCGCCGGGATCAGAAATTGGTCACACGATGCCCCAGGTGCAACGACATCCCGACGGGTCGATTTATATCAACGGCTGCCGTTCAGGATTGTTCAAGAGCAGTGACGGCGGCATGAGCTGGACGCGGATGCGCTGGGAGTTTGATCCCAACGGTTTCGGCATTTCACGTGACGGTCGCATCTGGTTGATCGATCAAACCGGCATCAAGGATCCCAGCGTCGTTGTGGTGCTCCAATCTGCCGACGGAGGTCGGACCTGGAAGAAACAAAACTGGACTGTGGGTCGTTTGCGCCGGGTGGGGTGGCCGATCCCTATCACTCCGGGACTCCCCACGGCGCTTACACGAACTTTGTCGAGGGGGCGGATGGCACACTGATGTTCTCGGTCAGCATGAGATACAAGGATTGGACTGATTACCGTAACAAGGACCAAAGCCAGCCTGGTGTTCGCGACGTGATGGTTCGGACGTCGGACAGCGGCAAGACATGGGGCGATCCCACGATCGTGCATGATCACGCCACGGAAACCGACTTTGCCCCCAACCCGTGGAACGGCGACCACATACTGGCCTTCACCAGGGTTCAACGCAGACAGCTCCCCGATGAGGACCCGTCGAAGGCCGGCTGCAGTTTCGGCTGGCCGTACAAGAATGCCTTGCTGCTGAATTCCAAGGATGGCGGTCGCATTTTTCGGGAATTGCCCGGTGGAATGACCGAGTGTTACGGACATCGCGGGTCGATTCTCTGGACCGGAAACAACGTGATTGTCGTTACCCGGAACCGTAGTTGTGAAACCTTGGAAGAGCGGCGTGCCAGAGGACGTAGCGGTGCTGCTGTCGAGGCTCAAATCAATCTCAACGGTGGTCGAACCTGGGTCTGTAACAACGGCAGCGGGACCCCATACCTGAAACAGGCGAAGCAGTTCACTCTGGTGCCGTTTCGCAAAGCCCACTCGTTCACCTCTCCCACCGTGGAACTGTCGAAGAACCGATTTTTGACCGTATTCGTGGCGGGTGAGGATACCCAGAAGACGACGAGCATCAAGGGGGTCCTGTGGCACATCGAAACCGCCGCTGGCTCAGCAGAGAATTGAACCCATGAACAGATCCAGTTTGCGCTGCCGAGTCCGTTGCGTATTCACAGTCGCCTGTGTCATTGGT
Organism: Planctomycetota bacterium; assembly: GCA_963581585.1. Classification (GTDB taxonomy): domain Bacteria; phylum Planctomycetota; class Planctomycetia; order Planctomycetales; family Planctomycetaceae; genus S139-18. Next base: position 19,604 of record CAUZPL010000062.1, read on the forward strand.
GGGTTCGGGGTACGGGACGCGGGCGCCCAGACGCCTGTCGACTCGCCTGGGGTTTCGGTTGCCGACATCCGTAAGTCTGAATTCAAACGGGTGCCACAGCCTGCTGCGACTGGCGCCGCGCCAGTGGGCTGGTCGTTCCGGAAACCAACTCGTCCGGCAGTGCCGGAACAGGAAACCTTGAAGTTTGGCCAACGAGTACGGAATCCGATCGATGCCTTCATCCTGGCGAATCTCGAAGAGGAGGGGCTCGCGCCGGCGCCCACGGCCGACAAGCACACCTTGGTCCGCCGTGCCTATTTCGATCTCTTGGGCCTTCCGCCAACACCGGAACAAATTGAAAAATTCGTCACGGATTCGGCGAACGATGCCTGGCCCAGGCTGATCAGCGAATTGCTCAAATCGAAACTCTATGGCGAGCGATGGGGCCGGCATTGGCTCGATGTCGCCCGCTACGCGGATTCCGCCGGTTTCGAGGGCGACCTCTCGTATCCCTACGCCTGGCGCTACCGGGACTACGTGGTGCAGTCGTTCAACAGCGACAAGCCCTACAACATCTTCGTTCAGGAACAGATCGCGGGTGACGAGCTTTGGCCGGACAATCTGGACTTGGACCCCAAGCGGGTTTACCAGGTTTCCCTGGAAAAACAGCAACATCTGCAAGCACGGATTGGCACCGGGCTTTATTGCTTCGGGCCGCGAGTCGGCGAGTCAACACTCGATGCGCGCCGCCTGCATTACGAGACTCTCACCGACTGGGTTGACACCACCGGGTCCGTCTTTCTGGGTCTGACTATCGGATGTGCTCGTTGTCACGATCACAAATTTGATCCGATCAGCCAGGCGGACTATTACGCGATGCAGGCTATTTTTTCCGGCAGCATCGAGGTGGAAATGCCGGTGATCACTCCGGTAGAGATTGCCAGCTGGCTGGACAGTTATCAACTGATCCTGGCAGTCGATGAAGCCCGTCGAGCTTACAAGTTATTCCGGAAACACTCGTCGGGACGTGATCTGACAGAAAAGGAAAAGGCCAGGGACAGGCAGCTGCGCGACGTGATTGTCGAAAAGGTCATGGCACTGCACGATACGAATCCTTCGGTGCCTCACTCACCGTTCGATCCTCTGATGCAGGTTCCTAAAGCAATGGTTCTGGGCCATGAACGGCCGGCACTCGTCAAGTCGGTGCATTTTCTCGAGCGGGGTGAACTGTATCGTCCCAAACAAGAGATGAAACCGGCCCTGCCGGCGTCGCTTGCTGAGGCAACTGATCGCAAAGCAGAAGTGACCGGTCCGTTCGGTAGCCGCAAGGACCTGGCACTTTGGCTCACTCAAGCTGATCATCCGCTGACTGCCCGCGTGATGGTCAACCGCATTTGGCAATGGCACTTTGGACAGGCCATCGTCGCGACGCCTAATGATTTTGGCAAAAACGGTGTGCCGCCCACTCATCCAAAGTTACTCGACTGGCTGGCAATCGAATTTGTCGCCAATGGCTGGAGCGTCAAAGAGATGCATCGTCTGATTATGACGTCCAGCACCTACCGGATGAGGAGTCGTTTTGGCAGTGATGATCACCAAAGACTTGATCCTGACAATCGATATCTGTGGCGCATGAACCGGCGACGACTGGAAGCCGAAGCACTATGGGACGCTGTGCATGCGACGGCGGGAACCATCAACCTCAAGACAGGCGGACGTCCCGTTGCACCGCCACTGGCGGAAGACGAGATTGCCGCGCTGCGGGTCAAGTCGAAGTGGCCCGTTTCCGGCGATCCTGCTGAGCACACCCGGCGTGGTTTGTACATCCTGGTGCTTCGTAATTTCCGCTTTCCGATGTTCGAGGTCTTCGATGCACCCGTGACGTCGGTAAGCTGTCCGAAGCGTGACGTGACAACCGTTGCCACGCAGGCGCTTTGGAGCTTGAATAGTCCGTCCGTGTACCGCCAGGCCAAACAGCTGGCCGGCCGTGCCGTCAAAGAAGGTGGCGACGAACCGGATGGATGGGTGGAACGACTCTGGATGATCGCCTTGGCGCGCCCCATCAAAGATGAGCAGAAACAGCAGGCAATCCGGTTGCTGGATACTTTGGCCGACCCTGACGATGGCCGACACAATGAGCAGCAGATTCAAGAAACACCTGGAGAGATTCCCGAAAGTCTGGCTGCTTTGCCTCCGCAGAAGGCTCTGGCGTTCGTCAGGCTTTGCCTAGCTGTTTACAACCTTAACGAATTTGCGTTTATCGATTGACCCACGTGTCGACCGTTGCTGCCAGCAACCGTACCGGGCACCACTCAAGACGTTCAGTTGGGAGTTTCCAGAATGAACAGGAACTGCTGTTCAGGCCGCATCCCGTCGCGAACCCGTCGGGATTTCCTGAAGAAATTTGGTCTCGGATTTGGGGCCTTGGCATTGGGTGATCTGCTGATTCGCGATGGCTTCACCGCCGAGCCGGCGGCGGCTAACGCTCTTGCGCCACGGCCGCGCCATTTTCATGGCAAAGCAAAAAACGTCATTTTCCTGTTCATGCAGGGTGGGCCGAGCCATCTGGAAACTTTCGATCCGAAACCATTGATGAAGAAATACGACGGGCAGTTGCTGCCGGACAGCTTGCGCGACTTCGATCTGGCTCAGATCAACACCGCCGATGCGAAGGTCATGGCACCGATTTTCCCGTTTGAAAAACATGGAGAATCTGGTCTGGAAATCACGAATCTGTTTCCCGAACTGGCTCAGCATGCCGACGAGCTGGCCGTGATCCGGTCGTGTCATCACGAGCTGTTCATTCACGGCTCAGCATTGACCATGATGCATTCGGGAACCCGGTTGCTGGGGCATCCGGGCGTCGGCGCCTGGGTCGTTTACGGACTGGGCTGTGACAGCGATAGTCTGCCGGCGTACGTCGCTATGACCGACGGCCATTTCCGCAACGGGGCCGCGACGTTCAGTTCTGGTTTTCTGCCAGCCGTGTATCAGGGCACGTATCTGCGGACTCAGGGAGTACCCATCCAAAACCTGAGACGCCCCACGGGCCTGACTGCCGACAAGCAGCGCCTGCTGCTTGATCAGATTAAGGTGTGGAATCAACAACATCGTGATGAGCGGCCCTACGACGACCGGCTGGATGCTCAAATCGCCAACTACGAACTCGCGTTTCGCCTGCAATCGACCGCGCCGGAGCTGATCGATCTCACCGCGGAAACGAAGGCGACACGAGCTATATACGGAACGGACGACGAGCCCACAGCAACTTTCGGAAAGATGTGTCTGCTGGCCCGACGGATGGTCGAACGTGGTGTCCGATACATTCACCTAGTGGACAACGACTGGGATGCTCACAGCGATTGCAAAGGCAACCATCAACTGCAGTCCAGGAAAGTCGACCGGCCGATCGCCGGGTTGTTGGCTGATTTGAAGCAACGAGGTCTGTTGGAAAGCACGTTGATCGTGTGGGGTGGAGAGTTCGGCCGCACGCCGATTATGCAAGGCAGCAAAGGCCGGGATCACCATCCGTATGGTTTTAGCGTCTGGATGGCCGGCGGCGGGATCCGTGGCGGTAGAACAATCGGGGCGACCGACGATTTCGGCTTCAACGCCATCGAAGACAAAGTGCATGTGAACGACCTTCATGCCACGATGATGTCACTGCTCGGGCTGGACCACGAACGTTTGACATACCTTTTCAAAGGCCGTGATCACCGGCTCACCGATGTCGGCGGAGAAAATGATCTGGCGCAACGTCTAACCTCGTGAATGAACATTGGTCCACTATGCACGGAAGTTCGATTGAAACCACGCCGGTCGCTGCTGCGAAGATCTTTGGCTGCATGGCTGGGTCTGCAAATCTGAAACCGGGGAAGTGTTTGCTTCTGCCGCCGAGCGGATGTCGTTCCGGCCGATTGAAGATTTTGCACCAGGTGTAACGGGACAGAATCGGACATCGCCGCAGATCTGTGTACTACTGGCTCACTATGGTCAGCGATTTGATGCTGCCGTTAGTACGGAAGTCCGTTCCGAAAGCGAGTTGCGCCACGGCCTTGACTTGAGGATGTCCAGCAACAATCACCCTCGGCGGTGATGAGTACCCTGAGCCCGGATTCGTGATCCTGACATCTGTGACTGTGTCACCTCGGATAACGGCCACAGCTGTTGCCGGGGTATGAGGCCAGTGCTCACCTCGAGACCGATTGTAGCGATAGTAGTCGGACACTTCATCGAGTCGTCGATTAGTGATTCCGTACTGACCCAGCGCATCCATCAGCACTTTCTTGTTAGCACGTGCCCGCGCCTCCGTGGGGCCTGCGCCTCGTGCGGGCCGGACGTTGCTGAAGGCGTCGCGAAAGACTTGATCAGGAACACCCAGTGCAGCAGCAATCAAAGCCACAGGCCGTCCGTGATCTCTTTTGTCCGTCTCATCACCACCTCGAAAAATAATCGTGCCATCACTGGCTTCGTCCACGTCCTGAGGATCAAGCCCAGGACGCTCACGTACGACTCCCACAGCAACAATCACTGCGACGATAAGCAAAACAAGGGTAACCTTCATTGTTGATGGTGCACCCTTTTCGTGTACTAACCTGGTACAGCATGATGTGAGCGCTGAATCGCCGGCGATCATAGCGGAAGGGACGTGAATTGCGGACGGATTTCCGCTGCGTTCGTGAGAAATCAGGTCCGATGGAGCGTCCCAACGGGCACGAACGGCGAAATCGCAGCATCCGCCGATTGTGACGGGACCGACTCACGCATCCACCCGCAGATCCAATCACCAAAGGGGTAGGCAGTCCAGACTGCCTGCCCCTTACAGGTCATTGATTCGATCAGACCACTCACGCTTTAGTTGCAGCACGAATGGCAACTTTTTGCGGCCGGGTTTCCGGCAGTCGCGGAGCAGTCACCATGAGCACACCGTCTTTGTAGTCAGCGACGATTGATGTCGTATCGACCGACTTGTGCAGCTTGACACGCCGACGAAAAGGTGTCCAGACACGTTCATTGAAACTCACAGAGGATCCTTCCTCAATTTCCGGTTTGACACGTTCTCCGGAGATTTCGAGCATACCGTCATGCACTTCCAGGCTGATGTCGTTGAGTGTGACGCCCGGAAGATCACATTCGATCACGTAACGGTCATCATGTTCGAAGATGGTGAGTGCCGGACGTGCCGAATCGTCTGAATTGGGAAGGATGTCGCTGACCAGATCCGTGAACAGCTGAAAAGAGTTTTCGAGTGGGCTAAGTTTCATCGATAAGGTCTCCTTTGTGGAAATGTGCGGGTTTGGGTTCATTTTTGAATTCACAGGTCATTCATGCAGCGCTGGTCGTGCTGCGAACCTCAATCCGACGACGCTCGGCATCTGGCTTTCGAGCAAACGAAAGCTTGAGGACACCGTCATTGAGTTCAGCATCCGCTGTCGAGGGATCAAGTTTACTGTCCAGGCGTATGACTCGCCGGAACGATCGGGAACAACGCTCGCTGTAAACTGGAGTGCCACCACTGTTGGTCTGCTTGATTTCTCCTGATACGACCAACTGACTGTTCTCGAGTTCAATTTTGATGTCGTCCGTGCTGAATCCGGGAACATCAATTTCGAAGACCGCCTGTGAGTCACCGTCGGTGATCGTCAGAGCTCCCACACCGGAAATGTGGGCATCGAGACCACTTTCCAGGCATCGGTGTGCAAACTGGAACGGGTGACTGAGTGCTAAATTGTGGATTGAACAGTGCATGATGTTCCTCTCAAATCAATGGGTGATGGGCTGCATCATCCGGCCGTTCAGTAGCCGGTGGTTTCTGAAATCGTATTAGCATTTCCCATGCCAAAAATTCCTAGTAATCTCTAATATGTTAATACAAAGACACTTACAATAAATTACAGAATCTCGGACGAACAAGGAATGTGCCACATTGGCTGCTTAGGAGGACATCTTAATAGTGCCAAAATGGCATAAGAGGTGCTGCAGAACCATCCTCTTTTCAGTGTTGTCTTTCTAAGCCAGGCGTTCAATGCGTCAGAACCGTCAACCGCTCCACCGGCGGTGCGGGTTGGAGCTGTTCAGACGGCCATCACTGCTGCGCCAGAGAAAAGGGTCGTGTACAGCCGAGGGAGCCATACATGATCGGTCAATGCCGAATCGTGAGTCGGATCATTACGGTCGGCCGAAGATTTGGATTGCGCATGATCGTATCAACCATTCCGACCAGGTGAGGTCTGCTGAACCTGTGCCTGGTAGCCAACAGGAAAACTTTGCTCTTCAATGGCCGTTGCCTGCTTAAATTCCTGTTCTTCCCAGCTTCTACTTGTGTCTTTTGAGGGTAGAATTGAAGGCTCGACGTGAAGCGTTTGTTTGGACTTCACCCGGTGTCATGCTCGAGGGGCCACAATTCAGGTGGCTGGACAGATTTCAACCGGAAATGGATTTTACTCCCATTTTGAAATCCTTTTCCTGAAAGGCTATACATGCATTCCATTCGTATGCTTGGCACTGTCACTGCCGTGATCGTGGGATTGAACAGCGCTGCCATCGCAGAAACGCCTGCCGCGCCCGGGTTTCCGCCCCATGCCAAGATTCTGGAAGGCTTCGAGAAGGTCGTGACACAGGCCAAGATCACACCGATGTACACGTTATACAGTCGAAAGAACGACGGCCAGATGTTCGCGGAACTGCCCCGTTCTTTTTCCAGCAAGAAGTATTTTATCGCGGTAACTCTGGCCAGTGGAGACAGATATGCCGGGCTGCAGGGGAATGACTTTTACGTGTACTGGAAACGTTATGACAAACGTCTGGCCCTGATTGAGCCGAACATCCGTTTCCGTGCATCCGGTGACAAAGATGCAGAGTCCTCAGTCAAACGGTTGTTCACGGACCGGGTGTTACTGGACATTCCCATTGTCACGATGGGACCGGGTGGCGGGCCACTCATCGACCTTGACGCATTGCTGGTCGGTCAGGCTCGCAGGTTCTTTGGTAATGCGGGTCGAGTTTCAATGTCGGCAGTTCGACACGGCCTGTTTTCGGTCACCACGGCCAAAACATTCGAGAACAACATCGAGGTTGCGTTCGAAGTGCCGACTGACCCTGTTCTCAGTTTTGGCAGTTCCAGCCACGGCGGGAGTATCAGCAGCTCTGGTTCAGGAATTCTGAAGCGGCTGCATTATTCAATCAGCGAGATCCCGAAGAGCACCGGCTACAAGCCTCGCGTGGCCGACCAGCGTGTCGGCTTTTTTACAACAAGTTACACGGATCTGGCCAAATACAATGATCGGGACACTCGGATTCGTTACATCAATCGCTGGCACCTTGAGAAGGCCGATCCCAAGCTCAAGCTCAGTCCTCCGAAGAAACCTATCGTGTTTTACATTGAGTACACAACGCCTGTGCGATATCGCCGCTGGGTGCGTGAAGGGGTGCTGATGTGGAATCGAGCCTTCGAAAAAGTGGGGATTGCTGATGCGATTGAGGTCTATTACCAGGATCGCACTTCCAAAGCCCACATGGACAAGGATCCCGAAGACGTCAACTACAACTTCGTTCGCTGGCTCAATAATGACATTGGCACTGCGATTGGCCCCAGCCGTGTGAATCCACTCACCGGCCAGATTCTGGATGCGGATATCATTCTCACAGACGGCTGGATTCGACATTATCAAAGGCAGTTCAGTGAGCTTCTGCCACAGGTCGCAATGCAGGGTTTCGGTCCGGAGACTCTCGCCTGGCTGGCTCGCAATCCAACCTGGGATCCCCGCATTCGCCTGGCTGCTCCCGGCCAGCGTGCCGAGATTGCAGCACAAATCCAGTGGGAAAGCCACCAGCCGTTTGCCGGACATCCGGCAGGATCAGTCGATCTGCAGTTTATTGGCGATGACGAATACGATGGACTCATTGGTCGCACCAGCCAGGTCAATGGTATGTGCATGGCCGCCGAAGGAATGTCTTTCGATCTGGCGCTCATGCAAATGACGCTGGCCCTGTGGACAGACGACGCCAAGGATGACGACGCCAAGGATGACGACGCCAAGGATGACGAGTCCAAAGAACAAATGCTGGATGGCATGCCGGAATCATTCGTTGGCCCACTGATCGCTCATCTGGTGGCCCACGAGGTTGGGCACACACTGGGGCTGCGTCACAACTTCAAGGCGTCCAGTCTTTACACTCTGGCAGAAATCAACAGCGACGCCATTAAAGGCAAAAAACAGCTGGCGGGATCTGTGATGGACTATATCGGTGTCAACATCAACCAGGAATCCGGAGAGACCCAGGGCGATTACAGCATGTCCGGGATTGGGCCGTATGACGAATGGGCCATCGAGTTTGGTTACACATTTGGCGACATCAAGACAGTTCTGAGTCGAGTTGCTGAGCCGGAACTCGTATACGGGACGGATGAAGACACGTTCGGACCGGATCCGCTGGCACGACGTTATGACTTCAGTAAGGATCCACTGGATTTTGCGTTGAACCACATCCGATTGTCGAAACATCATCGAGATCGCCTGCTGTCCAATTTTATCAAGGACGGGGACAGCTGGGATCGTATTCGCTACGGCTACGAACTCACCCTCTCTTTGCAGACACGCGCGATCTCCATGATGGCCAACTGGGTGGGAGGAGCGTTTGTTCATCGCGACAAAAAGGGTGATCCCAATGGCCGGATGCCGGTTGAGGTCGTACCCGCCGAACAGCAGCGACGGGCGCTTAAATTTGTGGTTGACAACGCGTTCAATGACGATGCATTCGGGCTGACCCCTGAACTTGTCACGGCCATGGGACGGGACAAGTGGCTGGATGATTCGAGAGTCTTTTTCCAGGAATCGACCTGGCCGATTCATGATCGCGTGATTGGCATTCAGTCCAGTGCACTTACGATGCTGATGAATCCAACGACGCTGAAATGGGTCTACGACAATGAACTCCGGGTGCCGGAAGGTGAGGACGCACTCACGCTGCCCGAGTTACTGACAACAATATCCGACACAGTCTGGAATGAGCTGACTCAGGACCCTGAGGGCGAGTTTTCAGCGCGTAAACCGGTGATTTCCAGCCTCCGACGCAACCTGCAGCGCGAGCACCTGGAACGACTGATTGATCTCACTCTACCTGGCAACGGCTCCAGTGCTGCATCTCGAACGATTTCGATGCTCAGTGCTGCTCAGCTGCAAACTGTTCTAGACAAAATCGATGCGGCGCAGAGTTCTGCTGCCGATCGCCATGACGTCTACACGACCGCTCACCTGGCACTGACTCGCAAGAGAATTGAGAAGGTACTCGAAGCCGATTACATCCTCAATCCGAACGGGAGTGGTGGAGGTGGGGGTGGTTTTCTGTTGTTTGGGAAGGAACGGCAGGAAAAAAACCAGGACCGACCGTACGAGAGGAATTGAGTGCACGTGGAGGGCCGAACGGGTGGTGATTCGATACAGTCTTTTATCGGGATGTGGACGCAACCTCACCTTCGCCACTGCCAACTCTCAGGACACGGTAACTTCCTGATTCGAAAACCGGGATCAGTGTGTCCATCCAGGGTTGTCGGTGAGCTGTCCTAATCAGGTCGGATTCGTTCGCTTCTGTCACAACGTACCGATGTTGACTTTCGTTCACGGCCGCTGCAATGTCTGCCGCCCGCTGAGGGAAAAGGTCCTGCAGGATGGCGACACTCCAATAGCGAGTCGAAGGCCGGGTGTGCGTTTCATTGTAGATGTGAACGCTGTGGACGTTCATGCAGGTCACATCGCCATTGATGACTCCGCGTTCCTGCAGAAACCCAATCACCTTCCCTAAATGTTCCCAGTCGGGCAGGTTACCATGAGCCAGTGCCGCCCGAACCTGCAACGTGCTGCCCTTCTGCAATACCACCGGCCATTGACGCAGACGCTGCTGCGCAAAAAAGGGCGTCCACACAAGGCTGAAGATGATGAACGCGGCGACACCCGAGCGACGGAGAATCACCGGCAACTGCCACGGGTGACCGCACAGCACAGCCAGTCCCAGGATGATTGCGGGAACATGGATATAATCCAGGGCATGCTGCAGCACGACAGATTGGACCAGCCAGGCCAGGTAGCAGCTGCTCAGGAGCGTCCGCCAGCGCGTGTTCACAACGCTGTCGGTCTTCCGACAGCCGAATATGACAGCGGTGGCGACAGGGACAGCGACCACATGTAACCCCGGCCAGGGAGCAAATCGGCGGCTCATGGTCACCCAGCGCCCGAGTGACATTCTTTCCCGGCCGGCCATCAAATACTCAGGATTCCATTCCACCATTATGTGCCAAAAATGTTCTCCGGCACCGGTCGCACTCAACCACGCGATACCAGGAATCGCGGCCATGACTCCACCAAGAATGACCACCAGGATGTCCGGCAAGGCCTCTCGGATCGAGCGTTCTCTCAGATCAACCAGCATAACGGCAGCCGCCGGGACAGCAACGTGCGGTTTAATCCAGACAGCACATCCCCAGCAGAAGCCTTCCAGCAGAGCCAGCAAGGACGAGGAGCCACATGGTCTTCGACATCGCAGGACCATGGCCAGCCCCGCGGGCAGCAACATCCAGGTATCACGCTGAGCGTGGCACCATTCATTACGTGTCAGGTAGAACAGCGTTACCGCAAGCAGAAACACCGGCATCACCTGTTTTCTTCGTTCAAACGCACCAGCCCAAAGCCATAAAATGCTTCCCAGTACGACCAGGTCCACGGCCCGCATCGCTTCCGACGACCAGCCGAAGGCGGACCGAATTCCCATATGGATCCAGAGCACCCCGGGAAAATTTGGTTCGAAAATATCTCGATAGGCCACGGCACCATCGAGCACGGAACGCGCATGGACATCGTACAGAGCTGTGTCTGAGTTCAACGGCATCCCAACAAACAATGGAACTGAAATTCCCAGCCACACGATGAGTGCGATCCAGACACAGCGTGGCCCGACCAGGCATGCTGGTACGGTGCCGGCAGATTCAGTGGGATGTGCTGGTGGGTTGGTCATAATATTTCCAACGAAGCCTGGGGCAGGAATTTGAGTGGGGCGCAGGCAAGGCAAACTGCGCCGGCGGAATCCAGTACATCTGCCTGTTACGTTCTGAATATTCGTGCTGTAACGACTGTGCCACAGGTTGGAGAAAATCAACACGACGCGCACGACCGTCACAGATCCCGAAGAATCGCTACAGCACGCCATCATTCTTGTCGGGATTCGACGCAGCTTTGCCTTCATATGGCACTCTTGAACTGGTTTGATTTCCAACGTGCCACAATGGAATCCCACATGGATCCCAGTCATCTGACACAACTTGTACAACTTGAAGACAATTACTGGTGGCATGTTGCAAAACGCAAGCTTGTACTTCGGCTGCTCAATCGGTTCGCACCGGCTCCCGGGCGACTGGTCGAAGGCGGCATCGGATCGGGCCGCAATCTGGTCGAGTTCGACAAACAGGGCTACAACGTGACGGGCTTTGACCTGATGCCGGAGTCAGTCGAGCACGTTCGCCAGCGCGGCGTCGAAGGTGTCCAAGTACACGATCTCGAGGACCCCTGGCCGGTCGACGCCCACAGTGTGAGGGCAGTCGTTCTACTCGACGTTCTGGAGCATATCGAACACCCAGTGAAGGTCCTGGAACATGTTCATGAAGCATTATCTGACGACGGATCGGTGATCGTGACCGTTCCGGCCTGTCCATGGCTGTTCAATCGCTGGGACGAGCAACTTAACCACTTCCGTCGCTATAACATCCGCGCGTTCCGCAGCCAGGTACTAGAAAGCGGGTTTCGAGTTCAATGGCTGAACCACTGGAACTGCTTCACACTGCCGGTGGCGATGGTAATTCGCAGCTGGGAAAAAATATTTCCTCGGCGAAATCCGCCTGACTTTCCTGCGGTCTCCGAGCTGACCAACCGTCTGTTGCTCACGGCCGCGGCTGCGGAACGCTGCTGCATGGATATTTCTGGGATCCCGGCCGGATTGTCTCTTGTAGGAGTACTGCGGAAATGATGTCCGGTCAGACCCACAGGAATGCATCCGAAGCTCTCGTGTCTTTTGTCCTTCCGTTATTCAACGAATCCGGGATTCTCAGACATCTGACGAATCGTGTTCGGGAGGTGATGAGCACCAGCGGTTATTCGTTCGAGCTGGTCTACGTCAATGACGGATCCACTGACGACAGCGGTTTGATTCTGGACGAACTGGCGGCGAGTGATCCTCGCATCGTCGTGCTGCACCTGTCTCGTAACTTCGGCCATCAGGCAGCCTTGCACGCCGGACTGGAACAGTCTTGCGGAGCTGCGGTGATTGTGATGGATTCAGACCTGCAGGACAATCCAGCAGTCGTTCCGCTGTTCTTGGATAAGTGGGAATCCGGCTTCGATGTCGTCTATGCAGAACGGCGGAACCGTAAGGAACCGGCCTGGAAGCGCCTGTTGTTCTTCGCATTCTACCGGGTTCTCAACACCGTCGCCGACATCCACATTCCACAGGATGCCGGAAACTTTGGCCTTCTGGACCGTCGCGTTGTCGACACATTGCTGAGTCTTCCGGAATCGGATCGCTATTTCCCAGCGCTGCGAAGCTGGGTAGGGTTCAGGCAAACCGGAATTTCCGTAGAACGGGATGCGCGTTACGACGACAAAGCACGTGTTTCGCTGTGGGCGCTGTTTGGTCTGGCCAAGAACGCCATCTACTCCTTTTCCACATTTCCGCTGACCCTGTTTTCGACTATCGCCGTGCTCTCTGCGTGTGTGTGTGTTACCTCGTCCGGATTTGTAATCTGGCACAAAGTGGTGACGGGCCTGGCCATTTCCGGCTGGGCTTCGATGATTGTCACAACCTCGTTTTTTGGAATGCTGAATGCGCTGGGAATCAGTGTGCTTGGCGAATATGTGATTCGCATCTATAACCAGGTGCGCAATCGTCCGATTCATCTGGTGGCGCGCGTGACCAACAGGCATACGACCAGGCAGTTGTGTCAATCACCCGCACCTCGCAACGGCAGCGAAGCAACCTTGCTGGAAATGGTCCGCCAGATTGACACGACACTGACGAACGGCTCTGGGCCTTCTCCGCGTGTCGCCGCCCGCGCTGCCGACGCATCAGTGACCATACGGGGCCACCAGCAGGACTCCGGTGACATTCCGATCGCATGAGTCTTCGGAATACCAATTCAGAACCATCACCTCAAGTCATTTACGACAGCGAGCGAGAGCGATTATGGATCTCACAATGATCGGAACGGGCTATGTGGGCCTCGTAACGGGAACCTGTTTTGCCGAAAGCGGCAATGATGTGGTCTGCCTCGACGTTGACGAATCCAAGATTCAGCGACTGAAAAATGGTGAACTTCCAATCTACGAGCCGGGTCTCGAAGAGCTCGTTCGGCGCAACGCCGCAGCGGGACGGCTGACGTTTACCTGCGACTATGAAGAAGCAATTTCCTCCGCAAAAAGCATCTTTATCTGTGTGGGAACTCCACAGGATACCAATGGTGCAGCTGACCTGACGTACGTCCAGGACGCCACAGAGCAAATGGCGCCGTACCTGCAGCCCGACAGTGTCGTGATTTGCAAGAGTACTGTCCCCGTTGGTACCAATCGCCGCGTACGAAAATGGATCGAAGCCGTCACAGATACGCCGTTCTATTCCGCATCTAATCCGGAATTCCTCAAAGAAGGAGCCGCCATCGACGACTTTACCAAGCCGGATCGAGTCGTTGTCGGTGTCGACGAACAGGAAGCATCGGACATGCTCCACGAAATCTACAAGTCCTTTCTCAGGACAGAAAAACCGTATATCAGAGTCGGTATTGAAAGTGCCGAAATGATCAAGTACGCCGCGAACTGCATGCTGGCCACCAAGATCAGCTTCATCAACGAGATGGCTAACATCTGTGAACGCGTGGGTGCAGATATCAATGAAGTTCGGAGGGGTATTGGCCACGATGCGCGAATCGGATTTTCGTTTCTGTTTCCAGGTGCAGGCTACGGAGGTTCGTGCTTTCCAAAAGACGTACGGGCGCTGCATTCGGTCGCAGCAGATCACGGTGTGGATGCTCAGATTCTGAAGACGGTCGACGAAATCAACAATCGCCAGAAAATGGTGATGTTCCACAAGCTGCAGGCTCACTTCTGCGGTGGTCTCAAAGGGCGGACGATTGCGATCTGGGGTCTGGCGTTCAAACCACGCACCGACGACATTCGCGAAGCTCCCTCTCTGGTCCTTATTCGTCAATTGCTTGATGCAGGAGCCAATGTACAGGTGAGCGACCCGGCAGCCGTCCCGAACGTGCGTCAGCTGTTGGGGGATGCGATCACATATTGCAAGCATCATTATGACGCGTGCGACGGTGCCGATGCTCTGGCGATCCTGACCGAGTGGAATGAGTTTCGGAATCCGGACTTCGATTACGTCAAACTGAAACTCAAATCGCCTGTGATCTTTGACGGTCGCAATCTTTACGAGCGCCACCAGATGGCTGAGCGAGGATTTCATTATTCCGGTATTGGTCTGGCCGCCTTGCCCGTCAAGGAACAGACCCATGGGTACTGTTAGTCGAGCGACAGACGACAACGTAGCTTCCTACGGTGGTCAATTCTCATCTGCCGCTTGCCTTACGATTCAGCCGCAGCTGGCCACAGGCGGCATCGATGTCGGCCCCCTTACGCTTTCTTACTGTGACCTGAATCCCGCGTGTTTCCAGGACGCCGGCAAATTGTCGGGTCCTCGGAGGTGTCGGAGCCGTCATGGGCAGTTCGGTGACTCCATTCATCGGAATCAGATTTACGTGTGCATTTCGTCCGCGCAACAGTGCTGCAAGTTCTTCGGCATGCTCCGGATGATCGTTCACGTCGGAAAGCAGCACATATTCATAGGATATTCGGCGACCGGTATGGGCAAAATACACGTCGGCCGCGGCAAGGATGTCCTGCAGTCCGGTGCCTTTGTTCATCGGAACGATTTCAGTCCGCAACCGGTCATTAGGAGCGTGCAGTGACACGGCCAGGTTGAACTGACGTCCAGACCTGGCAAATTCCCGGATCTTGGATGGTAAACCGATAGTCGAAACCGTCACTCGGCGTGCTCCGAGTCCAAACTGGTCAGTGAGAAAATCCAGAGCCAGCATCAGATTGCGATAATTGGCCAACGGTTCTCCAATACCCATTACCACAACGTTGGTGATCCGCTCACTGTCCTCCATTAAACGATCCAGGACCAGTACCTGCTCGTAGATTTCGGTGGCGGTTAGATCCCGTTTGACGCCCAGTAATCCACTCGCGCAGAATACGCAGCCCATGGCACAGCCAACCTGAGTGCTGATGCATGCGGTTCGTCGTCCAGGGTCTCGCATCAGGACACACTCAACCAGCTCATCATCAGGCAGTTTCAGCAGCAGTTTTTCCGTGCGGTCTGCGGCGATTTGATGTCCGACCTGTTCAAACGAGCAATAACGGAATTCCTCTGACAGCCGTTCACGGAGGCGGACGGGCAGGTCAGTCATCTGATCAAACGAATTTGCGCGCCGTCCGATCATCCACTTGCGGATCTGCCCATTTCGAAACTTCGGCTGACCTGTCGACACCAGCCAAGCCTGCAGTTCGTCGTCAGAAACAGACAGCAGCGCTCGACGTCCCGACACTCCATTTGTGGCGGGACTCGGGACGAATTGGGATCGTGTGTCCTGCGACATGGGCAGTCTATTCGTCACGGATGGCCACAGGAAGTTTCACTTCAGTCGGTCCTGCGCGCCCCTGCAGCTCCAAATCTTCAATTCTCACTCCGGCAGCATCGTCTTCGTGGGACCGCCAAATCACACGCATTGGAACTTCCTGAAAGGGCGTGACTTCTCTGAGAAAACCCATCAGGTATCTCTTCCACGATTCATCCAGCAGCCGTGGTTCGTTGCATTTGATGACGATCGTGGGAGGCTCGGTGGAGACCTGCGTGGCGTAGTAGATCTTCGGTCGACGATTCCTGCGATGAGGTGGTGGATTGTTGTTGACGGCTGCTTTGAGCGCGCGGTTGAGTTTCCCGGTAGTCATTCGCAGCTGAGCCTGTTTGTAGATCACCTGAGTCAGATTCACCAGCTTACGAATATTGCGACCGTCTCTGGCAGTCAGGATCGCGATCGGTACATGACGCATCGATGCGAACGTACGCGTCAGATACTGGCCCCAGGCTTCGATGGTCATCCCATCGTCCTGCGCCAGATCCCATTTGTTAACGACAAAAATGCACGGCTTGTGGTGCTTTGAGATTTCCTCGACCAGCTGCTTATCGACCCTGGAGATAGTCTGTGTCGCATCGAAGAACATCAGCACAACATCAGAACGACGAATGCTTCTTTGAGCTCGAACGAGCCCATAAAATTCGATGCTGTTCGCCAGGCTCTTGCGTTTTCGAACACCCGGTGTGTCAATGGCCACCAGCGTCCTGCCATCGACGTCGAATCGGATATCGATACTGTCACGGGTGGTCCCGGGAGTCTCACTGACAATCACTCGCTCGGTTTCTGCCAACTGGTTGATGAACGTGCTTTTGCCCACGTTGCGGCGACCAACAATTGCGAGCTTCAATTCCGGCTTGACCAGCAACTCCGCACCGTCCTGCGATTCTTTGTCTCGCGCTTTCGGGAGATATTCAACGACGGCGCGTATCAGATCAGAGCGATTGCGATTCCCTTTGACACTGGTGATGACCTGTGGCAGGTTCGCCAGCTGCAAAAAATTCTGCGCATCAATATCCATCCGAGTAGAGTCACACTTGTTGACCACCATCAGTGCGGGCTTTTGAGTACGACGCAGTCGCTCCGCGACCTGCAGGTCCAGAGGAGTAATGCCATCTTTGGCGTCAACCACGAAGAGGAGCAGATCGCAGTCGTCAAGCCCCATTTGGATGTGTCGCTCGATGTCCTCTGACAGGTCATCGCTGTCGACTACTCCAATGCCACCGGTATCAACGAGTTCAAAATATCGATCGTGTTCATGCATCACCCACGTCACACGGTCTCGCGTCACGCCTGCGGTGGGATCAACAACAGAAATCAACTTTCCGGAAATCCAGTTCAGCAGAGAACTCTTGCCGACGTTGGGTCGCCCGACAATAGCTACTTGTGGAATTCCCATGGAACTGCTTTCCGGACCGACGATCAAAGTGAACTCAACGGAACGACTCAGAGTACTGTTGCATTTGCGATGCAGTTAGAGCCATCTCACAGATTTCTCCACAGAATTGCCCGAAACCTGATGCTGAATTACTTGTCGGGGCATCACCGTGGACAGCTCGATTGAATCGAGAATTCAGTTCCTGATGTAAAGACTGGCTGGCGGCAGCCCCAGATTCCTGCTTTTTTCTGCGCGTCAACATTAGCTTCGGTTCCTCAGAAGCACTGAAAAACGCTCATACGTGAAATATTTTGGCGGTGTTTTTGAGTCCGGTTGTTCAAAACTCGTGTGTTTTGGAAGGGGAACGTGATGTTGTGACGACTACTGATCGTGGCGCCGGGTGTCGCAGCGACAGCGTTCCCTCGCATCGAATGGGCAAAGATCGAAGACGCTTTCCACATCCACAAATGAGATCCGTGCATCCGGCACACAAAGGAAGAACGAGCACTGGCTCACGTCCTGGTGTGCTTTCCGGGGTACGTGCTGTGGAAAACTTCGGGGCCGTAGTGCAGCAAAGCAGGCCCTGGCAACGAACCTCATCACCTGCTGGCTGAACTGTCTGGAATCTGTTCACTGGATGTCGTGTTGCCGACTCGCAACGGCCTGAAAATACGTACACACTGTGTGTTCAGGCTGAACGATCACCAGCGGAGTCTCCTGGAGAAACTGTCCTCGAAAAGATCCAGCGGCAAATGACATGGAAATTTTCGGCTCTCGTCCTGAAAAATGCTGTCTGCGCCCTTCCTGATGAGCAGCCTGGGCTAGAA
>CAUZPL010000063.1:0-37143 GCA_963581585.1 Planctomycetota bacterium
CTACCGGAATGGTTGTGACTCCGTTGCAGTCACCGTGCAGCAGATTGCCTGGATAAATGGTAATCTTGCCGACCGTTATCGGAACATTGACCGACAGGATGTGACAGTCGCCGTGAGAACAACAGGTGCCCGCCGTAAATGCCGGGAATTCCAGTGCTGCGACCTGGTCCAGATCTCGTCCGGTTCCCGACGTGATCAATCCCGCGAAGCCGAAGCTCTGGTACGTGGAACACATGACTTCACCGAATGTTGCGGCAGCCGACGGAACATCAAGATCCTGAAACACAATCACAGGAGGCCCGTCCACCGATTCAATGGCTTCCAGCTGAGCATTCATTCCACCGTAAATGTCCGAGACCCGGGGAGGCGAGAGCGCCCGGAATTCAGATGTGATGGCATAACCGACCATTGGTGGCAGTTTGGGAAAACACGCCTGAATCGACTTGTCCATGTATCCGTTGCAGCGGGATCGCACGCCAAACAATTCGATCACATTGCAGACTGTTGGTGTATCGTATTGCCGCAGACCGTCCAGCGTTTCGGTGGAGAGTAGCACGAATTGATCCTGGTTCGGTGTATTGAGGTTGAAATTCTTCAGTCTCGTTTCAGTCAGACGCCGAGCTCGTAGATGATCGCAGGAGACAGGGCAATCATGGCGTCCGGGAAGTCGCTGCACCTTCCCGGTTATCTACGGAGAATCAGCCAGCCTTTTGATAGCAATGTTCCTGAATTCAACGGGATCATTATGCCCGGCCAACCCGAAGTATCCCAGTTTACGATCCTTGCCTGGGTGCGCTGAATCGGACATGAACTCCGTGACCGCTGCGAGATCCGTATCAAGAATGACAGAACCGTTCAGTTCTACCTGAATCCGGCTGCCGGTGACAGCAACCTGCTGGTAGTTCCATTCTCCGGGAGCACGCAGGTAACCGCGACGGGCTGCAGTCATTCCATATGCCGATCCGTGATACTGCCGGGGATCCAGCGACCCGTATTTTTCATGTTCCGAATCGAGCACCTGCAGCTCACACATGGCATCATACGCCGGATTGCCCTTGAGTGGCGAACGAATGGCCAGTCCGTTGTTTCCACCGGGCGGCAGACGAAACTCAAGACGAGCGATGAAATTGGCGTACTCCTTTTCTGTGAGAAGCAGACCACCATGTCCGGAGCGACAGCGAATCGCTCCCTCGACGACTTCGTAGTGCTCCACAGCTCCCTGCCATCCGGCAAGATCCCTGCCGTTGAATACAGATGCAAATGCCTGATGCTGATGACCGGCGAGGACTGCATTGGCTTCCTCGCTGTTCAGTTCCCGGATTGCCAGATTACGCCAGCGGATTTCTCCTCCGTGTGTCTGCAGGACAATTGGTCCACTCACCGGCAGCGGGGCACCTCGGTTGAAGTAATTCTCCATGATTACGTTGTCGACGACCAGAAGATCATTCATCCAGACGGACGTGCGGGATCCGACCTGGGCAACTCGGAATGAATTCCATTCGCCCAGGCGTCGGTCGGCCAGGATAAGCGGGTCTTTGCCTGGTCGACCGGCAGAGTTGTTCCACAGGCCGCCGCTGCCCAGGTGGGCCCCAATTCGGAACTTGCCTGGATCCGTGTAATCCCAAATCTGAACCTGTGGGCATCCTTTGAGGTAGATGCCACTGTCTGCACCGGCGACAGTCCTGTATTCAAGCAGCAACTCGAAATCCTGGTAGTTGCCGTCCGTGGCGAGGTAAGCGCCATGACCATCGTTGACCAGTTCGCCGTTTTCGACAGACCAGTGTTTTCTGGCATCTGCCGTCCATTCTGCAGTCTGCTTCCGGAGTTCTTCGGGAGACGCGTCTTTGAATTTCTGCATGGCAGCGTGCGTCCATCCGTGCAGACCGTCCAGATTCTCTCCGTTGAAGAGAGACTGAAATCCCTCGGCTGACTCTGCAGCCGAAAGGTCGGAACTCATTGTCACAATGATCGTGAGTGCTACAGAAAAACAGGCAGGGCGCATAAGTGGCAACTCCGGGGGTGTGGAAAACAGTCGAGGGGCAGCACGATACGTTTTTTGAGATTAATGCACGTTGGAGCGCTATTGTGACCGGTCGCCGGAAGTAACGGTAGTGAAAACACCGAGAGCGGGCAGGCACAGTCTAAATCACCATGCCGCCATCAATGTTCAGAGTTGCGCCCGTGGTGAACGAGCTGGCATCAGACGCCAGATACACAGCTGCACCGATAAGCTCGTCGACCGTACCCACTCGGCCCAGAGCCTTCAGCGATGCCACCTGTTTTTCAGCCTCGGGATCTGTCCACAATTTTTCACTGAGCTTTGTCTTGATCACCCCGGGACAGATGCAGTTGACACGAACACCATGCGGACCCAGTTCCCCAGCCATCACTTTCGTCAGCATGATAACGCCCGACTTGGTGATGGAATAAATGCCCTGCATCGGGAAAGCCGTCTGACCGGCCACGGACGCAATATTGATAATGGAGCCACCGCTGCCGACCACCATTTTTCGGGCGACAAGTTTCGACAATGTATACGGTCCCTTTAGATTAACTTCCATCGTCTTGTCCCAGGCAGCTTCACCTGAATCGATGATGGGACCGTAGTAGGGATTCGTGCCCGCGTTGTTGACGAGAATGTCAGTCGGACCAAAGCGGTCTTCGGAACAGGAAACCAGACGCTCAAGGTCCTCCGCCTTGCCGACGTGAGCTGTCATGCCCTGAACGCGGTCCGTGAATTCGGACAGCTCGACAAGGGCACCATCCACACTCTGTTGCTTCCGGCTGCAGAGTGTGACACAGGCTCCCGCTTCCAGAAAGCCTTGGGCGATCGACAGCCCAATTCCGCGAGTGCCTCCTGTAATGATGGCGTTGCGTCCATCAAGTGAAAACCGACCTGTCATCTCTCATGCTCCGGACTGGATACAGCGTCAGAAGATTCGTTCCCGAGCGGAGTCCCGAGGTTGCTTTGACTGCGCGAATATCGGCTGTTAACTTTCCTGACCCTTCAGCAGGTACGATTCTAGAAGCCGACAATGTGATCAGCAAACCGCTCGTTGACTGCTCTTTTTTTCACTTCGTATCATGGTCCTGATTGTCCTGAGGATGTCTTGTGAGCGCTCTCATTCAAGTTGAAGTCCGAAACGACACTGCCGTCATCACACTGACGAATCCACCCGTCAACGCTCTGGGACAGGATGTCTGCCGCGCCATACTCGCGGCTGTCGAGGAAGCCGCGCAGAACGACTCCGTACGAGCAATCGTGATTACAGGGGGTGGATCCACGTTCTCCGGCGGTGCGGATATCAGTGAATTCGGTGCGTTACGCGACACTGGACCTGATGCTGGTTTCCCGATGCATTCCATGATTAATACCATCGAAAACTGCGCCAAGCCCGTGATCGCGGCGATCCACGGAAATGCGCTGGGTGGTGGACTCGAAACATCAATGGGTTGCCACTACCGCATCGCGGTGTCAAGTGCCCGAGTCGGACTGCCGGAAGTAAAACTGGGCCTGATCCCAGGGGCAATGGGTACTCAACGTTTACCACGACTCTGCGGCATTACAAAGGCCGCAGAGATTTGTGTCGGTGGTGACATGATTTCCGCTCCCGTGGCTCACGAACTGGGCATCATCGACCGTATCACAGAAGGTGATCTGCTGGAAGCCGCTCTGGCGTACGGTAGCGAACTTGCCGACGCCGGGACGGCACCACGCAAAACCAGTGAAATGACAGATCGGCTGGGTGATCCTGCTGAGAACGCTGCCGGAATCGAAACGCTTCGCACAGTTGTCGGCAAGCGGGCTCGTGGACAGGAATCGCCGTTCCGATGCATTGAAGCCGTTGAAGTTGCCGGAAAGCTCTCATTCGCGGAAGGGTGTCAGAAAGAGTTACAGATCTTTAGGAAATGTCTGCAGAGCAGGCAGTCCGAGGCACTTATTCATGCGTTCTTTGGTGAACGAGCTGTCAGCAGAATTCCGGGCATCACGAAGGAAACGGCACGGCGACCGATCGAATCGGCGGCTGTGATTGGTGCCGGCACCATGGGTGGTGGAATCACGATGAGCTACGTGAATGCCGGTATTCCGGTGATCCTCAAGGAAGTCAATCAGGAGCAGCTGGAACAAGGTCTGGACAGAATCCGCCGGACTTGGGGAATCTCCGTCAAACGCGGCCGGATGACAGAAGCGGACGTAGACGCGAAAATGGGGATGATCACAGGAACCACCGACTATACTCAGCTGACAGACGTCGACATCGTTGTCGAAGCCGCCTTTGAGAGTATGGACCTCAAGAAGCAAATTTTCAGCGAACTGGATCAGGTGGCCAAACCAGGCGCTATTCTGGCATCCAACACATCCACACTGGACATCGACGCGATCGCAGCAGCAACCAGCCGCCCCGAGAGCGTCATGGGTCATCACTTCTTCAGCCCGGCCAACGTAATGAAGCTGCTGGAGATGGTTCGTGGCAGGGAAACGGCTGATGACGTCATCGCGACATCGATGGACCTCGCGAAACGTCTTAGAAAGGTTGGAGTTCTTGTTGGGAATTGTTTCGGCTTTGTTGGCAACCGTATGTTCTGGCCGTATCTGCGAGAAGCACAGTTTGTGCTGGAAGAAGGCGCCAGTGTCGAACAGGTGGATAACGCTCACATGGAATTCGGGATGGCCATGGGACCGCATGCCGTTTCCGACCTTTCAGGTATTGATGTCTACTGGCGCATCAATCAGGAGAGCAAAGACACCATTCCCGAAGGGATGAGACAGCCACTGGTCGCTGACAAACTGTACAAACTGGGACGTTACGGTCAGAAGACCGGTGCGGGCTGGTACAGATACGATGGTCGCAAGGAGATCACGGACCCGGAAGTGGAACACCTGATCCGATCATGCAGCGCTGAGGCGGGGATTACTCGCCGGGAGCTCACTGACGAAGAAATCATCGAACGAACGATGTTTTCGATGGTCAATGAAGGGGCTTTGATTCTTCAGGAAGAGATTGCTATGCGATCCGTCGATATCGACATCGTTTTCCTGCACGGCTACGGTTTCCCCGGCTGGCGTGGTGGCCCCATGAAGTACGCCGACACCATCGGTGTGCAGAAAGTTTATGACCGAATCTGTCATTACCGTGAAACTCACGGATTCTGGTGGGAACCAGCTCCTCTGCTGAAAGAGCTGGCGAAAAGTGACGCAACGTTCAGTGAATGGTCCGGTTCCCCCGACAGGCTGGCAGGCTGATGTTATCAAAAGTACTGAATCTGATGTCACGCACCTCAAAGGCTCATGCTGAGCCGCACTCCGTGCAGCATCAGTCCGGCCGGATTCTTGCCTGCCCGGGTTGAAGAACACTACGACAGAATCGGCAGCATCTCTGTGGAACTGTGCTGTACGTCGCGGGTCACAATCGATCCAATCAGAGTGGTGCCGGTGCAGTCGTGAACTTCAATGTCGGCGGTGGTCCCGACGAGTCGGGGATTGCCATCGAAAACGACGATGCGGTCGCAATCCGACCGACCCATCAACTGAGTTGCCACGGATATCCCTGACGCCCGTTTCGTGTTTCGTGCTGCCTGCTTTGCTGCTGACTTACTCGGACCTTCTACCAGGACGCGGACCTGGCGGCCAATGAATGCCGCATTGTCTTCTTCGCTGATGCGGTTCTGCAAATCCAGCATGTCATTGTTTCTTTGACGTTTGATCCTGTCGGCAATGTCATCAGGAAACATCGTCGCGGCCTTCGTTCCGGGACGTTCACTGTATTTGAAAATGAAGCTGTTCTTGAAGCGGAACTCAGATACCGCATCCATGGATTTCTGATGCGCCGGCTCGCTTTCACCGCAGAATCCCACGATGAAATCACTTGACACAGAGCAGTCCGGAATGGTGGTCCTGATGCTGTGCATCATGTCGCGATATTCCTCGACCGTATAGCCCCGTTTCATCTGCCTCAGTATCTCGTTGCAACCATGTTGCAGTGGCACGTGCAGGTAGCGAACTGCTTTGGGCAGATCACGAACGGCCTGCAACAGATCGTTGGTCATGTCTTTGGGATAACTCGTGATAAACCGGATTCGCTCAATGCCATTCGTATCGTGGATCAGCGCCAGCAGATCGGACAAACGGTACATTCGACCGTTTTCTGTGTGACGGTAGCTGTTGACTGTCTGACCGAGCAGCGTGATTTCTTTGACGCCCTGGTGTGCCAGAACACTCACCTCCTGTGCGATCTGTGACGGAGGACGACTTTGCTCCGGACCGCGGGTGGCGGGCACAACGCAGTATGTACAAAACTTGTCACACCCGATCATGATCCGGACAAAAGCCTGAAACGGCGTCGGCCGCATTTCCGGGTCACGCAATGGATCGTAACTTTGAAAGCTTCCGGCGATCTTCGCAGCACTGCCGTCCCGGCGTCCCAGACTTACTGCCTTTTGCTGAACTCGACCAGCGAGACCCCGAGTCTCTTTGATCAATCGAGGAATTTCAGCCAGTTGTCCGGTACCCACGACGAAGTCTACATGAGGCGCTCGGTGAAAAATCAGATCCTGATCTTTTTGAGCCATGCAACCCATCACACCAATGACTTTCTGAGGATTGCCGCGTTTGGCGTATTTCAATCGACCCAGGGCGCTGTAAATTTTGTGTTCGGCATGCTCACGAACACTGCAGGTATTGAACAGAATCGTGTCAGCGCATTTTGGGGTGTCTGTAAGTTCGTACCCGTCTTTGCGCAGCGCAGCAACAACCAGTTCGCTGTCCAGCAGATTCATCTGGCAGCCGACCGTTTGGATATACAGCTGGCGGTTGTGGCCCTGATCAGGCATGTAGTCCCCTGAACGCCGGTGCCATCGGGATTCACGACTGCACGCGTTCAACATACGATCCGGATTCAACGTCAATCTTAACTTTGTCACCCTGTCGAATGAACGCGGGAACCTGAATTGCTGCCCCGCAGTCGGTGGTGGCCCCTTTGGTCACATTGGTCGCGGTGTCACCTTTGGCTGCCGGTTCCGTGTAGGTAATTTCCATTATGACCTGCTGTGGCGGTGTCATACTGATCAGCTGCCCGTTCCAGAACAGCAGCTGAACCGTTGTACCTTCGATCAAAAATGTCATCTGGTGACCACAAACTGTGGCAGGCAACGAGTATTGCTCGAAAGTCACGTTGTCGAGGAAGTAGAAATTTTCGCCGTCACGGTACGAGAACGATCCATCGCTCCGATGGACATCCGCTGCTTCCAGACCATCGCCGCTGCGGTAGGTCCGGTCGAGAATCGTGCCTTTCAGCAGGTTGCGCAGCTTCGTTTTATAGAGAGCCTGACCTTTGCCAGGTTTGACGAAATTTGTCTCGATCATCTCGTAGGGTTCTCCATCCAGAAGTACTTTGATTCCTTTGCGAAAGTCACTGGTGGAGATGTTGGCCATTGGAGTCGTTCTTTTGCTTTGATATTCTCCACGACAGTGATTGCCTTGTGCCCTGTGCCGCAGCACACTGTTTGGGAATTTCACGACGTTAACAAAACACCCATGATGAGTGAATCCTGATGTCGAGTCTTCCTCAGGCAAATACTGTGAATTCCCTCGGGGCGACTCAGTCAGAGAAGGACTTACGACTCATTCCAGGCTCCGAAACGGTCCCGTTCGAATCGACATGGCAACGGGATCTTGCCGCTGCCATCCGCCATCCGCAACAACTGCTGGCAGCTCTTAAGCTGTCAGAGAAGGATTTTCCGAGGTCGCCAGCTGACGACATCGTCGCCTTTCCTCTGCTGGTGCCTCTGAGTTTCGTTGGTCGAATGGAGATCGGCAATCCCACAGATCCGTTGCTGCAACAGGTCCTTCCGGTGACCGCTGAGCTGCAGACGGTCGACGGGTTCGTGGCAGATGCCGTCGGTGACCAACACGCGAAACGGGCGCCGGGGCTGCTGCAGAAATATCAGGGTCGAGCCTTGATGATTGCCACGGGAAGTTGCGCGGTTCACTGCCGATACTGCTTTCGTCGCAGCTACCCTTACTCACAGGAGCCGCGACGGTTAGCTGACTGGGAACCAGCTCTCCGAGAGCTGGAAGCAGATCGAACAATTGCCGAAGTGATTCTAAGCGGCGGTGACCCACTAATGCTGACCAACAGTCGACTTAGTCAACTGATCAATCGACTTGATGCAATTGATCATGTTAGCCGCATCCGCATTCACACACGGTTACCCATTGTTCTCCCGTCCCGCATTGAGGACGACCTGCTGCAGCTGCTGACATCGACGCGCAAGCAGATCATTGTTGTCGTGCACGCCAATCATGCCAATGAAATTCGCGGAGACTGTCATGAATCCTTGCGTCGGCTCGTCACAGCCGGCCTTCCTGTTCTGAATCAGGCCGTATTGCTCAGGGGTATCAATGATACAGCCGAGGCTCTGGAAGCGCTGAGTCAGGAGTTAATCAATGTTGGTGTGATGCCGTACTATCTCCATCAGCTGGATCGAGTCGCTGGTGCAGCTCATTTTGAGGTAGACACAGAAAGCGGACAACGCTTCATCGCCAAACTGCGCAGTCGGTTGCCAGGATACGCCGTACCGCGGTTCGTTCAGGAAACTCCAGGCGGCAGCAGCAAGACACCGGTGGAATCAGGCAATACGTCAGCGGCGTTGTCAGGCATGAGTCCAGGTCAGGATCAAACTCCGAGTCAGACGGCTGCCAGAGAGGAACCTTAAGTCACCGCAGGTGTTACCAACTGTTCCGGCTGTTCCTTGAACAGCCGGGTTGACGACAACTCTGATGAATGTGCGGAGTCTGATCCACCTGGCCCGTATCAAGCAGCGTTCACGAACGATCAGCTCAAAGCTTTGCGCTTCTTCTTCACTGTGCGGGAAAAAGGTGCCACAGCTCTTGAGTGACAGAGCGATTCCTCCCAGAATTTGCTAAGGTAAACTGCCGCAGCACCATCTGCACGACTGCTGTTACTTAGTTATAACCGGAAGTTGCTATGTTCCGTTTGACATTGA
The DNA here is from genome assembly GCA_963581585.1 of Planctomycetota bacterium. GTDB lineage: Bacteria > Planctomycetota > Planctomycetia > Planctomycetales > Planctomycetaceae > S139-18. The sequence goes on from CAUZPL010000063.1 coordinate 9,007, forward strand.
GTTCACTGTGGATTTTCTGTTTGCTGGCAGGATGCACGTCAGGTACGGATGAGACGGTACCGCCGACACTGCGAGCATTGAATCAGCTCAACCAAGGAGTCCCGGCTGACGTACCTGCATCGGGAATCTTCCAGGCAGAGTTCATCACGACAGAAGGGAGATTTCTCGTGGAAGTGAATCGGGAGTGGGCCCCGATTGGTGCTGGTCAGTTTTACAGCCTCGTCAAAGAGCAGTTTTTTGACGATGCAGGCTTCTTTCGGGTGGTCCCCGGCTTTGTTGTTCAGTTTGGCTTGCCGGCGGATCCGGCTCGGAACGAAAAATGGTTACAGGGACTGCAGGATGAGCCAGTCGTGCAAAGCAATAAACGTGGTTTCCTGACGTTTGCGAAATCTAACCGGCCAAATTCACGAACAACGCAGCTGTTCATCAGTCTCAGCGACAATAACAATCTCGACAGCATGGGGTTTTCGGCGTTTGGACAGGTCATTGAAGGCATGGACGTTGTGGACATGATCAACAGTGAATACGGTGAAGAACCCCAACAGCCGGAGATCACTGCACAGGGGAATGATTACCTGAACAGCCGCTTCCCAAATCTCAGCTACATTCAGACAGCAAGGATCATCAAAGATGATCTGGAACCGGCTACCACACCGGATTGAGCGCAGATCATCGTGCAGCGGAAGCATGGCTGAACAGGTCAGATCCCGGATCTGATGAAATGAAAATTACGAGCTCACGGTGTGGTTTCCTGAGTGTGATTATTCAGTTCCTTGGAGTTACTGATGAATCTTAAGGAACACATTCGTTCCATTCCCGACTTTCCGCAGCCGGGCATCATGTTCCGTGATATCACACCCCTGCTGAAATCTGCAGCGGCCATGAAGCACGTCACTCACCAGCTCGCGTTGCCGTATCGTGAATCGGGGGTCACTACAGTGCTGGCTGCTGAGGCACGCGGATTTGTCTTCGCCGTTCCGCTGGCCATGGAATTGGGGGCTGCGTTCGTTCCGGTGCGTAAGCCGGGCAAGCTGCCATTCGAAACCGAGTCATTCACATACAATCTGGAATACGGCACTGACACGCTCGAAATTCATCGTGACGCTATCGATCCGGACGAACGGGTGTTGCTGGTTGACGACCTTCTGGCAACCGGGGGTACAATGGAAGCCTGTGTGCGTCTGGCAGAAAAACAAAAGGCTCATATCATTGGCCTGGCATTTGTTATTGAACTGGCGTTCCTCCGGGGAACTCAGCGACTCGAACCTTATGACGTCCACAGTTTGATCTCGTATCAGACCGAAGATGCCGATGAATGACGAACCTGCACTGTTCCAGGTCTGTTTTGACATGACGCATGCGTCTGGTAGCCTTTCCAGGACGGCTTCACGGCATGCACCAACCAGGATCTGAAACCGGCCGTGACTTACGGTGATGAACCGGGGTGAGTTGTGGAGGGGTGAAGTTTTAGCTCTGTATCCCGGAGATTCGTATACCGGTCGCAGGACGGTCCGAGTACTCCATGGCAAGGGTGACCAGTGCCGGATCGTGGCGCCCGATACAGGGGATCCAGTGTCAGTACTGCCCCGAGATACGTTTCAACGGACGCTGTTCGCCTGCTTTCTGCTGTTCTTCGCTGGCAGCTGCCTGGCGCCGCCATTTCTGCAGTTTCTCATGATGCAGCACGTGCCTACCGTGCTCGGTGTCCTGTTGCTGGGCTATGCATCCAATCGATTCGTCATCAGTCGTTTGAGCTTTCTGTTGATCATTTTGTTTCTGTGCCTGCACACACTGGGGGCTCGATATCTTTACTCATACACCCCGTACGATGTGTGGTCAGAACAGCTGCTTGGCGTGAACATCACTGAGTCATTCGGATTCAGGCGAAATCATTTTGACCGTCTGGTGCATTTCTCCTACGGGTTGCTGCTGGCTGTCCCGGTGCAGGAAATAGAACGTCGGTACCTTCGATTGTCCCGAATTCCGGCGTCGGTCCTTGCCGTTGAGTTCATCCTGGCCACGAGTGCCGCATACGAACTGATTGAGTGGTTCATCGCGGTCATGTTTACTCCCGACTGGGCAGAGTCTTTTCTCGGGCAGCAGGGTGATAAGTTTGACGCACAAAAGGACACAGCATTGGCAACGATGGGCGCGGTGCTGTCGGTCAGCATCTCAGTTATGGCTGAATGGCTAAATGCTGATTCCTCTCCTGATCAGAAGCCTGCACACGGAAAGTTTGCAGGGAGGTGACACGAAGCAATTTCTGGGCTCAGATCATAGCTGCAGTGCAGCCGGTGCATGCTGCCAGGCCCGGAGGCGTCCGGTGCTCTGCCGGTTGTGTATCATTCTATAAATCCGCTGTTCCGAATATCCCTGTCGGCCATTGCATCGATTACAATACAGTTGCCTGGCGTACGGCAGGTTGCCAGGATCCGAATGACACGGTCACAACGGCGCGATGAAGGGGAAATACAAGGGTTGCTCCATTAGTCATAGTTGCCGTGTTGTCTTCTGCGGGCTGCGTTACGTGCTTGATGCGGACAGGTTCGCTGGTGACAACCCGGGACTGCAATTTCCGGTCATTCCAGGAAATTGTGGTTGGAATGCCAATCTGAACGGGGTCAACGCTGTTCACATCCGGGTGGCGGTCATCTGATCGCCAGTGCCCCTTTGTTTCATCTAGGCTTCAAGCATTTCCGGTATCAGAAGTCGCTGTCGCTTTGACGCGTCGGAACATATTCATATTATCGCTGGTCTTGTGCTGAATCGAAGACATTGCCGAGGAGTGTGATTGTGAAGAGACGACAATTTCTGACACGGGCAGGAGCGACAACGGCGTTGACGGGCTGTGCTGCAGCACATGCGGTGCAGACTCCAGCGGCGGCTCGGGGGAATGAACAACCAAGGCCGGTCCGTATGTATGTCGGTACACAGCGCAGCCCAACCACGCCGCAGATACTGGAGTACGTTAAGCGACATGGTGTTGATCATATCTGCGGTTATCCTCCCAATCCAGGTGAGCGAGGTTACTGGACCGTGGACGATCTTCAGAAGACTCAGGAGGTGTGTGAGAAGCATGGCGTCACACTGGATATGGTGGCGCTGCCGTTCCTGACATCGTCTCACATAGATCGTGAGAACCGCGGTGCAATCATGCTTGGCAAGAGCCCTGAACGCGACCGCGACATCGAACACATCAACATCATGACCGCGAACTGTGCCAAAGCCGGAATCCCGGCATGGAAGTACAACATGAGTCTGCTCGGTGTTCCGCGTGTGGAGTCCACACCTGGGCGCGGCGGTTCGCGCTACAGCACCTGGAATCTTGCAAAAGCCAAAGCTGACCCACCGCTGACACGCGCTGGCCGTGTGACAGCGGACATCGCCTGGGAGCGGATCACATATTTTCTTGATCGAGTCATTCCGGTCTGCAACGAGTACAAAATCCGTGCCGCCTGTCATCCCCAGGATACCGGCGTGCCCCCGGAGGGTTTTCAGGGCATCACGCGGGTGTTAGGTACTTTCGAAGGGCTAAAGAAATTCGTCTCGATTCAGGAAAGCCCCTATCACGGATTCAATTTGTGTCTGGGATCGGTCGCCGAGATGCTGCAGGATCCGGCCGAGGAGATCCATGACGTAATCCGCTACTTCGGAAAACGCAAAAAGATCTTCAACATCCACTTCCGGAATATCCGTGGAAAGCGAGATAACTTTCAGGAAGTCTATCTCGACAATGGCGACATGGACATGCTGCAGGTGATGCGTACCCTTTACGAAGTGGATTATCCATACATGGTGATGCCCGATCACGTACCACAACACAATGACGATCCTGGCGGACGTCAGGCATTCTCCTTCTCTTACGGATATATCAAGGCGCTGCTGAAGGCAGTTGAAACATACGGTTAACACCGGACAATGAATAAACTGTCGCAACTCAGATCTGCCATTACGCTCCGTCGTGATGAATCTGCAAGGAAACCGGACAGTTGTTGACTGGCCGATGCTGAAGTGCACTTGATGCTGGGGGTGGCCTGCTGAGTCAGCGGGCCTTAGTCATTCATCGAACCCAGCCACAACGCCAGAGCTTTCAGTTCATCAGCATTCATTCCTGATACCAGCTCTGCTCGATGGCTGTTATGTACTGCGAGCACATGTTTTTCCTGCAGGATGATTTCGTCTCCCCGACTCACGCAGTGAAGTCGAGCTTCCACCAGCATGTTATCCACAACACCTTTCAGAAACTTGTCTTCTCGTTCGGTAATCTGAACCCAGAAATCTTCACCCCAGCCTCGTGAAGGAACATTCTGCGCCGGAACGTCCATCAGAGACGCGGGATGGTTGTGGCTGAGAACCGGTTTGGACATGACGCTGTTGCACGACGGACAAGTACATTCTTCCACATCCTCTTCATGAACAGAAAAACGCGGCGAATCGATTCTGACCTCGACAAAGTGGCCGATGCCAATATGCCGCTTGAGAACGACGGGCGGCACCTGAAAACTGCTGCCGTGAGCGGCATGCATGGCATCACCATCCACCAGTTCATAGCCGTTCGAGAAAATCTGCAAGCCGAATTGCTGCTTCAGTGATGTCGTCACACATATATCCTGATGCGCTGGCGTCATACTGGCCAGGAAATGGAAAGACCGGAGTCCGAGCTGATCGGCGGGGATCCTTCAGTGTACCGGACTGAAGTTTCCGGACGATCGCCCCCCGAAAACACACGACTGGTGTCCTGTTCAATCGCATAATCTTAATGGTCGATGTTGCTGGTACACAGTAGGGTGTATGGACAGCCGACAATACACTGAAAGTGCGAGTTAAATGAACACTTTCTCAATTCCCCGCGGTGGCATTCGAAATCTTCATCAGGAAACATGCCGGCACGCTCATCTCCACCATCCGGCTCCTGTCGATCGTGGCATTCCGTAACGACCAAGCCGGACGTGAGTGATGCTCTGAACCTCTGCCCGGTCTGATGAGGAATTGCTGACCAAACAAACCAGGCTGACCAGCACCGTCAGGCAGCTAAAGGCATTGGCTGTTGCAGTATATGCGGCCGGTCCCGATGAACTGCGAGCCGTCTCGACAATGACCTGGTACCACATCGACGGTGACGATGTTCTACCGCGTCCGAAGCGCCGGTATGAGAAATGATTTTCTGCTCGTGTTTGCTTCAGACGGAAGTCCCTGACGATACGATGGCGACTTTCTTGCGGAAGACAGACGTATGCGACATCATATGCATGGTTCACACAATATCCGTCGCGATTCAATATCCCTGGGGTACCCGCGTTGTTGACTGTGACGATCGTTCCGACGGGGCCCGCTGAATAATTTTCAGCGACAGAGATGGTTGTGTACTGGTCATTCGCTGTCTGCACCAGTCGCCTGACGACTCACGTGAACAGACGGCTTTGGATATCACGACCGCAGGCCGATCTGCCGATCTGCCGATCTGCCGATCTACCCAACTGCCGAACTGCCGAACTGCCTGTGGAAACATCTGACGCGTCCGGAGTCATCGAACCCGTTCATGAGTGGCATGAAAATTCAGTGAGCGGTTTGAAGTTACTCGAATACCTGACATGTTCGCTATGGTCCTGACCAAAATGCAGTTTAATCCATCCAGCAACCTGTTTGACGTTGACCGGCCTGTCCCGTTCACAGATCAGTGTTCTGTGGTTCGCCCGCTGTTTATATGAAAGTCAGATTCCGTCTGTTCCTTGTTCAGATGACTGTCAATTCCTGTCGGCGGCTGCAACCCACCGCCGCTCCATCCCCGTTGAGTCGATAATTATGAAAACACTAATCCGATTCGTTCCGTACTTTCTGATCACCGTCGCCGCCACAACCTTCGCGATTGCGCAGGTTACAGACGACGGCAGTCTGAAGAAGTGGAAGCAGGGTACCGGCTGGGGCTGGGTATGGGGTGCCGATGACGAAGTCGGGTCGCTGAATGAAATGACGAATGCCACTCGGCTCTCCGCACTGCAAATCCCCCGCACGGGCGAAGTTTTCGACCTTGGTGTCAGTTACGATCGGAACTCCTTCAAATGGCCCGGTCATAGTCCCGGGGAGATCATGACCTTCCGTTCCCCTGATGGCGTTCATCGCCAAGGAGACTTTGCACCCGCGACAACCGGGACAACGTGGCACAGTTGTGCACTGTTTATGAGCGACAACGTGGCAACGCAAATCGACGGGTTATGCCATGTTGTGGAAGGAAATGACAATCATTGGTACAACGGATTCAAGGAAAGTGACTGGGGTGGGGACTGGGGACCGCGCAAATGTGATGCCACCACGATTCCCCCCATTGTTGCTCGTGGTGTGCTGATTGACGTCGCCGGACTGAAAGGAGAGCGTGCACTGCCACCCCATTACAGCATTACGCCCGATGATCTTCGGGCGGCACTGGCGCGACAAAAAACAAAACTGCGACCGGGTGATGTCGTTTTGCTTCGCACGGGTGCGATTCAGTTCTGGGAAGACCTGAAGGATCGTGAACTGCTGGCCGCACACGACTCCGCCGGTCTTTCTCTGGAGGGCGCCAAGTGGCTCGTTGAACAGAAGGGAGCCATGCTGATTGGCAGCGACACAACCGGCCTCGAGTATGGTCCCGCGGCAGAAGATGCGGAGGCACATCAGAAAAAATACGGATCATTTATACCGGTGCACAACTACCTGTTGGTTCAACAGGGAGTGCATATCGCCGAATGCCATTACCTCGAAGACCTGGCTCGAGCAAAAATTTATGAGTTCTGCTACATGTGTTCAACGGCGAAGATCCGTGGAACAACAGCCGGTTTTGCACTGCGTCCGATTGCAGTTCGCTAGCCCCGCAGCGCGTGGTTTTGTCCGCGGTTTTACCAAAGTCCGGGTGGTCGCGGAGCATCGCTGCCGAAGTGTCGCAGGGAGCATTGATCATTGACGATGCCCCTCTATTAGCCATAACGATGAACAAAGACCTGTTCGGTTGAACAGGCGACAACAAGGAGTACTCCCGGCAGTTACAGCGACACATCGCACCGTACACGGCCTGTTTAGCCGAACTGGACGTAGCAGAACCATGTCAGATTCGGCGGGACAGTTGAGTCGGGCATTCAGCGGAGACGCAGAATGCGGTTGTGTCCGGTATCGACGACATACAGGCAACCATCGTGCCAGCATACACCATGTGGTTTTGACAGCCGGATGCGCGAATCACCGTGAGTACGTCCGAGGACGGTCTCAATCTTCTGCGAGACCGGGTTGTACTTTCGGATTGCCTGATTCGCTTCATCCGCGATGTAGACGTTGTCGCAGTCATCAATGCAGATGTGCTTGGGCGCTGCCAGCTGGGCCTCGAGGGCTGCCCCGTCTCGGAATCCCTTTTCGCCCGTCCCCGCCAGCGTCTTGATTTGGCCGTTGTGCAGAACGGCCCGCAGCGCATGTCCACCACGTTCCAGAATATAAATACGACCCTTTGAATCCGCAGCCACAGCCCTCGGATCGAACAAAGGGCTCTGCCTGGCCAACGACCCGTCGACGGGTACGCCTTTTTCACCATTTCCTGCCACAGTGTCGACGAGTCCGGTACTGAGGTTCAGGACACGAATCCGAAGATTTTTCAGATCGGCAATGTGCAGCTGATTGCCGGTACTGTTCAGGGTAATGCACATCACGTAGTTGAAAAGAGCCCGAGCACCCGGACCGCCATCACCGCCAAATCCGGCGCGTCCTGATCCGGCAACCGTGGAAATGATCGATGTCCTGGAGTCGACTTTCCGGATACAGTGATTCCAGCTGTCCGCAATGTACAGGTCGCCGTTCGGTGTCACAGCGCAGTTGTGCATGCCGTTGAATGTTGCGGTCGCAAATGCAGACCCATCACCGAGGTACCCCTGGCTGCCGTCGCCAGCGACAAGCTGCAGCTTACCAGCGGAATCACAGGTGTGCACACGTCCCCCGGCAAGTTCCACAATATACATCGTGCCATCAGGACTGAAATCAATGCCGAACGGACTCTTCAGCGGGCTGCCCTTCGGTTCCCATTGACCACCCTCCGCCGTAAGCAGATCACCCACCACGAATTCGACGGTGACAGCTTCGCGACCGACCGCACAAGAGACACTGATGAAAACTGACAGCAGCAGAACGATTCCTGTCAGGGGTCGGATCGTTGTGATCATTTCTGATTGACCTCCGGAAGAAGAATTTGTGCCTTGTTGATCATTCCGTTTTCCAGGTATGTCGAAGAACCCCGGCGATTATTCCACATAGAATTCGCATCCCAGATGAATCAATTCTGTCCGGGCCACGGCATCTTTCCTGGCGTTCTGGTGTGGATGCTCCACAAAGTTCCGCCAGCTGTGATATACAGCGTCCGCAGGTCCGGGCCGCCAAAAGTGCAGTTAGTAACTTCGTCCCGTGGAATCGGAGCGGATGACAGTAATGTACCGTCCTGCGAGAGCACGTACACACCGCTCTTGAATTTGTCAGCCGTTTCATGAGGCGGATTTGGTTGGTTGAGGCCTCCGGCCACGTACAGCCGACCCAGCTCGTCCATCACCATGCCATCCGGACCCCGACCGGACTTCCAGTCAAAATGAGTTTCCGACTTGCCGAATCAACAGTCCCGTCCGCCTGCAGAGCAAACCGCCACAACATTCTTGCACCGCCCTCGGAGTTGTTATTATCGGCAACGAACAAATACCGGTTATCCGGGGTGATCAGGATGCCATTGGGCCGGTCCACTTCGTGAGTGATGATCCGGGTCACAGAACCGTCAGCATCAATGCGATACACTCCTTCAATTTCCCGGCCACCGGAGTCCAGCAGTTCCATGCCTTCACGACTGCCGTAGCGTGGGTCGGAAAAATAGATGCGGCCTGCTGAATCGACCGTGATGTCGTTCGGCTGATTGAAGTGTCTGCCATCATATTCATCCGTGAGCACCTGCAGGTGTTTCGATTTCGCGTCCAAACGAATGACTCGCCGATAGGCGGGCTGACACACCAGCAGTCGGCCCTCATGATCAAACAGCAGACCGTTCGATCCGGCTTTTGGCAGAAAGACCGACGTATTTCCGGCAGGTGTCATCAGGGTGATGCCTTCATCGCCACTAAAGAACAATCCATACGCCGGATGCCATGCCGGGCCTTCGCCGGCTCCAGTTTTCAGAATCAACCTGGGCTTTTCTCCCGTGTCAAAGACGGCCTCCCGGGCCAGAGTCGTGGTAGCTGCGGAAAATATGATGACCAGCGTCAGTGTTTTCATAATTCAGATGGTTCCGGTTTCATAAGGACCGATAATGATTCCATTCAGGCCTTACTGTTACGACTTAAAGTTGGCGGCGACCGGGGTATCATTGCCATTAGTAAAAGTGGTGGTACTCTGGAAACTGCCGTTGAATTCAGCACGGTCGCCGGACAGATAATTCGGAACTCTGCCTGATGTAATCGTCCGGCGCAGAATGTGACTTTGATAACCTGTTCCACTGACTCCGCGTTCGCCATAGTACCGGTGGTGCAGCCGCGGAACCTGAAAACGATACAATGCATTCCATGTCCTGAAGACTCCTGCACCTGAAATCTGCGACACGAATCAGATCGTATCGGCTGCCAGCACATCAATGCGGACGATCTTCGACGGTTGATGCGGGTCTGTAGCAGCCCGAAAAATTCAAGGTCAGAGATTCTGCCTGACAGACCGGGGATCGCAGTCATGCAGGTACTGACAATCCTTATTCGCTGATTTTGTGTGCATCCTTCTGTGTCGACTCTCCGGTCGTTGACTTACTGTCCTTCAGCGTTTCAGTTTTATGATTCCTCCTCCCATCTGGTTCACCTCCCTGCCCAAACTATTCTGGTCGGAATACACAGAGGCTCCGTTCGCTCGTTGCATCGACTGCAATTGTGAACTCGACGACTGTGAATTCTATCTCGTGCAGAAATGTTACGTTGGCACGGAGCCGGTGTTCGAATTTGCGATTTGCAATACATGCCGAGCGAATATGAGCGCCCGGTGTTCAGATGAAACGAACCGTGCCATTCATTCGTTCCTCCAGGAGCACATCAGTCGCCGGGAACGTGAGTTCATCGAGCTGACCGACATGGAAGAGGTGTTGCGCAAAGGCACAGATGAATGCGTTATTTGCAGCCAACTGCGTTCCGAGTGCCGTCGCTGCACGATTGGCGGGTTGTGCCAGGAGATGGATCTGGTGGTGCAGCATGGTCTGCAGGGGCAATCACCATTGATGATCTGCCAGGACTGTGAAGTATCGATGTCACATCTGGTATCGAAAAAGACACGTGAAACCTGGGACCGTTTTGTCGAAGAAAACTTCGACGATCCTCCAGGTGTAGGTATTGACCGGCCCAGTGGAACACCTGTGTTGATCTGACCAGACGGAGTCGAAGGTAAGCGAGTCGGGTGTCAAAAGTTGCTGACCGGCTCTGCCGGCGAATTGAATCTTTGATGTTCGACTTTATATCCGGCTGCCAAAGACAGCTTCGTATCAGGTCGCAGCGGAACTCCGGCAACTCCTCAGCGTGACATTTTTTGACGTCGCGTGCCTGTCACTGCGGGGGCTGTATTAACCCGTGACCTGTTGGAAGTCCCACAGCACGATCTCTCACGGTTCCTGGATGAACCGGGCTGCGTAACTGCGGACGTGTTGCCCGTTGAGCACGTGGACGGTTCTCAGCCGATCGATCGTCGCCGCGCCAAATCGATTCAGTGGAACATGAATGATTTTCTTACGGTAATGTCTTGCCAGCCTTCGCCAGCCGGCTCCTGGCGGTAGATGGCTTAAGAGAGCAATATGCGATTCATTGCTGTGGTACAATGCGGCAGCGATGAGCCGTTCTTCCAGTGTATCCGTAAAATCGAATCGAGGGTCGCTAAAGACATTGGCAACCGGGCAAGGAGGAAACAAGAACATACAGCCGCCATAACGAGCCACCGCGACTCCCGGCCCGATGTGCTCCTGACTAAAATCCGTTGCGAACAGCGACAGTGTGGATTCGTCGTGATGCTCCGGGTGCCACGTGATTCGCCACGGATAGTCCCGAGGGTCTGCGGGTGAATCAAACAGCATGATAACACAGTCAAGGTTTCCTCGCGCCGGCGGGAATTCCCGAACGTACAGCTCTCCTGTGTGCCAGTTACGCAGAGTCTCTCGGATGTCGAGACCGTCCTTGATGCTCGACGTGAACTTTTCCGTGCGAGCCAGATCATTGCCTAACAGCGTCAGTGCAACGTCCTTGACGTGCGTACGAAAACGTTCAATCGCGGTATCTTCGGGAGGCCAGCTGCATTGTCCAAAAGGATTCCAGGACTTCTTCCATTCAACCTTCTTTCGTTTGTCCGGACGAGCTTTCAGCTGGCACGATCTCCACACGACCGGATGCCCCGGCAGTCGGCTCACGACCGACAGTACGCCTTCGTTCGGCAGACGCACGCGATCGACACCGAAATGCACGGTCGGTGCTCCGAAGTCGATCTCAAACGGATAATCTCGGGCTGTTTCCGCTAGATGAATTGCATACTGGTCTCCGGCTGTCTGGCGAGCTGCGGTAACCAGTGTATATAAATCCGGTGTAAATCGACGTTCAATCAACGAAAGGTTGCGGACGTACTTCAGACACACGCGAAGCAGCTGAGGCGTAATCGGGCGCGCCCGGGTTTTGAATTCTCGTCGATAGCGATCCCGGGATGCCAGCAGCAGCTCTTTGACTCCATCTATTGACAGGTTTTCGTCGTCATCCAGATTGACACGTGCACGTTCGTACTGGCCCGTGATGAACGGCAACTCACGCAGCATAAACAGCAGCGTTTCCGGCTGGACAGCGTAGAGTTCTGCGGGATGATTCTGTTCAGGTGGATCCGGTGGACGGTCAACCACGCTCTGGAATGCATCACGAATCCACGGCCACTCGCGCAGCCCGCACACCAAAAGGATAGATTCGCACGACTTTGTCAGGCGATGCAGCTCATTTGCCATCCAGTGAATCCGGGTCAACTGCGGTCCCTCATGCGGAGCATCCAGTGCAGGCAGCACGGCTGCAGCAAATCGTTCCGGAGTCACCTGCTTCAGAGCGTATGCGTCCGGCAGCACATCAGCGGCGGGCTCGTAGTCATCACCTTCAATATCAATGAATATTCGAGGGATATGTTCCTGAGCTGCAATACGAAGCGCAGCGATCACCGGCTGACACGGATCGATGGGCACATAGGTCGCTGACCCATCTACATCAGCGTCTCCTTTATCACCAAAACCAGTAGGAGGGACTCTTTGGAGAACGGCACTGACAGCTGGCAGCTGTTCCACGCCGGATTCCACTTTTGACTGAAATGAAGGCGGCAATGGAACGGCCAATTGGTCAAACTGACTGTTGAGCATCAGTCGTCGCACCTCAATGGCGAAATCACCACTGCCGTGGATCACCGGCAGGACAGTGATTTTTGATCCCATTTGGAGGACTTCAGACACGTGATTGACTCGGAAGAGTGACTGCTTCAGGAACCCGCCCCGGCTGTCAGGTTTCAGAAGGCCTATTGTCAGGAGAAAACGTGGTTTGACCAGCCTGGATTTCCGGGATGCAGGATCAATGCGGAAAAACGCCGCCCCACTCGCTAAAATACGCCTGAATCTGATAGCCCTGTCTCTCAAAATTCCGATGATGCAATTTCGACCTGCAGCCTGGTTCAATCGGGCGTTCGCATACCTAGTCGTACAAATCCGATGGACGGGCGACAGTCCCAGTCCAGCGCGAGACCGGAAGAACGACATTCTATACGGCAAGCCGCAGCTAAAACCCTGGTATTCCTGTAGCCTGATACTCACAGTTGGCTTTTTCGGTTTTGCGACAGCACAGGCCGCTCAAGATGTCGGTTTGGAACGCAACCGGACAGTACGGACGTTCCATATCGTTGAAGTTTCTGTGGTCGATGAAAACGGTCATCCGCTGGCCGGCGCCCGTGTATCTCCGCGTGTATTGGTCTCAAAAAACGGCGCTCACGACTGGGATGAAGAGCGCTGGGGTGCGATTCCGACCGGAGAATCCGACAGGGAGGGAAAAGCGAGGATTCAGATTCCCGGATCCGCCCTCCAGCAACCAATCCGGACAGTCCACTGGTCCGTGACTCACGAAGATCATGTCGCACTGACGTTTAACTCAGGTGCGGATCAGCGTACTCTCACGTGTCAGCTGAAGCGAGGTCGTCGGATCGCTGTGTCAGCGATTGATAGTCAGGCAGGACAGCGCCTGCAGTCACATACGTTTGTTGTCTTAAGTGGCCATACTGTTGTTGACCACTGGAACCAGATGAACAGCGGCATTCTTGTTTCAGACGGTCTGGCAATAAATCGCCAAATGCTGCGAGTTATCCATCTCCCACCGGGCAAACCAGCATGCTACAGCGCAGCAATAGATCTGAGCACGTATGGAGATCAGCCACGAATTTTTCTGCACGACGTCGAAGTCTATCCCGGTATCCGACTGGAAGGGCGTCTTGATGACCGGGTGCCTCGACCTGTTCATGGCGGGATTATCAGTGCTTTCGTTGTGAACGGTCGCAACGAATGGTACGACATGGCTGTAGTGAATGACGACGGTACCTTCGCCATCGATTCGCTGCCGCGCGGCGATATTGTTCAGCTGACTGCCTTGTGTGTCGATTGGGTGTCTTCTGATCCCACGGTCAAAGAACTGGCGGCAGCAGACATGGAAGAACAGGCATCACGACTTCAGCGCTCACGCGTGTATCCACAGGTCGTGCGACTGGAAGCCGACGTGGTTCGCTCTGTAATCCGCATGGAATCTGCAACAACGTGTCACGTCCAGGTGATTGAAACCGACGGCACTCCGATCAGGGGGGCTCGAGTGCGGTTGATGCCGTATCAGGGATCATTTGACGGTCGCTCACATATCTTCGGCTACGGAGAAAACACCAAAGTTCGATTGCTCTCGGGCGCCTCCAGTATCACAACCCAACGTTGCGTCGAACTGGGCATCGCACGAGACGTCAAGAGCCGGTTCACTGCTTTCACGGGTGATAACGGTGTCGCGGAGATCACGTCACTTCCGGGGGGGCCCGATGGCAGCCCGGCCATGACAAGTTTCGTCGTGACACATCCTGACTACTTTGCGGCCAACAGCGGTGGGCTGGGTGACCAGGGAAGCTCCCGAGTGGCTCTGTACAGCGGACAAATAGCCAATGTCATTGTGCGGATGAAGAGGAAATGACTGCAACGGACGGTGAGTTTTCTGAGACGTCGCCAATACAGGGGCCTGTGGACAATGGATCTGTTGATCCCCGGCGGCTGGGCGCCCAGGCTGTTACTGGGGTCACCCGGCCGTGGTTACGCCTTGCAGAAAGACCATGTTTCTTACGGGTCGCAGGCTGGCGTCGGACTCTGCGTCCTCAGGGTAACATCGGCACCGGCTGGTCAGGTGGTGTGCCGGCGGCACGAGCGGCGATCTTGACCCTGGCTATCAATAACCGTCGCAACTCAAAGTTGCCATCACACTCCCTGGTGATGATTGCCGACCAGACCGGACAGTTATTGATTGGCCGGTGCTTAGCGGGAAATATGACTGTCCTGCAACGTGGTAAAGTCCACAGGCCGCCGGCAATCCAGACTCTGGTTCACTTCAGGCAGTGGGTATTTCAGGCCGCTGGCACAGTTGAACAGAACGCATTGGTCATCACTGCTGATACGTCCGGATGCGAGTTCCTGTTTCCACGCAGCGTACGTTGCTGCGCCTTCCGGACACAGCAAAAAGCCTTCCCGATGGCTGACTTCGTGCAGGCCTGCCAGGATCGCATTGTCGTCCACTGCCGTCGCAAATCCGTGACTCTCCCGGACCGCCTGCAGAATCAGAAAGTCGCCGATGGCCACGGGAACCCGGATCCCGGACGCCACTGTATGAGCATTGGGCCACAGGTCGGCATGCTCAGTGCCGTCTTCAAACGCCTTCACAATTGGCGCACATCCACTCGCCTGCACCGCGATCATACGAGGCAGTTTGTCTGTGAGCCAGCCAATCTGTTGTAACTCCTGAAAGGCCTTCCACATGCCAATCAGTCCCGTGCCGCCGCCCGTCGGATAAAAGATCACGTCGGGGACGTTCCAGCCCATCTGGTCGGCCAGTTCCAGCCCCATCGTTTTCTTGCCTTCGATGCGGTATGGTTCCTTAAGTGTTGAAATGTCGAACCAGCCCATTTGGTCCTGGCCATCCCGAACCAGGCGCCCGCAGTCATTGATCAGACCGTTCACGCGCCAAACCCTGGCGCCCTGAATCGCGATTTCGCGCACATTGATTTCAGGCGTGTCGTCGGGACAGAAGACAAACGCCTGCATGCCGGCGTGGCGGGCGTACGCCGCCAGTGCCGCTCCGGCATTTCCATTGGTAGGCATCGCCAGTTTGGAAATGCCCAGTTCCCGTGCCATGGAAACTGCCAGACACAGGCCACGAGCCTTGAACGAGCCGGTTGGCAGTCGCCCTTCATCTTTGACAATCAGTTGCCCGCTGCCAGCTTCCAGCTGCGGCAGCCGCACCAGTGGTGTGTGGCACTCGCCAAGGCTGACGATGTTTGCCGTGTGTCGTACCGGAAGGAATTCGCGATATCGCCAAAGGTCCGCCGGTCTCGCAGCGAAGTCTTTTTTGCTGACCCCGTCGGCCAGCCTTTCCAGATCGTAACGGACAAGCAGCGGCCGGCCAGCCTTTGAGAGTCCCTGGATCATATCCGCTTCGTAGCGGTCCCCGTTCAGTCCACACTCCAGTTCTGTGACGAATGTTTCTCGGTCCGTTATCAGGTTTTCCATTGAGGTCACGCTGCTGTCTTTCCGTCGTACGTTCAGTTTCCGTCATGCCATCAGGGCAACTTCACGACCGGTGCCAGAATAACACGCTGTTGCACGCTGCGCCACGAACCAGCATTGTTGACGAACAGAATTCTGCACGACGGTCCAATTCTTTGAACACCAAGACGAGAATCGATTCTGTCGCCCGGATCAATACGGGAATTAACTGTTGTTGGTGGGAAGAAAGTACACCGTCCTTACGGTTTCATCCTGATGCAGAAGCCGGGAAAAATCCACCGAATCCCACAGGGGACCGATGTCAACCCGGCTGATCTCCGTGGAGCGCCGATGGCAATGCCCGGTTAGAGGCAGCAGTGTGAAACAACCCGGCTCGGAGTGATGTTCCCGGAATCGGTCCAGGTGAATGGCACCCGCAATGGCTGGCCTCTAGCCCAGTTCCGTGATGAGCCCGTGTTCCTCAAGCACATACCGCGGTCGGCCGGAAAAATCATTGAATGTCAACTCCGGATCGATTCCCAGATGACGATAAATCATCGCAAGCACATTCTCAGGGCGATACGGTGCTGCGGTGGGCAGTTCGCCTCTGGAGTTCGAAGCACCGACAATGCCAGGCTGCAATCCACCACCGGCAAGCAGGACACTCATCACGGCACCCCAATGATCACGACCAGCGTCACGGTTGTAACGCGGAGTACGGCCGAACTCACCCATCGCCACGACCAAAACCTGTGCATCGATACCACGTTCATATATATCACGGACCAGTGCGGCCATGCCCTGGTCATAGGCGGGACCACGATTCTTCAGTCCGCGGGCCAATTCGCGGTGGTCGTCCCACCCCGTAACGCGCACGGTCACGCACGTCACGCCTGATTCCACCAATCTGCGGGCCATCAGTAAACTTTGCCCCGTGGTATTTCGACCGTAGGCGTCGCGCAGGGTGTCTGCTTCGGCCTGAATGTCAAATGCAGCGCGGGCACGTCTTCCGGTGACCAGTTCCAGTGACTGCTCCCGGAACCCGTCGAGGGCGGTGGACGACCTCTGCAGGTCGAACATCCGTTGCTGGCGGTCCAGCTCAGACAACAATTCGTGACGATTGTCGAGGCGAACGGCCGTCAGACCGGACACCAGCGAAAGATTCTGAACCTGGAAGTCCGGATCAGCGGGATCTTCAACGGTTTCGAATGGACTGTATGACTTCCCCAGGTACGATGACTGGCCGTTACGCATCACTGTGGGCACAGCTACGTAAGCCGGCAGACCACTGACGTTGGACCCGCGCAACCTGGCGATCACAGATCCAAAACAGGGCATCGTGTCGGCTGATGACTGGCCTCCTTTGGGGCCTCGTTTATAATAGCCGGTTTGTGACAGGTGGCTTGACGGATCGTGGCTGTTCGACGGGTGATGCACCGAGCGGACAATCGACAGCTTGTCCATGAGTTGGGCCTGCTCGACCATCAGTTCACTCAGCATTATGCCGGGGACGTTCGTGGGGATGACACCAAATTCACCACGATACTCAACCGGTGCATGCGGCTTGGGATCGTATGTTTCAAATTGTGACGGACCTCCGGCCAGTTCCACAAAGATAACGGAATTTGCATCAGTCTGTGCGTCATTTGCGTTCGCTGAACGCAGCCGCAGAATGTCCGGCATGCTCAGCCCGCCGAACCCCAAAAACCCGGCTCTCAGGAAACTTCGCCGAGCGATTCCGTCACAAAAGGTTGCTTTCTCACCGGTCATGGTCAGCATTACGATCCTCCGAAGGTCCGCCTCCTGCCAGGATTCCATGTGCAATCATAACACAAACAGCGATCCGGCCACAGCTTTTCGGGAGCAATTGAGCTGCCAAATGCCAGCGAATCGCCGATATCCGGTTCGGAGCCAGTGACATTGCGTGCGTCGAGTGGAGTAAAAATGTCGGTTTTGCAGTCATCTTTCGAGGTCCGGTTGTTTCGATGTCGATGCTGATGTCGTTAGCCTGTTTTGACCCGGTATGTGCTGCGACCCTTAGCGACCCGTTCGTCGAGCATCGCCCAGTGTTCTGAACGCTTGTCCGCATGATGGTCTTTGAGATTTGTCTGTTCACCAATGCCACGACTCATGTGATACAACTGGACCATACGTAGCCCCGGAAAACTTCCTCACGAATTTTACGATCGGCAACACGATCCCCGTGAGCGGATAAATTTTCGTGTCGATGTCGATCCGTGAAACCGGAAAGGCGGATGGTGCATCGTTCGCAGGGATTTGGACGAACTCCTTGATTTTCGGAGGTCTGGATAACGTTCGCTGGAGGGCCCCTGCTGCGACTGGTCCCGGGCTGCAGGCCATGTCTGGTTCAGGACGACCGGCGGTCACATAATGTCTCGATAACGCTCGTCGAAGACCCGGCGACACTCCCGAGACTCTTCATCGCTCAGTCCGAGGTACGGCGGCAACAGGCGATTCGAGAAATCGGGATCGCGCAACCAGATGAAGGTCTTGTCGAAACTGCCGTCGATCATGTCGCGAGGGCAGTGGACGAACAGTGTCATGCCCACTTCACGAAGAAACTGGGTAATCCGGAACAACTCAACAAGATCTTTCGCTTTACCGGCCTCGAAAAACTTCCAGGTTGTCTGGGGAAACAGAACATCGTAACTACACAGCAGCGAACACTCACCGATCGTACAGCCCATCGCAAAGTTTCCCTCAAGCAGGAAGTGCTGGAGTTCCGGAGCGTTGACCAACAGATCCGCGGTACGGTCGTACTCACTGGTGCTGTTCTTCGTGGCCACAAGATTGGGCACTTCTTCGGCAATGCGATGGTATTCCGCACCCTTGATGATCCGCTTGGCCCGCGGCAGATTGTAATGCAGAAAGCGGCAGTCGGGGAATGCGCCGCATACCGTCTTGAAGAACAGCATCGTTTCGGCCTCGTCGAGTGCTCCCCAACTGGGCAGCGAGATTTGGTACATGCGGATGCCTGATGCGTGGGCGACGCCGATCCGGTGAATGATTTGGTCCATCGAAAGCCCGATGACACCAATTTGTGGATCGATGCCCTCCCGTACGGTATTGGCTGCGAACACCTCGACAACCTGCCTGAAACGTTCCTCGTCGACTGCGTACCCCTCGCCAGCCGTTCCCATCAGGTACAAACAGGTGTAACCGCCGTCCAGCGCACCCTGAATGTGCTCTTCGAACTTGGCCACATCCAGTTGAAAGTCATCGTTCCATGGCAGCATACATGCCGCGAGATTACTTCGCGGATAACGAGTCTTCACATCTGACATGCTGATTCTTTCTAGTCGATATTAAGCGTGAGACTGCGCAGAACGTTGCCGCAAACAATTTGCCGCTTGGCGCTGTCGTCCAGACTGGCCGAGTCGATTCCCGCTGTACAGAGCGGCATGTCGGTGCCGAACGGTACACGATCGGCGCCGACTGTGCCTACCACCCATTCGATGAGGTTGGGCAGAATGTTTTGCAGATTCGATATATCGGCATAGACGATCGTCAATCGCGTGTCAGCACCTCTGGCGCGCGCCACGATTGTCGCCGCGTCTGCAGACGAGAAGCCAGTTAAGATGATCCATTCCCGGACGATCGCAGACACCGTAGTGAGCGGGTACATCGATGGCTTCAGTATGATCTGTTATTTGTTCCCTGAGAGGTGATCGCTCTCTGTTCGCAGCCGCAGTTGCTGCTGCTGATCGGATTTTGCCTGTCCTGACACCGGGATCCAATTTCATGGAGTTTCCGTTCTTTCAGGGCTTCGTGGATCCAGGCAAAGTAACTTCCGGCCTCATGACTGACAAAAAACATCGGGAAGGCTCACAATCAATTTCAAACCCGGTCCGCAGCTCACTCAAATTGCCTCACGAAGTGACACGGACAGTGATTACCCGCCGGCAGCGGTTCAACGGTGCGGACGGGCCACGTTCCAGGCGGGCTTGATCGACGGGAGTTTTAATCTGCACAATCTCCGACCGCAACAATTCGGCGGTAGTTTTCGGCGCTGCCCTGGATCTTCCTGTCGAAATACTTGGCTGCCTTGATGCCTGAGTGAAGTCGGATCGCGCATGACTGGGAAAGGGAGTTTAGTGAGTCGTTCGCGAGGGTTTGGCCAGAAACAACTGGTCGCAGAATCAGGAACGGTTACATTATCGCGAACACGATGTTTCCAGAGCAAAACATTGTCCGGAAGCAGTCAGAGTCATTTGTTTTTTGCCTGTGGTTGATCCTCATCGTCCACGTAGAGTGGTGAACAATACAGACAAACTCGATCGAAGCCACACCACATTTTCAGAGCCTGGTCATGCTCGCTCGCCGAAGGGAACATCGATGAACGATTCCACCTCGCCGCAACTGCCCTTCGGAGCCGATGACCTGCGGCTACCTGATGAGCTTCGTATCCCCCTGCGCGAGCATCTCGCCACGCTCAAACAGAACTACCTGCAACGCGGCTGGGGAATGCGGGTGGGGTGGGGCCAGCGACCGGCGCTGATCGTCATTGACATGGCTCGTTACTGGCTCGACCCGGAGCTGCAGATTGGCAGCAACCTTGACAGCGTGATGGAAGGCACCTGTCAGGTTTTGGCCGCCTCGCGCCGTGCCGACATCCCGATCTTTTTTACCTCACTGGCCTGGGATCCGGCCGATCCGCCCAGCCCCCAGAACCGCAAGCTGCAATGGTCGGTACCCGAGGGGAAGGCCGAGGAACTGTTTGCACTCGACCCCCGACTCGAACATCGATCAACAGAGAAGATCGTCTACAAACGGTATGCGTCGTCGTTCAAGGGAACGAACCTGCACGAGATGCTGACCTCACTTTCGATCGACACGCTGATCGTCACCGGGATCAGCACCAGCCATTGCGTGTACGCCACCTGTCGCGACGCGGTCGACAGTTTTCGAGTAATCGTGCCGCGCGAGGCCATCGGGGAGCGTTGCGAGTTGATGCACGAAGTTAACCTGCTCGACATCGACATCGACCTCGGCGACGTCACACCTGTCAACGACGTGGTCGCGTACCTGGACCGTTTGACCGACAAACAATCTTCCTGAACGGCTACCTGAACTCGCACTACGGAGTCAGTTCCGGCTGTGTCATTAACCACACGCCGCACGGCTTTCCGGCGTTTTGAACAGCGAGATGAGTTTTTTGCGATGGAAGCCCTGGGTTCTTCAGTTTCGGCGGTCCTTCGCAATCAAAGCGAAGAAACCAGGGTATTCTGACTTGGTCTCCGGTTCAGCTTCGATGCGCCGGTCGATGAAATCGGAGCGCGCAACGACAATGAGCCTCTCAACGCGGACAATGTCGTGCTTGCGTCAAATCGCTTAGAATTCCAGACCGGTTTTTGGGCATGGGTTGCAAATCTCTGATCGGATCTTCATCTGGAAGAACACATGGACAACATCTTTGACCTCTCCGGTCGGACCGCGCTGATCACTGGTGGAAGCAAGGGATTGGGAAAGGCCATGGCTCTGGGTTTCGCTCGCAACGGCGCCGATCTGATCATCTGCAGTCGTAACGCTGACGAACTTGAAGCGACGGCGAATAAGATTCGCGAGGCCACCGGACGGGGTGTCGAACATATTGTTGCGGACCTGTCCCGCCGTGACGGTGTGGAGACCTTGGTGCAGGCGACGAGCGAGCGCAGTCACGGTATCGACATTCTGGTCAACAACGCCGGCAGCAATCACCCGCAGTTGATTGACTGCATTGAGGATGACGCCTGGGACGAAATCCTGCAGCTCAATCTTTCCAGCTGCATGGCGCTGACACGTGCGTTCGTTCCCGGTATGAAGCAGCTTGGCTGGGGACGAGTGATCCATATTTCGTCAATCCTTGCATTCGCCGGTGCGCCGGCACGCAGTGTCTATGCCGCCACCAAAGCCGGACTGGTGGGTATGGCTCGAGCCCAGGCGCTGGAACTGGGTGGCGCGGGGATCACGGTCAACTGTATTGCCCCAGGACCATTCCTGACCGATTTGCCGGCTGCGAAGCTTACCGAAGAACAGCGCCAAATTATCGGCCAGCGCACAGCTCTCAAACGCTGGGGAAATACGGAAGAACTGGTCGGACCGGCTCTGTTACTGGCCAGCAATGCCGGCAGCTACATGACGGGCTCGGTGATCATCGTTGACGGTGGTATCCTCGCCAACCTGACATAATGACGGGACAGGGCTGGGGAGTTTTTTTCGGAGGAAAGCAACGGAGCGCTGGAAAGACCCGGACCAAAAAGACTCATATGTCTGACTCATCAAAGTTGAAGTGTGTGTTGGAGCCGGTTGTGATCGAGCCTTTTATGGTTCGATCGCCGCACCCGGCCACAGATCGTCAAAGACTCGGCACTGTTTTGGACGGCTGTCGGGGCACTGGCCAATCTGCAGGTGACACGGACGGTGAAAGCAGAACTGAAGAGACGGGTGGAGAGGAATTGAGTGGGAAGCTGATGTATCCAGGGATCTTGCTGGCGCTGGCAACTCATGCCACAGCAGGCCACTGATGAGTTGGCCGTCATTAACTCAAATCAGTATCTGGCATTTAAAAACGGGGCAGTTCAGGCTGACCTGCCCCCCTTAACCGCGACCGGACCTTGAGTGGTATACTCTCAGGTTTGGTTGCCTGAACCCGGGCAAGCACATCTTTCACACGCCAAGTTAATCCATCGGATTTATTGATTCCTTCAACCTTCGGGTCGCAGAATCTCGAGCGCACAACTGTCCATCACCATACAGACCCGCCGCGGCTAAGTATGTCTTGGCCCACCCTACTCGATTGAAAAACGTCTTTTGTGTTCCACTGGTCAGCATTTCTTTGAGTTCTTCGGGCGTGAGATTGAAATGCTCAGCCAGTGTTTCTCTGAGTTCGCGAGCGGTGTAAGTCTCGCCATCAGCAGTGCTCTGCAAAAACGACAGCATGCTTGTTTGAAAGTCGGGGACTGCCATTTGCGATCTGACTAACCAGCTGTTGGCCAAAAATGGTTGATGACAGCACTGGCTCTTTGCTCACCACTCTGTGTTTGTTCTGTGTTGTGGGACCAGCCATGATGTGCCGGTCTGAGAGCCTGAACCGCAGGAGACGAGTGGGAGATTCCAACCGAACTAATACAGCAATACGGACTTTGGGTACCACTTCCCCTATATCAGTTGCAATGCGAACGGCGAAGACTGTGCGCAGCATGAACGGGACCTGATGACCGGGCTGCTGCACGAGTCGCTGAACGGTAGAGGGGCTCAATTCCGAGAGGGCGATGTTGTCGCTGGTGACTTTGCCGAGCGACAATCGCGTTCGTCCTGGGTCGGACAGCGTGGCATCGAGAACCACATTTCGCATTGACGGCGTCTGCGACTGAAAATCGACCAGCAGCATGCCGCCGATCCTGGGATCGTTATAGGATCCAAGGACGTCGTTTGTGAACTGTGGGATAGCGGCCCGTCACGATGCATGCCCGTGAGGGGCTGTACACGGCGCATGCTGCATAGGCGTTGGTGAACTTCATGATGCTCGCGGCAAATGTGTTGCAGTTGGGCGTGTCGTAAAATGAGCTGCCAAAACATTTCAGGTCCCTCCAGCCGAGATCGTTGACCAGGAAGAAAACGAAGTTGGGTTTTTGATCAGCCTTGGCAAATGCAGGGCAAAGAACCACCAGCAGCAGTAAACGCGGTACTCGCATGGATGAGCGAAGTGTGCCTCGCACAACCGGCCGCGAAAAGTTAAAACAGCTCGGAAATCGGCTGGCCACCCTCGGTGACGATGGGCACGGGGCGGCCTTGCGGGTTTGTCCAGTGGGCGTTCAGATCGATGCCGAGGTGCTGGAAGACGGTGGCGGCCAAGTCGCTGGGACCGACGCGGCGGCTTGCGACATCGTAGCCCTTGCGGTCGGTGCTGCCGATGACGCGGCCGTGTTGCAAGCCGCCGCCGGCCATCACCATGGACATCACACGCGTCCAGTGGCCGCGACCGGCGGTCTTGGTCATAACGGGCGATCGGCCAAATTCTCCCAGCATCAAAATCAACGTATCGTCGAGCAGTCCGCGCTGCTCAAGATCTGTGACGATAGCATTCAATGTGCGATCAACACGGGGCATGAGTGGCTTAAGGCCTTTAATGATTCCACCCCATCGCACCTCGTCGCCGTGATGGTCAAAGTAGCCCCACGCCCCACTGACCAGCACGAAGGTCGAACCAGATTCCACAAGACGACGAGCGAGCAAAGCCTTTTGGCCGATGCTGTCGCGACCATAAAAATCGCGCATCTTGTTTGTCTCCTCATCCAGATTAAACGCACGCTTTGCACGCCCGGACAAGACGGTGTCGAGTGCCTGATGAGTATAATGGTCAAGCTGTGCAACGGTCTTGTTGTTGTCGAGTTCGCGATGCAAACTATCGAGTTGACCACGCAGGGTACTTCGGTCGCGCAATCGGTTAGTGGTGAGGCCCTCGGGCATTGCGAGACGTCCGTCAAGTTCCTTCCCCTTCACCGGCGCATAAGCACTTCCCATGTGGCCGGACTCCCAAACATCCGAAGTCCAGGAATTCGCCAGACCGACAAACGGCGGCATGCCGGGCGCGTTGGGCCCCCGGAATTTTGCTGCAATGGAACCCATCGAGGGATAGCCGCCGCCGTCCTTGCCGTCGTTGGTGCGGCGCGCCAGTGGGTTGCCGGCCTGCATGGTGATGGGCGTGTGGTTGCTTGCGCTGCAATCCACGCCGCGCAGAATGGTCAGCTTGTCTATCAGCTTGGCGGTCAACGGCAGATGTTCGCCCACGCGCACACCGGGCAGCCTGGTGGGGATACTGTCAAACGGCCCGCGAATCTCGCTGGGCGCATCGGGTTTTGGGTCCCACATGTCGATGTGGCTTGGACCGCCGGACAGCCAGAAAAGAATGACATTCTTTTTGTCCTTCGGCTTGCCGGCCTTCGAGGCTTCCGCGCGTTGTCTTAAAAGTGCGGGCAACGTGAGTCCCGCCATGCCGGTGAGGCCGGTTTGTAAAAACCACCGACGCGAGTTGACACGTAGCAGGTCGCCACCCGCCGGACTGAAAAGTGGGGAGATGCCGCTGTTTGCATGCTCGGAAGTATTGCAACTCAAACCCATGGCCCCGTTATGACTTTGTTGGCGTATTTTCGCAATCTCAAACGAGGTTTGAGGGAGTCCTTTTCGGAGTTTTGCATCACATCATCAGGATTGGACAAATATGGATTTTCAGGGGTGTCTTTCTTTGAAACAGAGTTTATTGTCCGTCCGCTTCGTGGAAACATTCAGCAACAATGACTGCGTTTATCGATTACCGGATCGATCAGTGGCGGTGATTTGTGTGGATGGGTGCGAGGAGGCGTATCCGGATGTGGCTTTGGCACAGAGGTGGATGTCTCGTTAGTCGATGTTCGTTTCTTTATAGCTGATGTTCGTCCTCGGCAACGCCTTCCGCAGGTTGTCCACACCCCTGTCGGTGATTTTGGTGCTGCCGAGGCTGAGCGAGTCCAGCCCGGTCAGTGTCTCCAGATGTACCAGTCCCGCGCCGGTAATTTGGGTACTGTCGAGGTTGAGCATCTGCAGACTGGTCAGTCCTGCAAGATGCACCAGCCCCGCGTCGGTGATCTCGGTGTAGCCGAGGTCGAGTCCCGGCAGATTTGTCAGTCCCTCCAGATGCACCAGACCTGAGTCGGTGATCTTGGTGTTGGAGAGGTTGAGGAACTGCAGCTTGGTCATCCCCTTCAGGTGTACCAGACCGGTGTCGGTGATCTCGGTGCTTCGGAGGTAGAGCCACGTCAGGTTGGTCATCCCCTTCAGGTGCACCAGACCGGCGTCCGTGATTTTGGTGCCGTAGAGTTCGAGGGTTTGCAGCTCAGTCAGTCCCTTGAGGTGCACTAAACCTGCGTCGGTGATCTCGGTGCTTCGGAGGTCGAGCATCTGCAGCCCGGTCATCCCCTCCAGATGCACCAGAGCTGCGTCGGTGATCTGGCTGCCGACGAGTTCGACGATGACAACTTCGCCTTGTTCACTCCGCTCGATCTCGGCTCCCAGATTCTCCAATGCGGCAACGGGATCTGCTTCCGTCGGACCACCACACCCATCCACCCCCACGATCAAGAGCACCGCCAGCAACAAAACCCGGCGATAAGACTTCAGGTATGTCATGAGACGCTCCTTTGGGTCATCAGCCAGTCATTCTGGTTTGCACTCCGACCACTCGGAACCCTGAGGGACGAGTCGAACATATCGCCGGTAATCATTCCCAGTGTCGGTGAGGGGGTAATCATGACTCACACACATGATCGGTTGCGGACCTATTGGTCTCTACGAAGTCGGCTGGTATTGAGCGCTACCAAATCCAAGGACTGGCCAGAAAATAAATGGAAGGAACACGAGTCCGATCCCGAAACCAACACCCTTCCCAAATTTTTTCGCAACATCAATACTCACAATGACACCAACCACGAGATTGACAAGTGGAATACAGAGTAGAAGGATCCACCAGATCGGCCTTCCAGCGATTTGCAGAATCAGAATGATATTATAGATTGGAATGATGGATCCCCAGCCGGGCTTGCCTGCCTTTGCAAAGGCTTTCCAAATACCAGCGATCACACCGACGGCAATCGCGAGCACAATGATCGAACCGATCCCCCCGCCCGCATTATTACCATCCTGGGCGAACATGAGACTACGATTGAGTTCATTCATGATTTGTTCTCCTTTTGCTGTTAGTAGCGCGGATCCACCCGACGGACAATAATCAGACAGTTGTCTCGATAAATTTTTATACCTGACTTGTGGTTCAATCGAAAAGACCTGTCGAAGGTGAATGCCCTCAGCAGCTCCAATGACGGACAGGTGACAAAACCAGTTAGAAGGCAGTCGGTCTATTCAGCAGCGCAGTGGCACCTGCAGCACGGAAGTCAGGACTCGCCTCCTGTTGCGTGAATGTCTCTTTGCCCGACTCCTGCAGTGGAGCTGACAACGGTTGCTGACACCCGGCCAGACCAATGAACAACACCACGGTCAGCCGGTACATGCCTTATTCCTTCTCTTCAAACACGAAACAGAATCAACGAACAACGTAATCCGCGGTGTCCGCTTCCCTCTATAAGGCAAATAGTAAAACCGGCCGCAAAACGATCACCAAAACGAATCGAAACTCAAATTTTCCGAAAATTCACCGATGGACGGCATTCCACATCACAAATGATTCAACAACCTGTTTCGTAAGGAACAACAGTTCACTGCGTAAACGCAGTACGGTTGAGCTGGATCACAGTATCCCTGAAAATTCCTGGAAGATTGTGATCGGTGAAGTGAGCTCACCCGATTCCAGCTCGGGACCGCGGTACACAGCTTTAGTGCACCGCCTGTCAGTTCGCCTATGGTGTCGAAAAACAAAACAGTCGCATGATCGCCCTCGTAATGGAAGACGGTCGCCGTTTCGCCGGAAAGGTGTTGCAGACGCCACGTTTGAAGGAGATCTCATGGCAAAGGCTGGCGTGCAGGACCACGTGGGCCGTAAATCCGGTGTCGTTTACGACGAAACGCTGTACGGGGTTCAGTTCGGGAATGCGAAATATCATCAGTTTGACTGTGACATCGATCCCTCTCGCGTCATCGGCGACCCGAACCCTGGATTGTTGCCACTTCATCGCCTGTCGCCTGAAGTACCGTGGTGAACCACGCTTCAAGCAATCTCGGTTAACGGCTTGCAGGAATTCATGTCTCCGTATCCCTGACCACTGGCGCCCGTTGGATTCGGGCCAAAGTACCGGTCGTCCACCGAATGGGAAAACGGTTGATAACGAACGTCGACTGACAAACGTGTAAGATGGTTTGGCGACCGATTGTCGAGTGACCCGTGCAGCGTGTCCATCCCAAATACCAGAACGTCTCCCGTCTGAAAGTCTGCTGTCAGAAATCGTGTCCTGCGTTGGAGAAGAAAAGCAACCGTGTCACCACTCCAGTCACCTTCGAAAGCTGCCTGCTGAGCCATTGCGGGACAATCATTACTGTCCTGGTCGTTGTCGTGAATCGAATCGATGATGTCGGAAAATTGATGAGACTGTTCCACCAGGACCAGGGGGCCGTTACTGACGGGAATGTTACCCAGCGGAATCCAGACGGTATGAACTCGGCGACTGCCGCGAGCGAAAAACGGATGATCGTAATGCAGTCCCGTCGACCAGCCGACCGGACGTGGTCGCACCCAGACGTAATCTTGCGGCCGTGCAAGTTCACCGAACAACGTTCGCATAGTCTCTTGAACCACCGTGCTATGGCTGACTCTGCGAACTGCTGGACCTTCGCTGACTGATTTCCAGAATTCGGGC
>CAUZPL010000064.1:0-37133 GCA_963581585.1 Planctomycetota bacterium
ATTTGTACCAATCAAGGGTGATCACTGGTGTCGTCTCGTGAGTTGCAATGAGTCACCACACGCCGTAAAACATTGGGAATTCGGCTGTTCACGCCACTCCTGAGATGGCTTTGGGACGCAGAGGTCGCAAGTTCAACTCTTGTCATCCCGACTTTTCTTAACCATTGCTGTTATTCAAGTTAGAACAAACCTGACGAACACGTCAGTGTGGCAAAAGAGGTCTGGTATCTCTTTTCAGAAAGAGAGGCCGCAGATGCGTGTTCCAAAAATGCAGCACTTCAAGCCGAAGAATCTTGCCCGCGTCTGAATCCGAGGCAATGACGGCGAGTTGCCCCGGTTGGTTTACCTTGGCAAGTGGGGCAGCAAGGAAGCCGAGAAAAACAATACGAACGGGTCATCACAGAGTTCCTGACTCGACAGGACCAGCCTGAGACGGTCAACGTCACCATCAATCGATTGTGCGTGGCGTTTCTCGAATACGCGCAATCGTACTATGTCAAAGACGGGGCAGTGACCGCTGTTCCATGTTCGCTGCGTCCGTTGATTGAATTGTACGGACGTCAGATCGTCGCCGACTTCGGACCGAAACAACTGATATTGGTCTGTGAGCAGATGATTGAGCGTGGCTGGTTCCGGAAGACGGTCAACGACAGCATCAAACGGACTGTGATGATCCGACGTCCCTTCCGATGCGATTCCGCAGGATAATGCTGAAAAAGCCGAACATCATCGAAATGGAGGGCACGTCAACGTTTTTGGTGAGCGCCATTTGTTTGATGAAGCCGAAGAGTCCGGCCAAGGGATGTGCCCATATCCAATTCGAATCCAACGGGCGAGCGATGCTGGGCTCCTCGGTTCTCATAGATCCGGACCACATCGTTATTGACACGGTCTGGAGATTCAACGGAAAACGTTCCCACCAACGGAAACTGCAGCATGGAATCATCGAGGACCGCTTTCAGAAGTCGGTGATGATGTTGTGAGTATGGTGAATACTGCTGGGTCACGCCCCGGCGGAAATTCCAAACCCAATCCAAGTCACTAATAACAACATAGTGCACCGGAACGGAATTCAGGAATTCACGGACTTGATCTCCGGTTGAGAATCGCGTTTGGTACCCTCCTCCCGACCAACCGTCTTTCGCCAATACCTTGCTCGCCCTCAAAATAAACTCCGATCGTCGACGGTCGAGGAGCAAACGCTCGACGACAAAGGCCCCTTCTCCGGGAGAATTCGAGCTGACCAGCATTACCTGCCCTGGTTTGACCGGGACGCTGTTCGCAGCGACCGAATATCCGGTGAATGTCACAGGCATGCTTCCAGGGGTCGTAACCACGCTGAAGATTCCCAAGACACCGATCAGCGTCCAAACCAGCCATTTTGGCCCTGGCATCCAACGCAGCAATAATACCAGGCCACCGGAGTAGAGAATCATTAGTCCAGCGAGGGCCGGAAGAAAATATCGGGGTGAGGGATAAATCGGGGCCGCCTCTAGAAAAAGAAACATTGCTCCGCACCAGGCGATCGATGCGCAGATGTCAATTCGATTTTCCGTGTCGACGGCAGATGTTTGATGGCGCCGAGGAATCGCCAGGATGCAGGCTGGCAACGAAACGACGGGGACCCACCAGGAGGTTACCAATGGCCATGAGTCGGATGCACGAAGTTGGCGCCCACTTTGCAACGAAGCTTTGACCATGTGACCCACATCCGCGTGCCCATGTAATCCTATTCCTTGAGTCAATGTCCAGATGTACCACGGTGCACACAGGACTGTTACAGTGGCTACGGCGGTCCAGAATCTCCAGTTTCCGAGAATCGAAATCCGTCCCGCCACAACGATAAAAATTGCAACGAAGGGTACCAGCGCCAGTCCCACAGGCTTTGTGAGAATGGCGATACTCGCCCACAGCACAAACAGCGCTGCGTGCCTGCCTCGTTGAGAATTGAGGAAGTCACTGAATGAAAAGACTGCCAGCAGAGAGAACAGAGAGACGGCCATATCCGACACGATCAGAAAAGTGTGGCTCCGAACCAATCCCTGACCGAGAAAAACGCCAATGGTCACCAGAGCGATTGGAATACCGCTCAGCTTGCTCACTCGCCGGTACAGGAACCAACTAGTTGCAGCCACGATCAGGCCTATCAGAACAGTGGCACTGGTTTTGGATACGCCGGCTACCAAGTACCAGAGGCCCTGCACACCGTAGAATCCCGGTGGCCAGTGTCCCAAGGCCACTTTGGGGTATTGCAGGTAGTAGTCCTCCGCGAATTTCATCGGTGACCGGCCAAACGCGGTGGTCAAATAATCATGGACCATAACGCCGGTAACGAAGTGGGCCGCCTCGTCAGGGTGGGACGCGAAATCTCGGTGATAGGCGCCGGAGGTAAACTGAATTGCAAGTATTGTGCTCAGGACAACCGTGGCCTCGAGTACAAATCGACCCGGAACGACATTGTTGAAATAAGTAAATTGCGAGTTCGATTTGACCAAGTTAATCACAATTCAATCCAGTTTATCGATTATAGCACTGGTGCCAGTGGAAACAACACTTAGCTGAATGCGGTTCTGACAGTTTTGGGGACAGGCTATGCGAGACTCCCTGATGGAGAAGCGTGGCGAGTCACACCCGACGGAAAAAGCAGTTTTGTTCGGCAAGTGATTTTTCTCACGCATTGAAACAGAGTCAAGCCGTAAGCTGGCAGAGTCCAATGTGAAGCTGATGTCCACGAAGCAGGACAACCCCCCTGCTTGTGCATTAGCTGTGGGTTCGGGTTCTCGTCCCCGGTCGCATAACCAACAAATTTTCTTGTTCCGCCCTCGAAAATCCCCGAGACTATCAGACGAGATTACCTACCCCTGACAACAAGTCTTGCATGATATCAATTCTCTCAGTAGTTCCCGCTCGGGGCGGTTCCAAATCCATACCCCGCAAGAACGTTCAGCCTCTCTCGGGTAAGCCGTTGATTGCCTGGACTATAGAGGCGGCATTTAGAGCGACATGGGTGGACCGGGTAGTCGTGTCTACAGATGATGCTGAGATTGCCCATGTCTCTGAGCGCTTTAAGGCTGACGTAATCCGGCGACCGGCAGATATCAGCTGTGATACCGCGTCGTCCGAATCCGCTATCCTTCATGCGCTGACGTTTCTTGAGCAACAGGAAGGTTATGTGCCTGACCTGACGGTCTTCCTGCAATGCACGTCGCCATTGATGTTACCAGAAGATATCGACGGTACGGTGCAAGTTCTGTTGGACGAGGACGCCGATTCGGCACTGGCGGTAGTGCCCTTTCACAGTTTTCTCTGGCACCAAGATCAGCAAGGACGTGTGTTGAGCATTAATCACGACAAAGCAGTACGCCCCCGACGTCAGGATCGTGAGCCTCAGTTTCGGGAGACGGGTGCGGTGTATGTCATGCGCACCTCAGGATTTCTACGGGCCAAACATCGATTCTTTGGCAAAACGGCCATGCATATCACGCCATTCGAACGCAGTTTGGAAATTGATGAATCCGTGGACATGTGTATGGCCGAGGTGCTTTTGCGTGAACGACAGGATAAGACCCGTTTGGACAGTTAAGGCGTGAGAGAAAAGCTGCCGCAACGCTCCCCACCGTTTCTATCAGAGGTGTTTCAGATCGAGCAAGAAGGCGATACGTTCCTGTAGATGCGCTGCCTGCATGTGGGCTTGCTGGTTCTGGACCATATCAGCCGGCACTTCATGAATTTTTGGAGCCACCTCATCCAGCAGGCAGTCAATATCGATATTGGAAACGAAGTAGTAAAAATACAGATATTTGAGCGCAAGGGTCTGAGCATCTGGCGGGCGCGTTTTGGATTCCGACAAAAAGATGCGAGCGATATCGGTGTCGATGTCATCGGTGAAGCCTTTGTCTGTGTAATGAAGCCGAGCGAGGCAAAACACGTGATGGTCAAGCGCTGCGAGTTCCAGACCAAGGGTGCCGCTGTAGATAACGATTGTCTTCGCATGGCTGGCCAACTGATAGGGGTCCCAAATGTCTGTCGGAGGCAGGATCTGAACCCATTCAGAGGGCGTGAGGTGTTCAGATTCCATCCAGGCCTCGACTCCAAAATGGGTCGGATTGATGTCGTTTCTTTCGTCTGGGTGACTTTTGATGACCAGCTTTGTCTGGTATTGCTGGGCTTGATTGCAGAGGGCTCGTATGCAGGCAAATACGTCTCCAACGTTTGACCGTTTGCCCATGGAAACAAGATCGTGCGTGAGTGGCGCAAAAAAGAGGACATATGGAGTCCGAGCAAGTTCCGCGTACTTGTTGACATCCCGATCGATAACGTTTCGCGTTCTGCCATACGGGTCTTCTGGTCCCTGAGTCCGTTGTGACAAGAACGTTTTTGCGCTCTCAACTTCCGTTTCCGTTAGACGGGGCAGATACGTTTGCCAAAGCTGATCTGACCGATAGTGATTGGCGGATTCGTCACGTGACACGAACAGCGTATTGTGACGGCACCCCGCTTCTGTCAACAACGCTGGAATACCACGTCGCTTGGCACGATCAAGGAATAATGTTTCGGGCATCAAACTGCCGCTAAAGAGACATATACAGTCTGGTTGCTCCCGTTGAACTAATTGGTCGAATCGCGCGATATATCTCGACGCCGCGTTGAGGTGTAAAGCCGTTTCCTTGTCTTCTTGGTTGACCCGCCGCGTGTCTCCTCTGAAAAACCGTATGAGGAAATGCTCGATTTGTTGAACTTGAGGTTGGGTGACGACATCAACTGTTTGGAACGCACGTTCGACCTGCCTTGTGGACAGGCCATCTCTAAACTCTCCAAGTTTGACGGTCTGGAAACCGCTCAGCGCGATCTCGTGCGTGATGGCCTCGCAAGCACCGCACGCGAGCGGAGCGCTTCCTAGAGGGTTGTCAATCTGGTTCACGCCGCAGCGCTCGACATCACTACCACAGGTCACGAGTGTGACCTGATAGCCAAGTTTTTTGAGCGCACAGGCGACGAGGTATTGCATCAATGTAGGGCCGACCCAATGGCCACGCAGCAAGAAGACCAGCGCCTTCTTCGTCTTCGCACCTTGCGCCGCAAAACAAGCATTGTATCGGCGAGTCCCACGCTTGATCGCATCTCGATATGCTTTATACGGGACCACTTTGAAACGACGGACAATCTGAAATCCGACAGAATCCGGAGAAAACCAGCCCAAAGCCCCAAATATAGGATACAGGCCCCTTTGAAGCCCCTGAACCAACGATTTCAGTGCTTTGCTTTTCCAGTAAATGGACATGTTTTATAAATCTGCATCACGATAGAGACGGCCGAGTCAGCCTGTTTGCAAGAACGGTCCGAGCACTCTTTTCGAGAGGTCATAAGTCTTCGTGACAAGACCCATCCATCTTAAAACCTTTTGGTCGTGGCATCACGATATCGGGGCCCCGTTCGATATTCGTTGACTCGAATCCGCCTGTACATCCCGGATCTATGAATGGTCGCATGCTGTTCTTGGCCGGGCGAATCTGCAAGGTCATGCCACTCGATAGTGTGTCGACGCTAAATTGGCCCGGTGAACGCAATTGTTATCAAAGACAATCATGGTCCCGGCTGGCCCCAAGACCCGGTGCGTTTCGTAACCAGACCGTAAAAACGCTTCCATGATACGGGTCGGAATCCGGCTGCCTTTCCACTCCGGCGCCTTCCGGTATCGTAAACCGTCACGGCTTGGACGTATAATCCTGGCGACGCCATAGTGGGACCGCAGATATTCAAAAGGCCCTTGATCATTGTCCACATTGTTTAAATAAACAAGGATTTTCTGTATGCCTGCGGGATGGTTATCGTAGTGCCGTAACCAGCTGAACTGAGCGGTGTTTGTCATAGCAAGGCTTCGACAAACATAGACTTTATCCAGGTGGAGAAAACTGTGCAGTACAGGCATTCTAATTGTGGAAGGATGACTCGGGTCAACGCTTCAATGCCGTTAATGGTAAAAGTTTCTGATTTTTTTAGCGGTCGTACAAAAGGGAATCCGAGCCGAGATAAGCATGGGAAAAAGAGCAATCTTCTCTGGTAAAACAATCGGCCACCTGCAGTGCGATATCGCTGGCAAGTTGCAGCTAATTCCCTGGCAACTCAATAAGTCCATCTCCTTCCGCTGGGTTTGTCTCTATCACCTGGACGCCAATATCATCTAACGAAATTGCAGAGGAAAATGACAAGGCTTTTTGTAAGTAGGCTTCCTGGGCCTTTTTGTAATGTGTCTGATATGACAACTCCATTATCCTGCCTCTTTGGTTCAGAACTACGATGCCCGGTTTTATTCTGGTCGCTTATAAAAAAGCGTCTTTCAGATTTCAGCTGATCAGTTCCAAAGCCTTCGATAGATTTTAGCACATGTGTTTATCAGCCGATGGCATAGGTGTCCCGCCAGGGACCGGCCACGCCGAAGAGTAATCAGACGACAGACCCACCAGAATCGTGGTGAGCTCTGCAGCGTGGCAGCTTCAGAAAAATACACGCCAACAACGTATCAGGGGATATGAACTGGTTGAACGCTGGTACATTGTGCCATTCCTCGGACCGAAGATGCTGTGTCGTCTGAACGCTATGGACGTTACGACATGAATGGTGGCGATGGTATGACTGAAATTCAGCAACAACATGTGGAAGCGTGCGTTGCGGATTCTGCGCAATGCACTAAACCGGGCCAACAAACTCCAGATCCTCGACAGCAATCCCTGCAAAGCTGTCGAGATGGCGAAAGTCAGGAAGCGGGAAATCTGGTCACTGAAATTAAATGAATATGAGCCGCTGTACTCGGCCTGGAAAATCACCACCTGGGCGATGCATTCATCCTTGCCGCCATGAAA
Organism: Planctomycetota bacterium; assembly: GCA_963581585.1. GTDB lineage: Bacteria > Planctomycetota > Planctomycetia > Planctomycetales > Planctomycetaceae > S139-18. The sequence goes on from CAUZPL010000064.1 coordinate 6,861, forward strand.
AAATCAGGAAAGGCGAGATGCTGGTATTGGAATGGTCGGCCGTGAATTAGTCTGAAGGCGTGCTTTCCGTTCGCCAGATACTGGAAGATGTTGCTGGAGAGTATTGCATTGCCGAACCGTCGAGAATCTGCTGGTGCAGATTGTACATCTGAGCGTATATGCCGCCGGAGACCACTAGTTCTGTGTGTGTGCCGTTTTCCACCAGACGTCCCTCATGGAGCACCAGTATGCGATCGGCCATGCGGACCGTCGAGAAGCGATGCGAAATGATGATCGCAGTGCGTCCGTGCACTAACTTGCGGAACTGCGAGAACATCTCGAATTCTTTTTGGGGATCCAATCCCGACGTAGGTTCATCAAACGCAATGATCTTGGCGTCGCTGGCCAACGCGCGGGCAATGGCCAGCGTTTGCCACTGGCCACCTGACAGCGTCACTTCACCAAACGTGCGGCCCAGCATCGTATCGTAGCCATGCGGAAGTGATTGTAGGGTTTCGTCGATTCCCACGCGCCGGGCAAGTTCGCGCACGGTGGCGGGATCGTCCAGCAACCGCTCCCAGTGACCGTACGCGATGTTCTCAGCGGCCGTGCCTTCATATTGCGCGAACGACTGCATCACTAAAGTGATGTTGGACTGCAGGCATCGCTCCGACAGCTCGCTCACATCGTAGCCGTCGAGGTAGATCGCGCCAGAATCCGGCAAATACAGTCGCGCGAGCAGTTTTACGAGCGTAGTTTTGCCGGCCCCGTTTTGTCCCACGATGGCCACGACTTCTCCCGGTTCGATGCTCAGAGACACACCTCGCAATGTCGGTCGCTCAGAGCCTGGATAAGCAAATGTCACGTCGCGGAACTCCACTGCACCGCGCGGGTTTTCCGAGACAAGAGTGCCGTGCCGAATTTGGCTGGGTTCAGCCCGAAGAAACTCTTGCAGGTTAGAGACACTCAAGCTGCTGTGGACGGTGCCGGTGAGCACGCCAATCAGCATGCTGACAGTGGCATACAATCGTTCGGCCGCCAGCACCAGGGCGGCGAGGTCGCCCGACGTAGTCGTCCCTGCCAGTGCCTGGGCCACGGCGAGATAACCCAGCCCGCAGAGGGCGGCCGTAAAGATCACCGCGAAAAGTACTTCCGTCCCCAGCACGCGAAGCTGGATGAGCCGGTTTTCGTCACGAAAGGCGCGCACAATTTTCCCAAATCGGTCGATGAACAACGGCGCCAGATTGAACATTTTGATTTCGGGTATCCAGTAATGCGTCGTGAGTCTGTCCACGTAATATCGGGTCCAGCGGATCTTGTCGGCGCGACGGTGCTCGTGCCCATAGCGGATGAGTGACATCCGCACTTGAGCCAACGCGTAAGGAATGGCGAGTAAACCCAGAATCACCGCCGTCATGGGGTTCAGCACCACGACCAGGCCCGTCAAGACCACCAGTTGAACAGAATAACGTGCCAGGTCAGCCATCTGGATGACCAGCAATTCACACTGGCGCGACGCCTGATGGCTCGCGCGATTCATCAGGTCCTGGTTCTCCGGATTTTCGAAAAAGGACAGGTCGAGTTTCACCGTGTGCGAAAGGAAATCAAGATTGATCGCGAGATCCAATTCATCGCGGAGTCGAACGTTGATATAATTGGCCGCGCTGCTCAGCAACGCACCGGCCATAATTAACACCGGCAGCATGACCAGCCAGGAAACACTGGTCATCACATCCGCTGAATCCCCCTGAAACCCATCGACTAATTTTTTCACGCACACAATCAGTAGTGCCGGGACCAGGCTGCTAAACAGAACGACAGCAGCACGGGTCGCCACGAGTCGCGGCGCAGCCGTTCGGGCCACTCCCAGTGCCCAAAGGCAGCTGCGAGTCAAGCCGCTGAGTCTAACTTGCTCTTGACTCATGTTTGGATCGTTTGCCATGTTTTGAAATGGTTGGCAAGAAATGCGAGGAAAGGGGGCACATTGTAATTCGCCAGTTGCTCCCGGCAATGACTCATAAGTTCATTCGGCGAACACTTCGTAATGACAACGCCTCACCGAGACTGTGGCCCTTTATGTGACCTCCAAATTGAGTGACCTGACATAGTTAGAAAATGTTGTAATGCGTACACATCATACCTAGTACGCTGCCATGGCAACTTCAATCTTATTGCTGCCGAGATTATGGGTTCCCCGGCGACCATAGTCGCCCCTATGGCGCGGGGCGATATTCCGTAATGTGCTTTGTAACTTCTGCCAGTGAGTACTAATCGCTCTCCGTATTTGCCTTCGCCTTGCGAGAGCAGGCGTACACCTCCCCCCCGAATAGTTCAGAACCCCTACCTGAGACATTTTACTTCTCAGCTTAAGTTGGGCAGTGCCTCGCCGAAAAGTTCGTTCGCGTGGATGTGCTCGCAGTTCCAGATTGCCCTTCTGGAAAACTCGTGCAACACTTCTTTTGATATCAGTGGATAAAAGGATCCTCCGGGCGGCCAGTCACGGTGATTTCTCGGTCAATCAGATTCAAAGATTTATTCCTGGCGAGAGAGAGAACGCGAAAGAGAAGCTGAGCCGCGCATGCGTTGTCAGTTGATGGGATAAAAACGGAGAAGAAGACATCACATGGCGGTCTACAACACTGCCTCCAGCAGTTCAGTTTCCGGCGCTGTCGGATTCTTGCCGGGAACATACAAACAGCGACAGACTGATCCTGGTGTTCACCACCTTCGGCCGCACACCTCAGTCTCTTTCCGTCTCTGATTCAGTTCAAAGTGCCTTAGGTCGCTCACCACACGCAAAAGCGACAGAGCGCTGCGACCAGCAGCAGCGTTCGGATGATAAGGTCAAACGAGGACGCGGCTCTTAATCGTACCCCGGTATGTTCAATGTTCTGACTTTCCTAAATACAGTGACTCGCCGATATGAGCCATGCACCCGAGGCCAAAGGCAGCTCCGCTATAGCAGTAATAGAATACGTGCAGCAGGACTGATAAGAAAGCAAATGCTAATCCACTATGACCCGCGAAGAAACGGAACAGGTTCAGGTTCAACAAGAAAATGATCGCTCCCAGCAATGCCACTATTGAGGACAATTCAGGAGCCAGTATACAGGCGACTATGAATAAGATAAGCAACGCGAACACACCGGTCAGAACTGCCGGCCGGTTTCTGCCAGGAGTACCGGAGACGTGGTCCGTACAACTCATAGTCGCGACTATACCAGCAATCACAATAATAAGGAGCGGTTGCATCCAGCAGCCCAATGCAGTCAAAAGAATTATCACACTGCTAATCGCGACACAAATTCGTTGTGACATCTTTAGATTCAAATCATCCGGTATTGCACCCTGCTTGAGAATCAATCGTGTCCACGGTACTGCCCGGGCAAAAATATCTGTTTTGACCACCGTAAAGAATGTCCAGTGCTTCATATGTTTGACCTGAATATTGGGGGCCAGTCGGATCTGTCCACCATTGAGTTTCATCCGCACGCCAAACTCAATGTCTTCGATAGAAGGACGACTGTAGCTTTCATCATAGCCACCAATATCAAGAAACTGCTTGCGCCCCACAGCTCCGCACCCGCTCCAAAACGTCGACGCCTCGAGGTTCGCGTGCTGGTGTGTATGATGATGCAGTAAGTTCTTGTATTGTGAAGCCAAATTGCAGGCCGGGGGCGCTAAATCATATGACCCAAAGACGGCATCGTAATCCGAATCGTGTAAGGTCGAGACAAGCTGCGAAAGCGTGGTCGGCGTTACGAGTACATCAACGTCGATGAACAATAAAATTTCAGCGCGTGCTTTAGCAGCTCCACAATTTCGGGCCGCGGCAGGCCCCATTGACTCGTCAAGTCGAATGCACTGGGCACCCATCTCAGTGGCGACTTGCGCTGTATCGTCTGTTGACCCATCATCGACCACGATGACTTCGTAATGGCAACCTTGTGACTCACGTAAACACTCCAGGCACTCACGCAGAAGGCCCGAAGCATTGCGAGCAGGAATGACGACTGACGCTTCAGGTATCGACAGGTCATTTTCACGCGAAACGATCAGCTGTCCCGGAGCAGAGTGACCAAGCGTCGTTGTGACACTGAGATCATCTTTTGGAAGTGGTTTAGATTGCAAAAACACACACTCCGCATCCGCCGGTGACACACGAAACAGATAAACTGATCGTTAAGAAGCCACGAGTCAGAATTTAGGTACAACGATGTCGCGATTATCCCACGTTGAATTCGCTGACTCCGAACAGCGAACCCAAGTACACCAATTTCATTGGACCCAACCACTATCAGAGGCGGCTCTACTCGTTGCAAGAGGCGTGTCAAAAATGGCGGCTAAAGTTCCTTGGTTTTAGTGGGCGGCAGGGCGGTGTCAGACTGAAACTGCCGCAGATCGTCTGATTTGAGACGCTGTCATCACGGACGGGGGCTCCGTCTGATGTCAGTGGCTAAACGGGAGACGCTGGTCAGGCGGGTCGTTCGTTTAGAGAAACTGGGAATCGAGCACCAAGTGGTCTTCGCCGGACTGATTTTGTTTGGGTCTCGAGTCGCCGAAACTCCAGGAACTCGTTGTCAGGGTCGAGTTGCAGCTCGCTAGATTCGGCCGGACTTGGCATCGGAACACGTGATGGGAGCCCCTAATTTTTGACCAGCGACCCAGTCAGCAGAACTCTGAAGGGACGATACTGATGTCAGGAACTGAGTTTACAAACAAAATCGAAGCGATGGCGAGCACTGACACCCGCGCAGGTTGTGCTGACGGTGTTAGTGCAGCTGGTCATCTTGCTGTTTGCTGGACGTGAATGGCATTCGCAACGAAACGCCGACGATGTTCGAAGCCCGGCAGCGCTATGATCAACTGATCACTGAATTCCTGACTCGACAGGACCAGCCTGAGACGGTCAACGTCACCATCAATCGATTGTGCGTGGCGTTTCTCGAACACGCGCAATCGTACTATGTCAAAGACGGGGCAGTCACCGCCGAAGTGAGCGCTGTTCGATGTTCACTACGTCCGCTAGTTGAACTGTACGGACGTCAGATCGTCACCGGCTTCGGACCGAAAAAACTGATATTGGTCTGTGAGCAGATGATTGAGCCTGGTTGGTTTCGGAAGACGGTCAACGACAGCGTCAAACGGATCATCTGCATGATGCGCTGGGGCGTCGTGCAACAATGGGTCCCACCGGAGGTTCTGGGAACCTGCCGTGAACTTAGGAACCCCTGAAGAAGGGGCGGTGCGGCGACATTCCTGAGAGTGAGGGTGTTAAGTCTGTCGACATCGATCCCGTGGAAGCCGTCAAGCCTTTTGTCAGTCGTCAGGTGTGGGCCATGATCCAGCTGCAGCTTGCAGCGGGGATGCGACCGCAGAAAGTTCGGATCATCCGCTGGTGTGATGTCGACCGATATGGTGAAGTCTGGTGCTACGAGCCCCGCATTCACAAGATGGAGCACAAGAACCGCCACCGCAGGATTTACATTAGGCCAATCGACCAGAGCATTCTGGGCGAGTTTCTGAAGGCGGATCAGGAAGCCTATATCTTCAGTCGACGGAATGCAGAGAACGAGTGACGGGAAGAACAGCGGTCAAACCGTCAGACTCCGATGACGTAACATACGCTCGGAATCGTGTTAAGATGGAACACTGGTTTGGGTCGAGAAAAACATCTCCGGGGAAGGACGTAAGTCATGACAAGTGCTCGAAGCGAGAAGCGTTTTGATGTCGAGGTTAGGCATTCGCGTTCCGGGCACACGTCGCTGCGTGATTCCCATACCGGCAAGCGGCGGATCAGGAAACAGTTGTCGCGCCGTTGCATGTTCAGCGACTGCATTGCCGCCGCGACCGGTTTGGCGGGTGTCATTGGCGTCGGCTTGCCGAACCGGTTTGCGCGCGCGTCGGAGAAGGCGGCTCCTGCGATCGCACGGCGCCTTGACACAACTGTGCGGAAAGTCGAGCGGATCCATCTGAACGTTCCGTTTCGTGATCTGCCGAGACGGCACCTGGTGCGGACACCGGCAATCAACTGGACTTACGTTGAGGTTTGTAGAGTGACCCTCAGCTGTGGCGCGGTGGGGATCGGCGAAACGGTCCAGTACTTTCTCGAGCGACGCGGGGAAGATCGGCAGGTTCTGGGTCGTGACGCCGCCGAAGTGATGTGGGACGACACGCTGGGCTCGGGTCTGCAGGGGGCGCTCCTAGACGCCGTGGCGCAGGTTAACGATGTCCCCATCTACCGGTTGCTCGGTCCCAAATATCGCGATCACGCTTTGCTGAGTTGGTGGGCGATTGATATGCCTGGAGACGACTGGGCGCAAGAGTGCAAAGAAGCGGTCCGGCAGGGTTACACATCGCTCAAGACCAAAGCGCGTCCCTGGTGGGATCTCGACGAGCAGTGTCGAGTGCTCGGCCAGTCACTGCCCGATTATTTCAAGGTCGGCGTTGACTTCAACCGTATGCTGCTGGACAGTTCAACGGCGGTGTCGTACTGCCGGCAGATCCAGAAGTACGATTTCATCGCCAACTACGAGACTCCGATTCCGCAGGAGGACATTCCAGGAAACAAGGCGATCCGCCGCCAAACGCGGGTCCCCATCGCGATGCACTACGGAGTTCCACCGATCATGACAGCCATCCGCGAGGACGTCTGTGACACGCTGATCATCACCGGAGGCGCTGCCACTACGATGAGACAAGGGGCGATTGCTGCTGCCGCCCGAAAACCGTTTTGGCTGCAAAATGTAGGCACTGGCATCACCGCCGCGCTCTCGCTGCACTTCGCGGCAGTGCTGAGCCACGCTCGCTGGTCGGCCGTAAATTGCCATCAACTCTATGTTCATCCTCTGGTCCGTCCTGGCATTACGGTGGAAAACGGCATGGCCAAGGTTCCTGAGCGTCCGGGATTGGGGTTCCAACTCGACGAGGAAGCCGTGGAGCGATTCCGCACAGAAGAGTTGAAAACGGTCCCCGCGTTACCAAAGCAACTCATCGCGATCTGCTGGCCGTCGGGAGGAACAAGCTATTATGCCAATCCGCAGGAGTTCTACACGGAGTTCGAAGGCGGACGTCTGCCGGTTTTTCCGAACGGGATTTACCTCGAGAATATTCCTGATGATGGAAGTCGCGACTGGGCGGAGTTGCAGCGGAAGGCCCGGAGCGGAGGTGTCCACTCTGCCGGGCGGCCGATGTGAACGGGTTCCGCGACGATCAGTATAACCAGTTCAACGCTGCCATCCCGTGAAAACTTGATCTTCAGGTTGCCATCTCGCGCACAGATCCGGTAGTCGGTCCCGCCACGGACATATCCAAACGGGAATCCAACCAAAAGAGAAAGGAGAGTCCCATGCGCATCTATACCGGCGGCATAGCCACTGAAACCAATACTTTCTCCCCTATGCCCACCGGCCTGGCCGACTTCGACGTCTGGTGTGCAGATGACCCGGATAGCGGCAAGGACTTCTTTTTCTCCGCCGCCATCCTCACGTTTCAGGAAATGGCCAGAGACCGTGGCTGGGACCTGACATTCAGCCTGCAAGCCTTTGCCCAGCCGGCTGGACTCACCGTGCGCTCGGTGTACGAGAACCTGAGGGACGAATTCCTGGATGCCCTCGAAGTTACCCTCCCTGTCGATATGGTGCTCCTGTCCCTGCACGGAGCCATGGTGCCCACGGCTACGACGAATGCGAAACCGACATCCTGCAGCGGGTGCGTCAGATCGTCGGCGCCCAAACAAGAATAGGGGTGCTACTGGATCTGCACTGTGACGTGACGCAGGAGATGATCCAGGTCGCCGACGTCATCGTGCTTTACAAAGAGTTTCCTCACACGGACGTTGCCGACTGTGCCCGCACGCTGTTCGTACTCACGGCCGCCGCCACTGCCGGAGAAACCAACCCGACAATGGGTTTGTTCGACTGTCGCATGATTGGGTCATATCCAACCTCCTATGGTCCCCTGCGCGCCTTCGTGGACGATATGCGGGCGCAGGAAGGCAGAGACAATGTCCTCTCCCTGTCGCTGGTCCACGGCTTTCCCTGGGCAGACATCCCTTCCATCGGCACCCGGATGCTGGCCATCACGGACGGTGACCAGAAACAGGCGGATCGACTCGCTGAGGAGTGGGGCCGCCGGTTCTTTTCCCTGCGCCACCAAGTGAACTTCGATTCGTTGCCCGTGGACCAAGCGCTCGATAAGGCTCTGGCCAACGGCAGACGGCCGGTGGTGCTGGCCGATCAGGCCGACAATGCCGGCGGCGGCGCCCCCAGCGATTCCACCGTTGTCCTCGCGGAACTGTTGCGACGAGGCGTGAACGAGGCCGCCTTGGGCATGGTGTGGGATCCAATAGTGGTCGACATTGCCAAAGCGGCCGGGGTCGGGGCCACTCTGGACGTACGGCTGGGCGGAAAAATGGGGCCCACCTCACGGAATCCCCGGGACATCAGGGTGGAAGTGGCCGCCATCCAGTTGGATATGAAACAGGAATGGCCCCAGAACGATAACAAACCACTCATCGTTGACGTTGGCGACGCCGTGCGACTCCATTGCCAGGGCGTCGACATTATCGTCAACACCAGACGCAGTCAGGTATTTTCGCCCCAGGTCTTCAGCAAGCTGGGCATCGACCCGTCGCAGATGCGCTTGCTGGTGGTGAAATCCATTCACCATTTTTACGGTGCATTTGCACCCATTGCCGCCGAAGTTGCCTATATGTCGGCTCCGGGGACAGTTGCTCCTCAATTCAAAGAGATTCCCTACACCCGGGTCGACCTGAACAAGTACCCCTGGGTGGATGATCCGTTCTCGGCCTGAAGTGCCCAACGGATGATATGACTCTTTCCTTTCACATCGAGCAGATCTTCGCTGCGGATGTGGACGGTGACGGAGATATGGACGTCCTGTCCGCATCGGTCGACGACAACAAGCTTGCGTGGTACGAGAACGACGGATCCGAGTCCTTCACGACTCACACGATCACGACCCGATTCGAATATGTCCGAACGGTGGTCGCCGGCGATGTGGACAATGACGGCGACATCGATGTCGTCTCCGGATCGGGTCGTGATGGGACGATTGCCTTCACCTCGCACGTCATCACTGACACGGTGAACCACCCGACGACGGTCGGTGTCGTCGATCTGGATGAGGACGGTGATTTGGACGTCGTGTCCGCGTCTCAGAGTGACAACACTGTGGCCTGGTACGAGAACGACGGCTCGGAGAGATTCACTGCCCACACGATCTCCACGAATGCCGATTACGCGTCGTGTGTCATTGCCGCGGATCTGGATGAGGATGGCGATCTGGATGTTCTCTCGGCATCGGGCCGGGATGATAAGGTCGCCTGGTACGAGAACGTGGGTTCGAAGAAGTAGCCACGCCGAAGGATGACGGCCGGCCGGAATACGCCTCAATTCGGGACGTCGAACAGGTACAGATCGAACCGACCGTCCCGTTCGGAAGCAGCGATCAGGTGGCGTCCATCCGGATGCCACGTCGGATAGTGATCGCGCTCGGGATGGTGCGTGATGCGGCGGATGTCGGAACCATCGGCCTGCATCACGTAGATCTCATCGTTTCCGTCCCGGGCGCTTGTGAAGGCGATGCGTCGTCCGTCCGGCGACCACGCTGTGTGAATGTCCCGCGCTGGCATGTGGGTCAGCCGCGCGACGCCGCTGCCGTCGATGTTCATCAGATAGATGTCCAGGGCTCCGTTACGGCTTGAGCTGAAGGCGATTTTCCTGCCGTCGGGCGAAATCGCCGGCCAGCAGTTGATCCCGGCCGACCGGGTGAGTCGCTTGAGATCCTTGCCGTTGATATCGACGGACACAATCTGACGCCCGCCCGGAGCCGAGAGCGTGAAGACAATGCGGCTGTTGTCGGGTGTGAACCTTGGGGTTCGCGCCGTGCTGCGAGCGCCTTGAGCGCGAAACACCCACGAGCTTGCGACCACCTGATCCACGATTTCGGTCGTCCCATCCTTCTTCATGCGGCTCCTGTGGATCGTCTGTTTGCCACTGGCGGCCGCCAGATTGCTGAAAACCAGGACCAACTGTGGACTGATGGACGACATGACGTAGCAGTGGAACCGTCCGTCCGCGGAAAACGCCGCGTCATACTGATGCGGCGTCAGGGAAGGGTAGAGCAGTTGTTGTTTGCCGTCCTTAAGGTTCAACCGGATCAGCCCCACCCGGTTTGGATGGCGGTGGGCGCTGAAAACGACCGCCGCGCCGCCGTCGACAAACACCGGTGCCAGCTTCAGATCGCCATCGAAGGTCAGCTGCCGCGGCTCGGACCCGTCAACCGTCCCCACACCGAGACAAACACAGAACGTCGTCAGGATGACGGCGAATGGTGTATTAGAGCAGCCCATCGATCAGACGTGCTCCTTCAAGAACCTGTAGCGCGCTCCGCGCGGGAACGTTCATGCCAGCGAGTTCAAGGATAGTCGTGCCGACCATCGCCGGTGTCACTGGATCGACCAGTGGAAATTCACCTCGCGGATCGCTTTCGCCAATCACTCGTCCCGGCTGGACACCGCCTCCTGCCCAGATCGAAAAATAACACTTGTGCCAATGGTCACGTGACCCAATCTCATTAATCTTTGGTGTGCGGCCGAACTCACCCATACAGACCACGAGGGTTGTGTCCAACAGCTCCCGCTGCTCTAAATCATCCAATAGCGCCGAGAGGGTGCGATCCAGCAGGGGACCGTGAAAGTCCATCAGCAATTCGAAGTTGTCTGCATGTGTGTCCCAACCGTAATCGGAAATCGTGTATAATACTTCGGCGTACTGGCTCCAGTTGACCTGCACGTAGGGGACACCCACTTCGACAAGACGCCGACCCAGCAGGCAACTCTGACCGAAGGTCGTTTGGCCATACGCGGCGCGCGTTTTCTCCGATTCTCCGGAAAGATCGAAGGCTTTGATCGTGTCCGCAGAATTGAGTAACGCGTACGCCTGTTTACGGAGGTCGTGCCATTTCTTGTATTCAGACCTGACAATACGACGTTGGTCGTTGTCCAACTCGTTCAGCAACGACCGGCGGCCAGTGAGCCGGGCCGGAGTGATGCCCTCAAGCAACTCCAGTGCCGGGAGCGAAACCTGACTGCTCTTCGAGCAACGGACGAGCAACGGACGAGGAACGGATCGTATCGCATTCCCCATTTTCCGCCGCCATAGCCAAGTGACACGCCATTGCCATCCCCCGGATGATTTTGACCTACAGAGATGAAGCCGGGCAAGTCCCCGACTTCTCGATGGCGCGCCAGAATCGACCCGAAATTCGGCGGATAACCGGACGGACTTCCTTTGGCATCCTCGCCACCGTCAGTGGCCACCGAACCGGTCAGGCCGATGGAACCGGCGGGTCGATGACTGCCGGTAAAACTGGTGTTGGTTCGGACCAACGAGAATCGATCGCTCCGCGCAGCCAGCTTCGGCAGCAATTCGGTAAAGTGGACCCCGGGAATTCGAGTCGATATGGTCCCGAAGGGCCCTCGATATTCGATAGGGGCGTTGGGCTTGGGGTCGAACAAGTCCAAATGGCTCGGTCCGCCAAACAGCCAGAGGAGCAGAACCGAATTCGCTTTGCGGGGCGCAGCGGCCGGGGACGTTTGAGCCAACGTCCCCGCCAGCGGCAAGGCGGCGCCCGCCTGGAGGAACATACGACGCGTCATCCCATGATAATCCCGGGCGGGAAAACTGTCAGCTGCGAGCATCTCGTCACTCCGAATTGTCGGAATTCAAATTCGCTGGACCAGCATACTTCAATCCGAAGAAGCCGGACCAACATGTTCACGCGGGGCCGCGGTGGTCATACTGCTGGAGATCGCCAGGCCATTGCATCGGTTTCGAAGCCGATTACGGTTGTACCCACACCTTGAGTTCGTCGATGACAATTGCGTCGGATACTTTAGTATCGCTTCGCGTGAGGGAAATGGAAAGCCGGTTGACTCCGTGTGCCACCGGAAAGCGGCGAAGTTCGAACCAGCGTGTCGAGAACGTGGAATCGCGGCTGTCGGTACGCTTCTCGGTGACGCCGGACGCGATGGGGCGACCGAAATCGATTCGGCCTTGCTCCGGAAATGTTCCTGAGCGTTCTCCCGTTCATTTCTCGAGCCGATTGGTTGGCTGGCGGGCTGGTCGCCGCCGTACGCTCGATGACGTTCGAAGTGACCACTTTGCCGTTCAGACTCACCTGCAGCTCGTCGTCCGCCATCAGGTTGAAGCCACGGAATAACAGCGTAGCACCGAGATGAATCCTCGTTGAGGCGGAAGCGATACTCTCTCTGGGCGTTCGGGCGGTCCCGACTCAAAACGATCTTGTTGGCCTTGATGGTGCCAGTGGAACAGCGGTCCAGGCCAAACCCGTCCAACCCACCATACGTCGGATCAAAGATATAGTGTCGCCTGCCGGCAGCAACGCGTGTCGGATCGCGCCGCACCTGAAAGACCCGCAGGAACTGGGGATAAAACCGCGGGTGCCACATCATCGTAAAGTGATTGTAGATTGTCATCCCGTCGACTCCGGGCAGCGTAAAAGTCTGCGCCAGCGCCCGGCAACTGGCGGGACACGGTAATAACCCCGGATAAAGCATACATCCCGAGTTGCCAATCAGTTTCACAAATTCCTCGTAGGGCACATTGAAGATGGGACACATTAGTGTGCTGGTACGTGTTTCGGGTTTTGTGGCACTGTCTCAGTCGAACGGGTATCCTGAGCCAGTATGGAAGAAATACGTATTGGGTTAATCGGTTTCGGCGGCTGGCCACAACAGGCGTATACGCCGCTGCTCAAGGAGCTCTCCGGTGTCCGCGTCGCCGGCGTCGCCGCGAATTCAGAAGAAACACTCAATTTGGCACACAAGACCTTTGGCGAGGGCATCGTAACCACGTGTGATTACCGGCGACTTCTCGAAGCCGGCGACGTCGATGCACTGATGATCGCATTGCCGAATGCGTTACACGTCGAGGTGCTCCTGGCCGCGGCAAAATCCAATAAACACATTTTCTTTGAGCCTCCAATCGCCACTGATCCCGAGACGGCCAAACACGTGCTGGATGCACTGGAGCAGTGCTCCGGCATTGTGCAGGTCGACCTGGAATTGCGATATCTACCGGTGCTGGAAGCCATACATGCCCAGATTTCCGGGGGTATTCTCGGATTACCACGCACCGCAAAGATCCGCCTCTGGTGCAACTGGGGCTACGCGGGTGGGCAGTGGTTCGAGGAGGTTCAACGGCAGAGCGTTTTTCACTGGCTCGGGCACTGGTATCTGGATGTGCTGGATGTCATCTTTGGCGAAGCAGCAACGCGTGCAGGAGTTTTGGGAGGGCACGCGTCCAATGGAACCCTTATGGATCACGGATGGGCGTCATTGGAGTATCCAGGCGGATTACTTGGACAATTTGAGTTCAATCTGACATTACCACAGGGAACGGTCATCGAGCTGGATATCTCGTGCGCAAATGGCGAGTTATGGGCAGACCTGAAAACCGGGAAATGGAAATGGCGTGGTGAGGACGGAAGCTGGCAACAAGAGTATACGCCAGCATCGAAGCCTGTCTGTGGATTCGAGGGCATGCGAGAATCGATGAATGGTTTCGTCGTCGCTGTGCGTACGGGTCAGCCATCCCACGCTGGCCTCGAAGTGGCTGGACGAGTACAGCAGTCGGCACAAGTTTGCGTGGACGCCGAATTCGTCTGAATCCTCTTCCGTTCGACCGTTCCGGGTCAAGACCGTCGGCAGGCGCCAACCGTGCGTCATAAAACGGATCATGTATGGGGACCTTCAGGAAACAGTTGAGTTGATGGGGCAGTCAACTGCGAGCAAGGGCACAATGGGACCGTTTCAAGCATGCTGGTCGGATACCTCCGTGGGGCTTCTCGTGCGCCGCGGCCAACTCCTCACCGTGAACGAGTCATATTTGACCCAGTCGCCGTGCAAAACGGGATTCAAGCGTTGTTTCAGGCTCAGGGCATCAGCCTGCCTCGCGGAACCACAGTGTGGACAAAGGCCGGTCACGAAATGCTGCGTTCAGAATGTCGTGATCTGACCGAATGCAGCACCAGGGAATTCCGGCCTGGACAGCTGAAGTTCCTCGTGGACACTTTGCACCACCAAATGGCTCACGAGAAAGATCTGGATCGAAAGCTGGATGAGCTGGCAACAAAGGATGTTAATGTGAAGCGACCGATGACTATTCCCGGTGTGGGGCACTGTACGGCTGAAGTAATCTGTGCGTATATCCACGACGCGAAGCGATTCCGTAACGGTCGTGAAGTGAACGGCTATGCCGACATGGTGCCCCGTCAGTACCAGAGTGGCGAACAGGATCGTTGAGGTTGTGTCACCAAACGCAGTTGGCGACTGCTGCGTAAGCGTCTCGTCGAACGCAGCTGGCTGCTGTTGCATTACAACGCCGGTTCAAAACCATCGTTGGCAAAGATCCTCGCAACGAAGAACAGTCGCTGGCCAGCCCTGAATGGTGAGCTAACCAATGGGTGTTCATGTCACTGATATCAAAACGGAGACACCGATCAGGATGGCTCCAATCAGGCGCATTACCATAGTTCGATCACTCGGCCCCGGTTCCGATACGTTGAGCTGGTGAGCGAGAATCCAAGTCAACAGAACTCCCCAGAGACCACGCAACGAGTACACGAGATTGACTCGCGTTGCGTCTCCAAACAGCCCGAGCGTGAGAGTCATTCCGATTGCTTGAGCCGCCATGAGAAAAACACCGACTGCCAGCGGTTGTATCACTCCCAGCCGCCGTAGATCTGCCGGGCGATCCGCCAACGGGAGGAATGCCAGTGAGAAGAGCGCCGCACATGCAATCGCGATTGGCAGAAAGTACCCTGCTCCCCAGTCGGGAGCCCACCGCTGAATCAGCAAATCAAACAGCGTCATCGAGCAAGCTGCTAACAACGCGAAGCTAACAGACGCCACAATCCGTGAATGATGCACTGATGCGTCACGGGTTTGCACAAACGCGATTCCAGCAACGGTAATGGCAGCCGCGATCCAGACTCGCGTCGACAACTCGTCCTCAACAAAGAAACGTGAGGCTGCCGGTACGATGAGAACCTTGACGCCCAGCACAGGGGCGGCGATTGAGATGTCCCCGTGCGTCACTGCAAGAAACGTAAACAATTGGCCAGTGACAAACAGTCCACCAACGATAGCCGGTTGCCAGACCATTACGGCAGGCTGCATGGTCCCACCCATTAAAGTCAACGCTGGAAACACGCATGCCGAGCCCCAGCAGACATAGATCATCGATGTCCAAATCGATGCACCGCGTTCCTGGACACGCTTTAGACACAGCAAGCCAAAGATGACCAACACACTGGAACAGAGAGGCAGCAAAAGATGAATCGGCTCAGTCCTCTAAGGAGACGTCCTGGCAGACTCGCGGATTCGAGAGGCACCGAGACGAAACAGGTGCAGCCACGAAGCGACTGTTCAGCAGTGAACAACCGGCTTTGTGGCAACTGATGTTGTCACACGCCGTTTGTTTCGGCAACTCCCCGAAACGGAACCGCATGGAGGAGAATGAAAGTTCCATAGCCTTGAAAGCATCCTGTGTACCGACGCTCATCGCCTCACCAGCTTCGAGCGCGTCGTAACCAACGCGATGTAAGTTTCCAGACATCGGGCACTTTCTGGTCCTGAAATTGTCAGACGGAGACCAACCGTGATCATTCGAGTTTGCGCGATCGCCGGTTTCTCGCCTGGAATCGCAAACTGGTTGCTAAATGAACACTGCCAACAATAAAAATCTCTGCCGGCGGGTTCCTGGCACATCCACATGGCCTCCGACACCATTGCCCCCAGCCTGTGGAGATGTTCCTGACGGCAATCCAAGCTGCCGTCCATTCTCCGGAAAGGATTTCTTTCTTTAAAGCGTCAGGGTGAGGGTCGGGAGGAACCCGCAGTTACTTCTGAGTTGTCCCTTACACGGGACCCGACTATACAACGATATCGTCGAAGTTGATGCTGATAAGAAATGTGGGGAGCAAGGAAGGCCCGTTATTTGTTTCTGCAGAACAACACCGAACCATTCTGCATAACCCTCAGCCTGGATTTCACTCCGCCCGGATCGATTTCGACGACGACCGAAACAAGAAATTGCTTCAATAAAGGATAACCATGAAAACCGCACTTGCCTGCCTATTGCTCCTGTCAGCCGCGCCCCTGGAGAAAATCACTGCACAGAATCTCACATCCAACATCCGTTACGCGGATTCCGCCCATAAGCGCCAAGTCCTCGACATCTACGCGTCCCACGACGCGAAAAGCCTTCCCGTTGTCTTTTGGATTCATGGCGGCGGCTGGCAGACGGGAGATAAGACGAACGTTCAGATCAAGCCTCGCATATTGACCCAGCGCGGCTTCGTCTTTGTCTCAACAAACTACCGCCTTCTGCCTCACGTGGAGATGGGCGTCCTGATTCGAGACGTTGCCAAGTCGATTGGTTGGGTGCACAAAAATATCGCCAGGCACGGCGGCGATCCGAAGCGAATTTTTGTCATGGGACATTCCGCCGGCGCGCAGCTTGCCGCCCTGCTCTGCATTGACGATCGCTATTTGAAAGCGGAAGACGTCCCGTTTGACGTTCTCAGGGGATGTGTGCCTGTGGACGGAGACACCTACGACCTGCCGGCGATCATCATGACTGCGGAGTTCCGTCAGACCGTGCACGGCCTGACGCTCCCGAAATTTGGCCACCGTGTCAAGTTTGGCAACGATCCCCAGAAGCACATTGATTTTTCAGCTGTCACGCATGTGGCCAAGGGCAAGGGCATCCCGCCGTTCCTGATTCTCCATGTTGCCGGACACCCCAACACAACGGCGCAGGCGCGACGTCTCGGCGCCGTGCTCAAAAAAGCCGAAATTCCCGCCAAAATATTCGGCACAAGGGAAACAACCCACAACAGGCTCAACGCCAACCTCGGCCTGCCCGACGACCCGGCCACAATGGAGCTGTTCAAATTTCTGGGCCCTTTGATGGGGGCTAAGCGCTAAGTCAATGACCCATTCTCGTGACACTCAGCGAGTGCCGTAAACAGGGTCAATTTTTGGGGATTCCCGAAGACGTTCAGCCTCACACGATCTCGGTGGAATCGATCCGGTACTGGATGAGCCACGGATCAATGCATCGGCAACTGTTGTAGCGATTCCCCTCATGCGACTGTTCGCGAGTCAGTCTGTGAACGACGTACGTTGACATTTCTGGTGAGGGAAACTACCTTCATTAAACAGCCTGACAACGATGTAACCGGTTGGCACCTAACGTGTTTTGAACATAAGGACGGCGTTGCGGGGCAGTCGGTGTATGTCCGCAGAAGTCAAGCATCAACATGCTCAATCTCCAACAAGGTGTTTCCAATGACGAAGCCTGGCAGCGAGAGAACAATGAAAAATACGGTCCTAGAGTTAAAAAATATGCAAGGTGCCTTTCTAGCTCCAGAGATATGCAATCCGGACGCCAAGCTCCAGAACAGAGCACTAGGGCTGTTAATCCGCTATATCCTAATGGAACGGGACATAATTCCTAAATAGTTTGAAGAGGCTAAAGTGCACGTGACCAAAAGCAGGTGGAATTCTGTTTTGAGGGCAAGACCCTCAACCCAGTGAGGACACCATCATGCCCCAATTTTCACGAGCTTTCGCAGCGTTTGTTATCGGCACCGGACTGACGTTGTACTGAATCCCGGATCAGCTTTATTCGGTTCGGTTGAATATGGCAAAGGTGCGACCGTGCGAGTTGAAATCAACTACGCCGGACGAGGTGACTGGCAGATTCGCGAGGTGCGCACCAGCAGCAACAATGTGGCTGCCAAAGTGGTGGAAACGCGTCGCGAAGCCGGACGCGTGGGGTATCAACTTGAAGTCAGCGTCGCGCCCGCGGCCAAGCTTGGCCAATTCGCAGACATTATCGAGAATGCCGGCGACAGGAACGCGATTGCTGCCAGCAGGGTCCTGATGATGTTGGAGCAAAGAAACCACGAACCATCGCGGGACCTGTATTTGCATCGGCACGAACATCGGACAGGAAGATCGCAGCGGGATGACGCCTGGCAAAATACGAGCTTCGAAGAAAGAAAAGCGAACATTCAAAAACGGATCGACAGGCTGGTCCGGCTCGGTCGGTTGTGAACTGTCATCTCACGCGCAGCAGGAGATTACGGAAACGACCAAACCGCCTTTGTGTTAAAAAGAAAAATTGAACAGCCGCCACCACTTCCCTGGGAGATCCATGACAATTAATAAAGCGAGGACGAGAGCGACGAAGCAGCCGCTTAGGGGGTGACCGGCGTCCTTTTTGCAGTTTCGTCGGGAGCTCGGTTATAAAGCGTACTGGAATAATTTAATGACAAGCCATGTGGGGAACGCAGCGGCAACGGACACGCAGAGTAAGGTGATCAAAAACTCTGCGGGGTTAAGAAGTCGGACATCCGGAGCTTGACCAAGCATGTCGATCGCTCCAGTTTCCGGTGACGCAGTGACAACTGTTTTACACGGAAGAATTAGAATGAACTAGCAAGACAGCGGACCAGTCCCCCCTGATACAGAAGGGGACTGGTCAATCACTCTCACTTCAGTGAGTATGCAGGGCTCTATGGGACACACACGACATGGATTCCAGAGATCTGAGAACTGTCGTCTTCCCTTCATCACCTGAGTGGTGCCGCATGGTCGAGGCGGCGATTCTGCCGTACGACGACGGGCGTCTCTACCTCGTTTGTTCCGCCGGCGAGCGCGCCGACCTCGCCGAGGGCGCCATGCCCGAAGGAGCAATCCGCCTCGTGGGACGCTGGTCGCACGACGAAGGGGATTCCTGGTTAGAGCCGTTTGTTGTACGGGAGTGTGAAGGCGTACCTAATGTGATGGAACCGTCCTTCGTGAGATTGCCCGGCGGCCGCGTGCTCCAGGCCTACATGCAGCGTGACACGTACGAACCGGGCGGCGATCCTGTCGGGGGTATGTATCCCATGATCACCTGTTCGGACGACGAGTGTTCGACCTGGTCCGAACCCGCCCGGATTACCGGTAAGAAGACGAGTTGTTTCACAACGAATGATCGTCTCGTGCGGTTGAGCACGGGACGGATCATCCTGCCGGTGCTGACCGCTCCCGACATGACCGACATGCGGGTTTGGCTGAGCGACGACGATGGAATGAGTTGGCGATCAGGAAAAGGGAAAGCACGTGCCGCCGAAAACGACCGCTGCGGATACCCGGTGGTGACTGAGTTGGCGGACGGCACTGTCGCCATGTTCATGCTGCCCTCAAGCGGTTGCGTTCAGATTGCCCACAGCCATGATGGTGGCGACACCTGGACCCTCGTGAACCGCTCGGGACCGGAACCGTGTCCGGCTACGTACATTGTTCGCCGCATTCCGGATTCAGCCGATCTGTTGCTCATCTGGAATAATCACACACAACGCACCAACCTCACATCGGCCATTAGCCGCGATCATGGCGCCACATGGTCCAACTACCGGCTGCTGGAGGCACAACAAGGCTGGCCCATTCGTCACAGATACGCATTTCCAGGTTTGACGTTTCTCAACGATTGCGCGCACATGACCTGGTATGAGCGTAAGCCTCACCCAGAATCCGAGGCGAGATTCGACCTCATCTACCGCAGACTTCCTGTTCGGTGGTTTTATGATTGAGCCAAGAAACGCTGCTCATTCCTGCATTGTCCGAAGTCATCGCGATGCCGACCTCTTCGCCGGTATGGTAAATCCAGGAAGTTGCTGACAGCATCAGCCGACCGCTGTCCATGCGCAGAAGTCTCGGAGGCTTCATGGAATTGAGCAGAAAAGTATAACCGGAGACTTCATGATATCTGGCCGTTTTGACATTCGCGCCCTGTCGAATCACCATCGGCCGGAGTGGCGCATTAACAAGATCATTCGGCACCGGGATGACGAGGAATCGTTTTATTCAGAACCTCAAGTGGAACAGTATTCACAGGCGTCGGAACTTTTTCGGATTCGTCTGCCTCGACGACCGACTGGCCGAACACCATTGCAGCTATCAATTAATTCCAAAGACTCCTGTTATCGACGTGCATTGGGTGTTCTCCGGATTCTTTGTGCACGAGGTCATTTGCATCGCACTGTGAGCTGCGTTAACTCAAGATCATCGTTCAGAGACCGGTGGGGACGAATTCCTGCCGATTCCAGTCGGCCGTGATAGTCGCGTACGGCTTCGTCCGGTGCGATCTGGCCATCAGCCAAAGCACGCAATACGGTCACAAATTCGAGCTGATTTTCAGCGATATTGATTTTGCGTCCAAACAGTGCTGCTCGTGCTCCGTACTTTTTTGCTTCCCAGAGCATGCGAAAGGCGTCGTGCGTTGTGCCGGCCGGTCCACCGAGGATTCCCGGGATGATGGTTCGGTCGTAATGTGCAAGCTGTTCCATTGCCGCCGGACCGAAATAAGGCATCTTCAGGAACAGCGGTCGCGCCGACTGAGTGACTCCGGCAAGGCAGCGGACGATGCTGTCGTTGACGAAACGCGGAATGTCATCAGGCGTTTTGTTGCCGGTCGCATTGGGAGCAAAAAGTTCCAGGAAATGACGGAAGCTCTTTTGTTCGGCTTCAATCCGAAACTCGCGATATTTCTCAAGGGCTTCCAGGTCCAGATCCCGATCATTGTTGAAGGTGATCGAGTACAATCCGAGGTCAGCACCGAGCCGACGCTCATCCGGCTCACATTCAATTCGCCCGCACTGAATCTGCTCAATCGTTGCCGAACGAAATGCTCGTGAAGGTTCGTTCCCGTAACCGCCGCTCAGTCCCAGCCAGATGTCGGTTGTATCATTGGCACGCACGGCCGGAGTCACAGAACTGCCATCGAAAAGGCGTTCAATAATAGTAAGCTGTTCACTGGTACTGGCACTCATCAGTATAATGTCAATGAGTCCCTGCTTCGTAATTTCACTCATCGACCTGCGGTACTGCTCCAGGCTCTGAAACGGCAACGGCTGGTGGTCTTCACCGAAATTCACACCAGGAGCGGCGATGCCGAACCCCATATCGGCGTCTTTGGCATCCGCCAGAATGAAATCCCCGACAGACGGATCAGCGATGATCCGTTCCAGTTTCTCGTCCAGTGTCTTCGTCATAGTTTGTGTGGCAGGTCGATGAGTTGAACGGTTGAATTTTTACCCCAGGCGCACGATCGTAGCGGTCGAGTATAACGGTGTCGAATTACAGGCTCTGTTCAATATGATTCCCGTGACAACGCCCATGCTGATGCGAGTCCTGTGCGATGAATGAAGAATCCAGGGCTGTGGACTGTATTGTGTGTGGAGAGATCTGCGTTGATATTCCTGTGCGCACGGTTGATCGAACCCGGCCGCTGGTGGAACTCCACACCGGCCACGTTGATCCGATCCGTCCGGGTACCGGCGGAATCGTTCCTAACTGCACAATGGCAATGGCTCGTCTTGGACTGAAGACGAGTGCATTTGGCTGCGTCGGCAATGACCTCTGGGGTCGGTTTCTTAGACAGCGACTGAATGACGAGCATGTGGACACTTCACACCTGGTGACCGTCGACGGTTTGCCATCCAGTGTTACTGTCATTGTCGGCGGGGAAGACGGAGAGCACACGTTTCTGTTTTACGCCGGGGCATCTCAACGCTTCAATCGCAGTATCATTGAACGCAGAATCGACATCTTCGAAGGATGTCAGTATGCACTTTTCGGTTATTACGCTCTGATGCCGGAACTGGAAAACGAACTGCCGGATGTCTTCCGGCAAGTACGGGATTCCGGCTGTAAGGTCGCACTGGATACGGCGGGAGGAGGAGGTGCAATGACCCCGCTGGACCGGATTCTGCCGCATGTCGACATTTACGTTCCCAGTCTGACGGAAGCGCGGTCGCAGACGGAACAGGAAGATCCGCTTTCTATGATTGAGGCGTATCGACGGTACGCCCCCGGTGCTCTGCTTGGAGTCAAGATGGGTGAGAAAGGAGCCCTGCTCAGCACCGCGGGCGGTGAATGGATCTCTATTGATCCGGTCACGGCTCCTGGTCCGGTTGTCGACACGACCGGTGCTGGCGATTGTTTTTACGCCGGATTAATCACCGGTCTCATTCACGGCCTGTCGATCGCTGACGCCGGCAGACTGGGTGCTGCGGCCGGAGCCTGTTCGGTGACACAAATTGGTGCGACCACAGCACTGGAAGATTTCGCGACCCTGAAGAGGCTTGCGCAAATCTGACAGTCCAGGTAAAGACGGCTGCACAATCGGTGGCATTTATCACCATGGCACGCTGATTAACCGTGTGTGTCGCTGCAGGTGTGGCTTGGAACTATGTGAAGTACGCGCCCGATGGCCCCGCGTTGGCGGAAGCCGAGACACAGCCACGCCGGCTGAAGACGGGACTGTGGTCGGGCCGTCACAAAATCATTGCACCATGGGACTGGCGCAAGATGAGCACAGAAGAACGGGACTTGTCTCGGTAAGCCGATGCTGCGGGATCAGTGCACTGCGAGCGTGTGCTTTCAGCGACGGCGGAACGACATGCTGCCCAGTATCGTGGCTCCCCTGGCCAGCATCGGGATTGAACTCGGCTTGGGGAGGACGGCGCCTGGAGCGGCCAACGTGACCTTGGCGGAATCATACATCCACAGCTGATTGTTGATGGCCGTCCCATCTGCGAGGAAGCCGGTCAGAACTTCTCTGTCCAGTGAACCGCCGTCAAAAATGTGCATCGTGAGCCGGTATCACTGTGGGCGCTATCTCTTTGTAATTCTTTTTGTGTGATATCCGGTGATACTGGGTAGTGGTCGATGACTTGCGGTGACCCGTACTAATCAGTAAAAACTTTGAAAGTCCAGCTCTGAGGTCCAGTTGGTGGTTTCCTTTCAATACGTCGCCCCTGGACATGAAGAAGCTGACGGGCGATCAGGACAACATCGCGGAAAACATGTTCTCTTATGTTCAGATGTTTTCGGAAGACGTGTGTGACATCTTCGAGCGCTTTGACTTCCACACCCAGGTCGAACGAATGGCCAAGGCCAACCGGGTGACCGAGAAGTTCGCCGGCGCGTGAGCATTCACCTTCGGGATCGAGCTGATGTCCGGATGAAGGTACGGGGCTTCGGCAATGACCCTGGGTTGAACGATCTCAGGCGGCAGTCGTCGGACGGCCTGATGCTCGGCTTCAGAATCCGTAGTCCGCCTTAAGCGTTGATTCGTCCCGCCACCTCGGACTGGTTTTTTCAGCCTGTTTCGTCATCTTTGCCAGACCGGACGCGTTCTGCGCCAGGACTTCAAAAATACGGTTTGCCACGATGCGGTGACCGAGATCATTGGCATGCACTCCGTCATAATGGACCATCCAGTCTGTGCGGCCGTTGGCCGCCAGCAGGTCGACATACAGGCATTTCTGAACGGTTGCAGTCTGTGCGATGGCTGTGTTGAAACGTTGGAAGAGATGCAGGTCCGCGTGAGTCCATGCTTCTCCGCCAACCGTGAAATCCGTCATGAAGTATGGTCCGAGCAGAACGATCAGTGGTTGGATTTTCTGTCGAACGGCCTCAATGAGTGAAATCATTTCCGTTTGGAAGAGCGGTAGCGGTGTTCCACCACGGGCGTCATTCAGGCCATAGGAAATGATGAGCAGGTCCGGGTCGTGCGCGACAACGTGTTGTTCCAGACGTTCGTTCGCAGCAGGTTTCCCACTTTGTTCGTAAGCCGGACTTTTTGTCGAAATGACATTTGCTCCGATCCCCGAGTTGACACATTCGATCGTTTGAGTCTGAAAATCACTGATCAGATCAGCAAGTACCAAAACCCAGCAGCGACTCGGCGATGTACTCCACCCGCCGGCAGTTGTGCTCTCTCCCAGTGCGACCATCCGACGGAATTCGTGTGGATGCCGGTCGACCTTTGTGTTTGCAGCTTTTGGTGCTTTCACGGTTGCGTTCTCCTTCGCATGTGCAATTTCGGAATTCAGCAGGATACCCGACGCACTGACTCCTGCCAGCGTTCCGGTTCCCATGTACAGGCAACTGCGTCGCGTGATTCGATCGATATGTGGCTTTTCGTACATCAGGCATTTCCTCGTGAAAGGAACGTTAAAACGTTGATAAAGACTCTCGCAGTTGTGGGGTAGCTTACGCAATCCGTTATTGGTGCATCAGAACACGCATCACCTGAACTCCAGACACGCCCACTGTTCAGCTGACTGCACCACTGCAGCAGGATTGCTGCAGCTGTGAGCCATGTGCCCCTTTTCGTTGCGCATTGTGGATTGGCGTGCATCCTGATAACGCCAGTCACAGCTCCAGCGAACTCCACCACTGCGGTTGGGAGCGCCGCGGTGAAATAATAGATTGCTGAACAACACAACGTCTCCCGGATCCAGATTCACATCAACTGCGTTCTCGAGACATTCATTGAGATGTTCACTTGCGATCTCCAGGTAATATTCATTCTTCTCCACGTGTGGTACGAGTCCCGTCCTGTGGGAACCTGGCACAAATTGCATACAGCCGTTTTCTCGACGTGCGGGAACCAGTGGCGACCACACATTAATCATCCGCAGTTTTTCATACCTGAGGTCACCGGATGTTTGGTCCACTCCGTGCCGTCCGGAAGCCGTGTAGGCTGCATCCTGATGCCAGAGAACTTCGGTTTTGGCAAGACCGGGAAATTTGGGACGCACACTGTAGTTGGGATAAAGTCGGATTTCCGGACCCAGAATCTGCTCTACCAATTCCAGTAAACGTGAATTGAAGAACATCGGAAACATACCCGGCAGGTGCAGCTCGCTGCGGATCGCCGTGGGTAGCCGATCATGGCAGCGGGCGAAGACGTGCAGAATGCGGGTTTCAAAATCCGCATCCTCATGGAGGTCGTCATTGATTCCTTCGTTGAAAAATGCGTTTGCCTGGCAGTCGACCCAGGCTTCCATTTCACTGCGGACACCGTTTACCACGCCGGGCCTGAAAAATTCAGAGAGGATGAAAAATCCCTGCTCATCGAACTGCTCGAGGGCATGCTCGGACACGATATTAGGAGAGGAAGACATCAGATTGTCCCGATGAGAGTTGTGCTCTGCATCATAGACTGGTCGCTGAAACGTTGCACACGCAGGAACGCAATTGACTTCCTGTAACTGATGTTTCACCGGTTGTGGCATGGTTTGTGTACTGCATGAGTAGGAGACGGTGGGGGACGTTTGCAGCACATTCACAGCCGCTCTTGGGAGACTATCTCAATTTCCCACGGACGATCAAACATCTGCAACATGATTGCCTGGTTCGCAATGTTCTCTGACAACTTATTCATGGCATGAGTTTATGAGAGGTGATTTCTTGGCTGTCGCATCGTGAACGGTGCATGTCTTTGTTTGGAGGATGTGTCGGAACAGACGCCCGAATGCGGAGCTCGCCGTGGTGGTGTCTCCGGCGCCGCGGAAACAGCGGTGAGGATACCGCTGGTAACCCGCCATCTCTGTGGTTGCATACTCGGGTCTGTGTAACCAGGAAGGGAATTTGGAGTTGTTCCGGCATTGCTGTTCTGAATCGCCCAGGGCACGAAGTCACCGCAATGGTGTGGGTGACTCTGTGTATGGAGTCCGGCAACACTCCGGACGTGAGGTCTCCGAGTCGTCAGTGAGATGTGTCGAATGAATTCTGTTAGGATGACCGGATGAGGCACTGTTCCGCATCGAGTAATGAAGGTGATCTGGTTCAAAACTGGGACTTGCGGGCGGATCCCACTGGAACAAATATGGACAGTCTGCCCGAGTTTGACAGCAGGAATTGATGGTTATGCAAAGCCGTGCCGAAACGGAACATCGTTACGAGAAGCTTACCTGGCCGGAAATCAACGAAGCGATTGATCAAAATCAGGTCTGTATTGTTCCCTGCGGAGCGGTGGAACAGCACGGTGATCATCTGCCGCTGGACGTTGATCTTGTCTGCCCTGGTGGAATTGCACGAGGTGTGGGAGAGGCTGTTCCGAACAAGGTCCTGGTCCTGCCGATCATTGCGTATGGCTATACAGGGCATGTGATGGATTTTCCCGGAACTATCAATACTCACTACGAGACGTTCATTCGGCAGGTACTGGACGTCACGAAGTCGCTGGCCTACCACGGTTTCAAGAAGATCATTCTGTTCAACGGCCATGGATCGAACATGCCAAATCTGGATCTTGCCGCTCGACGCACCAATCTGGAAACGGATGCCGAATGCATGCTGATTGCGTGGTGGCATCTGCTGACAATTGACGCCGCGTTTCTTCCGAAGTGGCGTGAGAGCACATTTCCCGGTGGAATTTCGCATGCATGCGAACTGGAAACATCACTGTATCTCTATCTTGACCAGGATGGGGTCCGCAAGGACCGGATAAAAAATCACATCAACACATTGAACGACGGCAACCCATACATCTGGACTGACCTGCTCGCACGCGGTCCAGGGGCGTTGACATCCTGGACGAGCACGTATTCGCCGCGAGGTGTCATGGGTGAACCGCAGCTCGCCACGGCTGAAAAGGGAGGACGCGTCTATGACGAGGCCGTGAAACAGCTCTGTGAACTGGTTGAGTTTTTTCGCCATCGACCGGCTGATACCCGGGAGCGACACCAGACCCGGAAACCGACGATGCCTATACCGTGGGGACAGCTGGATGCGCCGTCGTGACAGCAGCGATGATTTACCTGGTTCGAGCCACCATCGCGGGTCGTTTTTCCATATAGTGCGAGTTGCTGTCACGAAAATCCGGTGGCTCACAGGGAATCAGAGAGTGAGAGTACCCCGGCGGAAGATGAAAATTCCCGGATGCTCTCAATGCATGCCGGAGTTCAGGATGACAGGCAGTTGCTCGCTGCTGAGCACAAGCCAACAGGGAGAATTTTCTGTACCCGGCGCAAATTAAAGTGCCCATCTGTGCTGCTCGTCAATGAATGAAGATCTGACCCGGCAACAGTCGGCGATCGGATTTGTCGAATTTCCGGCCATGCCGGATTTCTTCAGCGATCATCCTGTCACAATAGTTAGTTCCGTTACTGTTCGACACGAGAAAACGTATATCACTGCATGCCACGGTTTCAACGATCATGGCTTTGAATCCTGAGCTAGGTTATTAAACGTTCGTCTGGTGAAACATCGCGCCGCCGTAGTTGAAATCGAATTCCAGCCTGTCGGTGATTCCAATGAAATGTATAAGCATTCAATAATTGCACGCAGTCATCGATGTCGCCAAACCAGTGCCACAGAATGCAGGCCCATCATTGACAATGGCAGGTAGTCGTGGCACGTTCCCACAGAATCAGACCTGGGTTTGAAGGCTGTTTCATGGGAGTTGTTTGATGGCGGGATACAGATTCTGCAGCGTGGAAACAACGATCAACACGAAAGGGCTAGCGATGCGGTGCTGCAAAATTGGGGGGTGGTCGCTGATATGTCTGCTTTGGCCGATATCTGAGTCGACAGCCGAACAGATCACATGGAAGGGAGTTGGAAAAGGAGGTGCCGTCGCAGCCGGCAGCGCAGACTCGGTAGCCGCTGGCCTGCAAATCCTGGGTAACGGAGGAAACGCCGCGGATGCTGCCGTCGCGACTCTGCTCGCGTTGTCCGTTACCGATTATGGGTTGTTCGCCATTGGTGGAGAGGTCCCCCTCATCATTTACGATGCTGACAGCCAGGAGGTTAAAGTCCTGTGTGGTGTCGGCGGAGCTCCCCTTGATCGGTCGGCAATCGACTGGTTCTATAAAAACGGCATCCCCTCGATGGGCAGTATGAAAGCGGCCCCTGTCCCCGGTGCGATTGACCTTTGTGTCACCGCGCTCAGGCTGTATGGAACTATGTCCTTCGAACAGGTAGTCCAGCCGACTTTGACGCTTCTCGATGCAGCTCATATGCCATGGCACGGCGATTTGCTGAATACGATGAAGAAGCTGGTCCGGCGTGAAAATGAAACGAACGGTTCCCGCGACGAAAAGCTGATCGCGGTTCGCAACCGGTTCTACACAGGCGATATCGCGGATGAACTGGAAGCCTGGTATATCAGGACTGGCGGGCTGTTGCGTAAACGTGACTTGGCGGCTCACGTGACTCACGTCGAGGACCCTGTTTCCGTTTCCTATCGTGGCTACATGGTTTACAAATGCGGACCATGGACCCAGGGACCGTACCTGTGCCAGACCCTGCGGTTACTGGAGGGATTCGATCTGAACCGGATGGGACACCTCTCTTCCGATTACATTCATGTCGTGATCGAATCAATGAAGCTGGCGATGGCCGATCGCGATGAGTACTACGGAGATCCACGGTTTGTGTCAGTGCCTCTTGCTCAGCTCCTGTCGGATGAATATACCAGCGTGCGACGGACACTGATTCACATGAATCATGCCTCACTGGAGAGACGTCCTGGAGATCCCTGGGGACCGCGCCCAATTAAGGGACAAGATACACTGGAGGATTCCTCGGCAAAGATTCCCGTACAGGATACGACAACCTGTGTCGTTGCGGATCGCTGGGGCAACGTCGTGGCGGCGACACCCAGCTGTAATCTGGTCGGGAACAAGCCAGGCCCTTCCGGCGTCACTCAGGGTAATCGGGTCCGAAGTCTCAATACGACTTTGAAACATCCAAACCGCGTACAGCCGGGCAAGCGGCCGCGTATCACGCTGACTCCCACGCTTGTCATGAAGGACGGCAAGCCGGTTGTTGCCATCAGCGTGGCGGGCGGTGACCTGCAGGATCAAACGACGTTGAACCTGCTCCTCAATCACATTGACTTTGGTATGCTCCCCGAGCAGGCCGTGACCGCCGCTCGTTTCAGCACCTTCCATCACGAAAATTCGTTTGATCCCAATCCAGACCGCAAGGCTGTGTTTAAGGGGGTGGGAAAAATGAGTCTCAATGAGGACATACCGGAAACTGTTCGCCGGGCGTTGATCCGGCGAGGACATAAAGTCGAGACCACAATAGGGCCGATCGCCAATCCCGTCATGCTCTACATCGACCATGAAACCGGCGTTATCCACGCAGCAGGTGATCCCAGGGCGGGACGTCATGCGGCAGCCCTGAAATAGAGCGACCGTAGCTTCCATGAACAAAGCCTTCGTTCGCGAACCGGAGTTGAATGGCCGGGCTTACTGTCCGCGATGTGCATCGCTCGGCACAGCCGTGGACAGGGAAACGCTCGATCATCATGTGCAGAAGCAGTCGCGACCACGTCTGGCAGACTCAGCCTGGTTTTGCGATTTTTCCAGATGTGAGGTGGGCTATTTCGATCAGTTTGAGCGTGTAGTTACGATCAACGAGTTGCAGTTTGCGGTGTACCCGAAAGACCCGGTTGCTCCGATCTGTGCGTGCTACGGCTTTACTTTGGAGGACCTTGAGTCCGATGTGCGCCAGGGAACGCCAACACGTATCCGCGAGCTGCTCGCAAAATCCGAGTCGAGCGACTCTCAATGCCGGACGCTGGCAGCGAACGGCCGATGCTGTATGCGCGAAGTTCAACGGCTGTACATGAGACGGATTGCCGAACCCGGCGGATAAGGCAATCTTTTTTGGTAACCACCATGCACCCGTCTCGCACGACACGTCACAGACTCTGGCGTGTTCAGGCCACACATTGAAATCGTGTCATCGGGACTTTTCAAAGTTTTACGGGTTGGTGACTGACGCCGTCAATGTTCCTCATAGTTTTTCGATCAAGTCTCCGGTGTGGATGGCACCTGTCTGTACGACCCTGGCGTAAATTCCACGAAGGCGGAGTTTCCTTCCGACGTCAGAGTTAACGAATTTCACAGCGTCAGTACCAAAACGTTGCGCAAATTTATGGCAACCATTGTGCTCAACTTCGGTGATTTCAAGGACGGCCGAACCCAGAGCGAGCTGCTGCCCGGGCTGCAAATTATCGATACTAAGATTCAAGTCCACATACAGGTTGTCGCCTGCGAGAGGCCGGCGAGTTTCGTTCGGAGAGATCAGCTCAATTGCGCGTGAGTTCATAATCGCAACCTGCACATCGGGGTGTGGTCTTCCATTGGGTAACGACATCCAGCAACCCATGGCCCAGTTGTCTCCATGAATACCACGTTCCGGACTGATCTCACATTCTGTCAGCGATGTCCGATCATCGGACGCGGGCCGAACGACGATCGCTTTCAAGACGCCTTTGTCCGCTGGAGACTGACAGATTTCCGACAGGCCGCTGGTGAGTTCTTCAAACGTGACATGTGAAATCATGGGAACGTTCTATTGGTGCAGTTCTGTGAACTGAT
>CAUZPL010000065.1:0-36258 GCA_963581585.1 Planctomycetota bacterium
CACTGTTGACCGACCGTTTGTATTTCAATCAAGGCAGCGGCGAATTCGAGAAACCCGACGATGTGGTTTTGCCTCAATTGCGGATTAGTTCCAGCTGTGTCCTGGCCGCGGACTTTGACCGCGACGGGGATCTGGACCTGTTTGTGGGCGGTCGAGTCCAGCCCGGCAAATACCCGCACGCGGCACGCAGCAGCCTGTTACAGAATGACGGCGGCAAGTTCACCGACGTCACCGAACAGCACGATCGGAGTTTTGCGAGTCTCGGGTTGGTTACCTCGGCGCTTTGGTCCGATGCCGATGATGACGGATGGCTCGATCTGCTGGTGGCAACCGAATGGGGGCCGGTCCACTTGTTCGACAACAATGCCGGGACGTTGACACAGGTGACCGAAGCCGCGGGTCTGTCACCGATCTCGGGATGGTTCAACAGTTTGGTGGCTGGAGATTTCAACTCCGACGGACGTATGGACTACGTGGCCGGCAATGTCGGATTGAATACCAAATACAAAGCGAGTGACGAGTCCCCTGCACTCGTTTACTCTGGTGAGTTTGGCGAAGAGGGAACGCTGTACTGTGTTGAGGCGATGCATGAGCACGGGCATCTTTATCCCGTTCGCGGCCGCAGTTGCTCTACGAACGCCATGCCTCATCTGGCTGACCTGTTTGGATCGTACAGAGAGTTTGGCGAGGCGGATCTTGTCAACATCTACACAGAGCCGAAGCTGGAGCAGGCCGACCGTTTTTCTGCCAATGAGCTGGGACATTTGCTGCTGATGAATCAGGGCAGCGGATCCTCTGAGTTGGGTAGTGTTCAGTTTGAGGTACGCCGTTTACCCCTTCTTGCTCAGTCAGCTCCGGTTTTCGGAATGGCAGTTGCAGACTTTGATGCCGATGGACATTTGGATCTCATCCTGGGACAAAATTTTTATGCACCCCAGCCGGAAACCGGCCGTATGGATGGCGGTATCGGGCTGCTGCTTCGTGGGGATGGCCAGGGAAATCTCGAGCCGGTTGATCCCGGCGAGAGTGGGATTGTGCTGGGCAACGACTCGAAGGGACTCGCCGTCTGTGACAATAACCAGGATGGCTGGCCTGATTTGATTGTGGCGCAGAACAACGGACCTATCCGATTCTTACAACACAATGGAATTCGTGAGAAACAGCCGGTCGTCGTAAGGCTGACCGGGAGCAGCGGAAACTCGAGTGCGCTCGGTGCCTGGGTTGAGTACTGGGCTGATGGAGAGCTACTGAATTCTGTCGAGGTTTACGGAGGGAGTGGCTATCTGTCCCAATCGAGCTCCAGCCTCTTTTTTGTCCGTCATTCAGGAGGCAGGTTCAAAGTCCGATGGCCAACCGGCATGACATCGGAACACCGTCTGGATGATAGCGCCGTCGTGGAACTGAAGCACCCGTAGAACGAGAGAGGGGCGATGGGCGTATGAGGTTACGAGCCTCAGGTGTCCGGAGAACACATTCAATTCAGGCTCATCGAGGTTCTGTTAGCGCCACGGTAAACTGCTGTAATTTAACGATTTTCGGTAATCCGATGACTCGCAGCGTTCGTGTGGGCTTATCGCCCTGCTCTTGAAAGCTGACATCACCGTGTGGTGAACAGGACGACCACCGTTTGCAGAGTTCGGACCGGTAGCTCGAACATTTTTGCCCAGTACTCATAGAATGTTGAAGAACCTCATTTCAAGCCGCCAGTTCCGTTCACATCTGTCCTTCTGCCGAAGAGTTTGCTCGATGCTAAAAGTCGTCTCGGCGCTGAATGGGAACTGTTATAGTGGCGGCCCCCCCCAAACCTGGATATCACTGCATGGTAAGCAGTTTTGAAACTGTCTTATTACAGCGAGTCCTTTCCAAAGACGTTTTATTCGATTACCTTGCCAAGGGGTTCGCCATTCTTCACCGTCCTGACATTTTCCCTCCGCCCGGCAACAGGTCAAACGGACGAACTGGGTGGGCCATAATGGATTCAACTGGCCAAAACACAGCAGCGAATGTGCAGCCATACAGGCTTGGTGGATATCGATGAAAACAGAAGTGCGAACTCGGGTTCCATTGATTGTCGTCGCCATCGCGATCCTGGTTGTGCTTGGCCTTGCAGTGTACCGGCTGTCGATTCCGCGCCAGGAACGCCAAACGGCTGTTGATGCTGGTGTTGAAGTTGATGCTGGTGAATCGACCGCTTCCGCGGCGGTTGAAAAACTGGCGTCGGAACGTGAATCGCTCGATAGAACGGTTTGGTCCGATGAAGTCATGGCACAGGAATATGAGGAACCGTTTGTACGCTTGTGGGACGAATTACGTAACAGCGCAGACAAGTATGAGGTACTTGAATCCTTTCCATTTGAGACGATTGTTCTGGGAACACCCGCCAGATCACAGCTTCATGAATTGGGAGTCGAATCGATCATTTTTGAGCAGGGTGATGTCGAGTTAACCCGTGATGAGTGGAAGGATTGGCTGAATACAATGAAGGCCGGCGGATACGACCTTGTTCAGTCCGAATGGCATCATTCCCGGTTTGAGCCGGATTCTGCAGACCCACGGTCCGTCGTGTCGATGACACTGCACGTTCGGAACAGATCACAAGAAACTTACTACAGTATTACGGGCGACCTGTTGGTTAACTGGGCACCGGACCGGATTGTTCCGCGTCGTATTGAAACGGCCAACTTGAAAGTGCTGTCCCGGCAAGGTCAGCCGATGTTTTCACGTGTCACAGTTCTCAACGAAACAAGCCAGCGGTATGGTTTTCTGGCGATGCTGATGACCTGCGATCTGAATGACGACGGGCTTTCGGAGATTATTCTTCCCTCATTCAACGCCTTCTTTTGGAACCGCGGGAACTGGAAGTTTGAACGTGAGCGACTGATCAACCTGGAACGCAGTAACCTGACGCTTTGTGGGATTCTCGCCGATTTCACCGGAGACGGAGCAATCAATCTTCTGGGTGCTTCGAATGGTGAACTGATATTGTTTTCGCGAAGCGACGACGGCAGGTTCTCCGAAGCGACAAGTACGACGTTCACTTTTCCGGAAAGGCTGCTGGATCCTATGGTCATCACGGCCGGTGATATCGACGCAGATGGAGATTTGGACGTCTGGCTTGGCCAATATAAGATGGCCTACGACGGAGGCCAGATGCCCACTCCTTATTACGACGCAAATGACGGGCTTCCGGCATACCTGCTGCGCAATGACGGCAATGGTCGGTTTACTGATGTGACAGAGGAGTCAGGCTTGGCGGCGAAACGCTGGCGGCGAACATACAGTGCGTCATTTATCGATATGGACGGGGACAATGATCTGGACCTTGCAGTCGCAAGTGACTTCTCCGGGCTTGACATTTACACGAATGATGGCGCCGGCAGATTCAAGGATGTAACAGAGTCGTTAGGGGACAACCGTCATTCGTTCGGAATGGCACTGACGTTCGGAGATTACGATCTTGATTCGAGTTTGGATCTGTTAATGATCGGAATGTCATCGACCACGGCACGGCGGCTTGATCATCTTGGTCTTGGACGTGACGATTTTCCGGAACACCAGAAATTTCGGGAAAAAATGGGATACGGAAACCGCTTGTATCTCGGTGGTGAGGCCGGGTTCACTCAGTCACAATTCAACAGCCAGGTTGCGCGAACGGGCTGGTCATGGGGAGCTTCGTCATTCGACTTCGACAATGACGGCGATCGTGATATCTATATCGGTAACGGACACATTAGTGGAAGCACTGCCAGAGATTACTGTACACGCTTCTGGTGTCATGATATTTACACGGCAGATTCGGAGGAGGATCCGGAGGTGCATGACTTTCTGAAATCGATGATTTCGCAGGAGCTGAGTCCAATTTCATGGAACGGATTCGAACACAACGTACTATTCAGCAATCAGCAGGGCGAAGGGTTCCTGAATATCGGGTTCCAGGCAGGAGTTGCCACGGAGTTTGACTCGCGCAATGTCATCAGTGACGACTTGGACGGAGATGGCTGGATGGACCTGATTGTCGTTGCCCGGGAGAACGCGGAGTCACCGTTTGCTGTCCATATTTTTGAGAACAAAATGGAGTCAAATTCAAACTGGATTGGTGTACGACTGAACCACGCACCATGTTCCGGTCTGGGTGCTCGAGTAACTGTGCTGGCTTCCGACAGGTTACTGACAGATGTTGTAACCAGCGGCGATTCTCTCAAGTCACAACATGCCTCTGTCGTTCATTTTGGCCTGGGATCCATCGATACAGTGGATGAAATCATGATTCAATGGCCGCAGGCGAAGCCACTGCGAATTAAGGCGCCGAAGATCAATCAGTATCATGATGTTGGTTCAGGGCATGAGTCTTTCGCCCCATGAAGCTGTATCGTTTCTGTTGGGCGGGTCATTGTGTCATCCGTTCGGCGTCTTCAGGGTCGTAGTGACTTCAGGTCCGCAGCCGAAATTCAACCGACTCGCACAGTAGCGGGAATGTGGAGCGCCGGACGTTCCCAAAAATTACATCGGTGTGTGGGATCCTCTGGCAGCTGTTGCGTGGCAGGTGCCAGGTTCGATTTGGAATTGTTTGAGCCGCTCCCTGCGGTCTTTATCCGACAATTCATTCCTGGATGTCGATGGTAACTTTGTTTCGCTCCCTGATCAGCTGCTGAATGAGATCTTCCATCTCTGAATCTGTAGTCACATTCAGAATGTGCCGAAGCCGGGAGTGATCGGTTTGCGTCGCGACCTGGTGCCATATTTGACGTGCTTCCCGAACGGAAGCCTGACGTTCGTCCCGCGTCCCAATGTAGTCGAAGTCGAAAAACTCGAAGCCGTTAAGTTTCCTGAGTGCCTGGAATGCCAGGAGCCTGTTGGCGTCGTAGTTGTCTTCAAGCAACTCGGTGAGAATGCGACTTCGCCAGCCGGACCCGGCAACATCAAAATTTCCCGCATCTCCCAATTGCTCCAAAGCCAGAGCACGCTGCAGTGCATGTCCCGAAAGCGCGTGGACAACAGTCAACGACACGTTGCGGTGATGCGTTGGGAGGGATCAGTCGTTGGGCCTTTCCAAAGCGCCAGTGACTTTTGCGTCCACTCCAGTGTTTTGTCGACATGGCATTGATTGCAGGCATTGGGAATCCCGAATTCGTCTGTAACCGCGGCCGATGGATTGCTGATGCGACGGCTGCGGACCCGGTTCAGAAGCGAATACGCCTGCCAGGGCATGTGACAATTGTAACAAAGACTGCCGGGCGTCTGAGGCGCATGACGTGTGTGTCGCTGAAGCTGCTCATCGGACTTGTAGTTATCATGGCACTGCGTGCATGCCAGGTTCTGCTGTACGACAGGGAGCTGCAGGGAGTCGCCAAAACGCAACTGATCGTTGGGGTCGCTGTGATGCATGCTGTGACACGACAAACAGGTCAGCTCTCCGGCTTCGCAGCATGGTGACATCAGCAGACCTTGGTATTCCAGAGCGGTGGTTCGCGGTGTTCCATCCTTCCAGAAAAGCTTTCCCTGCCAACTTTCATCGAACTTCGTGCTCAGGTCCAGCATTGGATGATCGTACCGATCGGCATAATCCCAGTCACCGGATTCAAAAAATCACCGTCTGTCAGGCACTGGCGATCATACTGCTGTTTAGCGATCATCTTTCCGTGGCACCGTGAGCAAACGAGCAGCGACTGTTCCTGCTTCAGAGTGGACGGATTGACAATCAGAGAACCAAAATCATCAGGACGCTCTTCCGAACCTGCCAGTTGCTTCTCCAGTCTCACGTGAGAATCAGCAGGGCCATGGCACGCTTCACACGCGATCCCCAACTCAGCAACGGCACTGTTCCAGACACGTCGAATTCCCTGTTAAGAATTCGATTCCTGAAGACCAGGGTGTGGCGCCGTATTATGACAGAGAATACAGCCGTTATGCCAAAGCTTCGTCTTCTGATAGAAGCCTCGGGTTGACGGCGTCAGGAAGACGGCGTTCCGCGTGACCCAGCGCTGGTGTGCGATGTTCCACACCAGCGGGAGTGTGTGGTAGGCCCCGTTAGGAAACTTCGTGAGATAAACCTGCTGATGATGAGAACCAACCACGCGGTCGACCTCGCGAGTGATTTTGCGTGCATTGGAGTCGCTGGTCGGGTCGTCGCCGGTGGAAAGCTATTGCTGGTCCCAAACGAGATCAACCATAGTGACAAAGAATCGGTTGTCACGCTGAAACGCTCGGCACGGATAGCCATTGACTGTCATCGGCTGGCCGTCAAATCTTGGCCACGACCGCCTCGGGAGTCACGTCCTGAGTCATCCTGCGATGATGCGTAGTGTTTCTGATGACACTTTCTGCAGGTACTTGAGGTGTCATAGCGAGACTGCAGGTCCCCGGCGTCGGGTGATGAGTCAACAGTTGATGCCACTGTCATTTGTGAAGAGCGTGATTCAGTTTCACGACACCCGGTGTTAAGCACACACGCGACGATCGCAAGTGGCAGAAACCTGAACGACCCGGGCTGAACTATCGCTGGAAATCGGTGTCACAGCATCGTCTTCGATTCTCAGGAACCCAAGAGTGTCCGAAATGAGTTCAAGTCGATCAGACTTGTAAGCATCGTACTGTCGAAAAGAAGTGTCCGTGTCATTCCGCACCGACGGCGGTTACAGGCTGGCCAAGCAAACGGAGTTGGAAGACACTCGTGACTGCTGCCGAAGAACGCCGCCTGATGGCGCGCTCTCACGTCCTGCATCACTTTCCCTGCTGGATTGGGACGACTGACGCTAACTGGCCTGGCAACGTTCGTGCAGCGCTCCGGGATTGGCCGGCCAAAAATGCTGGGAATCACTCCGTTGTCTTCAGTGCAAAGTTGTGCTCATTCGATCCTGCCGCTATTTCGACGACAAGTTCTGTTCGGGCGTTGAACTTCAGGGGGATGGCTTCAGCAGTGATGTCCATCGTGATGCCCGAAGCCTGATCGACGGACTTCTCTCCCGTTGGTTTCTTCCAGGTGACCCCTACGCGATAACTACCGATGGTCGGACCCGCGTCGTCGCCAATCTCGTAGTTGCCGGCTTCATCAATCGTCGCGGTACAGGTATGCCCCTGCGTCCCTGGCTGAGGCGCCAAGGAGATATTTCCCCCGTTGACTGGCTCACCGTCCAGCGTTACTTCTCCGTAAACGGACTGGCGCCCGAGATCTTCCCCGCAACCGACCAGACAACTTACCAACAACCCAAGGACACAAAAGCCGATCGTCTGCCGCATTTTGACTGTTCCTTTTCTCTTCTGCCATTTCCGAACACTGAACCTTGGTCCTGAATGCCTTACACGCTGCTCAGCAGGTTTTCACTGTACACGACTGTACCAAACTGACGACCCTTTATCCACGACGATGATGATGAGTCATCACGACCCGAAGGTTCAATGTACCTGGGATTGGGTGGGGATCCTTTTCTTGTCGAGTGTTCCCTAGTCGACCCATACGTTATCTTACGAGACCTCGAAAATGTGCCGGTCACTGAACACGGTATCTTCGCCCACCAGCTGATGTGCTGGCTGACGCAGGAATATCGGACATGTCCCGGGGGGCTCTTTTTATCCAAAAAAAAACACACCCCCCCCGGGAAGGAGAAGGGTGTGTTATTAGGTGTCAATCATTGACTAAAACTGGGATATAACTTCACCGTCATGGATGAATCCCAACTTCTGCCAGATACCCAATTGACTGGCTGGGATCAGGTGGGAACTTTCGTTTTCAGCGAGTGGAATCGGACGAGAGTCGATACTGTCGCTAAAGAACCGAACTGATCCATCACCCATCAGTCCGTTCACACCACCGGGATGCCGGCTTCGTGGTGAGCAGAAGCTCGCCTGCTGGTTACCCAATGGTTGCGCGTTACTGTTATCCTCGACGCACGGCATGTTTTGAGCCGGCAGATGACCTGGGGTGTCAATTCCCGCCCAGTTTGAGCCCGCACAGTGGATGGCGTGCAGAACTTCTACATCTGGTGAGTTTGGCGGGTGGTGGACGTACATCAGCTGGAACGCTGCCCGTGCCAGCCAGATGTATCCTCGGGAGTCGCCCGCGACGCCTCTCAAATACTCTGACATGCACAAGGTGTTACTCGTACCATCAGTCATGTCTCTGATTCGAGCTCCTCGGTTTAAGCCAAAGGTCGCTTCCATATGGCTCGGGCTGTACTCCGTGACCTCAGCAAATTTGGGGTTGGACGTACCGAAGCGAAACTGTCCATCGTTCAGGCCAGAAAAGATTCCCAGATAGTTGGAGATGCCCATGGGATTGGCGGTCGTCCAACCACAATATTTCGTCAATGGACCTGTATCACTGGGACAGACCCAAGTGGGAGACAATATTTCTCCGACGAGTCCGCTAACAGGAGCAGTAGACCATGTCGTCGTGGCTTGACACGGTGCCGGAGCACCAAAACCAGCCCCTAAGTACATTTCGCCCGACTGAGACTGAATGCCTGTCAAAATGTCGTACGCTGCGGCCTGTTCCATGAAGGGCAGCAGGTAGTGGTGAACGGTGGGCCATTCCGGGCGTGATGAGGTGATCATCCCGTCCGCATGCATTGTTCCAATCGGAAAAGCAAGGAACGCATCATGGTAGTTGTGCAGGGCCAGCCCGAATTGTTTCAGGTGGTTCCGGCACTGGGTCCGGCGAGCGGCCTCACGAGCCTGCTGGACAGCTGGAAGCAACAACGAAATCAGAATCGCAATGATCGCGATCACCACAAGAAGTTCGATTAGGGTAAAACCAAGAAGACAACTTGGATTCCTCTTCTTCATTCGCATGTGCAGTCTCCAAATTCAATAAGGGATAGCGAAGATAACTTGGGCAACTCGAGTTTCAGCAAGAAGACCCTCACGTAGTCTCAGTGACGAAATGACGATCACATTTGGCTAACGATAACTGCTGTACACGCTGGATGTCAACCGATCAGATTGAGTGAAACTGCAAAAATGTTGGGATTTTCCCATAAGGTTTTCGAGGTCCATTTGCTTTCTGCCAACGACTGGTACCAGAATCGACGTAGTGTCGATCAACCATTGGTCCTGCTAAACTGGCAGAGCCAATGTGAGGATGCAGAGTTGTTCGTATGGACTGGATCGGAGGGGCGACGGCATGCCGAACGAACGAAATTTGTTAGAACTGGATGCAACCGGGTGTCGAATTCTGACGGACCGTTGGCGGGTGGGGTGGGTTCTGGTCGGATGAAATACGTCAGACAACAAGACTTTCAGTAAGGGAAGAGACCGGGCGGTTGAGTGAGCAGGAACTCAGATCCCAGTTTGCTGCGCTCTGGTCACTGGACTCCTTCAGAGTCTGTGAGCTACGGATCGTGCGTCGTGGCCGAATTTGATCTGTTCGGTTTTCGATGTGTTTAGAATGGTTCCCTGTTGGTTGTCAGGTTTTATTACTCCCTCTCTCCAAGAGATGTCGCCTTGAAGCCGTTGCCCGTTCTGATTTTGGTCCTGGTTGGTACCGCTTTTGGTGCGGTTGCGTTGGTGAGCATGTGGAGCGCTCCGGTCAACAATCAGCAGGCTGACGCTGCCTCCGATCCTGCAGGTCGACGACCGCTGAATCCTCTGGAGATTTCGGAGCAGGGTCCTTATCCCAGGGCGGTGCTCAGAGAGAGTCTGCACAGGTTTGCCGGGATGCAAATCGGCGCTACGGGGTCCCATTCGTTTGCCGTGCGTAACGACGGCGATGCACCATTGTTATTGCAGGCCGGCAAGGTGACCTGCAAGTGCACATTTCCGACTGTATCTGCTGATCCTGTTCTGCCGGGGGAATCGGTGGAGATTTTGCTGACATGGCAACCGGAGTCGGCAGAAGCTCAGTTTCACCAGTCGGCGGAGATCTGGACGAACGACCCGGAAAACGAGCAACTGACGCTGCAAATCGCGGGGTCTGTGGCGTGGCTCATCTATCCGCTGCCGAGTGCAGTGTGGCAACTCAGACGTGTCAGCGAGGACTCTCCTGTTCGATTTGACGGCTCGATCATCTCGACAGGATTGGACGAGTTTCAAGTCATTGATTACAAGTGCTCGGTTGACGCTGCAGAGGTCGAGATCGAGCCGATTAGTCCGACCGAACTGGCGGAACGAAGCGCAAAGACGGGGGCTAAGATCAAGTCGGGTTACAATATTAAGGTGGCGATCGCGGGCCCTGTGCCGATTGGACGATTCCAGGAGAGGCTGACGTTCGTCACGGACATCGAACATGTACCTGAGATGACCGTACTTCTCAGTGGCAATATTCCGGGACCGTACTTCATTCTGGGGAACGGCTGGAATGGCGACTTGATGAAATTAAACCTGGGCAACGTCAAGGCGAGCCAAGGCAAGACCGTCACACTCTCGATGTTTATGCCGCGGCAGGACGAGCCCATGCAGGTGGAAGTCAAGGAGAAATCTCCCGCGTTCCTGCAGCTGGTGATTGAGCCGGACGAATCCTTTAAAGCCCCGACCAAAGAACGTTACTTAATCAAGTTGACGGTTCCACCCGGGTCACCGGCGGGAAGCGAGATTGCCATGATCCGTCTGGAGACGAACCGTGAGAGCATTCCCGAGCTGGAATTGTCTGTCGAGATGGTCGTGAAGTAATCGGGCCACGCTGCGAAAGCGTTCCGGAATCCATCTGAGCGTCTTCGCCAGGACCGGGCCAGGGAAGAGGTTTGCTTTCAGTCACTGAGCGGCTCCAGGAACCAAGCCGTCGCCTTTGGAGTCACAAATGGTTGGACCTCCATCGGCGGGAGTGTCGCTCCTGTGATTTGCTCCAAAGCCGCCCGGCTTGCCAATGCGAGAATGCTCTTCACCGGAGCTAATTGGGTGTAGGGCATGCCTGGCTGATAGAACTCCTTTAACTCTGATTCAACATCGGTCGCCTTCATCCGTCCCAAAGCCAGAGCACACATGGCGCGAACGTGGGGAAGCTCCCGTGGATACATCAGGGTGTCTACCAACATGGGAACCAATTCCTCCTGGGGCACGTCTTGGTGAATGCGTCCCAGGGCCCAGATGGCTCGGCTCCGCAGTTCCCCGCGATGAGTGCAGTGAATCCAGGTAAATG
Source organism: Planctomycetota bacterium (assembly GCA_963581585.1). GTDB lineage: Bacteria > Planctomycetota > Planctomycetia > Planctomycetales > Planctomycetaceae > S139-18. The sequence continues at coordinate 11,069 of CAUZPL010000065.1, forward strand.
GACTACCTACCGGGGGGTCCGGCGGATATGGCAAAAACTTCCTGAAGAAATCATCTGCCGGTCGATATCGCAGCAGCCCCAGCAGCTCGATGAGATGTTTGTGTTGCTCGTACATATCCCATCTCCAGTTCAACGGCGTCCCGTTGCGGGGACGTTCAATCAAACTGTCTTCGGTTTCCAGCCGAAGGTGTTTGTAGGCGGCTTCGGCGGTTTCAGGAATTACTAACCGGCGGAGGGCCCATGCCGACGCGATGGCGACATCTGCAGCCTTGTGATCCAGCAAATCAATAAGTCGGTCAGCCGCGGGTGGATATTCGAGGGTCCCCAGCAGAACAGCTGCCTGAGCGAGACCGTGTGGCCGGTCCGAGTCCAGCATCTGCATCGCGGACTCGCGCACGGACTCCCTGAGTGCGCCATCCACGTCGGATTCAATCATCCACTCTCGGGCGTGCGAGCGGACGTGAGGATGAGGGTCATCGAGAAGAGCGCTCAAACGTGTAATTTCCTTAGGGGTTCGCAATTCAAACAAGGCTTTTCCGGCGATCATCCGAAGTTTGTAATCGTTCTGCTGCAGGGCACCGTCCAGCATTGGTCTGGTGAGCTGTGGATCCAGTTCGATCAATCGAGTGAGAGCGATCGTACGTGTGACCGGCTGCGAGTCTTTCGTGAGCTTTGTCAGCAACGTCTCAGCGTCGGGGCCGGTTTGACGCGTCAGCAAATGGGCTGCCAGCAAACGCGCCAGAAACGGCGATGCCAAGCTCGCGCCCGAAACCAGTGTCCTGGCGTCTGAGATATTTTCGTCGTCACCCAACGTGGCCAGTGCCTGTGCGACTTCCAGCTGAAGGTGAGGAAGCGAATTCGAAGCGAACATGATTTTCCGGAGCGGAGAAGCCGCCTCGGTTAAATCTGTCTTTGCAGCGGCCTGAATTGCCAGGACCATAAGGCCGGGACGAACAGTCTTCGCCCTCAGCCGTGACAGCCACACCGAACGCATGGAAGGATCGTTCCACTCTGCTAATGCAGGTTCGACAAGCTTGGCAAGATCAAGTCTGGCGCTGCAGTGTTTCCTGAGCACGGGTGCCGTTTCACGTGCATTCAGCACGATCAGCGCGCGTGCGACCGCCAGTCGCAGCACGTGATCAGCTTCGTCGGATTCGAGAATCTCTACAAGTTGCGATGCCGTGTCCTCGAAGCCGGGAATTCCTCGTGAGTGTGCCCGTGCGATCGCCATGACGGCGTCATACTTGAGATCTTTTTCCGGCTGACTGGCGGCTCGAAGCCAGAGTTCCTTAAGTCCGTCGGCAGATGCGACAACGACTGGCACCACAGGAAACACCAACTCTTCCGACAGCATCGTGGGGCAAGCCAGTTTGATCAGTTGAGCCAAAGGTGACTGAAACTTAATGTTCTTGACGTCCTCAAGGGGCATCGAGTTCAGGGAGGCAAGAGCCTTATCCTGCGCAGGACAGGATGGACTTGAGAGCGACAGCAATAATCCGATTGTTAGGACGAGAAACTGTTTGCCGAAAAAGTGATTCATTAGCGTTTTCATTCTTCCATTACGTTCGATCATCGGACTGGTCACGACCTCGATCCAAAGAAATCGAATGGTCATCAACAGCGGTGAACGCATCAAACCGCGGAGTCAGGCCCCCCGGTCACGACTACCGGGCCTTCGCCCGTCACAGTTATCCTCTTTATGGCGATACAACGACGCCCACGACCTCAAGCTGCACATCGTCGATCTGCCAAAACTGTGCTTTGCTGGGATCAATCAAGAGACTGCTGTCTTTGTCTTTTGCTTCGCCTACGTTAATGCCCAGCATCAATTCACCCGCCTGATTCACTCGCACGTCTTCCCCGTCGATCTCAAAATTCATCCGGCCCAGCGGACTTTGCCGGGACTCAAGGACCACGCGCTCACCCCCGGTCATACCGGTAATCTGCAGTTGCCGCGAGGGGGCCTTGATATCGAGCGTCAAAGTGGCGCTCTCCAGCCGGAGAGGGAGCAATTCTGCAGGCAGCTGGAATTGCAGTGTTGTGTCCATGCTCTCTGACGAGGGATCGGACCAGCGACGTTTTCGCCAGTCATACGTAGCTGCAGTTTTCACTCCGGCCGAGCGGTAGGTGACGAAGGGGCCGGGTATTACAACACGCGTTCCTTCCTCCGGCCGAGTGAGTTGGAGCGGCACGCTGACCAGTGCCGAACCGGTTTGTTCGGCCCCCTCGAGAAGCTGGAAACCGAGGTCCGGCGGATGGGACCAAAACAGCAATGTTGGTCGGGATGGATAAGGCAACTCATTTTCCCCGGCGTTAAACATCAAGCGGTAGACTTCCCGCCGCCGGCGTTGTTCATCGCTCAACACGCTGCCTGTGAGAAATTGTCCTGGAGCGAGTGTGTCCTCACTGCCAGACGAGAACTGGCCTCCTTCTCCCAATTGGACGGCAACGTTCCTGGTCGCAGGCAGCGCCAGAATCGCGTCGGCAGCCTGCTGAAACGGGCCGGCAGCAACCACCCCTCGCAATCCGTCAGGTCCGAAAGTCCCGACCGCCGTCACCGGCTGATCCAGGTGGTAAGTGTACGAAAACGGGACGAATTGCTGTCCGGCCGGCAAGAGCAGGTTCCGGATCTCCCATTCGTCCCGATCGGTCGAAATCACACGAACAACCGCACCCGCCTGGTTCATCAGGTTCGGCCAAAAAATGCCTCCGGTATGTGCTGACATTGAGGCAGACCGTTTTTCAGGAGAATACAACGCGAACAGCCCGGTCACCTGGACTTCGTCGGTGTGCGGCGATGTCTCCGCGAACTGGGTCACCGCGACCATCTTCGGCACGGTCTCTCGTGACGCCCGACCAACACCAAGCAGTGAAACCGAAGTCACCACCACCACCGACGTACCGAGCCACCCCAGATGCTCAAGGGAACCGCGCTTTAACAGGAAAATTCCCAATGCTGTGAGACCCAGACAAAACGTGCCGAGGAACACCGCGACTCTTCCTCGGCTAACGACCCGGTAACCGATCTGTTCAGACAGAACCTGCTCGAAGTCATCTGATTCCAGCGGGGGCCGCTCGCGTTCGGCCAGAAACTCGTAGGCCACGTCCTTCAGCGACTCGGTGGCAGCAAAGTCATACGAATCTTCCAGCCTCGATGGAAGCGGATCAAGCTGATTCCTGGGACGTATCCATCCGCGCGCCGCGACAGTTGTTACCAACAACTTTCCCCGACCGGCACTCGTCCAGGCAGCAGCCGGCCAGTCGTCAATGGTGTGAGACACCCGAAAACCAGAAAACAAAGCACGCACCATCGTAATCGGATGTTTGAAATTGACGGTGTCACCGGAAGGCAGTTTCTTCTGGCCGTCATGGCTGTAGAACTGCAGTTTCATCCGATCGATCCGGTCGACAGTTGTTAGCTGAAGTGCGTCGCCGATGAGCCGGGACATCAACATAGGGTCCACGAGATCAAGCATCACCCACAGGTGGCCACCGGAATATAACCATTCCCGGATTGCCGTGCATGCAGAGGGGTCAGCCAGCACCTGGTCGCTGGCAATCACCAGATGATCCAGGCCGTCCATGCTCGCCGCAGTTTGGGGGAGTTGATTGAGCCACAACTGGGTGAATTTCTTTGGGTAGTCTCGCGACAGCCGGGCGGCCCAAATCAGCTGTGCTATAGTCTCTGAGTTGTCCGGATCAACGATGAGTCCTGTCAGATGATCACGACCGATTGGAATCAAGTTCTCGGACCACATTTCGCCCGAACGGGCGGGAATCGGTGTTTCACTGTCGGCGGTCGCGTCAAAAAGCATTGAATGAACTTCCCAGATTCGGCTTGCAGCAGGAGCTTTTTCCGGTGCTCGAACGGGGTACCAGGTTGTTCGCCGTGTTCTGGGCGGTATCCATATATCACGGCCGAACTGTACGTCACTCTGTCTGTCAAACGACAACACCGAGGTAACCTCGACCGGCGACTCTGAGGGATTGGTCAACTCAACGCTGACCATGCCCCACTTGCCCGCTCTGTAGCTTCCGACACCGGCGTCTCTGACCGATGTAATATACGCAGAAGCAGAACGATCCTGGGCGACTCCGGTCCCGGCCCCACACAGCACAAGCAGCACCACAGTCGCGGATCGCTGCAGGACGACAGCGCGCATGAATTTCGTCAGTTGCATTGAACTCTTCAAAATTTTCCAGACGTAAAAAGCTGACATCGGGCTTCGCGAACCGTCGTACGACCGGCCACAAGAACTCCACTGGACCATCTCAGCCGTTACCAGACCATCAGCACTTTGCCGGAATCACGGTCGTGAGTTTTGACTTCGCAGTGACCGAAAACAACTTGCGTCTGCTCCCGCAGACGATCAACAAGGGCACAAATGATTGTAGACCGGCTGGCACGACCCCGCCACCCTTTTGTACCGGTGTCCCACGCAGCACGGGATTGCTTCGAAGGCCTCCAGCCTCGTGGGAATGGCTTACCGTCTCAGGAAGATTTATCCTCACCTGGATGCTCACTGGTCGGAGCTGGTGCCGGCCTGCGACCGCGGGCGATCTGCAGGACGGCCACAAACAGCAGCAGCGCCCCGACCGGGACGAGAAGGATTCCAAGTCCTGGATCACCGTCATGAATGAATACTCCACCCAGGAAGAAGCCACCCGGAAGCAGAAAGCTTGAAGCCAGCAGGCACGATGACGCTACCGATCGACCCGAGGCTGATGCGGCGGGGATGATGCGGACCATTAGACCGAAGATGATGTGCAGGATCGCCAGCAGAACACCGTGGGCATGGGCCAGGGTCCAGGTGAGCCGTCGAGTCTCACTGTCGACGTCAAGGTACCAACCGACTTTGAACCCGTGCATCATCTCAAGGACGATGCCCAAAGTCAGGAACACGAGCAGCGACCACCAGCCGAAATACACGTGACGGTTCGACAAAAAACGGTTCTCTTGAGAACTTGACGGGGACGTGAGGTCCGCCGGATGGTTCTGTTCGTGCTGGTTTGGCTGATCTGTCATTCCTTCAGTCTCACCGGACGGTCGTTGCGTTGCCCAAGTAATCGGGAAAACACATCGAGGTTAATCCGGCCATTGCTGTCGAGGAGGACGGCCGGATGGCTTTTGTGGCCGGTTTGGCGCCGCCAGATTTCAAGAGCGCGGTCCTGCCCGTCGGCACGGACGCGCCGAGTGCCAATGAAATCGAACTCGAGATGCTCGAATCCTGAAATTCTGCGCAGTGAACGTTCGGCGATATAGCGGACCGCATCGTAGGGGTCATCAAGAAGCTGGACGAGGTACGGAGCGATCCAGGCGGTGCCGGAAGCTGTTTTGGCATCGTCCCAGCCCATGCTCCATGCCATCAGTGCTCTTTGGCCTGCGTCTCCGCTGAGTGTCCAAAGCACCGACGCCGCGATCGTCTGTTGATCCTCTGTGAGCACCGGCTCCGAAACGGCATACCGTTTGGCAAGGTGCTGGCCGGTCCACTCAAGCGTGCGATCGAGATGGCACTGGTTGCATGCGTTGGGGCGGCCTGTCTGTAAGCTCTCCTGGACCGTTGGGCTGCTCACCTCATGGCTGCGGATTGCCTTGACCAGTCCGTATGTCGTGTAGGGCATGTGACAATTGTAGCAGAGGCTGCCGGACGAATCGGAGGGATGATGGCTGTGTGCCACGAGCCGCGACTCCGTTTCGAATTCCTCATGGCACTGAAGACATGCGTGGTTTGTGTCCATGCCGAGTGTGAGCTGATCGTTGGCCCACTCGGCGAGCGATCTTGAATCATCAGATCGCTGGTGAAGCGTGTGGCAGGAAAGGCACGACATGATTCCCCGCTGTTCATCGCCATGTGTAAAGCATGGTGACTCGATCAAGCCATTATATTCGCGTCCCGAAACGCGAATCATGCCGTCTGACCAGAAGTAGTCCGGCATGAAGTCGGGGTTCAATTCCGGAGCATCGTCATTCCAGCGATAGACACGCCGTGTGTCGTCAAGTCGCTCGCCAGGACGATACGCAAAGCCGTGATCGTTGAACTGTGACCCGTAGCCATCGGCATTCGGCGCCCAGACACTGTGACATTGTCCGCACACGTCAGACTGCAGCTGGGGACTGAGCCGCCTGGGGTTCACGATGGAATCGCTTGCCCCGTCATCGTTCAGGTGATGATAATATCTGTGCAACGGGTTTCGATTGAGATCTACATGTTGCTCAGCCGAACCGTGACATGCCTCGCATGCGATGCCGAATTCCGCCACCCTAGTGTCAGCGGCGCCGTTTTCGGCAATCCGCGGCTGGCCGTGGGTCGCGTGGCAATGAATGCATTCGACGTTCCATAACCCCGTCTCGAAATGGACTGGGTCGGTCGCGGGCTTCAGGAAGACTGATTGGCGGGGCACCCAGCGGCTGGCTTCGATGAGGTAGGTAAAGGGAAACAATGAGAGCGACCTGCCGTCCCGTGAGGGCAGCCAATAGAGTTGCATGTGATGAGAACCTGTCGTGAGGACCAGCGGAGCGGACATTTTAACCGGAGAGCCGTCGATATCCGAAGACGGTAATTGCAGGTCGGCCACGAAATTATTGCCGTTACGATGCGGGCGGAAACGCACTGTCCCCTCGGGCATCGGAAGCTTCAGCTCCGAACCGTCGAAACGTCCGACAACCGTATCGGGGTCGGCCACCTGGGTCATCGTTCGGTGGTAGGATTCGTGCCATGTTGCATACTGCCGCGCGTGGCATGCGCGACAGGTTCTGGACGAGACGTAACCGTCCGAGCGGACCTCGATCGGCCGACCGGAGTTTGCCGCTTCGCCGGTGCCCGCGTCGTTTGACCTGAAAAGCAATGACAGGGTGAACACGAACACCGCCGCCACAGCCACCGTTCCCAAAACGGCGCTGATTCTTCTTCGCTTCGCGATCCAGAGCGGCAAGATTCCGGCCGCAAGCACTGCCCCGACGAGAATGTGTTCGACGGTCATCGGTCTCTTTCGTGATCTCACGGAGCAGAGAGTTGCGCATCCAGGCTTAAAAGGAAGAGACGGACGCACCAGTCCGTCCGGCCGCAGAGCAGCAGTCTCGCACATCCCGACGCAAAGGAATTGTCCAGCCGCTGCGGACTGCAGTTCTTAAAAGCTCCCGATTGCCACTCGAGTGGCGGATTCGTCTGTCTTCCTGTGAACGAGGGAATGCAAGAATCGGTGCTTGAGTGATGATCGGCAGGTGCAACATGGAAAGCTGACCGAAATTATTGTAGCGGGAAAGTGAATGGAACCAGTGACGACCAACTTGATCTCAGTCATTTTCGACGATACAGCCTGTCACTGCAATACAACAGGATTGCCGAGTAGAGGCAAAAGAGACGAGACCGTCCACCGGCTGCCATGTTTGCGTCGGTCGTTTGCCGTCCGCTGACTTGCTGCAGCACACAGTTGGTTGCGTGGCTTCGTGGACTGCTCATTGACGACTGGCTGAGAGACACGCACGGCCGGGCGGACAAAACCGGGTTCCACGATTTGTTGATGAGGCTCAGGAGCAGAGCCGACAGGGACAGTTGGGTTCATTTCTGGTCCAACACGTTGCGAAGCGTCTTTGATCGAGCCAGAACCTCTGCAACCGGATCTGCGTTATACGGCAGCGTGAGATCGATCAACTCCGTATGGGTAACTTTCTGAGTCTCGGTCCCACAACCCTTCACAACCAGAACGTTTCCTTCTTCCACGGAACCGGCCGTGTCCAGAACATTCCATTCTCCGGACTCGCGAGAGTATTCAATATGGAGTCGGCGACCATTGATCACGAACGTGGAAAACGCGGGACTCCCCTTGCCGGATGTCCAGTCGTGCGACGCGTCAGTCCATCCAGGTTTTCCCAGAAGAAACACGATGATCCCCAGCCTGTAGTCGACCGAATGTGTCACGGATTCATGAAACCAGGTGGCGGCGAGGTCATCGGACAGTGGTGCCGCACCGACGCCGATCACTCCTTTTTCCTGGATGTAGAAAATAAGCAGCGCCAACACCAAGACAAGCGTCCCGGCGCCACTTAATACTATTAAGGGGAGTCGATTGCGCGGCATTACAATGAATATCGCCGTCACTACGTCCACCGGGCCCGCAGGCCGACACGATTGAACGAAGAAAACCAGAATCTGTGAGCGGAGGATAAACGTCGGGAACCGAAATGCAACCCGACCTCAATGGACGATCCAAACTGCGTGACCATCGGAGTCTCTGATTGCGCAACGGATCTCGGACGTGGCTTCCGAACCGCTGACGGCAAGTGAAAAATTTCACCCGGTAGTACTAAGTATTGTTACGGCAGAGGTAACTACGGTGTGCAGCTTTTGGCTCGGGCGTATCTGGACCATTTGGAAGTGCGAATGAGCAATGTGAGTATTGGCACCGTCCAGGTGCGCAATGACGGCTGGCTTGGCTGGTCAATCGAGAAAGAAATACTGACGCATGGTAAGAATCTGATCACAATTCGCATGGTCGAGACGGCGCCAGAGAAAGCAGAGACGGTCCGTGTCGAGTGTGTAGAACTGGACGTTCAGTATGCCAGATAGTCGTGTCAAAGTGACTCACCACGAATACCCGTCGGTGAGGAATCAGGTCTGGCGGAGCGAGCACAGCAGAATGGAAAGGTCAATCAAGGACCAGATCGTGGACACGGACTGGCCAAAGCTTACGCTGGGCCAGCGGATAAGACATCTGGAAGTCGAGGGATACGTCGTCGTTCCGGATCTGCTCACGCCTGCTCACGTCGCTGCGTTGCGCGAGGAACTCGTACGAATTCCTACCCAGCCCGCCGACTACACCGAAAAGAAACAGTATCACAACGATATCCAGTGGGCAGGTGGAGCACTCACCGAACTGAGCGCGCATCCACCAATGATTGAATTTCTTGCGGAGTTATTTGGCGATACACCCATTCTGATGACCTACGACTATTCTCGCTCTGAACCGGGATGCCCCGCGATTATTCTGCACTGCGACGGGCAGCCCTGGGGATCGAAAATTTTCGGCCCTCAGCAAAGCTGTCCCAGATTAATTCGTGTTCTCTATTACCTTCAGGATCTGACCCGAGAAGCTGCTCCGTTTCGCGTTGTGCCCCGATCCCATTTGAGCTTTCATGACGATGCGAATCCGTATTGCCGCTATAAAGAACATCCCGAGCAGATGATGGTCACCTGTCAGGCGGGTTCCGCGGTACTGATCAATCAAAACGTCTTTCACGGCAACTATCCCAACCACAGTGACAACACGCGTGAGTTGCTGGGGATTGCTTATCGCCCGGCCTGGGCCGGACCCTGCGAGACCGTCAGGCAGTGGGACCCGCTGCAACTGGCCAGGGTTTCAACAGCGGTCAAAGCCGTTATGAGAGATCCCAATACACGCATGTGGACGTACGATGCGCCGAATGTTCCTCCCGATCTGAAAAGTGAGGCGCGGGGAATCGACCCAAGCCGGTGGGAGCGACAGTAAGTAACCGTCAACTAGACGCACATGAGGTTGTTAAGGCACGTCGGAGAACGACCGAAAAACGACACAGTAGGGATCGCCGCGCAACCTGGTCACAGGAACGACGTTCTCCTTTCTCAAACTGTCGTCTTAGCGGCTGCTGTTTGAATCGTGGTCAGGCACAGGAGACACCTCCGCGACTCAGACTTCGCTATTGACTACAATCGTTTGATGTGCAGTTGTAACCGATTCCTCCCTCCCCGAATTCGCATCACCAGATCGGCTGTCGTGATTCCCCGATGAATATCCTGTCACTAATTCGTTCTCGTTTTCGAAGTCCGCTCTCCGGTTTGTCTGACGATGTTGAACCTCTGCTGGGTATGATTCGGCCTGCGCAGGACGCACGTTTTGGCGATTATCAGGCCAATTGTGCGATGCCACTGAAAGGCGTGCTGAACAAGCCTCCTCGTGAAATTGCCGAACAGATTATTGCCGAAGTGGATCTCAGCGACGTGTGTGAACCGCCGGAAGTCGCCGGTCCCGGATTCATCAATCTGCGCGTCAGGGATGACTGGATTGCCAGTCAGACTGCGGCCATTGCCGGCGATGACCGTTTGGGCTGTATTCCCGTTTCCAAACCGCGGCATGTCGTGGTCGACTTTTCGTCACCAAATGTGGCAAAACCCATGCACGTGGGACACCTGAGGAGCACGGTGATTGGCGACTGCATCGCTCGTATCCTTCGCTTTGTCGGGCATCAGGTGACAACGGACAATCATATTGGCGACTGGGGCACTCAGTTTGGCATGATTATCTATGGCTACCGGCACTTTGCTGATGCGGCTGCGTATGCAGAAGATCCGGTTTCCGAACTGGCCAGACTCTACCGATTAGTTAACCGGTTAACGGAATTTCACAGTGCAAAAACATCGTTGCCTCAGCTGCAGAAACAACTGACCAAAAAACAGGCGCTGCTGGACGATGCAGAATCTTCGGGAGATGCAGCTGACAGGAAGCACAGGAAACTGTTGAAAAGTCTGCGACGACAGATCACCGAGCTGTCGGAGTCCATCAGTGCACTGCGGAAAACAATCACTGATCTGGAGGCTTCAGCCGATTTGCGGCAACAGGCCGACGAGCATCCGGACATTGCGAGATTATCTCGTCTGGAAACGTTCAAACTTCATGCCGGCGATGATGAGAACCAGGCACTGTGGGACGAATTCCGGCCGGCCTGCCTGCAGGCACTGAATCGGGTTTATCGTCGTCTGGATATTGCATTCGATCTGGCACTGGGTGAAAGCGCCTACAACGACCGACTGGCCGGAGTCGTCAGCAGCCTGAAACATCAGGGGCTGGCGACGGACAGCGACGGAGCGGTTTGTGTCTTTGTTGATGGCAACGAGGCTCCCTTCATTGTGCAAAAAACAGACGGGGCCTACACCTATGCCACGACGGACTTGGCCACCATTGAGTTCCGTGTGCAGAAGTTGTCCGCCGACGAGATTCTGTATGTGGTGGACAAGCGGCAGTCCGAACATTTTCAGCTGCTGTTTGCGACAGCCGCACGCTGGAACTATTCGCAGCAGTCGTATCAGCATGTGAGCTTCGGTACTGTGATGGGACCGGACAACAAACCCTACAAGACACGGTCCGGTGACGTGGTGGGACTGGAAAGCCTGCTGGATGAAGCTATTGAACGCGCTCGCCGTATTGTCGACGAAAATGATGATCGTCGTGACGAACCTCTGCTCTCTGAAACAGAACGATCCCGCGTTGCCGAAATCGTCGGACTGGGAGGGATCAAATACGCAGATCTGCATCATAACCGGGACAGCGATTATATTTTTGATTGGGACAAGATGCTGGCCACCAGCGGGGACACCGCCGCGTATATGCAATACGCCTATGCCAGAATCTGCGGGATCTTTCGGAAACTGGACATTGATCGTGCATCGTTGAACAGCGGTGACAACACAGTGCTCCTGACTGTTCCGGAAGAGCGTGCCCTGGCGCTTCAGTTGCTGAGGTTTGGTGAAGCCGCGGATGATGTGCTCTTCGACTACCGTCCTCATCTGATGACGGCGTGGCTGCTGGAAACATCGGGTTGTCTGAGCAGATTCTACAACGAGTGTTCGGTCCAGGACGCTGCAACGGCGCAGCTGCAGCGCAGTCGCCTGATACTGTGTGACATGGTGGCAAGGGGGCTCTGCACCGGGCTGTCGCTTCTGGGCATCGAAACGGCAGATGTCATGTGATGCCTGCCCGGTTTGAACCGAAAGATTTTGAGGAACGGATGTAATGCAGCAGGCCTACCATACGCTCCGCTGGGAAGGTGATGCGCTTGGTACTTTGTACATGATCGACCAGACCCTGCTGCCGGAACATTTTGTTGAGATTGAGACCGCTACGGCAGACGAGGTCTGGCAGGCCATTCGACGACTGGTTGTGAGAGGTGCACCCGCGATCGGCGTGGCCGCGGCATGGGGAGTGGTGATGGGGACACAGACGCAACGTAACGGCACGCGCGCTGAATTTGACAGGCAGCATCGGAAGATTTCTGACTATCTGGCCGGGAGTCGGCCAACAGCGGTCAATTTGTGCTGGGCACTGGAACGGCTGCACCAGACTGCGGAGACGCAGTCAGATTTGACGGCTGTGGAAATCCACCAGCGTCTGTTCGAGGAGGCATCACTGATTCAGGCGGAAGATGAGCAGATGTGTCGTGATATCGGCAGGCACGGTGCAACACTGCTTGATTCCGGTATCGGCGTGCTGACTCACTGTAATGCGGGTGGTCTTGCAACGGCCGGGGACGGGACCGCGTTATCGGTGATCTTTTCGGCGGTGGCAGAGGGCAAGCAGCTGCATGTTTATGCCGACGAAACGCGACCTTTGCTCCAGGGTGCTCGACTGACTGCCTGGGAACTGCAGCAGCGGGACGTGGATGTCACGGTCATCTGCGACAACATGGCGGCTCAGGTGATGAAGGAAGGCCTGGTCCAGGCGGTTGTTACAGGCGCCGACAGAATAGCAGCGAATGGGGACACTGCCAATAAAATTGGAACTTACGGAGTCGCACTCCTGGCGCGTGCTCACAGTGTTCCGTTCTACGTCGCAGCTCCTTCCAGCACGTTCGATTTGATGCTGGCCACGGGTGAGGACATTCCGATTGAACAGCGTGCGGCGGAGGAAGTGACTCATGGTTTCGGGCGACAGACGGTGCCGACGGGAGTCCGCGTCTATAATCCGGCATTCGATGTGACACCAGCGGCTCTGATTGGGGCCATCATTACAGAAAACGGTATTATCAGGTCTCCGAACACAGACACGGTCCGCGGACATCTTGAGAAAAAATCTTTGTGAACAGCTCCGTCAGCCGAATCGACTGCATGGACTGTCTGTTTGTGCTGGTGGGGAAGGATGATCAGTTCCGCAACTGAAAGCTGTGTCGTCAGTCACGACACAATCAGCAGAAACCATCGACGTTCAGGCTATTGACTGCAGCGGACGACGGCAACGGCCGATCAAGCCAGCGGTACAGGGAACCTTCGCCGGCTTGGGTCGGCGGATTTTCGGGTTTGTGGATGCAACTCCGACGGAGGTCTCAAATCTTTGCGTAGGCCCGGATCATTTATGAGTGCACGTATTCGTGACTCGGTCCTCGCCTGACTCGCCGCGTTTCCACCGTTGCAGTTCCCGCAATCCTGATCATAAAGGACTGTTTTGATTTCAAAGCAGTCCGTTTCTTATTGCGCCGTCCCAACCTGACCGTGCTGCCCATTCTTAACTACCGAATGTCATTCCGCCTTTTCAGGCATGCCGTGGTTTTTTCCAGGACGGCTGCGGTTGTTTTTTCATTGCAGTATCTCACGTCTCATCCTTCCCAACCGACGCGTCAGCTCGTTTTGTTCGTGCCATGGCCTTCTTCTGCGACGTGCGACGGAAATCAGCGAACACATGCTCAGCAAGCAAGGTCGCCTCAGCGGACAATTCGTCGACGCGATTGCGAAAAATGGCAAATGCACTCAGGGATGGCACAGCGACGCCCAGTCCCAGCAGGGTGGTGACAAGAGCACGGTAAATACCCGGGGCCAGTTCAGACACCTGTGGGTTTGCTTTCTGTTCGAACTCCACAAACGCATGAATCATTCCCCAAACAGTTCCCATGAGGCCCAGCATGGGAACAATCGTGCCGATGACCGACAGATACTCAATGCGACGGAACAAACGTGCTGACTGCTCCACGGCTGCATCTTCCATGGACTTCTCGATTGTGGCATAGCCGACTCCAACTTCATCGAGTCCGGCGGTCAGAAGTCGGCTAAGAAAACCTGGATGTTCTTCGCAGGCCCGCTTGGCGCTGTGAATATCCCGTTCACCCAGCAGCCGATGGACTTCTTCGGCGAGGCCCGGTGGCATTAGTATGCTGCGGCGAATATTCAACAGGTGGTCGATGATCAGGGCCACCATAATCAGACTCAGTACACCAATCAGGTATCCAATCCCACCGCCCGCCCGGACCAATTCCAATAACTGGAGTGGACTGTCTGGTGTCTGGACCTGGATGACGTTGCCGGTTTCCTGGGCAGTGGCACGTGGCGCCAGCGACAACCCCGTTGCTACAGCGACAGCACAGATGGTAAGTTGAAGACGAGAAAACAGATTCATCAGACAGTCCGTTGTCCGGATTGACAGCTGGAAACGACGCAGGCAGTATCTGAACAGGCATCAATATTTCCGGTCACCGATTGTAGGTGTGCAGCATCACGTTTCAAATCAGGATGTGATCACACAGCCTGATCACGTACAAACGGGGATTCCGGACTAAGCAATCCACTCGGTCCAGTGACGCCCGGCAACAGGCGAGCTGCAGCGGGCAATTTTCTTTGAAAATCCGTGTCAGAGATTACTGTGTTGACGTTTTAACTCGATCTGAACGACGCCATCCCACATAAATGACCATGACCGAATCCCGAAAAATCACGCCTGTAGGGCGTCCCGTGCAAGGAGCCCTGCGGCCGCCAGGTTCCAAGAGCATTACCAATCGAGCATTGATTCTCGCCGCACTGGCCAGGGGCACGAGCAACCTGACCGGGGTTCTGGACAGTCTGGATACGCGAGTCATGATCGATAGTCTGCGTCGACTGGGTTTCGGGATTTCTCAGGACGTGGTCACCGGTCGTTGTCGGATTGATGGCCGGGCGGGTCAGATCCCTTCGGGTGAAGCCGATCTCTGGCTGGAGAACAGCGGCACCAGCATTCGTTTTCTGACGTCGCTGTGTGCTTTGGGGGCCGGAAATTATCGTCTGGACGGTGTGGAACGAATGCGGCAGCGACCGATTGCTGATTTGGTTCGGGCCCTGCGCCAGCTGGGGGTGTCTATTGAATTCGAGGTCCCGGAGAGTGACTGCCCGCCGGTGTACATACGGGGCAGTCATTCCGCGATGTCGAGAGGCACGGCAACGATCCAGGGTGAAGTTTCCAGCCAGTTTCTCAGCAGTCTGCTAATGGCATTGCCTGCCGCCGGCGATGCTGTGGTGCTGCAGGTCACCGGCAGACTGGTGTCTGTGCCCTACATCAACATGACTCTGAAAATGATGCGGAGTTTTGGAGTCCAGGTTGAGGTTAATGATGACTTATCCGCATTTCAGGTTCCAGCTTTGACTTATACGGCTCAGGAATATGACATTGAACCTGACGCATCGGCAGCAAGTTACTGTTGGGGTGCCGCTGCGGTCACCGGCGGCAGAGTCAGAGTCCTGGGACTGCATCGAAATGCGCTGCAGGGGGACGTTGAATTCGTGACAGTGCTCGAGAGGATGGGATGTCAGGTGACCTGGGAATCGAACAGTATTACGTTGTCGGGGTTCGCCAGGCACGGCATTGACATTGATATGAATGCGATCAGTGACACGGCTCAGACATTGGCGACGGTGGCTGTGTTTGCGGAGAGTCCCACTACGATTCGCAACGTCGAACATATGCGTCACAAAGAAACCGATCGCATCGCAGCCCTGGTCAGCGAACTCCGGCGAGCTGGTATTCGTGCCGAAGAATTGCAGGATGGGATTAAAGTCTATCCTGGATTTCCTCAACCGGCCGCAATTCAAACGTACGACGACCATCGCATGGCGATGAGTTTTTCTTTGCTGGGCTTGCGTGCCCCCGGGATTGAGATCGTGGAGCCTGAATGTATTGCCAAAACGTATCCACGATTCTTCGACGACCTGGACCAGCTCTGTGGAGTGAATGCATGACGCGCCGCCGTATACAGGCTCGAAGTGCAGTTTCCTGCCCCGGAACCACTGAGGCGCTGCAGGCCATTCGGATTGACTCCGGACGTGCGCTGGCATTGGCCGTCCTGCAGCAGCACGACCTCACCGGTCGGTTTGTTGCTGAGCTGCTGGCCGATCTGGATTCTGAGCACACGTTGTCAAGGCAGGAACGCGGCCTGGCATTTGATGTTGCGGTCGGAACTCTGCGTCGTCGTCGCACGATCGACGTTCTGTTGAAGTCACAGGTTCGGAGGTCTCGCGGGGACGTTGAGCCGGACTTGTGGCGGATCCTTCAAACAGGAGTGCAGCAACTTTGCTTTGGTCGCACTCCCGACCATGCAGCGGTGGACGCAACGGTGGAGTTAACACGTTCAGTGGACCGTCCTCGGTGGTCGGGGTTTACCAACGGTATTCTTCGAGCCATAACACGTCAGTTGACCGATCGATTTGAGACGGGACCCGCACGAAACTGTGTTCCGGTAGCGATCGGGAAGTATCGTCACCTGAACAGCGACGTGTTTTCCTGTCCTCTGACAGCTCCTGTGGATTACTTCGGCGAAGCCTTCTCGCTGCCACGGGCGATCGCACGTCGCTGGCAGCGTCAGATGAGATATCCGGACCTGTTGACAGCAGGATTCCACAGCCTTAATTCACCGATTACAGGAATGCGAGTCAATATGCTGAGGACAAGCATTTCGAATGTCACCGAAGCGCTGGCCGCAGCCGATGTGGTCACCGAACCAGGCAGACTGGAGGAATCACTCCGACTGAAATCAGCCGGGCGGATCGAGATGCTGCCGGGGTATGCAGACGGGCACTGGACGATTCAGGATGAGTCAGCCATGCTGCCGACTCACCTGCTGAATCCTCAGCCCGGTGAATTGATCCTGGACCTCTGTGCGGCCCCAGGAGGCAAAACAACCCATTTAGCTGAAATCAGTGGTGATCAGGCAACAATCTATGCCACAGATGTCAGCGAAGAGCGACTGCAGCTGGTCCAGAACAATGTGAGACGACTTGGGCTGTCGTCCGTTGTGTTACGACGGATTGAACGTGACGGACGTGGTCTTCCCGAACTTGATTTTGATGGCGCACTGGTGGATGTTCCCTGTTCGAATACCGGGGTTCTCTCCCGCAGACCCGAAGCCCGCTGGCGGTTCCGTGAGCATGAGCTACAGGATCTGACGCAGTTGCAGACTCGATTGTTGATGACCGCATTCGACCGAATACGGCCTGGCGGTCGGCTGGTCTATTCCACCTGCAGCATTGAACCCGAGGAAACAACAGAGTTGATTCGGAACGTGACGCAGGCTGTCCCGTCGATGAACCTGCGGAAGGAAGAAATGTCACTGCCAGGTCAACCGGCAGATGGTGCTTATGCAGCGCTGCTTGTTCGTGATGTCAGGGCAACGCCTGCAGAACAGCCGACGTTCGGGCCAGGGTCGGTCTCATGACGTCCGAGCTGACTACGCTGCATGGGTTGCGTGGAGCACCCGAACTCCTGGCAGCCGTCAGCCGCGCTACGGGCAGTGAGTTCGCGATACAGCGAACACTTCGGGACGAATACGATGCGGGTCTTGTGCGAGCCGCATTGTCGCTGCATGAGGTGAGAATTCGAGCAAACGGCGTCCTGCCGCATGCCGAACAGCTGTGGCTCACCAGGACAGGGCTGGAACAGACAACCCATCCTGTCGTGGCTGCTCACAAAGCCAGGAGGTTTCCGGCGACGGTTCCGGTATTGGATTTGTGTTGCGGCATTGGAGGCGACGCGGCCGCACTGGCGAGACGTGGACCGGTGACCGTACTCGACCATGACGAAGCGATGATCGAGCGCTGTAAATGGAATCTGACAGTATGGGGCTGTCCAGCCCCGCGGACGATCGTGGCCGATGCCAACAATGTTTCCGTGGCGGGGGAGATGATCCATGTGGATCCGGACCGACGTCGTAGTCGGAGCCGCCCGACGAAACGGCTGGAGCAGTACATCCCCGGTCTGACCTGGATGCAGGCAGCGACCAGGGTGGCGGCTGGAGGTGCTATCAAGCTTGGTCCGGCAGGGAACTTTATGCAGAAGTTTCCGGGCTGTGAAATTGAGTTGATCAGTCTGCACGGAGAATGCCGCGAAGCAACGGTGTGGTTTGGCCAGCTGGCAACCGTAGAACAATTTCGTGCGACCGTGCTGCCGTCCGGCGAATCGATTGCCGGAGACCCACTGGGGGTCTGGTCAAAAGTGGCTGCTCAGCCAGGACAGTTTCTGCTGGACCCGGATCCCGCCGTCGTCCGGTCGGGTCTGCTGGACGTCGTCTGTGAACGTCTGAATCTGCAACGACTGGATGACGAAGAAGAATATCTGACGTCCGATAAACACCCCGAATCGCCTTTTGTCACGGCTTTCGAGGTGATTGCCATGTTACCGAACAATCGGAAGCGACTCTGTCAGTTTTTGCGGTCTGAACCGGCACTGTACTACGAAATCAAGTGCCGCCACATTGCTGTCGATGCGGCATCGGTCGGCAGGAAGCTGCCCCGCGGCGGGACGCAGCCGAGGGTCATTTTTTTCCTGCGAGTTCAGGGGAAGACACAGATCGTGGTTGCCAGACGTCTGTAACGTGCTGAGGATTGATTAAACCAGACCACTTTTTTTTCGCAGTGCCCATTCGAATGTCATTAGTCCTGCAAACAGCAACAGTGAATACCAGTTGTCCCACAGATTGAAGCGCCTGTCCCGTTTCAGTGTTCGGCCTGGTAAGCCATTGGCTGCAAAATATTCGAGTCGTTTCAACAGCTGTGTCGACGACAGAAACACACCTCCGCTGGCGTTCGCCAGCTCTCTCATCATTTCCGGATCCGCGGAGGGATTATCGAGTTCCGGATCTCTGGCATTGGCCAGAAACCGCGTGACAGCTGAGCCGTGTGATTTTCCGTCGATAACTGCCTGCACGCGGGCGGAATAGTCTCCGGCCTGATCGACGTCGGAAAACAGGGCCACGCCCGTGCCTGCATCTTCACTGGCAAGAACGGGCTGCGTTGTGCCGTCCGGCTTCGTTACCGTCACTGTGTATACAGCATCTGTGATTCGCAGTCCCTGATCATCCCGAGCTCCAAACCGCATGTCGACATTCTGTCCCGGTACCAGAGCCCTTGGTTCCGCTGTGATCCAGACGCGAGCATCCGTATCCTGTTCTTTCTTTGTCAGCCAAAAAATTGCCTGGCGCCAAAACCTCTGATGTGCCTTTGCTCCCCAGTCGCGCTGAACACACCAAAGCCAGGTGGTGTCTCCTCCAAATGCCATCACGCGTGACCGACCGGTTTCGTGAGCAATCAGTAGTGGACTCTCGTTCTTTGTTCGGGCAAGGACCTGGGCCAGTGAACCTTCCAGTGGTTTCAGCAGGGTGGCTTCTTTGAGCGATGGTAATTCGTTCCAGCGATCACTGTTGACGCTCAGTGGAGCAATCTGCATTACGGAGTGTTTCAGCCCTGTGTCAGTGGGCAGCATCGGTACCAGTCCTGTCAACTGTTCTGTTGACCCGGACATATCCACCGGAAACAGCTGGCTGATTCTGTGTTCATGGTAACCGCCATTCCCAAAATTCTGGAAACCTCCGGTCATCATCAGCCCCGCCCCTCTTTCGCAGCAAAAACGGATGTCTTCCAGTCTCTCACGACCAAACACTTCTGCCGGAACATCACCGATAATGAATGCATCCACGTTGCCTGGTCGGAACCATGAATCATCGAATTGGTTGCGACCGGAAAAGCGTCCAGTGAACAGCCTTTGAAAATCGAGTTGTACCCGACTGCTGACCGTGATGCTTTTGAGCCATTTCGCTTCCGGGCGCAGCCTGTCGAAATAGACGACGCGAATGCCGCCTGTGCGAATGCGGATCAGGGTTTCGATCCTGTTGTTCGTTTTGCGCACTTCGTCGTCCAGTGGTTTTACTTCGACAGCGACTTTGTATTCTCCGGCCACCTGGGGAACAAACTGCAAATCGATCACCCTGTTGACTGAATCACCATCGCACGTAAATTCATGGACCGGACGAGTCTGGTTGTCACCGGGTACGGGCAGCATGGTGTCTCGCTCGTGGCCGTCAGACGATGTGTCTTCAAGCAGCACACGCACACGCAGTCTTCGACCGGAAGCGCCCTTCGCCTTCAGTCGAACTTTTACGGGAACCACGTTACGAACGAAGACATCACGGGTAATATCAAGTTCACTCAGGGCAAGATCCAGTCCGTTGGAGGTCACGTCGCTTGTACCAAGGACTGAGGTGTAGACAGGAGTGTTTTTCTTTCCCAGGAGTCGTGCAAACGGCACAGGGCTTCGGTCATTCTCACCCCAGGCAGACTGTCGACCGTCTCCAGTCATAATCACCAGTGCAACATCGTCGGAACTGGTCTCCTTCAGCAACTGGTCAAGAGTGTTGCTCAACGAAGTGAATTCATCATCCTGGCCGATCAGTTCCGCATCCTGCTGATGCAGGGTTTCAGCATACTGGCGATACCGGACTTCAACGTCTTCGCCGAGTTTTGTCAGAGACCTTGCGGCATCATCAAGCAGTGCCTGCTGAATTTGACTTCGTGTTGCGTTGCCGGGGCCATCGGGTGTCCGCATGCTGCGGCTAACGTCTTTGAGAACATAGACAACAACACTACCGTCATCCTGTGATGTCAGAACAAGCGACGGCCGCAGCATGAGAAACACCAGCAGCAGCACTGACATCAGCCGAGTCACCAGCAGAAATTTTTGGCGCACGGGACTTAGGTGGCTGATGCGCCTTGGGTACCCTGCAGCGACGATTCCTATCAGGGCCGCGCAGCACAGCAACACGAATGGCCATGACCAGATAGGGGTAAATGAAACGGGCATTTCAAACGTCGACGTTCGCAAACGCCGCGATGTGGTTCAAATCCTTTAGCAGCGCCGTCGGTGACTGATAGCGATCGTCGGGCCGCTTGGCGAGCATCTTCATGACACAGCCTTCGAACTGGTCATTGATGGCCAACTGATATTTCCTGGGTGACTCAGGCGTTTCATTGCGGACTTTGTCCAGCATTGCCGGCAGTGAATGCGCTTCGAATGGCGGGCGTCCGGTCAGCAGGGCGTAACAGGTAACACCCAGCGCATAGATGTCTGAACGGCCATCTTCAGCTGCCGAATCTGAGGTTGCTTCGGGTGACATATATGCCATTTCTCCCACGAGCTGTCCGGGAAGTGTGATTTGTCTGGTCATACTGCCTTCCAGAGCTTTGGCCAGCATCGTGTCGCCCAGCTTGACGACCTGATCGGCAGTGCGCATCAATATGTTTTCAGACGTGATATTTCGATGAATGATCTGATGTTTGAAGGCAGCTTCCAGTCCCCTGGCCGTATGCACCGCGACTCGGAAGGCATAATCCCAGTCCAGCATGCCAGCTGTTCCAATCCGCGTGATAACCTGAGACATCGTCTCGCCATCGACATACTCCATAGCGACCCAGGTGATATCGTCGCTTCTGCCGGCATTGTAGATCTGAACCAGATTCTCGTGCCGGATGGGAAACATGGTTTTCATTGCCCGTACAAATCGTTGCATGTCTTCCGTGTTCCGCGAAACTTCGGGCCAAAGAATCTTGAGTGCGACGACACGATCTCTCGGTACGTCTTTGGCAGAAAATATCGTCCCGGAACGACCTTCGCCAAGTTTGTTCTCAATTTTGTAACCGTGAATCGTGCTGCCGATCAGATCGGGCAGCTGCCCTTTCACCTCAGTCCCTGGCAATTTTAAATTGCCGGGGACTGCTGTCATTGTGTGTTGCTCGGAGTCAACAGATCCCAGACGCAGATTCGTATTACCAACTCTGATTTCATCTCCGATGCTCAGTGTCCGCCGCTGAACAGCCTGAGAATTGACGAAGGTGCCACTGGAACTGCCGGAATCAATGATTTCGACCGTCGTTCCTGATACTTCAAAGACACAATGCTGCCTGGAGACACTTGGATCACCAATCTGCATTTTTGCGTTTTGGCTGCGTCCGAACGAAGTGACTCCGTCAGCAAGATCAAACAGGCGGCCCGCTTCCTCGCCGCCGATCACTGTCAAACGCAGTTTCATTTGGTTACGAATCTTCTAAGTCTGTGAATGGGATACAGAGAGTTTTGAAACACCTCAGAGTGATTGTACCAGATCCCGCGGAGCAGCATTGAATTATTGTGTGATCACCACCAGGTCTGTCAATCTTCGGAGAACCCGGATGCCGGGAAATGAGTGATGAACGCAGCGCAGTCGCTAAGCCAATTTTTCTAGATGTCACCGGCGGCAACAGTCCCATCTGACACTGTACGTCAGCGCGAAAACGGATCCATTCTGAGGTTTTCGAGTCGACTTCGTCGGCCGTCGGCCGTCGGTCAATGTCAGGCACGCCACATCCTGATGGAAGAAACGAAATATACGCGTCGGGAAACACGAGACTGTATTCCGTTCTTTGTTCCGAACCTGCTGGCTGGCAAGCCCGGGTGGAAGTATTTGTGAACGATCGGTGTTGTTGTGCACCAGAGTGTCCGTGCGGGACTCGGACGTGATCACCAGCTCGTCACACCGCTCGAGTTTCTCGCCATGCTCGTGCCGCACATAGCTTTCCGATACGAGGTCACGATTCACGCCTACGGCGCGATCTCGACGACGATACGTCGACAGCTCGGGTGGATCAAGAACCACGAGACACCTGAGACGCCGAAGGATGTCGTTGTCGTAGACGACGAGGAGTCGGAGTTCGTGAAGCTTCGGCGGAGGAACCGGGCTCGGCTGATTTCCAAGGTGTACCTTGCAGATCCGGCGCTTTGCAGCTCGTGTGGCAAGGAGATGAAAATTATCTCCGCGCTCACTTCCCCCCATCAAGACGAGGTGATTGAAAGAATCCTGTGCGCGGCGAGTGGGATCCTCTGTGGCGGCGCGAACGCCGGGCGTGCGGGTCGCCATCGGCAAACACATTTATTCACTCTGGGCGCTCAGTGTCGTGGCTGCTGGGATTTCTTCCTGGGCCGAAGGGAAATCGATCGAAGGATTTCTGGCAACGCTCGTCTTGGTATTTGCACTGAAGGGCCTACTCATGTTTGCAATCGGAGTCTTTCGTGCGGGGATCTTTAGCCAGGCACGTGAGCGCATGCGCCTCGATGTCTTCAATGCGCTCAGTCTCGCGAAAATCCGCAGTGTCGAAGCGAAAAAGTTTGGTGCGCCAGGAAATCTGCTCGTCCACGAAATGGACGGTGCGGGTTTCAGGATGGATCGCATTTGTGCAGCGCCGCGGCCATCGGGGACGCGCGCGCCGCGGCTTCAAAGGCACCATGCACCGTCGTGCTGCTGGAGCGGCCCGGCGTGAACGTTGCGGGGAAGCCAGACGCCGAGGAGCGCGACAGCGAGTGGGCCCCCGAGCTAACGGCCCCTGCACATGTAATGAGGATGCCGTCGTGGGGCGAGCAAGGACCTGCACCTGGCGTTGGCGGAAGAATCATCCGTTTCCCTGACCCGAAAGGGCGTTATTTAAACAGTCTTGGAATGTAAATATCAAGATGTGAGCTCAGGACATGGCCGCCCTTTCTTGATGCCCGGACACTCTCTGAAGCGTTCGGCACGGTGATCCATCCGGCGCCGCTTTCGTTGCACCTCGCAATGATGGGCGCACACCCGATGCAGCCCCTCTCCGGGACGAGGGCCGCGACGGATCGCGCCGTGTCCGACCGGAAGACCACCCCGCCTCTCTTTCTCTGTGACGTCTTTCTTTGAGCCATCGGGACAGGTGCCACCTCGTCCCGACAAGGAGGGGCGCGCGCTGGCCGTACGTTACACGACCAGCCACCCGGAAAATTTGACTCCCTCCCGAACTGGGGCGTGGCGAGATCTCCTATTCAGCACATTTACTGGTGAATTTCGGGTTACTCTTGGCCATTATTTCCCGGTGGTTTCCAAGGAAATTCCTAGCGAAAATTAAATTTTCTATCAAAGAATTGTTCTTGAAGTTAATATGAGATTAGTGGGTAATGTAGAAATTCTGTGTAGACTGCGTCGATGCATGGGATGCCGTCGTCGACCACGCCAGTTAAAGGCGTCAATGCGATCGTCCTCATGCTGATGATGAATGTGTCGGGAGACAGTGACAACGTCTGGCCGTGGATCGTACGAACCCACTCACGGGAGATGCCATTCGATGTGAATTGTTTGTGGAGCCATTCAAATTTATGAATGGCAGGAGATCATGTTGACAGGCCCCCTGACAAGAAGAGCCTGCGATATGCCTGTTTCAAAAAAGGTTGTGCTTCGCGATGCCACGAAGGGTAGGGCACTCTTTGCCCTCGAGCCGATCGCGAGCAACGAAGTGATTGTTGAGTTTGAACAGAACTTTATTGATGTGCCCACATGGACAAGCATGCAAGTGGACGAAGAAACGCATCAAGACGCCACAGATAGGGATGCGTTGGAGAACTATGTGAACCATGCCTGCAGGCCCAACGGATACATTGAATTTTCAACTCTGACCTTGAGGGCCAGACGCACCATTGAGTCAGGTGAGGAGTTGACCTTCAATTACAACACGACGGAATGGAACATGACACAAGGGTTCCAATGCAAATGTGGCTGTCAAGGTTGCTATGGTCCGGTGCTGGGCTTCAAAGCGCTGAACCTCAAAGAGCAAAAAAGGTTGGAGCCGTGGCTGTCACCTTTTTTGTTGGCGAAGCTCAATCTCTCTTTCCAGGCAGAAGACGCCGCGAAATGAACCAGCCTTGCGAGAAGGGCAGAGGGATGCAGGGCGGCCAGCCCTTCAGGATGCTTTTGACAGGCATTTGGGTTCAAAATTCTTGACGAAGCAATGTTGAAGGTTTTGTGGCGGAAGGGCAGTGGTCTGGTCGTGCTCTCATCGAGCCTTTTGAAGATGAAAGTCGGATTTGTGCGTGCTTGATTGCACTTGGTGAGTTCATGAACAAGTTAAAGGCATCGCATTCGCATCATCATGTGTTGTTGGACCTCCGTGGGGTTCATAAAGTTGAAGATCCGGAGGCTGCGCAACGCCTCTTGAACGACGCTGCTGGGCAAGCCGGCCTCACCGTTCTTGCGCAGACAAGTCACAAGTTCGAGAAGCAGGGCGTGACGGCCGTCGTGCTCTTTGTCGAAGGTCATTTTTCGCTTCATACATGGCCCGAGCATGACTATATCGCGCTGGATTTGTTTCTCCGCGAGGCTTCCGCTCACGAGGCTGCCTCCCGCAGAATCACCTTGTCCAGTTCCGCCCCAGCAACCAGTTTCTTCAATCGTGCATTGTCTTTCTCCAGCGCTTTCAAACGCTTCGCTTGGTCCGTGCGAACTCCGCCATACTCCTTCCGCCATCAATAGTCTGTCTGTTCCGTCACTCCGATCTGACGGCTGGCCTCTCCTGCACTCTTCCCCTGCCACAGAAGAACCTCCACTTCGCGACGCT
>CAUZPL010000066.1:0-35187 GCA_963581585.1 Planctomycetota bacterium
GGTTTCAGGTACTTTTAACTCCCCTAGAAGGGGTGCTTTTCATCTTTCGCTCGCGCTACTTTTCACTATCGGTCGTCAATAAGTACTTAGCCTTAGGAGATGGTCCTCCTGGATTCAGACCGGGTTTCACGTGACCGGCCCTACTCGGGGAACCTCACGAAGTTCGGTCAGCTTTCAAGTACGGGACTGTCACCCTCTGTGGTTCCGCATTCCATCGGATTCTTCTAGCCGCCGAATTTGTAACTTCATATGTGAGCCCCACAACCCCGCCGGACAAGCCGACGGTTTAGGCTGTTTCCGTTTCGCTCGCCGCTACTAAGGAAGTCGCTGTTGCTTTCCTTTCCTGTGGTTACTTAGATGTTTCAGTTCACCACGTTCGCCCCGCACACCTATGTATTCAATATGCGGTAATTCAGGGATCCCGGGATCAACGCTCGTTTGACAGCTCCCCCAGGCTTTTCGCAGCCTTCCACGCCCTTCATCGCCAATTGACGCCAAGACATCCCCCACACGCCCTTACGTGTCTGGCCACAAAGATCCACGGTCAGCTGACCAAGATCCCAGACCAACACGGTAACGATTCGTTCATCAAAACAAGTCGGCACTCGTTTTGATACTGCTCGGAAGTGCAAACCGAACTACCTAGAAAGGCAGCCAGTTTCCACTCCGGAAAAACGCAATTTAGATGCCACTTAAACTTCTTCTAATTGTCAAAGATCGTTGTCGCAACTTGAGTTAGGTCCAAAGTCGCGAGCACAGTACTTTATCGACGTCATAGCAGATCGTCAACGGTGTGAATCTGTTTTTTGACAAGATTCAAGATCAGTGGAGACGATCGGGCTCGAACCGACAACCTCCGCCTTGCAAGGGCGGCGCTCTCCCAGTTGAGCTACGTCCCCGAGGAAGAAAACAATCTCACTGCTGATGTGTCGAATTTGCCAATGGACGTGGGAGGACTCGAACCTCCGACCTCAGCTTTATCAGAGCTGCGATCTAACCAGCTGATCTACACGTCCGCTCGGCCTATCTCCAATCAGCGGAAACGGGCCAAGCATTCTGCCAATCCCCCTGATGGCTGTCCAGTCCAGCTGTCAGCTTCTCATTGAGTCGTTGAGAATAACTGAGAGCCGGAGTCAATCGCAGGTGACCCGCTTTTCGCTGCCGCTGGTTCGTCTCTTTCTGGAACTTTCTTCGGAAGATCGGGGCGCTCCAGTCCTGAGGATGAGTGAATTCGAATATTTAGTGTCGAATCCCGAAACCGCCACAGACTTCACGCGTCTCTCTGGTATCTGGGGCAGTTCCCCAAATATGATTCTTCTCAATTTCTCACTCGTGCAAACCGTCGGGTCAATCCTGCTCTTCAAGTAATTACCCGGCCACTGCTGCAGTGCCGTCGTTGAATCTGCCCCCTCACGGAGTTATTCATGAAAGACCCCAGAATCAGGCTCGGCTCTCGCGGTCGGGCAGCCGTCCTGGCATTCCTGATCCCGGGTGCAGGCCATTTCTATCAGAGACGTCATCTGAAAGGCGGTATTTTCGCCAGTTGCATCCTGTCAACGTTCTTTGCCGGATTGGTGCTAGGTGGAGGTCAGCCAGTTTACTTCCATGTGATTCAGACAGCTGGAGGCGGCATGGTGCCAGCGCAGCTTCAATCGGGTCGTTATCAGACAGAGCGAAGCCTAGGCTACTATGTTCAGGTCTTTGTCGGTGTTCCGGCCATGCCTGCACTGATCCAAAGCTGGCGATATCGGAATCCGCAGAATGTGCCCTATGCACCGGATGCTCCATTGATCGCCAACTTCGAAGGCGATGTGATTGGAGCCGGACCGGACCACAGGCAGCACAATCTCAGGATCAACGGCGAGTTGAAGCTGGAACCGCAACAGCGAGTCACTGGCACTTTGACTGGAATATCAAAGGACGGCGAGTCTGTCAGCTTTGCCCTGCGTGGGCGCCCGGTTCTTGGAAAACCGGTCTTTGGATCTCCGCGACAAGTCGTGCGCTGCGATCTGGCCCCGGGTGAATCCAGCATGCAGGGTCAAGTTGTCG
This sequence comes from Planctomycetota bacterium, assembly GCA_963581585.1. Lineage (GTDB taxonomy): Bacteria > Planctomycetota > Planctomycetia > Planctomycetales > Planctomycetaceae > S139-18. The sequence continues at coordinate 2,050 of CAUZPL010000066.1, forward strand.
GTACCATTGATCGCCCATTCCTAGACTGGTTTCAGGCTCCGCGGGATCACGAAGAGCTGGATCGGATGCATGATCGGCTCAGCCAGAAATTTGACATCGCATGTGTCTTCACATGGATTGCCGGCCTGTTGAATATTATGGCCATCTGGGATGCATTTGACGGCCCGGCCTACGGTTACGGTGATGAAGATGAATCGTCCAGCAGCACAGAAAAGGACTGACCGCACACGTCACGGAGCTAACGGAGTCAACTGATGCCCACAATTTTTTATGCAGTTCCGCTGTCACTGTCCATAAGTTTGGTTTATTGCGCCACTCGTTACGAACTGCCCGAGCGAATTTTCAGATCTGCCGCCACGATGTTCATTAAGATTCTGGTCGGCATGGCTGTGATTTACGGACTGCTGACAATCCTTTCGTTGTAAAGAGCCTTCCAGCGAATGCCATCACTGATTGGAGTTGACCAGACTCATTGCGGCGCATAACTCTGACAGTCAAAGTAGCTTGAGCTGCCTGAGCAACAATGCTGGACAATCCTCTATTTTACTTATGTTCTCTGTACTGCCTTTGAAGGGATGAGATCTTGAGTAACCGGCTCGTGAAGCCTACAGTTCTTTAGTTCGGCGTTTGGTCGTCATTTCTGACTGACCGTGGGCTATGGATTGCTCACACGAACACCGTGTGGATCGTGCAAATCATCATCGTGACTCAGGGACGAATCACTATGAGCCGCATTAAATTACGACTCTACACTCCGCCGGAGGAGCCGGCAGTAGCGGACCAGGAATTAAGAGATACGGATCGCCCCCATGTTCTCCGTTTTCGTCAGCGGGGCGCCAGAACCGTGATCAGTGGTCGTTTTACACACCCCGCTGATCGGGCTCGCACGATCCGGGATAATCGTGACTGTCCAGAGTGTGAATCGGTCGACGTGGAACCGCTTGAGCTGGAGGATGGATTGGTCAGCCATCGGAATCATCGGCCAATTCCCGGCACAGCCACCATCGTTGGATTCCATTGCAGTCACTGCGGAATCGACTGGCCTGTGTACGCCCTCGCGACCCGTCGCAACGATTAATGGTTCTGTTTCCGGCACCGTGATGACTGAGACCTAAGCGGCTCAGAACAGTTATTCCCGAAACCATTGCAGTTTGTCTGCTGCAGCTGAGCGCTGACCGTCTGGCCACGCGCCGCCCGAGTAGCCCAGATAGAACACTCCAAGAACACGATCGTCCGGGCTGAGTCCAAGAAAGTCACGAAACTGATTGCTACAGACGGTCTTTCCGGACGACCAGTAGCCCGCCAGTCGATGAGCGGTTGCTGTCAGGTGCAGGTTTTGAACAGCACAGGCAACCGCCTGGATTTCTTCGATCTCGGGAATTCTGCGACTATCCTGACGCTTCATACCAATGGCAATCACGTGTGAGGACCGTCGGCAGGACTCAATCAGATTTTCGGCCTTTCCAGGTTTGACGCTGTTGGCAGGTGTGCATGTCCGATACTGTCTGGCAAGCAGCTGCCCCAGACGTTCCTTCGCCTGATCGCTGAAAATGAAAAAACGCCACGGTTCAGTCATCCCATGAGTTGGCGCCCAATTGGCGTTTTCGAGTAGCTCAGTGATGATCGTGTCATCAATACGTCTGCTAATAAACTGAGCTGGCTTGATACTGCGACGAATGCGAATGACTGCTGTTACTGCTGTTGGATCAATGGCTGGCTCCTGTTGACTGCGGTCGCTCATTGAGTGGGTCCTGGCGTTGTTGGGCCGGCCAAATCTCAAAGCCGGGTGAATACGGATGGTCGTGCTTGGAGTCCAAGCACGACCTGAGCGTTATCGCTAACCTTGCGACAACATTGTGGTTCGTTCACGATGGCGGAATTGATCCAGAACTGCGTCCGGGAATTCACTTCTTTGGTTACGTTTACGGTCCTACAGTCGGGCCAGTCACCGTAAAGATCGTGCGGACAATCGAGGATTGGTGGTGTCACGGGTCGCTGACGCAGCGGCATTCTGTTGCTGACCGCAATCACATGTTTCTTCGCGCCTGCTGCGGTGTACAATATCTCACAAATGTAAATTGAATATGCATGTGCGGCTGCCCAAACACTGCTGCAATCTCATGATCTCATACGGATCGGCGGAGCATCCTTCAACAGATCACGGATTTCGTCCATCAGCCCCGGAACACAGGACACTCCGTCACCGCCAAAAATGTTTTCCTGGAACTTCCAGTCCGTACAACTTCCACCGGCTTCGCGCACGATGGGAATCAATGCCGCAATGTCCCAGGCGGACATTACGGGATCCACGGCAATCTCGGCCCGCCCCGTCGCTACCAACATGTGGCCATAGCAGTCGCCCCAGCCTCTTGCCAGCCGAACTCTCTTCATCAGGTCGTCAAAGATTTTTTGCCGCCCACATTGAATGGAATAAGTTGGTTCGGTGATCATGAGCCGCGATTCACTCAAAGTTGCCACATCCGAGACATAGGCCCTTCGTGGGGACTCGTCACCGATTTGCCACCAGGCACCGGCTCCGTCTTCCGCGTACATGACTTCGTCCAGAGCCGGCAGGCGACACACACCGGCCACCATACGTCCTTCGAACTCGACACCGACAAGCGTCCCGAACAACGGCACTCCGTGAATAAAGGGCTTTGTTCCATCGATTGGATCCAGAATCCAGCGGTATCCGGAGGACGATGGGACGTCGTCGAATTCTTCACCCAGAATTCCATCGTCTGGAAAGTACTCGCTCAGTTGCGCACGAATCAGCTGCTCAGCCCCTCGATCTGCTGCCGTCACCGGTGAATCGTCTGCCTTGGATTCCACGCTCAGTTTCTGAGACTGGTAATACTGCAGGATCAGATGAGCGACGTCGGCGCTGCTGCGCAGCGCGAATTTAAGGCGAGATGAGTACTGTGACATCATGAATGTTGAATGTTGAATGTTGCGGAGTGAAAGAAGAACCGCCGTGAGGCTGGACGATTTCGGCAGGGCCGCATGCCCTCACCTGAACAACGGTTTCCTGGCACTAAGACAGGAGCTTCGGCAGGAACGCTCTGCTTTTTTTAAGAGCACAGGATGTTTAGGGACTCCCAGCCTCGAGAAACAGAGTCACGGTAGTAACTTCGTCTGTGTTTTGCAAAATTGACACTTATTCTCGGCGGGAACGATCTGATTCTGCGTTGAAGAATTGGTGATGGCTTGTCACAATACCCCGCTTGATTTCCCCGGGCTTGCCGGGTCCAACTTTCCCCCCGAATCAAACGGAATGTCTTATGGACCGCCAGCGAATCGAGCGGCAGCTCAAGCTTGCCCAGGAAAGACTATCACGCTGGGTCAATCAGCTGGATGCTGACAAAGTGGCAGAAAAGGTGCGCAGGAAAAACACAAAATGGCGAGCACTGGATGCCGATGTTCGTACGTTGAAGCGACGACTTATAGCGGTGGGTGGAATTGAGGAACGTGAAGCCACCGCCGAGCAACGTAAGGCGGATAAGCCCACGGAATAGCATTATTTGAATTGGAAGATGTCCGCTTGGGGCAATTCTTCCAGACTCTTAAGGCCGAAGAGTTCCAGGAACCCCTGACTGGTCCTGTAGGTGACATCCCGCCGTTGACTGTTGTTGCGTTCTACTTCCAGCAGCTGAAGCCGAATCAACTGACGAATAGCAGTCATAGGTTTGGCCTGACCGGTTTCCTCCAGATCTGAGGCGTCAACGGGCTGATTCCAGGCTACGAACGCCAGGATTTCCAAGACATCAGGCGCCAGTCGAATGGTTTTTGGTCCCATTCCATAGACCTGACTCTGCAGCCGCGCAAAGTCTTCGCGCAGCTGTAGCTGAAATCCACCTTCATGCAGCTGAATGTAATAGGGCCGATTATCCCTCGCGTAATCCTGGTTGAGCTGATCGATGATCTTGGCGGCCACGCCAGAATCCACCTCACGACCAATCAGTCCGGCCAGCCGACGAGCGGTTAAGGCCACCTCACCACCCACAAATAATGCCGCTTCGATGACTTCGCGCGGCGAGATCCGATCGTCCCGCACATTATGGATGGAATCGTCGCCGTCGTCAGATTGCAGATCCCTCGCGAGATCTTCACCGATGGAAACAAATGCCCGTTCGGGCTCTTCCGGTGCCACTGCTTCAACATCGACGGCATCGAGCAGCGCACTGCCGACCTGAACCTCCGCTTCATCCAGCGCGGCCAGTGCTTCACGATATGCCAGTTCGATGTCGTCCACTGGTTGGTTCGGACGATCCAATGACGAATCTGCAGATTCCACGGACATCCCTGTCACCCGCTACATTTCTCACAAAAGTCGTGAATTTCCGTCAGCAGCCGGTCAGAATTCCAGATTCTCTTTTGTCAACCTGGCAATCTGGCGACCCAGAAACCTCAACAATCCTTTGTTCAAACGGACCACTCCCGACAGTTCATTTTTTGCGCTGGTCATCGACAGTCTCAGACCATCGTCCGCGCTCAGTGACTCAGATAATTGCTCAATGCGAAGCAGGTTCTCACGCCATGCAGCTCGCTCTTCAACTGCCTTAGGTTTCTCACGTTTGTCTGCCAGTTCATACAACCGTTTGATCCATGGTGCCAGCCTGATATCCGCACTCAGAACCATTGGAGAGGCCTCAGCACCGCCTGCCTCGCCAATCTTACTTTCCAGCAATGTGACTGAACCCGGACCTGTTGCCAGCCATACCTGTTCCCGGCCAATTCCAATCAGGAATTCCCGGCCAACACCAAACAGCTCATCCACCATGTCAACGAATCCTGCGGCTAGACTGACCTGATGAATCGTGATGTCATCCACGGTAGAGAATTCCAGGACCACCGTGTTACCCGAATGAGCCAAAGGTAACCTTTTGAGCGTTTCTGTCAGTCGCGCCGAACCTGGAGCCGACACAGCCCCCACCATTGTGAACTTTGTTCCGTTATGAATGGCTTCAACAAACCCATTGACGTTTCCACTCGCGAAGCCATCACGAAATATCTCGGCAATATCATCAAAAATAATTCGTGTCGCCTGTTTCTCGGCGTCCTGCAGCGTTGTCAAACTGTTGATGCGATTGTGGACAACGACCGCCAGCAGGTCCAGAAACTTTGAGGCGTTCTGTTGGCGAAGACTGTCGACCGGGTGATTCAGTCGGGCGGACAGCACGGTTCCGGCCAGCGGCCGAATGTCAGCGAACGCATCCTTGACCTGGCCAAATTCGGCTATTGACTCCGCCAGCGAAGTGGTCTCAATTCCGCTGGTATCGAATGAAACCGATGCTCTGGAATTCTTTCGATCCAGGCTGGACCAGATATTGACTGATTCAGCTTCAACATAGATGCGTTGAAGTTCATGGTAAATGACTGACCACGTCCCCTTCCGAAGTTCGAATTCACTTGTCGACTCCCTCGGTCGCTGCAGCAGAGTCGCCATGTCATCTTTCCGCATTCCTATAAACGACTTACGGCGACTGCACTGGCTCTCGTCATCCGCTCTGATGTTGCTGAGTTTCAGCAGAGCAGAGGCGCTGAATTTTTTCAGTTCCACAAACGTTGCTTCAGGAGCGTCCGCGGCCAGAACCTGCTGCTTTGTAACGTCATGCGTTTCTGGTGTGCTGAGTGCCACAATTGCATAATTGGGCTGCGACCGAAACCGGAGCCAGCCTTTATCGATTCCGTCGTCCAGCAGATAAAATCCGGGCTGTCCACGTTGTTGAAATGCCGGAAACGAAAGCGAATCCAGATTCTCCAGGAAATCGTCCTGGTTTTCATACGGAATCCAAACGAGATAATTGACGGGTCCGGAACCGCTCAGCACATCGACACGTATCGGACGGGCCATGTCCATGCCGATTGAGATGTCCTGAATAAAGGCTTCCAGTTCGGGTCCGTATTCCTGTTCTTCGGGACTAGTGAGTCCCGTGAGCAACAACAGATCTGCCGTTAATGCTTCAAAGCCGGGGTGGAGTACTGTGATTTGTGGCTGAACATCCTGGGAAACTGCATCACCGCATCTCAGCACTACAATCAGGCTCAACCAGAAAGTAAAACATGTTTTGGGCATGGCGGATGACGTGTTTCCAGGATTCAAATCTAACCGGTCTTCGCGATTTTCGCTGATTAGCAGCAGATATGGCACAGATTCTAAGCCACGATCACGCGATACGTAAAGCCTGTATCACAGTCAATCCACCGGGCAAACAGGCGTTTGAGCTGTGGAGAGCCGGTGTGCCAACAGGCCACGTTCCAAACGGTCTGACACGGCACCACAGTATGCAGCACATTGCAAGGATCTGACGAACGAAGGAGCCCGGCTTTTGGAAAAAGCCGGGCTTTGTGGACTGGTCGCAAAGTGTGATTCCCGTGCTCAAACGGCAGGCTCTAAATTTAGAGTGTGCGTCAGGTTTCCCTGATCCGATTCCGTGGTAGGAATAGAGACCCTTTTGCGAAAGATAACGATCAACGGCGCCGCGACGGGTGTTTCCCCGGGTTTCAGGATACTGCTGGCCTTCAAACCGGTCCTAGTTTTCACACTGTCAGACGCGGGTTCGTCCGCAGCAGCTAAAGCGACCGATAGTGTAGACTCAATCGTATCGTCCCGCAGTTCTTCCATCGAAATCGAAAGATTCGTCTCGTCAACCACATACATGGCACCAAAGACCTTGTCAGACTTGGTCGGTACTTTCATTAACGCCAGGAACAAAGCCTTGATTTCTTCATTGGTCCTGCCATCGATGTCCACAGGGTTCCATTCCAGAGTTTCCTGATCGCTGGACAGTGAATTCAGGATCACCTGAGACTCACTCCCGGCGGTCAGCAGGAAACCAGCAGAATACTGAGCACCCTCGTCGATTTCGGAATGCAGCGATGTGATTTCCGCACCTCGATCTTCTGCGGCCCCCAACATTTCACGAACAGTGTCTTCGATGTCGGCATTCTCGGCCATATTCACAACGACAATATCATAGTTTGCAGGATCAAGATCGTTTCCAACCCCGACGGGCGGTGCCGGCAACTCACCGATATCGGCCCCGCGATTGCGCAGCAGCGGAAGAGCCATCAACACAATTATGGTCGCGCTGGCCGTGACCACGGCCAGCCAAGCATTGCGCCCGGACCAGTGTTGGTCCTGACTGGCAGGTAACGGTCGTGGTGTCCGGCTAACCTCGGCACGAACTGCCTCCACTAAATCGACCGACTTAACGGGCCATGATCGAATCTCTGATCGCACAATCGACCATTCATTATCGAGTTCCGCTCTCCGCTCGTCCGAAACATGGAACACACCGGTGAATTCGCCGTCAAATGACGCCGACAGCAGTTCTTCCGGTTTTTTTTTCTCATTCGACTGCATGTTTGTTCAGTATCCGTGCAGGAGTGGGTGCGTAATACAACCACAGAAGTTCCATTGACTCAGAGTCTCTAGCAAGCACGTAAGTTCCCATTTTACTGTATTTCGCCAACAACACGACGATCTTTACGAAATCCGGACGTTATCAATGGGCCTCACGGCTCGTTGTTTAGCACTTCCTTACTTTATTTCATGCTGAACAGCCATGGCTGACACTCGAATCCTGCAGCTCACTGACCTGCATTTGTTTCGCGACCTGGAGTCTACTCTGAAGGGCATTCCAACCCGACGAACGCTGAAAAGCGTCACTGACGCAATTCTGCAGGACGAAATTGAATTTGATCGAATCATTATTACCGGCGACCACACTCACGATGAACACCCGGAAAGCTACACAGCCGTTCGCAAAATGCTTGCTCCGTGGCTTGATCGACTTGCCATCATTCCGGGAAATCACGACGACCGCGACGTGATGAGATCCATTCACGGCGATGTGATCCAGCGACAAGTTCCTGGTGAAATTCCGAACGACGACCGGATCACCTTCTCGTTCCATTGCGGTTCCTGGCTTTGCCTTGGCCTGGATACTCATGCCCCCGGCCAGGTATCGGGCCAACTCGGATCAGCCCAAGCAACGTGGCTGAGTAAACGCCTGGCCGAACACGGCGATAATCCGTGTGTGGTGTTTTGTCATCATCCCCCAATCGACGTCGGCAGTGAATGGATGGACGCAATCGGCCTGAAGGATCGTTCTTTGCTGCTGAATGTTGTGCAGGATCACCCATCCCTCCGATTGATTTGTTGTGGCCATGTGCATCATGAATTCGAAGGAGTCATCGGCAGAACTCGCGTCGTCACTACCCCCTCAACCGGCTTACAGTTTGACCCGCGCGGTACCGAGCCTCAGTTTGTCAGTAAGCCTCCGGGTTATCGCGTCATCGAATTTACAGGACATCAGATGCACACACATGTCGTCCGACTTACACATGCCGAACACACTCCGAGCAACACTTAGAGTGGATTTCACTCTTTGGTTCGCGCGTCAGATCATTGCCCCATTCATATACTGCAGCGACGCGCCTACAATGGCCGCAGATTCGAAAACAAAATTCCTGACGCGATGAAATACCTAATAAAAATTATGTGTGCCGCTGCATTGCCCGCGGGATGTGATACCGAAACGTTTGTGGTTTGAATTCTCCTGCGTATGAAGGAGACATCGAAAAAGTTCAACTGCTATTGGCTGATGGAACAGACGTGAGTGGAACAGCCTGGGATGGAGATACACCGTTGCCTAGCGCGGCTGGTGACAGTCACAGGAAAGTCGTCGAACTCCCCTTGACCAACGGGTGCAGATGTGAATCCGAGGACGTTGACTGGCGATACATCTCTGACGGGAGCCAAAAATAAAGAAATCGCCAACCTTCTCCGCAAGCATGGCGCCAAAACGGCTAAAGAACTGGATGCAGAGGTCAAGTGCAACTCCTGACGTCAAACGAGGGGTTGGGTTTGGTCGCATAACAAACCGTTGCAAACCGAGTCGCCTTCCTGCGAATCCCTGCGCCTCATTGTTTTTTACAGAGTTCCGCTTCTTGCTAAGACCTTTTTTGCGCAAGTGTCACCCGATCGCAGGTTCAAGTATTCATTGTCACGCAAAACACAGATTGGTAAGCCAGTGAAAAGCGTTGTTTCGTCATTGGTAACACACTGATGACACGGTCGCTCACTTTGGGTGAGACTGTGGGATCTTGCGTTTGCCAATTAAGATTTGTAAACGGACTTGTGCCAAATCCAGAACCCCGACATGCGGGAGAAGGTCGGGCTTCGAAAGACTTACGGGAACTTCAAGAGAATTCACACGCAATGCGCATCCGAAAACAAGGCTTCACGCTCATCGAGTTGCTGGTCGTGATTGCGATCATCGCAATTTTGATCGCTCTGCTGTTACCGGCCATTCAACAGGCACGCGAAGCTGCTCGACGAACACAGTGCCGCAACCATCTCAAGCAGATCGCCCTGGCGCTCCACAACTATGTCGACGTCGCCAGAGTACTGCCGCCCAGCGCGTGCATCGACCCTCAACGAACTCAAACGAGCAACAATGGTTCCTGGGGAGTTCACGGTCGGATTCTGCCATTCCTGGACCAGGGAATTCTGTACAACGCCGTCGACCTCAGTACTGCCTGGGATTTCCAGACTGCGATCGACGGCCGGAAGATTTCCATCTATGCCTGCCCAAGTGATCCTCGCAGCGACGAAGCACGTGAACCCGGTGGTGGCAAGGTCACTCTCTACCCAACAAACTATGGCTTCAGTTTCGGTACCTGGTTCATATTTGATCCGGCGACAGGGCAGGGTGGTGACGGAGCATTCTACCCAAACGCCGGCCTCGGACTGTCACAATTCACAGACGGAACCAGCAACACCCTGCTGGCAGCCGAAGTCAAAGCATGGCAGCCGTATCGTCGCAATGGCGGACCACCCACCGCTTCGATACCAACATCAGCCGCCGAGGCCCAAGCTGTGGCAGCCAGCGGAACCCATTTTAAGCATACCGGACACACAGAGTGGCCAGATGGTCGTGTTCACCATGAGGGAATCACCACTGTGCTTACCCCAAATTCATTCCTGCCGTGCAGCGATTTCATCGAGTTCAAGTCGAATGCTACCAGGAACCCTTTTTACCCAAAAATCTGGGACTGCGACTACAACTCCTGGCAGGAAGGCAAAGACAGTATCAACGGAACCCCCAGCTACGCGATCGTCACTTCACGGAGCCATCACGCTGGTATGATCCAGGCCGCTTTGGTAGACGGCAGCGTGCACACGGTGTCAAACAGCATCGACTTGAGTGTGTGGAGAGCGCTCGGAACACGTTCGGGTGGTGAACTCATCTCGAGTCCCTGAAGGTAAGGATGTTACGATTGTCTTTTTGCGTACTGCACCCATTCCTTGAACACGACCGGTGATCCTCTGCTGTGGTGGACCACGGTCGGGCAAATTGACACTCCTGTAACGGAATGGAAGCCGTATGAATCCGCTGATCTTTGAACCGATGCTCAAACGCATTCGCTGGGGTGGGCGCCGCCTTGGAGAACTGCTCGGCAAGGATATCGGACCGGAATCAGATTATGCAGAGAGCTGGGAACTGGCTGATCACGGGGTCGATCAGAGCGTGGTTGCACGGGGACCTCATGCTGGAACAACATTGAGCCGGCTTCTGGAGCAGTTTGGTGCCGTAATACTCGGCCGCCATGCAGGGCTCACCCAGTTTCCACTTTTAATCAAATTTCTGGACGCCAATGACTGGTTGTCGCTGCAGGTTCATCCCAACGATGAACAGGCCACACATCACGATGCCACGGAAAACGGCAAGACCGAGGCGTGGGTCGTTCTTGACGCACGGTCGGACGGTCAGATCTGCGCTGGCCTGAAACCAGGTGTGCACCGGGAGCAACTCTCCCGACACCTGCAGAACGGTACAATCGAAGAATGTCTCCATATCTTTGGTGTCAAGCCTGGGGACTGCATCTTTGTTCCGGCCGGAACCGTGCATGCCATCGGGTCAGGAATCGTACTGGCGGAAATTCAGCAGCAGAGTGATCTCACATTCCGGCTGCATGACTGGGGACGGGTGGACACTGACGGCAAACCCCGGGAAATTCACGTGGAACAATCACTTGCCTGCATCGACTTTGACCGCGGCCCCGTGATGCCCGTAACTCCCACGGTTCTCTCGAGCGGCGAGCATGTGCACGAAGAACTGGTGCGAGACAAATACTTCGTGATTCATCGTCACATTACTGGCCGGCAGTTCGAGGTCACTGCAAACAACCAGTTTCACATTCTTATGACACTGGACGGACAGATCAGCATGGAGAGTTCCGATGGAATTCATTCGTTGCCACCCGGATCCACCATATTGATTCCGGCAGACGTTGAAACCGTTACCGTGACTCCGAGTGACCGGTCAACCGTCTTGGACATCTTTCTGCCGTGACAGCATTAAATCGGCCATCTTTGACATATCGTTGGCGGGCAACAGAGAACTCTGATGCTGCCAGCGTTAGTCAATTACATGCTGAAGGTTGGGGAAGAGTGCCCATCCTGTGTCAAAAGGTCATGGCCGCACGCGACGGGATCCAGGCAGTGTCCAGACCAGGGATACGGATATTTAGCCAGTCCGATCTTTCCTCCAGCACCACAAACTCTGAACCTTCGCTGAGTGGTTCTGTGAAAGCTGCTTCGTATGATTCCGAGTTTCCTTTGCGAGCTTCGACCTCCTTCAGAACGACGACTCCCTGAGTTGTCTGTTCATATCGTTGCCAGTCCCAGGCAGCCGAAACGGCTGCCACCGCAAACGACACACCGATCAAGATCGTCAATCGGCGAAAACTTTGACGTAGAGCCAGCAACTGGTTCAACAGACTGCTTAAACATAGCGCTGTCAGAAAAATAGTTGCCAACAGAAACTTCTCCGGGTAACTCAACAGGTTCTGCCAAAAGAACACATATCCGGCAGCACCGATCTCGGGAGCCACAGAAGCCGGGCTTTGACAGGATGTCAGCGCACTCTGCAGATTGGCATTCAGGTACGGATCACGTGGTCGATATCGCTGTGACTGACGCCAAGCCGCAATCGCTCGACCGGTTTCTCCCGCTCGCATCCACGCATTGCCCTGGTTGTACAATGCAACGCCGGAAACCAGGCCATCTGCGAACAACTGGTCATACTGGCCAGCTACTCGAGCAAAATCGTCTGCAGACTGCGCATTCGAAAATGCTGATTCGGCCTCCTGAAATCTTTGTGCGGTATCAAGATCGGGGCGACCGCCGCAACCGGCAGCGCTCAACATGACCAGCAAAACCAACCAGCCCGTCATGCCCAGCGGCCACGATCTGCTCATCAGCAACTTCACGACACATCACCCCCGCGACGACGGAGTGTCTGGAGGATCTGCCGCACGAGTTCCTGGGCCTCATCCAGTAATCGAGAAGCATCCTTTTCCGATGCTCCGTAACGCGCGGCATCGCAATTCTCCAGCAGTGTTTCAGCCTGTCGGGCCTGAATCGGATCGACACCCAGTTGACTCAAATGGGCCGCCACATCGCGGGCGGTGAGTCCGCCTTCGGGAATATCGGCCCAGGCGGCGGTCACGCCGGCGATGGAACGATGGATTGAATCGCAACCGGCTGCGGAATCTCCGGACTGCAGTTGGGAAGCCGCAGCGGTAAGACCGGCTTCTGCCACCACTGGTGCCTCACGCCTTCTCTTCAGACGCGGATCACTTCGCTGACGACGAACATGACCAATTCCAATCAACAACCCGAACCAACCAAACAGGATGATGCCCCAGACTGTGAACCATCGCACCGGGCGAATCTGGTCGTTGCGCAGGGTGCTCAGGCTGGATACATTGGCGAAAACTCCACCGGCACTCTTTTCCGGCCCGTTCGGCGAAGAGTCTCCGGAATGTGTCAGCGCCACAATGTCTGAAGAGGACAGTGTTTCCGCCGCATTCACTGTGATTGCGATCGCATTGGTGTGCATCGTCATATACTCCTCGCTCTCCGCATCGAAATATGACATTGGGAGAGAGGGAAATTCTGTCACGGCCGTACTCAGTGGTCTCAGACTGTAGATGAACTTACGCGAACGGCCGGAGCTTTCCTCAGTAGCATCATATGTCCGAAATTTCTCAGTCACATTTTCCATCTCAGCGATCCGGGGAGGACGCGCATCCTGGAGAGTCCCCTCACCGGAGAGAGTGAGTGTCAATGTCATGGGGTCCCCGACTCTGGCAGTCAAAGGAGCAAGATGTACATCCGCAGTCAATCTGCCCACAGCACCGATATAGGAATCCGGCTGACCTTCCGTAGGGACGTCTTTGATGTTGACAGTTATATTTTTGGCAACAGCATAAATGTCAGTCCCGGTGAGTCGCCCGTTCTGAACTCCTTCTGCGAATGTTCCTTTCAAACTGACAGGCCCAAGATTATGTTGACCAGGGCGCTGTGGAACAAATGTACGACCGAAAGTGTATTCCCAGTAATTCGTTTCATTCCCCTGGCTGTCCTGGCGGATACGTTGCGTGGGAGACGGGTGAAACCCCGCGGCCCGATTCTCAAAGAACGAAAACGCAGAGGACGAACCGATGTTGTTGACCTGGAACCCATGCCCATGACGACTCAGCATCGGCTCGAGAATCTGCTTCCACGCAAGCTGAGGCTTCAGACCTTCTGGCAGACGGTCATCGTCCAGCCATGGAATGCTCAGTGTTGGCGGCTGAGGCTGCACCGTAAGCGGATCACGGTCACTCACAGCGTCTGGCAGCTCCTTCACAGCAATCACCAGCGTAACGGTGAATACCTGCGTGGGATAAACTGTTGATCGGTCTGCACTGTAGTCGAGCAGAACGGTATCCTGAATTTCCGGTACGACAACTCGAACTTCAATTTCTCGCCCAGTCAAAGTTTCTCCGTCAACGCTGGCCGTCGGTGCCGGAATCGTCAAGGTCCCGCTGTTCATCGGCGTGAGTCGGTAACTGTACTGTTGGCCTCTACGAATGACTTCACTGCGGCGGCCGTTGATGATGGTAATTTGACTGGAGTTCAGTGACTGCGTACCAAGGGATTTGACCTGGAAATTATCGAACCCCGTCAGATCCGGTGCCGATGGATTCTCCACGTGATTCAGCGTGACTTGATAGATAAAGGATTCCCCTTCATATACCTGCTGCCGATCGACCTCCACGATCAACTCCGGTGATTGCGCATGCACGGACGAAATGACAGTGAGAAACATCATCGGCTGCAGAATGCAGTTGCGAGGTAGCGTGAGCACGGAATCACGTCAAATAATGGAGAGCTAAGAATCAAAGTCCTGAAGGATGATATATGGATGACTCGATCAGACCGATCTTGGCTCCACGGTTGATTGAGATGCCTCGAAGTGAATCTGTCCGATCTGACCCTGCAGACTGCTGAAGTACTCACGGCCACACGCAGCTTGCGTGTGGTCGCAAACAAAATCAAACGACAACCGGCAATGGAAGCAGGCTGACAGCCCACTTCCACGAATCAATTAACCACCCTCATGCTCAGGGGAAATGGATAGATCGGTGCACAGAGCATACAACCACACACAGCGTCGGAGGAAAGTGATCCGGAAGGAGCACGATATCGAATTCACCGTACACTCCGGACTCTGATCCGCTCTACCAGTCTTTCTCCACAGGAATGACGCTGCGCAGGATCATTCTGAGTTCCTTTTCACGATCACGATGTTCCCTTTCCCTTTCTCTGGCGCGCCGCAGAACACGCTCTGCACGCTCCCGCAATGACTGCTGCTGTTTTTCCTGCGTTTCATCCCTGCCGGAATCTTTTTTTTGATCATCCTGTTGAGTCTGTTCCTCTGAATCCTGCTGTTGTTCTTCCTCATCGTTTTGATTCTGGCCGTCCTCCTGTTGACTGTTCTGCTGATTTTGATCGGCGAGAGGTTCGGCAATCTCCTTCAACAGCCGCAGAGTCTGCTGTTGATCCGGCAAGGCCTGATCAACATATGCGGACGCCAGATGCTGCTCTGCTGAAGCGGAGTATTCTTCAACCTGAGGTGCGAGTTCAACAGCTTTATTGAGTGATTCAACCAATGACTTCAGCTGAGCTGCTGGATCCTCGGGAGTTGCAGACGTGACCGATTCCTCATCCTTTGAAACAAGTAGTTCTTCGTCAGCCTGAGCCGTCATAGATTTGATCTGGGTCTGCACCTGTGGCAATTCCATCTCAGCTTTGAGGCTCAGCAAGCGTCCCCAGTCCGAGATGCGCGATTGTTTCCACACCAGTTCTGAGGATTTGACAGAGTCAATCTGCTGTGAAATCGTCGAAGCGGCATCCGCTGCCGGAGCTTTCTCGATGTCCGGATCTTCGTCAGAGCCGCCATCAGTCGGCAGAACTGAAGATTCTTTGATGCCTTCTGACGTCTGTACAAGACGATCCTGAACCTGGACGGATCGTTCGAGTACCTGGGCGAATGACGCAATGATCATGAAAATTTCATTCAGCTGATCCAGAGCATTCCGCTGTGTCTGCTGTGACGTGACCAGATCGGACGTCAAAGTTTGATCTGCGGCTTCCAGCATCCTGTCGCCCGTGTCATCGGCGAGCTGATTCAGGAATGTCTGGATTTGCTGATGGCGATCATCACCGGTCTGCGTTTGTTGCTGCCCAGTTTGCGATTGTAGTTCAACCGCGATCTTTTGTTTCAACGGTTCAATTTCTTCGTGCAGACGGCGTTGAGAGTCGGCAGTTTCACGCACTGCCTGCCGTCGATGCGGTGAATCATTTTCTCCGGCCAGCAATTCCGTAACGTTGCGCAGTCCTTCCTGTCGCTGCTCGATCATGGCCAAGAATTCCAGTAACCCAAGTTCTTCGCGTGCTTTCCGGCGGTCACGCTTTTCCCATTCAGCCTGGATATGTTTGACGAACAGCCGGATGAGTTCAAGATTATGTCGAGCTTCAGCATGATTAGACTGAATGCGCAGGCAGTCCCGATAATGCCCCACGGCTGACAGCAGACCGGAAATTACTTCTTCTCGCTTATCAGCTTCCACCGCAATCGGATCAGCACCCAGAGTTTCCTTTGCCGCGGCCGCTGACAGATTCCCCTGGTTGTAGTACGCGGCAGACGACAGACTTGTCTCTCGGGCCAGCGCCACTTGCTGAAAAAGTTCTTTTGCATCCTCAAGTTCTCCCTGACCTGTCAGTGCACAGGCCTGGTCGAAGGCGATGGTTTCATTATCGGGTTCAGCTGAATCCGCAACATCGAATGCTTCGGCTGCGGCAGAATATTCACCTGCCCTGAACAATTGAATTCCATCCCGCACTTTCTTTACTGCAACAGAATCCCAGATCGCACCAAAACTGCTGATGAGGACGAGACAGATAAGGAACGGGTGAACAGTTTTCATCGGGAAATGCTGGACAAGCAAGTGTCAAAAGTCGGAAAAATGAACGGGAGCTGCAGTCAATCTTAGTCTCGCATTGTGCCCAGGCCGCCAGTCGGCAGTGCTGCGCTCTGCCGTGCATCATTAAACGGCAATAACCAAGTTACCGTAACTCGGTGAATTCGGCACTCAATTTCATCATGATTCTGTGACAAGGCAGAGCCGGACCAGTCTGAGACTCAGAGCTGAGACCTGGACACAGCTGATTCTGCCGCTTTCGGAACGGCCCGTTCCACGATCAACAGGGTCAAACCCAGGAACGCAAAAATTTGAAACTGCTCCCTGAATCTGCGACGGTGATCTGAGCGGAATTCTCCCTGAGTTAATCCGGCCAGATGGTCTTCGTAGATCTGACCCAAATCATAGGCGCGCGTGCGGGCCGGAATCCAGGCCCCTGAAGTTTCCACAGCGATCTTTTCCAGCAGTGATTCATCCATTTTCGACCAGACCTCCTGGCCGTCATGCTGAGTGTACGTGATTGTGCCATCTTCATTGCGTCGAGGAATACGAGCTCCTTCGCCCGTGTCTCCCAGACCAATTGAAATAATGCGTATACCACGTTCGCCTGCCTGTCTGGCGGCTTCCAGAGGAAAGGAATCGTGATCCTCTCCATCCGTAATCAAAATGATCACCTGATCGCGATCATGCCGCTCTTCCATCACTTCCATTGCCCGGCGAATCGCATCACCGATAAGACTACCTCCCCTTGGTGCGGAATCAGGATCAACATTGTCCAGGGCCATCCGAAAGAACCCCTGATCCATCGTTAACGGGACTAACTCTACAGGGGCCCCGGCGAATGCGATCAGGCCCACGCGATCTCCCTCCAGCTTTGGAAGCAGATCCAGGATATCCGACTTGGCCCGATCCATTCGATTCGGTGCAACATCTTCAGCGAGCATTGATCGAGAGACATCCAGCAGTACAACCAGGTCCACTCCTCGAGCGGACACCGGCTCAATCACGACTCCAAACCGTGGACGGGCTGCTGCTACAATCAGCAGTCCAACGGCCACCATCAACAAAGTCGTTCGCAACGATATGCGCGTGGTGGATACTGGCGGTATCAGACGCCGAGCCATTCCGGGATCGATAAACCTTGTTGCAGTCTGCTGTCTCCTTCGATGCGCGTAAAACAGGAGCACCCCGGTAACGGGCACCAGCCATAACGAGAACAGAATTGTCGGGGTTCCCCAGGACACGCGGTGGAAATCCTAATGTGGAATGTTCAATGTCCAATGATCATCGTTCATGTCCTGCGTTGCGGTCGGGACGCATTGTTTGCCCCAGGCAGCCGCCCCAATTGTTGTGGCATAATCGCCGAGCTTCGCAGTACGAATTTCACACGAATTCCAGAGGGATGGAAGTGCGTTACGCTTGGCACCGGCAGTCGTTTCTTCCAGATACAGGTCAGGCATCGCTTCTACGAGGCCACCACCGATCACCACGACATCCGGAGCAAGAACGTTGATCAGTGATCCGACTCCACGACCAATTTGTTGAGCTGCACGCCGTACGATCTTTTCGATTTCCACATCACCCGCATCAATCGCCCATGCAAGAACGCCACTGCGAATCTGGGCAAGGTCACTACCAACTTTCTCGGCGAGCGCCGGAGCCATGCCACGATATGCTGCTCGAGCCGCTTCTCCCGAAATCGTCAACCGGCTTCCCAGTGCCTCCAGAGTTCCGACAGGTCCCAGTCCGGCCGCGGGACCTTCCGTGGCCATCTGGAGGAAACCCACTTCCATGCACGACGTTGACGATCCCCGAAAAATTCGACCCTCATAAACGCAACCACCACCGACGCCGGTCCCGGGGAATACGCCCAGGACGCAACGCTGACCCTGGGCGGCACCATGGCTGTATTCGCCAAAGACCCCGGCGTCAACGTCGTTACAGACAGCCACAGGACACTGAAATGCATCTGCCAGCTGGTCTCTCAAAGGCAGATTTTTCCAGCCCAGATTGGGAGACTCCAGAATAATACCGCGATCCATGTCGACTGGACCCGGACACCCGGCTCCAATCGCGCCGATCGACTGGACATCGATTTCCGCATCCTGCAGTGCCATGTGAATCGATTCAATGATTCGATTGACAGGAACACCGCTGCTGCCTTTTTCGCGAGTCCGGCGGCGTTTCTTTCCCAAAACGCTGAAATCATTGTCGTACACTGCCGCCAGCATCTTAGTACCACCAAGGTCGAATCCGATCCAGACTTTTCTGTTCTGTTCGGCTGGTGTTGACATTTTCAAACCACCATCAAATCAGATATCCATGAAACGGTCGGTGAATCAACAAGTGGACAGCATGACAACTCCAAATGTTCGATTGCAACACAAGTCGAAGATGTTGTACTCAGACCATGACTGTCCGTCAGGCAAACCTCTCCAGCGCAATCTTGAGTTTTCCTCGCGCACGCGCGAGCAGTGATTTCACGGCCACGACATTCATACCCATCACATTGCCGATGTCCTCGTAGCTCATCCCCTCAAATTTGTGCAACAGCACGGCCATTTTCTGTCGCTCTCCAAGACAGTCCAGCGCTTCCCGCACCTGCATCTGGACCTCTCGGGACACCAGTTGCCTCGTCGGCATCAGGGCGGACCGTTCTGCTAACACACGCTCTTCCAGTCGGACTTCCTGCGATTCCGATTGACGGACCGCAAGAGAAATTTCACGCCTGTGTTTGGCCATACCGCGAATCTGATTGCTGGCAAGGTTGTGAGCGATCCGAAACAACCAGGTCGAAAATCTGGCCGAGGCTTTGTAGCGTTCTCTCGCACGGTAGATTCGTAGAAATGCGTCCTGCGCCAGATCTTCCGAAACTGTGCGGTCGCCGAGCAAATGATAGAAAAATCCGATTAAACGATGCTGGTAACGATCCACCAGCTCTTCAAACGCTCCGTGATCATCTGTTGCCACGCGCAACATCAGTTGTACATCGGGATCGGCGAGGTACTGATTGGGAAGAGATTGTGAAACCACTCGGTTGCTCCAGAGTTCCGTTTGAACACCATCACACGGGAACTCGTGACCCCGCTGAGTCTAGCATTTTTTGCAGGACGCTCACACGAATGAATGTGGTTCGTGACGACCAGACAGCCAAACACCGCATCAAGACTGAACTACTGCCATTCGGAATGGCCCTCAAATTGATCGATCCGGTGGGAATCGGGTTCCACGCCTGCTAAGCCCCCACGGCGCACAAAAAAACCTCAACCTGAATCAAAGGTTGAGGCTTAGATGATGACCCCAGGGGGATTCGAACCCCCGTTGCTGGAATGAAAACCCAGTGTCCTAGGCCTAACTAGACGATGGGGCCTTGTCGTTCGGCAGTTGGGTTGTCGATTATGCAACAGATGAAACTTAAATCAAACTGCCGCACCGAGTGCTGACTTAAGAGACCTTGTTAGCTCGTTTGAGAATCATTCGCTCTGCCAGCATCAGCCAATTCCTGCTCTCCCAGCATCGCACCGAGCAGCTCCCGACGATGAACCGGGATATCTTTGGGGGCGTCGATTCCAAGGCGCACTTTGGCGCCACGTACCTCTATAACCGTGACAACGATGTCATCGTTAATCACAATGCTTTGATTCTTTTTTCGAGACAAAACTAACATGGGAGAACCCCTGCTCAAACCGGTTTCTCGTACCAAAAATCTTGGCAAAGGAACGGCCGTACATCACTGCATCACCGAGATTCTACGCACGCACCACCAGTCCGTCAACTACCTGCGCCACCAACACCCCCCCCTCCTGATAAAGTAGGCACTATAGCAGGTTTGCTGAGGCAATCTCAGGTACACGGAAACGATTCGCCCTCGTCGAGTTCCGGCGAATCGTTTAGCTAAGCAAATGTGACTTGATTTGGTACGTCCGAGAACGTGTACCAAGCCAGAATCCAACGGCACTCTGCCAATCAGAATTCAGATCATCTCCTTTAGTTTTTTGAGAGCTCGAACTTTGACAACCTTGGAAGCAGGCTTGGCAGAGATCATGATTTCTTCTCCGGTAGCTGGATTGCGACCCGGACGGGCTTTGGTTGCTGCTTTGTGATGCACGTAAATCTTCAGCATCCCTGGAAGGTTGAAAATTCCGCAACCCTTCGTCAGGTCTTTTTCTATCAGATCCTCCAGGGAATCCAAAACGGCCGAGACCTCTTTGCGGCTCAGTTCAGTCATTTCGCCAAGTGCATTGAGGATATCGGACTTGGAACGTGGTTTGTCCTTTGCCATCGCGACAAGACTCCTTAGGTTAGTTTTGGTCCCGGGAACAACACCTAGGTGGCTCATTCCACCGAATCGAACATGACCGGGCAAATGCCGAAACATTGGTCCCGAAGTTAATTGGGAATCACGTCGACTGTCAACGGCACGGAAACAGCAAATTTCACAAAACCACTGTTTTCTTACGTACCAAATTTGTATCAGTGTCCTCGGAAGGGGACTCTATCTGGCCGTTCCGGCCAGGTTACGGTCCCACTAGGACCCGGCCAGGACGGTCCGAATGGATTCTGGCAGCTCTCTGGTTTATCCCAACTCATAACATTTTACACTGTAACACCTTATGAGCCTGCGCATCATCGGCGGAGAATCGCGTCGACGTCAGCTCAAGACACCACACGGCAACGTGACTCGACCTTACACTGATCGTGTCAAGCAGGTGGTGTTCGACCGAATTGCTGACAAAATCCCTGCGGCGCGTGTGGCAGACATCTACTCGGGTGTCGGAACGATGGGACTGGAGTCGATCAGTCGAGGAGCAGCTTCATGCGTGTTTTTCGAAGCGAAACCGGTGGTGCACCGAAGTCTGAAGGAAAATGTCCAGCTCATTGCCAGCAGCTCACCAACAAT
Source organism: Planctomycetota bacterium (assembly GCA_963581585.1). Lineage (GTDB taxonomy): Bacteria > Planctomycetota > Planctomycetia > Planctomycetales > Planctomycetaceae > S139-18. The sequence goes on from CAUZPL010000066.1 coordinate 23,273, forward strand.
ATGCTGGAAAACAGATGTTCGTTACACGTCCTTTGTGCCACGTGGAAGCGACAGCATGCTCCCTTACACTCTGTTGTTTTTTGATCCGCCATTTGCCGATTGCCATACTATGGAACAAGGCGGGGTGTTGAGCAGATCGCTGACTCGTCTGGCACGGCCTGCAGTGACATCGGCCAACGCGTTGCTGCTGGTGCGAACACCAAAACTGTTTGAATTACCAATTCCCGCGGGCTGGGAACTGCAGCAATGCTGGCTGGTCTCCTCGATGAAAATCTGGAACCTGACCAAACCCGAAGAGTCGGATCCCCAGGACTCCACGGGACCAGCTACAGAGGACATTCATTGAAGACCGTCCCAACAGCGACCATTATCGGCAAATGGCCACAACCATCTCACACACAACAATCACTCGCATAAAGGCAGGAGCTACAGCCATGTCTTCAGAAGCCACGAAGGAAAAGTTTACGTTCGAAGCCGAGATCAGCCGCCTGCTGAATCTACTTTCCGAATCGCTTTATCAAAACCGGGAGATCACGATACGTGAACTTGTGTCAAATAGTTCCGATGCGATCGACAAGCGTCGACATGCGTCGCTCACTGACAACAGCATCACGGCCGACGATCTGCATATCACAATCACACCCAACAAAGATGCTCAGTTATTGTCGATCCGTGACAACGGCATTGGCATGACGCATGACGAGCTGGTCAAAAATCTGGGCACGATTGCTCATAGTGGTTCACTGGAATATCTGCAGCAGCTGAAAAAATCGACCGAAGACCCATCGGACGTGTCCCTGATTGGCCAGTTCGGAATCGGATTCTATTCGTCATTTATGCTCGCGCACCGCGTTGAAGTGCACACAAGGAGTGTGCATGAAGAGTCAGGCTGGGTCTGGAGCTCTACCGGCGACGGATCATTCACAATCGAGGCCAGTGACGATTCAATCGAGCAGGGAACAGAAATCAGGTTGCATCTGAAGGACGGCATGGATGAATTCACGGAGGATGCACGACTGAAGTACATTCTCCGTAAATACTCCACGTTTGTACCGCATGCCGTTTATCTGGGCGACGAACACATCAATGACCAGCGGCCTATCTGGGTCGAACCGAAAAGCTCGCTCAGTGACGAGCAGTACAAAGACTTCTTTGAATATCTAACTCATTCAGGTCAAACGAGCAAATGGCATCTACACCTGTCATCCGATTCGCCATTTCAGTTTCACAGCATCCTGTACTGTCCGGACACGAATCTGGAACGTATGGGTTTCGGACGATCCGAACACGGGTTACATCTGTGCGCCAAACGCGTGCTGGTCCAGAATGACAACCGCGATCTGGTGCCCGAATACCTTCGTTTCCTTCGCGGCATCGTGGATTCTGCCGACCTGCCTCTTAATGTGTCCCGCGAAGCTCTGCAGGACAGCACAGTCTTCATCAAGATGCGACGCGTCATCACCAGAAAAGTCCTCGATTACTTGGACAGTCTCGTGGCCGACGATCCGGCTAAGTATGCAGAGTTTTATCGCGAATTCGGCTCAGTTCTCCGCGAAGGAGTCGGAGAAGACTTCGAAAACCGTGAACGGCTCGGCAAACTGCTGAGATTCCGGTCCACCGACAGGACCGCTGAAGACGGTCTCGTGTCGCTGAATGGTTATTGCGAACGAGCGGGCGACAAACAAAAGCAGATCTACTTTGTCACAGCGACCGATGCCGGTGCCGCTCTGCGTGATCCGAATCTGGAGATCTTTCGCGAACGCAATTTGGAAGTTCTGGTCCTGACTGACCCAGCGGATGAGTACCTGCTGACCACGCTCGGCAGCTTCAATGATCGCGATTTAGTGTCCGTCGATTCTGCCGAACTGGAATTACCGAAAGCGGACACGTCTGCAAAGGACGACAGTGGGGACAAAGGCCAGGAAAGGAATGACGACAAGGCTATCCACCCGGGCTTCGATCGTGTGATCCAATTATTGAAATCCGCACTCGACGACCGGGTGGAAGATATCCGTCGGTCAGAACGTCTGACTTCCAGCGCCTGCTGCCTGGTGAATACTCAGGGGTCTATGAGCACTACGATGCAGAAGGTTCTGCAGATGAATACACCGAACTTTGAACTTTCGAAAATGATCCTCGAGATCAATCCGGATGCACCGGTCGTTGTCCGGCTGTGCGAGATCTCCGCCAACGATGACAATGCTGAGTTCATACGCAGCTGTGGTCGCCAGCTGCATTCGAATGCGATGATTCTGGCCGGTCTGGCCCCGGACGGAAACGAGATGGCAGATCGCACTCAGGAGTTTATGCTGAAACTGGCAAGCGATCGTTCGGCCATCGTGGGTGTTTGAGCGAATTACAGTGGCTTTGTGAACCCACCTGTAGAGAAACTTCCCCGTCAGTCGCGACGGCCATCGGAATCGTATCCGGTGGGGTGGAGTGTATCGATCGCCGGATTGAACGTCGTTTTCTTATCGGCTCTTAGTTCTTTGCCTTTGCCGCTGCGGCCGATCCGAGAGCTGGGGAAGAATCACTCAGAGGTTTACCCCGCAGCAGCGTTTGAACAGCCTGGTCCAGATTCTCCGTTGTAATCCCACCGGCCACAATGCCTCGTTTGTCGACCAGGAACATAGTCGGCATGGACACGATGCCAAAGTCTCTGGCTAGTTTGCCATCCATTCCGTCGGCGTCACGGATATGCTGCCAGCTTCCACCAAATTTTTCGATGAATGGTTTGAGCGACGCCGCGTTGGGATCGAGGTTTACGCCCAGAATATCGAATCCGGCCGGCCGATGTTTTTTGTAGATGGCTTCAATTGCCGGGAGGTCTTTCGCATATGGTGTAGCCCAGGTGGCCCAGAAAACCACCAGCAGGACTCGACCGTGATACTGCGATGCGGCGATGTTCTGGCCGGTGAGCGAAGGCCCACTGAGTTCAAGTTTTTTACCGGTGAGATCCAGACGCCGAAGGGCACCCCGAGCTCGAATTCCACCGTTCGTGCGAGGGTGATTGGCAGCGAGCCGTGTGTACCAGCTGCGGGCGTCGTCCAGACGGCCCATGATTTCCAGGCTGATCGCCAACTGGATAATCGCATCCGCAGCATCATCAGACCTGGGCCAGCGTTCGGCATAACGTTCCAGTTCACTCAACCACCATTCCTGAGTAGCTGCATGTTCTTCTTCTTGGTTGTTTCGGAGGCGAACAGCATATTCGGCAAGCAATCGACGGTACCACACGTACCCCTGCATTTGCTGATCCGTTCGAACCTGGTCCTGAAGTTGAGTCAGCTGTTTGAATCCGTCCGGGTAGCTTCCGGTCTGCACAGCCGCGGCGAGCCCGTCTGCATACTGACGAATCCAGTCGCTGCGCGGTTTATCTCCCTTCACCATCGGAATGATACGTTCGATCACGTCTGCTCTTCTGCGATTGTATTCGAGCAGCTGGGCTGGCGTTGCATTTTCACCCGGCATCTTTTTGTCAATCGCTTCCAGCTGCTTCAGGAGTGTCTGCATTTCTTTGGAGATCGAACCTGCCTCGGCTATTAGGGACTCCACGCTGACCGGCTGCATCAATATACCGCCCAGCTGGATCTGCTCGTTGTCTGAATCAAGCGGGCGGGGCAACTGCGTCAGTTTCCAGACGTCGCCGAGATTGACCATTTCTCCGATCGACACCAAATCGTGACTGGAACCGTTTTGAACAATGGCCATGGCGTTTTCGTAGACCATGAGATCGGCTTTGAAGCGATCGCCATCTGCCGGAACGAGCCCCGGAATGGGGGGATCAAAACGCACCCACTTTGTGTTTCTGTTGATCACACGTGAATTGGCCAACAGGCTTTTCAGCTGTACTGCGGGACTGGCCACAGACTTCAGCATTTCATCTGCCAGGATTTTGTTCACTTTCATCCGACGAACATCGTCAGCGTTGACGAGCACCGTGCCCAGAGCGTGGGGATCGTTCTGCAGCAGAGATTCCACCGCGACCCGAGCAGCTTCCGGAGCAGAAATCATCTTCCATTCGTCAATGCGGCCGTCTTCATTGGAATCAAGGCCCCAACGGGTGCCTCCCCAGTTCATCCAGCGATACTGGTCCGGCTTCTGATTGAAATTGCTATCGATTTCCCGGTAGACCTCCAGACCATGCTGGTAATAACGAAATACGTCGGGATTCTGATCTTCGTTCGTATCTGTGAATCGGCGGATCACCTGTCCAGCCGGACCGTAGACGACAAAACCCGCGCGACCCGCTTTTCGTTCAATTTCCACTCGACACTGATCAAACTCTTTTTCAGGCGGCGTGTCGTATTCAACATTGGCCTGCCGAGGCCGATATGGCTTCAGGATCTGGCTGGGCGAAAACTCCTGAGCCAATGCACAAGATGCCCACCCGCAGGCCACAATCAGCCCAAAAAAACAACAAATTCGGCCTAACAACAGCATCCCTGCAGCTCCGCGCAAATTGAGTGGTTAGCGGTTGATTTTCCGCGTTTGGACGTCTGTCGGCCGCCGAAATCGCAGGATCTGGACAAGTGTAGAGCAAAAGGGATTTCCAAGTCACGGTTGATTCTGTGATTCGTGATGTCGGTTCGAACCGAACTGACTACGCAGGCAATCGGTCTCCGTCTCTGACTAAGCCTGTATTCATCACAATCGGCGTGCTCAATCCGGAACGTTCGCAATGTCTGGAGACCGCTCCGGCGCATCCTGATATACGAGTGTGTTAGCTGAGCAGACCATCGATGGTTGCTGTAGTTCTACGACCCGTCGCCCGCAGAGCCTGCCGAATTTTACACCTGAACTGTGAGTCATTACGGATTCCGGTCTTGTGTCGACAGCTAAACACGCTGACTGCGAGGTATGCTGATTCTTCGGAAGGTGTCGAATCAAACCAGACTCAATCGTTTGCCGCTCAGCAGAAGCAGGTGCGTTCTCAGACCGCTGCCATCTTTAGGGCCAACGAGGAAACGATCCATCTGCTGGTGCGGGCTTCCAGTCACCGTGACTCAGAAACCGGTAACCATATCAAACGAGTCGGTTTGCGCAGCGCTCGCCTCGCGGCAGTATTTGGACTGGAACATCGTGAAATGGATCTGATTCGACTGGTGGCCCGATGCACGACGTGTTCAAAATCCGTATCCTGGACAGCGTGTTGAGAAAGCCAGACGCATTGACACAGGTGGAACACCGTATCATGGAAACGAATACCCTGTTGGGAGCTGAAATGCTCTCCGGCAGCGAGTTGCCCGTGTTACGCAAAGCCAGGAAAATCGCATTGTGCCATCAGGAACGCGGGGAAGGACGTTCGAGGGTAGCCGCGCTGATTTGCGGGTCGGAAACTCCGCTGGCCGCACAGATCCAAGTTGCCACAACGTTTCGTCACTTCTCCACTGCTTCAGTTGCCATAACTGATAATCCTAAGACGTGACGATCGTGGGAAGTTCAATCCACTGTGATTACCTTCTGAGTTTCTTGAGGTTTGCCACAGCGATCAAACGAATGCCCGGCAATGACTGACTCGAAGCCAGCTTGCACTGATAATCGATATCACGAGATCGGCACCCAGTTCCAACGAGCGCTGATCTTGGAGAGACAGGGCAACGCCGCATGGAGCAACCCGAAACAACTCAGTTGATTTCCGCTTTCAGCCAAATCGACCATTTGGCGTTCTTCGCACCACAATCCAGCCAGACCCTGCTCTCGACCAGCGGCTGACAGTTTCGACTCAGCTTCACAACCAACAACGTCACATCCAGAGGAATCTCGGATGGGAACACCGTGTCGCCGGTGAAACACCGCTGCATCACTTCATATCGCTGCGGGAAGTCGGGGGTGTTGAATTGGTGTCCCAGCCACGGTCGCTGATTCGCATAAGCTGGCAACAGATAATTGAGCGTTCCCGATTCCGTCATCACCACGGCTGCAGCATACGTTTCATGTAACTCGGCCATCAGGGCTCGGTCGTGCACGTCCAGGTGAAAACCGTCTTCCTGGTGATACTGTCGCCATGAATGGACCGCTCCAAAAACCATGTTGTCCACAATCAGGAGTGCTGCAAGAAAAGACACTGCAATTCGTGACATCAGAGAGCGGTGCCACAAGCCTCTCGCCGCTTCCAGCAACGCGGGCAACCCCAGCAGAAACAATGGCAGCCACACGTAACCTCGAGTAAAATGCAAAGGCTGCACTGGTTTGATTAGCCGATCATGCAGAGACAACCCTCCCGCCACCAACAAAGCACACAGGAGGAACTGCACGGTCGTAGTTCGTAGTATTGACGGGTTGGTCGACAGTCGGAAAACCGCAGTTGCAGCCGCGAATCCCCACGCGGCCAGGGCGGACGACCACTTGAGACTCCAATCAAGCTCCCAAACACTCTGCAGCGCAGCATGCTGTTCGAACGATGGCAGCCAGATTTTGTAGTAACTCAGAAATACGGCGAACATCAGAACCGAAGCACTCAGCTGTATCACGCTGGCACGCTCGCGCATAATCAGCAACCGCGCACTCCGCCAAAGGTTGATGGTCAGCAGCAATTCCAGGCCGGACCATGGATGCGTCGTCGCCACCAGCAGCAGAAAGGCGTTCGCTGCAACTCTCCTCTGCCGAATTTCTGCCAGCCAACAACATGCCGTGAGCCCATGGTAGACAGCTTCCGTGGGAAACAGGGCGTTCCGACCCCAGTTAAGAAACCACATTCCGTTCCCGGGATCCAGCGCCAGCAGGTCAGGTGTATGATCGCCGGCGAGCCAACCGGTGATTGCACTTCCAATGGTCAGGGCACCACCACCCCACATCACTGCCAAAAAAGGAACCGGGGAGTTGACGTAATCCCGGGGCAGACATGCCACGACCAACCGCTGCGTGGCCGCGGCGAATCCTAAAGCAGCAGCAAATGTCAACCAAAGAATCAAACTGCCCGGGTCAACTCCGAAACCAGACACAGCAAGTCCGAGAATCCCAGGGAGCCAATGAGCGTAAATCGCAGGCGAGTCCGGGGACGGGTCAAACGGATTCGGGTAAAACAGTCCGTTGCCCCGCTCTAGGACTGCTCGTCCGTTGGCCACGTAATAGGGTAATTCGTAGTGGAACAATCCCGTGGCCGTTTGCTGGTCCGACAGCAGATGAGCCATCGGAATTACAAGAAACGGCAACACAGACAGGCAAAGCAACCATGCTTTCAAATCAGGATGAGCCTGCTGCGTACAATCAGCTTCCTTCCTGCCAGGTGCCATTGTGTCAGGCCTGACGAACGGGGTCGGCTTTGGTTCAATCGATGTGGTAACCGACACTGCATTTCTTTAGTGAAGCTCATCTGCTTTTGTCTGTGCGGGACGTTTGCGAACTGCACGACCAGGCGGCGAATCCGGGAGTCGATGACGTCCGAACGGATGAGTCGCGGGTGTACGTCGCAGAGCCGCTGGATGCAGTGTTCGTACCACCCGACTGGACAGCAGTTCATCTCTGCCAACAGCTGTGGGGTGTTGCAAGACAGGTGCTTCGCCCGTGAGCAATTCCAGCAGCCATGGACTTGGCCGTTTGATTACAACGACTTCCTTCGGTCGTGAGCCATCCAGGGAATCGACAATCACGGTAATTTCCCGCAGCGGATACTTCCTGGAGTCCGCATGGTCCCGGGTGGCGGTTCGATCACCTGTCTGGTTCTGTTCTGCGGCAGGTTCGACGAGCGGCATTGCCGAATCTGCCGATGACTCAGTGAATCTGCCGTCATCAGCGGCCACAGCGACCGTGGAATCGTCGTTGAAGAGTGCCGCGATCAATTCGTCCTCGGCCAGGTCCGACTCGGGCGAAAAATCAGCCCGATTACCGGAATCACGTCCGCTCTCCAGCAGATGACTTAATTGTGCAGCAGCAAACAGCTGGTGGATTGCCTGACGACCCATATACAGGCCTTCATGATGATCGCGATCCGCACAGCTGCACACGCCGATGAGTTGTCCGCCGGAATTGAACAGCCCGCCCCCGGACCGACCGACCGCCGGGTCGACGGTACACACAATGTTGGAAGGTCCGTTGTAGCGATTGATGTCGACCACCTTGATGGGTATGTGCGTCGGCAGTTGACCGTGGTCGCAGCCGATACTGAACGCAGCACTTCCTGGCATAACACCGACCGATATAGGAGCCAGTTCCACGGTTGGCAATTGTGTATGATTTCGGATTTGCAGTATTGCCAGTTCCAGTTCGTCATCGTGCGCCACAATATCAGCTGGATATTTGAATGTGCGACCGTCACGGAAGAATTCCACTTCAACCCTCAAGCCCTGAGCCGGACCGCGAAGCAAATGGGCACATGTCAGAATCATCGATGACTTCGTCGTGCTGTGAATGACTGACCCGGTGCCGATGTCTTCTTTGTTTCCCGGTTTTGTAACACGAATGCGAACGGTCGCCGCCATCGCATTTTCACCAGCGGTGTCTGTCGACAGTGGCTGTGGGCTCTGCGCACGGAACGTCGGATGCAGAAATCCTGTACTCTGACGGCGCCCCCCGAATCCGTCACGGATCATGGCAAAGAGCCCCCGCAAACCGCTTGGCCGTTGATCCTGATCAAGCACCCGCGTATTCGAGGGCGGAAGGGCTGATTCTTGGTCGGACTTAGTTTGTGCCTGCAAAGCGTCGCGCTCTGCAATCATTATGCGCCGGAGTTCATCTTCACTGCATCTCCCAACAATCCGCTTTTTCTCCTGGTCATTGACGAGCAGAATAAATGTCGGAATAAGCTCAACCTGAAATTGCCGAAAGATCTCTGGATTCTTTGTGATATCCACCCTGCGAATAGGATAGTGCGCCTTCTCCATGCTCTGGATAGCTGGAACCATTTCCTGACAGGGACCGCAGTAGCTGGCCGTAAAATCGAGCAATACAACTTCCGGCAGTGGTTCAGCCAGAGGGTCAGCGACCAGCATCAGGAGGGCGATCAGTGTCATCATGGCTTCCTTGCCAGAGGATTCTGAGGGGGGGGGGTGGAGATTATTGTTAACGGAGTGCACTTCGCCTGGGCGACCTTACGGGTACAGCGCAGTCCGCGAATGCTGTCAGAATCAATTCAGACAGCAACCGTTATCCAACAGTTGCCAAAAACGGAGGGTTGTAGATTCTGCCATAGGGAGGGTTGTAAATTCTGCAGACGGTGACGCAGACGCAGGAGTCGAACCGGAGGACAAACAACGCAGAACTGATGAGGTTGCCGGAGCGGCAGTCAGGAAAGGTGATGTTTTTTGATCCGGGGGACAACATCCCTGAATTGAGACAGTGTTGAACCCGACTCTGTGAATACCTCTACTGCAAGTCGAATGCCAGTCAGCCGCCAAGCTCATAAAAGCGGCCGGTCTACGCCCGCTTTTATAATGCAGCATCCATTTCGCGACGATCGGACTGCTTCTTCAGGCGATCCCGTTTGTCATGCAATTTTCGGCCTCGGCACAGTCCCAGGCGAACTTTCACGAAACCGCGTTGAATCAGCACGGCCAGAGGAATCAGGGTCAGTCCCCGCTGTTCTCCGCTCTCAGCAAACCTGTGAATCTCTCGACGATGCATTAACAGTTTGCGTTTGCGACGACGGTCATGGTTGACGACGGTGGCTTGCGGATACTCAGCGATGTCACAGTTGACCAGCCAGACCTCGTTGCCCTCGACTCGGCCATAGGCTTCGTCGATCGACACCTTGTTGTTTCGAATGCTTTTGACTTCGCTGCCATACAATTGAATCCCGCAAACGATTTGATCTAGGACATCGTATTCATGACGTGCCTTCCGATTTTGGCATACTGTTCTGGAGTTTGGATTTCCGCTGGGTGATTTCTTTTTGGATTTCTTGCTGGCCATGGTTGATATTCGACAGGGTCAACGGGAATCACGGATCCAATGGGCGGCATCTCAGATCGTCCGTCCGGTGAGGTCGCATTCTGCCGATTTCCTGAACCAAACTGCAAGGTTTTTGCAAAAAGGTTCCACCGCACGCAAGGATCCTGAGCAGATCCCTGCTAAAGGATCAGGAGTTCCTGGATTTACGGCATGAGATCTGCAGTTGGTAGATTTCGGTCCCTTCTGAGCGTTAATGCTGGAAACAATCAGGAAAACCAGATGAATTGACACCGCGAACCGGTTGACGAAAACAATAGTCTAGGCGAATAATCAGAGTTTGAGTGTGGGTAAGAGACCACCAACATGATTCATTCGACGAGTTCCGCATTGACAGTAATCTTGTCAACCGACAGACGCCCGAATGAATCTCAGGCAGGCGTGTGGATCCGGGTGATTGCCGCTGCCAATTCAAAACGACCCAAAAGATTTGAATCCTGAAGGAGTCGGGGAATCGCTGTGATGGGGTACGTGCGTTCATGTAGTGAATGCGCCGGGCAGCCGTGCAACAGGTCTGCTGTGGTGGCGAGACGTTTCTGCATCCAGATTTGTCTCAGAGTTCGGCAGCCGCATCTGATGCAACGGGGAATTTGCTTTTGCGCCGGCGAGATTGATCGCGTTTTTGATTCGCGAGCTGGCCCCGTGTGTCGTTGTGGCAGGTTCCACCGCGAACCGGCAGTCCCACAGATGACAACGAAGCTGCCACGAATGGCGTTCATGGAGCGACTCCGAGCAGATAATTGAATTTCAGTCTCCGGTGTCGATTGATTTTTTCTAAACCCCGGTATGCTGAGAACTGTTGCCGGGGTGTTACCTCATACCCATGAATCGAATACTGAAACTGAATAATCAAGGATGTGTGTCTCACACGGAGGCAGCGATACTCGTATTTGACTTTTGGGCATTGTCTCATATTTCAAGTGGCTGACAGAGCGACGGCAACAGGTGAAACCGGACTTGATCCGGCAGGGTTCACGACTGCCCCGGACCACACTAAAGAATCAACGAACATACAAGGGGATTCGCGTGCATCGTCTGGATACAGGATTGAAGGCGATCATTGAATCAGGCAGGGAACGAGGCTTCGTAACGATCCAGCAGGCTCATGCTTGGTTGCCAGACGAGGGTGGTGACCCGGCGATGGTCGACAATCTGATCAAGGCCTTGGATGTCGAATGTCTGGACTTTGTTGAAGACCCGGATATTCCGCTGGAACCGGAACCTGTCGAAGACGACATCAAGGAAGAACAGGCGGAGAAGGCCGCACGAGCGCTGTTGGGCGCCGAAACGTCCGCACTCTCATCGCGCGATCCGATTCGAATGTATCTGAGTCAGATGGGCAACATTCCGTTGCTCACTCGTGACCGCGAGATCTTTTTGGCGAAACAGATAGAAATCACTCGTAAACGCATGCGTCGGCATGTCGTCGAATCAGAGTTCGCATTGCGAATCGCCGTTGAAACGATCGAAAAAGTCCAGCGAGGAGAACTGCCATTCGAACGAACCCTTCGAACGTCCGAAACCGAAGACGCCCGCAAGGAACAAATCGAAGGTCGGATGGATACAAATCTCAAGACCCTGAGGGGCCTGATGGTTGACAGCGAATTAGATTTTCCGGCTTGGCGGGAGCTGCCCGATGATGATCCCCAAAAATCAGTTCTGCGTAACCGGCTCCGGGGTCGACGGGTGAAGATGTGTACACTGTGTGAAGAACTCAGCGTCCGAACCCATCGGATGCAGCCCGTGATGAAACGGATGCTGCAGATCGGTGACCGCATCGAGCAGCTGCAGGATGAAATCACCTGTCTGAGTGGACTGCGAACTGCCGAGTCAGAGCGCCAGTCTCTCGAACGTGAACTCGAAGAATATGTTCGAATGGTGCTTGAAACGCCCGAGCAGTATCTGCTTCGGTGCCGCGAAATCCGTAAACGTATGGATGGCTGGACCGACGCCAAACAAAAGCTGTCGGGCGGCAACCTGCGTCTGGTCGTGTCAATCGCCAAAAAATACCGCAATCGTGGCTTGAGCTT
>CAUZPL010000067.1:0-35097 GCA_963581585.1 Planctomycetota bacterium
ACACCCTGGCCGAATGCTACTGTGTCGCTCAGCTCCGACAGAAGGCCCGTATTGTTATTGGTCAATTCGGCCAACACAGGATCGATCTCAGCATGCGTGGCCCGCTGGATCGTCTGTACAGCAGCCGCGAGGAGTATAGTTCCATCACAAATGAGGCATGGTCGCGGTTCATACACGGAGACATAGGCGTCAGGAAATCGTGGCCCGATCCGAAACGACCGGGCAAGCCCATCAGACGCCACTTCAGCTTGCCGCACAGCTCAATTACCGGACTAGTACAGAGCCACATGCTCCGGCTGGCGTTCTGACTTTCGGCAGCCCGCAGGGGCCTGCACGTCGGTGCTCATACGCCGTGTGGGTCCGCGGGTCCTTTTTTTGGTCTCTGCTCCATAACCGCAGACCCCCCACTGTTTTGTTAGACAAAGTTTACGTTCGTTCGCAAAGCACTCAGTTGACGCAATGCAAATAAGGCAGCTACAGTCCCCGTTATTCCCAATACCCCTCAGGCTCCGAGCCAAAGAGCACGTTCTGTTAAAACTTTTCAGGCCAGCGTGTCACATCATGCAACGATCATTTCAACCGGTTATGACCACCATCGTACTGACCGCCGCCATGCTGCTGGCAGTCGTTCCCGCCTCGGCAGATGTCCTCATCCTGGACGACAACGGCACCCACGACCTGGACTATGCAGTGGCACAAGATGATGTCGATGTCCAGAACTCAACGACGGTCAATCTTCTGACCGGCGGCTCGATTGGGGTTGATCTGTATGCCACGAACAACAGCACGGTGACCGTTTCCGGCGGTACGATTGGGGGCACTCTGTATGCCTGGAACAACAGCATGGTGAACGTCTCCGGCGGTACGATTGGGGGCACTCTGTATGCCTGGAACAACAGCATGGTGAACGTCTCCGGCGGCTCGATTGGGGAGGATCTGTATGCCTGGAACAACAGCACGGTGAACGTCACCGGCAGCTCGATTGGGTGGGATCTGTTTGCCTGGAACGACAGCACGGTGACCGTCACCGGCGGCTCTATTGGGGGCAAACTGGAGGCCATCAACAACAGCACGTTGACCATCTTCGGCTACGGTTTCAATGTTGGTTACGGAGTCTACGCTGACGGTAGCTCGCTGGACGGGGCAACTCTGACCGGCACACTCGCAAATGGCACGCCCTTCAATAATGACGTGCATATCAGTGATTCCGGCACGGTCACCTTAGCCGCCCTCCCCGAACCCTCATCGATTGCCATGTTTGGCATCGGTGCGCTGGGCCTGTTCGGCTACGGCAGACGTCGCCGGCAAACAGCGGTCGCCGCCTGAGGCACAGGACACCCAGTACTCCTCAGGCCCCGAGCCAAAGAGCAGGTTCTGTTAAAACTGTTCAGTCCACGGAGTCACATCATGCAACGATCATTTCAACCGGTGATGACCACTATCGTACTGACCGCCGCCATGCTGCTGGCGTGCGTTCCTGCCTCGGCGGATGTCCTCACCCTGGAGGACGGCGCTACCCACAACCTGGACTATGCAGTGGCACAAGATGATGTCCATGTCAGGAACTCAACGACGGCCAATCTTCTGACCGGCGGCTCGATTGGGCAGCGTCTGACTGCCTCCGACACCAGCACGGTGAACGTCTCCGGCGGCGAGATTGGGTGGGATCTGAGGGCCTGGGGCGACAGCGAGGTGAACGTCTCCGGCGGCTCGATTGGGATCGATCTGCGTGCCTGGGACAACAGCACGGTGACCGTCTCCGGCGGCTCGATTTGGGACGATCTGGAGGTCCGCGACGACAGCACGGTGAACGTCTCCGGCGGCTCGATTGGGGACGATCTGCAGACCTACGATTCCAGCACGGTGACCATCTTCGGCACCGGCTTCAATTTTGGTTACGGTGACTACGGAACCGGCAACTGGACAAACGGGACGACTCTAACCGGCACACTCGCAGATGGCACGGCCTTCGATAATCACGTGGATATCCATCAATCCGCCACGGTCACGTTAGCCGCTCCCGTCACCGCCGTCCCCGAGCCCTCATCCATTGCCATGTTTGGCATCGGTGCACTGGGTCTGTTTGGCTACGGCAGACGTCGTCGGCAAACATCGGCCGCCGCCTGAGGTACAGGAAACCCAGTATCCCCTAGGCCCCGGACCAAAGAGCAGGTTCTGTTAAAACTTTTCAGTCCAGCGAGTTACATCATGCAACGATCATTTCAACCGGTGATGACCACCATCGTACTGAGTGCCGCCATGCTGCTGGCGTGCGTTCCTGCCTCGGCAGATCTCATCCTGAACGACGGCGCTACCTACGACCTGAACTCTGCAGTGGCAGGTTATGTCTCTGTCGAGAACGCAACGACGGTCAATCTTCTGACCAGCGGCTCGATTGGGGACGAACTGATTGCCCGCGACGACAGCGAGGTGAACGTCTCCGGCGGTACGATTGGGGATGATCTGGTGGCCTACGACAACAGCGCGGTGACCATCTCCGGCGGCTCGATTGGGGACGACCTGTTGACCTACGGCGACAGCACGGTGAACGTCTCCGGCGGCTCGATTGGGGACTGGCTGTTGACCTACGGCAACAGCGCGGTGAACGTCTCCGACGGTACGATTGCGGGCTGGCTGTTGACCTACGGCAACAGCGAGGTGAACGTCTCCGGCGGCTCGATTGGGGGCAAACTGTTGACCTACGGCGACAGCACGGTGAACATCTCCGGCGGCACGATTGGGGATGATCTGGAGGCCCGCAGCAACAGCGAGGTGAACATCTCCGACGGTACGATAGTGGAAGATCTGCAGTCCTGGTACAGCAGCACGGTGAACATTTCCGGCGGTACGATTGGGGACAATCTGTATGCCTTCGACGACAGCACGGTGACCGTCTCCGGCGGCTCGATTGGGGAGTGGTTGTGGGCCTACGACGACAGCACGGTGACCATCTTCGGCACCGATTTCAATTTTGATTACGGTGACTACGCCTCGGGTAGCGACCTGGACTATGTAACTCTGACCGGCACACTCGCAGATGGCATGGACATCGACAATCTGGTGAAGATCTATGATTTCGCCACGGTCACGTTAGCCGCTCCCGCCACCGCCGTCCCCGAGCCCTCATCCATTGCCATGTTTGGCATCGGTGCACTGGGTCTGTTTGGCTACGGCAGACGTCGTCGGCAAACATCGGCCGCCGCCTGAGGCACCGGACACTCAGCACCACACAGCGCATCACGGGCGGCCAGTGGGTCGCCCGCTTTTTGTGCGCTCACAAGTGCATCCGCAGGTTGTGACCACTGGTGATGTCACTGCCCGCTTTTGAGTAACTGGCTGCTGACGAACCGGCTGTGGCGAATCAGGTGCTGTTCTCGGCTGTCCAGTCTTGTCCAGCGCCCAGTGACAGCCTGGATACTCGTACGGCGAATTAAGGATCGGCTGGGAGAAGAAGTCCGCTGTCATTGCTCAACCGATTTGGATTCGCGGATACAATTGGTCGCTCTGCAGTGTTGTTGCCGAGCGGGTTACCTGGTGCCACTCTAATGCGAAAGCTTGCTGCAGTTTGCGAAGAGACGTTCGGACCGAAAAAACTTCAGAGCCCTGCCTAAATACATATCGCGACCGCGATGGGGTCAAGCCGCCCCCCCTCCCCCCAGCCGCTCATTGGAACTCAGGAACTGTGAATCTCTGGGTATGCGCGAGACCGACTGCAGCGATAAGACCAGGAGCGGACCCTGAACTGTGTGCTTTAACGCCGTACGTCAACCGTCAGATGTATCGCAGGAAATTGGTTCGCCGCTTCAAGGTCCATGGCCCTTGGACCAGGCACAAAAACCATCGGCCACAACTACAAGATCGCAGGTTCAACCGTTGGGAATGCTGAGTGGATCAAACAATCCGCACCGTCGACCAGCTTCGGAGATGATCGTCACCTGGTCTGAAGTGAGCCCATGTTCGCACGTCAAGATCTCATGAAACCGTTTGAGCGCGTCGTTTTGCGCGTCGCCTGCCTGTGCCGTCTGATTTATGGTGTTAGTATGAAGAGATTTATGGTCAACGGTTCGATTCCCATCCACTCCCGATCGACGTGTAGCGATAACTCACTCTGCTTGCGTCATCAAAACGATACGCGCAATTCTCTCTCTCTTTCTGCACCAGGTCCGGAACAGTGCCCTCCAGGTAACCAAGGAGGGCGTGTCCTATGCAATTCCGCGGGATGGGCAACGCACAAGACAATGGCGAGAATCCGATCCAGCACATTCATTTCACTCGGTGTTGCGATTCGACCTGCAACCAGAAAACATCGTTATCGACGAGCTTCTTTTCATTCCATTTCGAGAATGTCATGGTGCTGACGTAGATCAGTCCTGAGTAGGACCCTGCAGGAATGTGGTTGAATCCGGTAGTTCAC
This sequence comes from Planctomycetota bacterium, assembly GCA_963581585.1. Taxonomy (GTDB): domain Bacteria; phylum Planctomycetota; class Planctomycetia; order Planctomycetales; family Planctomycetaceae; genus S139-18. The sequence continues at coordinate 4,415 of CAUZPL010000067.1, forward strand.
TCGAGGCTAGGTTGAATTTCGCCTACGCTACCGGATTGCAAGGCTGCTGGAGGACCTGCTGCCCGCTTGGCGGACCGTGATCGAAGCCACCACCGCGGACAAAACCGGCGACGCGGAACGGCGACGGACCGCGAAGCTCGCCCTGAAACTGGCTGGCCTGGACGGCGATCTCGGCGACCAAGCCCGGTAGAAGTGCCAACGAAACAGACGAATGATGCAAATTTACGAGGGGACGTGGTGGGTCACGCAGCTGGATTTGTTGGCCCAAAACGGAAACTGCCACTGGAGAAAAACATGCTGCGTCTCCTGACCGTCCTCGCCATGTCGCTGTGCCCGCTGGCTGGTTTTGCGCAGGACTCTTTGAAAGAACTGGTGAAACTCGACCGGGGCATTTGCCTGCTGGTTGAGGAGAAATCGGGTAAGGCGATTTCCGATCTTGCGGCGGCGACTGAGCTGATGATCGTGGTTCAATGCCTCGACCTGAAAGACGTCCGCCAGCTGCAAAAGCAGCTCGACCAGAAACGGCTGCTCGGGACGCGAGTCTACGTGAGTCAGTTCGAAGGCGGCCGACTTTGCCTCGCTGACAATCTGGCGAGTGTTGTCGTTGCATCCGGCAAAGCGGTTTCGGCAAAAGAACTGAGGCGAGTTCTCAGGCCGCGCGGACGACTTATCATCGGCGAAGAAGTCACCGTCAAGCGCGTTCCGGACGGCACCGGCGAGTGGACTCACCCGTACCAGGACTCGGCCAACAACCCGCTCGCTAAAGACCGTCTCGCGAAGGCTCCGTATCTGACAAAGTTTCTGGCTGCTCCGTATTACGGACCGATGCCGGAAATCACCCTCTCCTCGGGCGGGCGACTGTTCAAGGCGTTCGGGCATCTCGCTTTCAAGGAACGCGAATGGCCGGTGGTCGGCAAGCTCGTCGCCATGGATGCCTACAACGGTGTGATGTTATGGGAACGGGAAATGGAGCCGGGCTTCATGATCCACCGCAACACGATCATCGCCACTCCCGACACGCTGTACCTGGCCGACCATGTCTCGTGCAAACTGCTCGACACGGCGACGGGAAAAGTCAAAGACGAAATCACGCTGCCGGAAAACTTTGCAGACGGCCCGGTCTGGAAGTGGATGACGATCAAAGATGGAATTCTGTACGCGCTGATCGGTGAAGAAGAGCAGCTTCACAATCCTCATAAGGGAGACCGCACCGGAAAAGGCTGGCCGTGGACGACATTGAAAGCGACTTACGGAAAGTTTCAGAAGACCTGGGGCTTTGGCCGGACACTCTTCGCGATGGACCTGCAGTCGCGACAAATTCTGTGGAAGAAGCAGGAAGAACAACCGATCGACAGCCGCGCGACGAGCATGTCCGGAGACCGAATTTTCGTCGCCAGTCACGGAAACTTTCTGGCGGCCATTGATTCAAAAAAGGGCAAAGACGTCTGGAGAACGGACAGTGCGGCGGTCCTCGACGCGATCGGCGAGCACGATCCCGCGGACACCGCGCCGCTCGGTTACTCGACCAGTTCCTACATGAAGAGCACAGAAGAGGCACTGTTCTTTGCGGGTCCGCAACGAAAAAAACTGGTCGCCGTCTCGGCGGAAACCGGACAACTGCTGTGGTCATACGACGACGGCAACATGCAGCTCATCATTCGCCCCGACGGGTTGTACGCAATGGGTCGAATGCAGACCAGCAAGAAGTTCGATCCGCTCACCGGAGAAATCCTCGCCGATCTGCAGTGCTTTCGCGGCAACTGCACCCGCGCAACGGGGACGGTCGACAGCATCTTTACCCGAGGTTACCGCCACACCGGCACGATGCGGTTTGACCTGACGCAGAAGCTACCGCAGCGGATTCCTGCGATGCGGCCCGCCTGCCAGGACGGAGTCATCGCGGCCAACGGTCAGCTGTACTGGGGACCGTGGATGTGCGACTGCAATCATTCCCTCGTTGGAGTGATCAGCCTGGAGTCAGCCGGCGATTTCGATTACCACTCGAAAGCAACAAATGAGGGACATCTGAGGACCGACCGGGCGGTTCGCGTTCCTCCGTTGCCGAGCGGTCCCGGCGACTGGCCGACGTACCGCGCGAACAACCGACGATCGTCGGTGACGTCCGTCGAAATTGCCTCAAAGGTCGAGGTGGCATGGCATTTCCAGCCGAAGAAAGAAGTCGTGACCACGCCGCCGATTGCTGTTGCAAATCTCGTTTTCTTCGGCGGAACCGATGGCATCGTGCGGGCTCTCGACGTGAAGTCCGGCGACGTGAAGTGGAGCTACGCGACCGACGGCCGCGTGTTCTATCCACCGAGTTTCGCCGACGGTCGACTCTTCGTGGGCTCGGCCGACGGCTGGGTTTACGCTCTGGAAGCGGTCAGCGGTCAGTCGTTGTGGCGATTCCGAGCCGCCCCAATCGAACGACGCATGCCCGTCTACGGTCGGCTCTCCTCAACATGGCCAGTGGCCAGCGGCGTGCTTGTCGAAAACGGAGTCGCTTATGCCGCGGCGGGCATCGCGAGCCACGATGGCACGTACGTCTACGGCCTCGACGCGGCGAGCGGAAACATCGTCTGGCAGAACACCCGGTCGAGCAACCTGATTGCGGGTGATGAGGTGACCGGCATCAGCGTTCAGGGCCATTTGCTGATGAACGACGGACGGTTGTACATGGCCGGCGGCAATGTCGTCTCTCCGGCGATTTACGATGCGAAGAGCGGACGCTGCCTCAACGAACTGACGGGCGAGTCTCCCGAGTCGCTCGACACGCACTGGCAGATGCAGCGCTCTTCGCGCGGCAGCGAGCTGTTTCTGCGCGGCGAACAGGTCGTGACCGGAGGCCGCATGCTGTACTCGCAGAAACAGGACGGCATCGCCTCGCGCTACAACGAAAACTACTCGCTGCAGGCCTCGGGTGGAAACCTGGTCGTCCGTGGCAACGGGCAGTTTATTGAGCGGCTTGATACGAGCGAGTCAGACGCAAAGAAAGCGGTCCTGTGGCGTCACAGCTGGTTCGTCTCGTCGGACGCAATCGTCATCGCAAAAAATGCCGTCGTCGTGGCCGGCCAGATGGAAGACGTGACACAAAACCGAAAAGTCGTTCCGGCCATCCTCGCGCTGGACGTGAAAGATGGCTCGGTGCTGTGGAGCCGCCGTCTGCCGCGACGAGTTGTGAAATGGGGCCTCGCGGTGAATCGACACGGGAGTCTGGTGATCACAATGACCAATGGCGACGTGGCCTGTCTGAGTCGAGCGGATCAGGGCTGAGTGTGTTTCGAACGGACGATCTCGCGAATTATTCCCGGCTGTGGGCGTCTGCTGAACCGCATTCGCATCGCCGCCTTGCGTATTCGGATCCGGTGGCTGTTGTAAGGACGTCTCTTTGCCGGATTCCTCAGGTGGAGCTGGTGTCTGTTGTTTTGCCATACAACCACTGCAGAACATCACACCCAGTGCTGTTAACAAAAGTGTGTTTGCTGTTCATGATCACTTTCCGATTGTGTTCTTTGAGCCTGCTTTCACGTCCCAATTCGGTATCTGTGTCGGGGGCTCAGGACCATTCGTCGGGACTTCGACAGAACCGCCGCGGGGCCTTTGAGAAGTACCAACCTCGAACGTATCCTGCACTTTCCACCTATCCGTCTTTTTGGCACGAGCGGAAGATATGGCACGCAAATGGTATATCAAGCAGGCCGGCAAACTGCGCGGACCTTACGAATCTTCGCGTCTCAAACAATTCATAGCTAACGGAAAGGTTGATCGTAATGCCGAGGTTGCGAACTCTTCCGACGGACCGTGGCATTCGGTAAGTCGTATTAAAGGAATCCAGTTTCCAGGTCCTGGCGAGGAACATCCTGCACCGCCGCAGGATGTCAATGAGAGCAAAAGTGTGGTTCCGGGTGAGTCAGGCGAACAGTTTGTATGGTCAGGACACCCGTCACAGATCACGAATTTGAGAAAGTTTCTGGTATCTGGACTGTTCGCGATATTGCTCCTGATCTTTTCCATAAAACTGGATTGGCGGATTTCCCTGGGGTTGTTGATTCCAATCATCTCGGCAGTCTGGTCATGGTTGACCGTTTGGTCCATCAACTACGAGTTGACTTCCGAACGACTCAGAATCACCAGAGGTGTACTGTCCCGAATCGCGGACGAGCTGGAATTATTTCGAGTTAAGGACATCTCTTTCCAACAGTCGGTTTTTCGTCGAGTGTTTCGTCTCGCCACACTGACGCTGACGACTTCCGATCAGTCGACACCCATTGTTGAGATTGATTCAATTTCCGCTGCCCAGGCACGAGAATTGCGGGAGCAGATTCGAACGTTCACTCAGGCACTGCGCGATCAGAAAGGTGTCCGGGAGGTCGATTATAACTGACCCCGTCTTTTTTCGAAGGAGTCTCAACCTCCCGAATGGAGCGGGGCGGAATGTCGGTCAGTGGTCAGGTCACAGAGTTGACTCACGTCAGCAACTCATGACTCCATCATTGTCCTGCTGCCTGAAATGCTGCTTCAAAGATTTCTTTGAGCAACTCTTCATGGTCTTTGACATCTTCTTTGGACAGCCTGATGCGGTAACGGCCCCCAGACAACAGATGACCGTTCGCTTGTCGTTGCGGGTCTGGCCTGGCACTATGTGAAGTACGCGCCCGGCGACACTGAGTTGGCCTGGTCGTAGCAAGTTGCCTTCGGCGCCAGTAGATTGGAGGCGGTCAAGCTGGTCCTCGAACAGGCGGAGACCTTGTGCGAGGACTGGGCCGCCTGATCGGCAGAACCACTCAATGACAACGGCTGAACTACGGGTGCTTACAAGTGAGATGCTGGGAACATGCCGCCGCTGTCATCCCCCTACGAGGCGTGGCAAAATGAAAAATCGCGTCTCCTTTATTGCCTGAATTTCAAATTACAGCCATGCCTAAAAAAGGTTGAAGTCTGGGCGAGGTCTTATGACTCAGCTGGGACAATCTGCAGACCGGCCTCCCTCAGTGCGTCATTCATCATTAGCAACTGGGGACCAGTGAATCCCTGTTCGGTCAACTGCCGAACGAAGTAGCTGTAGCAGTCAGAATCAGGCGGAACAGTGCCACTGCTCTGCGGACGACCCAGCGTCAATGCTTCGCTTTTTGCGTCGCCTTCATACAAAAGTGCAGTTTCCCCTGAGTTTTCGGCACGGGTTCGAGTCCCGCCTCGGCTATTTTCCACCAATGTTTTTGCTGGTGAACTGTTTTTTTCCAGACAAAACGCCCTTTCATGCGACGCATTACGGGCTAATGCGGACGGTAACTGCGTCGCTTTTTCGAAGTGTGCCTCGGTCGTCTGCAGGTAGTGCTTTCGAGCTGCCTTCGGACTGTTGCCCATCCACCTGCAAACGACGTGGGTGGAAAATGACTCTTCCAGTTCGGTCTGCCGGCTGGCCCGCAAATTCTGGAACAGCTTTGGGCATCGGCTCAGCCCGGCCCTGTCGATAATCTTGTCGAAAGTGGTTCGCAGATTCGCTTCTTTGTCGCCGTATCGCGTGCAGCCCCCGGCCTTTTGATATAGCGCGCCGATATGCGTCGAAGTCCTCGACCCCGATGTCAGAAACCAGCCGTTCGCGTCCGAAGTGCTCAATGAGTAGTTCACACGCCTTGTGGTAATCACGGAATGACCGTGGTGCCAGCTCTCAGGAATTCAGCAACGACTCTTTGACGGTCAGGAACCGATTGCACAGATCACGCACACGACACCCGTCCGACACCAGTGGTGGTTTGCGTCCAGCTTGCAAATACTCCCGCTCGGCCAGATACTTGTCCTCAGCCACCGCCGGGTCATCCCATGCCCCAAAGTAGTACTGCTTGCCTCGGATTTTCTTTGCCCACTGACCGTTTCCATGCGGAAAAAGCAGGTAATTTTTTCGTGGCTTTTCTGGCTTCTGGTGTGTTGTTGTCATGGAATCTTCCCGGTTACCGGGTGTCGCCCCATTTCGCGACATCGATTCTACCAATAGGGGGCCATGGCTCAATTGGTTAGAGCAGCGGATAGCTAATTCTTCAACTGCATGTTCACGTTCGACCACGAGGAAAATGGACGCATGGCTGCTCCGTTGAGTCCAGGACGTGAACAGGACCAAAACGTTCGTGCTGAACAGTCAGCGGGAATGATGGCGGCCACGGCAGGATTACTCCTGTTGACACTGCTTTTGCGGGTCACTGTTATCATTGTGGACGGCGATCGACTGCACACTGACCCGGATGCGTATGTTCGACTGGCGACGATGCTGGCCGACGGACAGGGTTACTCGGCAGCCAATGGAATCCGTCCGACGGCCTTCCGTCCTGTCCTGTATCCACTACTGCTGGCCGGACCGCTGTCTCTGGGCATCTCTCCTGCGGTGAGTGTCGCTTTCTGGAATCTGCTCTCGGGACTTGTACTGGTTGTGGCCGTAATCCGACTGGCCATGGAACTTGAGTTGAATCGCACTGGAACACTTGCGGCGGGATTCATGGCAGCAGTCGATCCACTGCTGATTCGCTACACGACAGAACCAATGACAGAAAATGTGTCCGCCGCGGTTTTTGTGCTCTCTCTCATTTACCTGCTGCGGTTTTTCAGACATTCCAGTCTCCCGGCCCTGCCGACAAACTTCGCGACCGGTGCGAAGGCCGGCTTGCTGCTGGGACTGTGCGCATTATGTCGACCGGTCGTACTGATCAGCTGCCTGTTACTGTCTTTCACCATGGCCGTTCTTCGGTGGAAGTCAGTCCGTGAGCACCGGACTTCCGTCACCGGGCCTGTCGTGTGGATGTGGCTTCCGGCTGTCCTCGCAACCGTGACTCTTTCTCCGTGGATCATTCGGAATGCGGTACAGTTCGGTGCACTGATCCCGGCAACAACTCACGGAGGTTATACGCTGCTGCTGGGGAACAACTCAGAGTTCTATGACCAGGTGGTGACCGGAAAACAACCTGTCTGGGACAAAGCTTCACTGGAATCCTGGCAGCGCAGTCTGCAGCAGCAATTGAATCAGGCTGACATTGACCTGTCTGACGAACGGGCTGTAGACCAGTGGATGTACCAGCGGGCAACGATTGAAATGCGGAACGAGCCAGCGATGTTTGCACGGGCCGTGCTGCTGCGCTGGCGACGTTTCTGTGCACTCACGCCGACTGCCCCTGGCAGGTCTTTGCCACCATGGATACTTTACGTGACAGGTACGTGGTACGGACTGCTGGGCACTGGACTATTGGCCAGTTTATTGCGACTGCATCGGAACAGCACCGTTTTGCTGCTGTGGGTGAGTGTCGCCTCATTCCTCGTCGTGCATTCCTTTTACTGGACCAACACTCGTATGAGAGCACCGTTGACCGGTGTGCTGGTTGTGCTGGCGGTCACAGGATGGACAGGGCTGTTACATCGCCTATTGCCGCGAAAAACTGGTGGGAAATGCAGGTCGGTCTGATCAAGTCGTTTAACGGCCACTGACCAGCAAAAAGCACCCTGACCGATTCGATATGCCAGGGCACGCGTTCTGGATGATTCAACTCAATGTCGACTAAAGGTTACTCTGCATTCGGCGTTTCTTCTCCATCCTCTTCGTCATTCGGTTCTTCCTCAGCAGGAGTGTCGTTTTCAGAATCATCGTCTTTCGGTGGATTGGCCTCGTAGTCTTTGGTGGCAGTCGTCACCTCTCCGTTCTCGAATACCTCTTTTTTGAGGTGTTCGATCTCGAGATTGGCGGTATTGGCTTGCGCGATGAATATTTGACGTTCATCCGTCAGCGTCTTCACCTGGTTTGAAAGTCCATCTCGTACCTCAACCACCGTGTTCAACGTCAACTGGAGTCGCGCAACCGTGACTTCCGCCTTGTCGGCTCGTTCTTTCTCGGCCACTGTCACGGCCTGCTGTTTCTCCAGCCGCGTTTTAAACGCCGCCAGTTCTTCAATAAGTAAGTCGGTCTCCGTAGAAAAGGCTTCCTGTAGTTCCGCAGTTGTTTGCCGAACCGCCGTCAATTCATCACGAACTCCGCGCAATTCCAGTTCCATAGCGCCGACATCTTTGACGATGGACTGCTGCCTCCCGGCTGTTACAACGGAACCACTGTTATTGCATCTGCTAACCTGGCGACAGTTCTTCGTTCCTGCGACCAGTGCCGTGGTAAGGAGCATGGCTGCCGCAAAAAATGGAATGTACTTCATGATCTCTGGCCCCCAATGCGAAAACTTTACATTAATTCAGTTTTGGACATGACTGTAACCATCAAGCTCAACAACATTATATTTTATATCAACATAGATAATTCTTACTGTTTCATAGTCCATAGTCTACGGACATGGTTCTTTGGAGCCCCACATTCCGCAAACAGTATTATTGCTCCTTCGATCGACCGTATCCACTTTTACGGGTACTCTCAGCTGTGAATGGGCGGGGCGCCAGCCGTTTGCAAATTCGAATGTCCTTCGCCAACATCCTTTTGTGTGGTTCCGTGAAACAGCCGAGGTAAACCGATGAAGCAGTGGCCGATTGGTGTTTTTGCGTCTCTGGACGCCGGACTGGGGGTGCATCTGGATGTGGTTCAGGAACTGAACATTCCCACCATCCAGCTGCATGCCCCACAGAAAGAGTCACGAACGCAGGAGTCGGCCGATCGCTTTCTGGGCAATTGCGTTGATGCCGGCATTACCATCACCTGTATGTTTGGTGGATTCGAAGGAGAAAGTTATGCCGATATCGCCACCTGCGTTCGAACAGTCGGGCTGGTTCCCCAGGAAACACAGTCGGCCCGTATTCAGGAAATGAAAGAGATCAGTGATTTCGCACACCAGCTGCGACTGGACGTACTCGGACTGCATATCGGGTTTGTACCGGAGGACGCCTCTTCCGACAGTTATCATGCGTTGCTGCATGCAACCCGCGACCTTCTGGATCATCTCAGGAACAATGGCCAGGCCCTGCACCTGGAAACCGGCCAGGAAACCGCCGATCACCTGCTGCAGTTCATTGAGTCGGTTGATCGCGACAACCTGTTTATCAACTTCGACCCGGCCAATATGATTCTCTACGGCACCGGCGAACCCGTGGAAGCCCTGAAGAAAGTGGGGCGCTATGTTCGCAGCATCCACTGCAAAGACGCCATTTGGGCACCGGAAGGTCAGCGAGGAGACGTCTGGGGCCAGGAGGTTCCGCTGGGAAAAGGTGACGTGGACATCGCAAATTACCTGCAGACACTGCACGAACTGGGCTACGATGGCCCGTTGACTATCGAACGGGAAATCCCGGAAGATCGCGGGCGTCAAAAAGCAGATATCGGCCAGGCCGTTGAATTGCTGGAATCTCTGCGCAGTGAAATATTGAACGACTGATGGTTCCATTACAGTTCCAAATCAGTACCCACCACACGTCTCACATGCCCGCCACTGTCTGTTCATGAGTTGGTTCGATGCAACCACCGGCCACCAGAATCAAATCCGTCAGCAGTCCAGATCACAGAATGAAATGCGTGCATGGATTGGCCTCTGCACGGTGGCGTGCATCGATGGCAATATTCATCCTGTTGAGCTTCCGTGGGATAAATATTCACGCAGAAGACTGGCCTTGGTTTCTGGGCCGACAGCACACCGGGGTATCGTCCGAAACCAGTCTCGGGCTCGACTGGTCCAGGGACAAACCACCACTGCTCTGGAAGCAGAACGTCGGCACCGGTTACAGCGCTCCGTCGATCGTGGGTAACCGGCTGGTGGTCCATCACCGACAGAAACGAGTCGAAATTGTATCCTGCCGATCCGTGACCGACGGCCAGGAAATCTGGAAGTACGAATACCCCAGCTCCTTCTCCGATCCGTACGGTTACAACAACGGACCACGTTGTTCCCCGGTTCTGGACGGCGACCAGTGTTTTACACTCGGTGCCCAGGGTATTCTCACGTGCGTAAACTTCAGCGACGGCCAGCTGATCTGGCAGCATGACCTCAGGAAACAATTCCGGCTGCCCGACTGGTTCTTTGGTGTCGGCTGCTCTCCGCTGCTGGATGGTGATCGTCTCATTGTGCTGGTCGGCGGTCAGCCGAATTCCGGTGCCGTCGCCTTCAACCGTAACGATGGCAGCGTGCTGTGGGAAGCCGGTGGTCAATCGACCTGGAACGGTGAAGTTGATGTTGATCGCAAGCAGTCGTACACATGGACAGGCACCGAAATGGTGGTCAGCTACTCGTCTCCGATTATTGCCACAATTCACAATCAGCGCCACCTGCTGTGCCTGATGCGACAGGGTCTGGTGTCGTTTGATCCGGAGACTGGAGCAGAGAACTTCCATTACTGGTTCCGACCACGCGTCCATGAATCCGTCAATGCCGCTCGCCCGGTTGTCGTCGAAGATCAGATACTGGTGTCGGCTGCCTACAGGACCGGCTCTGCGCTGATTAAAGTCAACGAAGACGGCCAGTCATTCAAAGAAGTCTGGCGCAACCGGCGTAATCTTCTTGCTCACTGGTCCACCCCTATACATGAAGACGGCTTTGTCTACGGCTTCAGTGGTCGCCACGAAAATGAAGGTCAACTCCGCTGTATCCGACTCAGCGATGGCAAAGTCGTGTGGACGTCGACCGGCTTCAACGGCGATCTGAAGGACTTTGCTCGGGACGAAAAAACCGGAGCGATCGTGAATGTCAAAACCAAAGAACCTGTCCCGTTTCCGTACTACGGCCGAGGTTCGCTGACCCAAGTCGGTGGTCGATTTGTCGTGCTTGGTGAACGGGGGACTCTGGCCATCGTTCAGGTTGACCCGAAGGAGTTTCAGGAACATGGACGGTTTTCCATACCGGAAATTCACTATCCGGCATGGGCAGCCCCGGTCATTTCCAATGGAAAGTTGTATCTGCGCAGCGAAGACTGGCTGGTCTGCCTAGATCTGCAAAGTGGCCACGGATCTTCTGTTTCTTTCCCGGCACCCACCGAGTCACCTTCTACCCCAGGAGATTAATTGCCATGACACTTCGTTCTTGTCTGACACTTGTGCAGACATTTGCTCTGGCCTGTTACCTCACGTCCGTCACCAGCGCCGACGACGAATGGCAAAGCCTGTTCGATGGTAAAACTTTGGAAGGCTGGGATGGAGATCCCCAACTGTGGTCCGTCGAAAACGGAGCAATCACTGGCAAAACTACACCACAAACAAAGCTGAAGCAAAACAGCTTTATTATCTGGCGTGGCGGGCAAGTCGACAATTTTGAACTGGAGCTGGAATATCGAATTGTCAACGGCAACTCGGGTATCCAGTACCGCAGCTTCGAAGTTCCCGACACGCAATGGGCCATCGGTGGATACCAGGCCGACTTCGAAGCCGGCGACACTTATTCCGGCATTCTGTACGGCGAGCGTTTTCGCGGGATTCTGGCGGCCCGCGGCCAGACCACGGAATTAACTCGGCGTAATGGAAAGTTTGTGAAAACCGTTTTTAACCAGTTCGCCGACAGCGATGAACTGCAGGGAAAAATACTAAAGGAAGACTGGAACAGTTATCGAATTGAGGCCAGCGGACACCGTTTCAAGCACTTCATCAACGGTCATCAGACAATTGAATGTGTCGACAACGACCTGGAACAGCGTCGGGCGTCAGGAGTACTGGCACTTCAGATCCATGTCGGTCCGCCGATGACAGTACAGTTCCGCAACATTCGCCTCAAAAAACTGCCGGCAACAAAGCGAGTCGCTATGATTTCCGGTCGACCCAGCCATGGTTTCGGATCTCACGAACACCGTGCCGGCTGTATGCTGCTGGCTGATGCACTGAATGAAAGCGGCCTGGATATCCAGGCCCGTGTCTACACCGACGACTGGCCCGCTGATGAGAGTGTTCTTGACTATGCCGATACGATTGTGATCTACGCCGACGGCGGAGGCGGTCATCCATTCAACAAGCATCTCGTTCGGCTGCGCAAGCTTCAGAATCGTGGCATCGGACTGGTGTGTATTCACTATGGAGTGGAGGTTCCCAGGGGAGCCTCAGGTGATGCCTTTCGCGACTGGATCGGTGGCTATTTTGAAACCCACTGGTCCGTAAATCCTCACTGGACGGCGAATTTTGAAAGCCTGCCGTATCATCCCATTGCCCGAGGCGTAAAGCCGTTCACAATTAACGATGAATGGTATTACCACATGCGTTTCGTGAATGAACTGGTCGGCGTCACTCCAATTCTGACGGATCTTCCTCCGGTGGCGTCGCTCTCACGTAACGATGGTCCACACAGTAACAACAAATACGTTCGGTCGGCTGTACTGGAACGCAAAGAACCACAGCACGTGGCCTGGGCTCATGAACGGGCAGATGGAGGCCGTGGATTTGGCTTCACCGGTGGCCACTATCACTGGAACTGGGGCAATTCTGATTTTCGTACGCTGGTCCTGAATGCCATCGCGTGGACAGCTCATGCCGAGATCCCGGAACTCGGTGTTCCATCTCCAAAGCTAACGGTTGATGATCTGCTGGCTAACCAGGATTACGATCCTCCAGACGACTTTAATAAAGCCCGTATCACAGCCCTGCTGCAGGAATGGAACGGCACGTAGGCAAACCTGAACGCTTGATCAATGCTGTTGTTTGACCCGCTGCTGCCGATCGGACACTTTCGCATGTTCCGTCTGCGGCATCGGGTTCTGTTCTGCGCATCATAGACCTGCAACAATTCCCGGTTGACTCCGGAGAGGGTTACCGACTTTACTGACCAAACCGTTGACGACAGGAGGTTACTGCCTCACCGACCTGAATGCCGGCAAACCCGAGAAACAGGATCTCCGATGCCTGCCTGCAAACACTCACTCCGGTCACTCGCCCGGGAATGTCCCTCAAGCTTCTCCCGCTACAGTGCATCGGCGAATACATGCCTGTTTGTGACGGTGGGCCGCCGCAAAGCATCCAACCGCAACCGCGCCGATTCCACACATGACGAACCATGATGTGTTAGCAGCCATACGAAGCGGGCGATTCAATTGACGCGTCGGATAGAGGCTCATCGCTGAGTTGCCTGCGGCCAGTTCAGTCTCAGCAGGGCAGGTAAAACAGCCTGGAATGCTGACAACGGCAGGTTTACTGAGCGCACTGATCAGTCCCCGTTCTTAATGCCAGCTGGTGTGCGATCAGTCAGTCAACATGGCACAGATCGCCGGGCGTGGCCACCTTTAACCTGAAGATCTGGTCGTCAGTCTTGAATGCGTTTCAGCAATGTCAGAAGAATATTACGAATCTTTGGTTCGGCATCGACGGCCAGATAGCTGGATTTCGCACGCCAGGTTTCGTAACCACCAAGAGCATGCTGCTCCGGAGTCGGTAAATACCCGTTGTAACCGTTGGCCAGTTCAATTATGAATGTTGGTTTCAAAGGACTCTGTTGCTTGATCGCCAGTCCGGTCTCCACGAATGTTTCACAGGGAGTCGTAACGATTCCCAACCCGCCAATGCGAATGGCCTGCAGCTTTAAAGAAACGGCGTCCGGATATTGTGTCAAATCGATCGTCTCATTCGCATAAATGGCAGGCAGACCCTGCAACGGCCCATCACCGGCGTTGTCGAGGATCTTTCGTGCTCGTTCGATTTCAAAGACAGACGGACGTCGCACGTCCAGATTGATTTCTGTTTCCACAATCTTCAACGGCACCCAGTCGTGGTACTCGATGCGCTGCAGAGCCGCGTGGGCGGACCCGGCGACGTCTGCTGCAACCAGTCGAATCTGGTCGAATGGCTCGCCGCCGGAAGTGCCTTCAAAGAAGTTGATATTATTGATGTCGCCGCTGGTGCCGTTGGACATGATGCCAACAAACGACGGCTGTGTGTTAATGGCATCAATTAACACCGTCAGCTGATTGGCGAACTCAGCGAAGTAATCGCCGGACAACGTGCCAGCAGGAACACCCCCCACATAGTGCAGCGAGTAATTCGCCAGCACAGCAATCGGTCGGCCATCGACGGCCTGCACAGACAGCACTGGAACCTCCGCATCGATCAGACCGGCCGGCTTCAGTAACTTCGGGTGGGCCCGAGGCGGATTCATGCGGACTCTGTCCATCCCGTGGCCGAAAGGATCCGACATCGTAAATCCTGGACGCATATACCAACGGCGATTAAACACTTGACGCGGATTATTGCCGACTGCCCAGCCGATTCTGGCCGGTTCCAGCTGAGACGCTGCCTGGACGATCCCATCGGCAATGCGGTCTGCCAGAAAGTCGCAATACTCAGTTTCCACTTTACTCTGAAAGGTCAGCGCGACGGTGACTGCAGTGTGAGTATGCGTCGCGGATGCCAGAATATGGTCAGCGGGGATCCCAATCTCTGCCTCCACACGCACCTTGGCGGCATCAAAGATCTCGCGTGGAATCATACAACTGTCGCAGATGGCGAACGCTAGTTTCGTTTGACCATCGTCGAGCACCAGACAGCGGGCGTGCAACGGGTCGTGTGCCTGAGTGGCGTTGCGATGCGACATACTGCCGGCCGAGCTCACGGGGAATTTCTCCGGCGTAATATCGATTGCGAAGGCACCCCCACGAAAGATGGGTGATGCGCTATCGGCATAAAGGGGACTGAATATGGTAAGCACACACAAAACAGCAATCGGCCATGATAGGAATACGCTAAAAACAAAGATCCGGTTCAAGCCAATTTGCGGAGCCATAGTGGGAGTTTTCATGTATCTGATTCCGACGTTCAGTCCGAAACGGTCTGCGGGGCGCGATTCTTAAGATACTCCAGTAAATCAGCCATGTTCTGCACGGTGACATCTTTTTCGATTCCTTCGGGCATCAGCGAAATACTGCTGGCTCGGATTTCATCAATCTCACCGCGGCCAATTGTTTGCTGCTTTCCCTCGGCCATTTTAAGAACGATTGCTTCTACTGAATCGGACGCCAGTAGTCCGCTGAATGCGCGCGCATCGACCGTCACAACTGTATAAGCCGTGAATTGGGGATCGACTTTGGCGTTCGGATCCAGAATATCAAACAGGATGGCGGATCGAGAACGATTACGCATGTCTGTGATATCCGGCCCGGCATTATGTCCGCTGCCATCCAAACGATGGCAGCGCGCGCACACACGCTGAAATACTTTGGCTCCGTCAGCTGCCGAGCCCGACAGTGTAAGAGCTGGGTGATACTGCTCAACTACTTCCCGGCGGTTCTTTGAAACGGCACCTCCAAATAACTGCTCTGCAGGTCCGCGGATTCCTGCGTCAGAATGTTTCAGCAACAGAACCCGTTGATCGATGCTCAACGCTGACGCATTCATTTGTCCTTCGGCCATGGCTGCCAAAGCGAGCCGAGTCGATTCGGGGTGTCGCAACAGTGACGCCAGTGCCTGCCCACGGACGGACGGTCCGATCTCCGGCCAGTGTTTAACGATGATTGCGGCGGCCGCCGCGCCGTGCGCCGAAAGAGCAGTGATCGATGCTGCCTGCAAACCAGAAGGTTGCTCACCGTTCAACAGAGCATCCAGCACGGACGATGATTCACTGAACGGCCGATAAGCCAGTAATTCAACGGCAGCCACGCGATCAGCCATCGCCATAGTCTTGTCAAGTGCGCTCTTTTGATGGTTGGCGAGCAGCTCGCTGAGCCGGGAAACCGAATCAGCCAGTCGGTCTGGAGGATTTGCCAGCAACTGAGTCAGTGACTGTCGACCGAAGTCACCACGATGTCTCACCAGGCCATCGCCAAGTCCGCTGATTAGGGCCGCACGACACCAAATTCCATCGGGCCGGTCGGCGGTTAGGACCCGCAGGACAAGTTCCAGTTCTTTCAGGTCACCGCGTGCTCCGACGACTGCCGCCAGTTGTCTGATCAGATCGATCTTTGCGGCATTGCCCGTGGAAACAAATGATCGGTCTGAAATCAGCCCCCGGAGAACCAATCCGGACCGATTCCTGACCGCAGTCAGCAGTCCGCGCAGGAACGAAGCGTCCTCACCATTTAGTAGCGCAAGTTGTGTGAGTAACGCTGTGGCTTCCGGGCGATCGCTTTCTCCCAAAGCCACCGCCAGTTCAAGTCGTACGCGAGCGTCCGCATCGTTGACCAGTCTGGCCAGTGAGGAAAACACCGTGTCATCCACCAGTGAGGCAGCCGATAACCGCACTGCATCATGGCGAATATGAGCATTCGGGTCATGCAGGGAATTCACCAGGTCATCAGCCGTCAGACACTTCAGTCCATGCAATGTCCACAGAGCATGCAACCGAGTCGTCGGGGAGGCACCGAACTGTAACAGGCGTCGTACGAGCGGGACAGCACTGGCATTCTGCTGTTCCACCAGTAACCGTTGCCCCAGAAACTGTCGCCAGCCGTTGGAATCGTTCAGAAGTGCGACCCGTTGCCTGGTCGTGGTGGCCGCTGCAAACGGACGAGGCGACATGTCCTCCGGAATGATGCGATAAATCCGTCCTCTGTCATCACCTGCTCGCCAGTCGATCCGGGCAGCAATTTCCGGTGGCAGGAACTTTGGATGTTCCACCCATAGACGATACATGTCGGCCAAATACAAAGCTCCATCCGGACCATTCGTCAGACTTACCGGGCGAAACCAGGTATCGGTCGATGCCAAAAAATCAGCCTTCTGTCGAGCTCGTATTGCAGTCAGGCAAGCTTCCTGGACCGCAACAATGGACCGCGTAACCAGATGTCCAATTGGTTCGCATACAAAAACGCTGTTCTGCAGGTTGGAATCGCCGTGCTCTCCAATGTAAGCAGTGACTCCGCAGGCCGACGTATGAGTGCCGGCGTGCGACAGATAGTTACTTTTCATGTCGATGAGCGGATAGACCCGTGTATCACCTCCTGATTTCCCCAAGCTGTACTGCGTGTCCGGGATGACGGCAAACGGGTTGCGTTTCAGCACCGTCGGTGGCAGCAGCGTTGTCATGATCGGATCTCGATTGGTGCAAAAAAACCGGTTGCCCCAGCGATCAATCGTATTGCCAAATTGTCCGAGTCCGCTGTCTGCTTCGAACTCCATCGTCTGCGGATCGAAACGAAAATCCCGACGCGGCAACTGTTTTCGTTTCTCCGGGTGACTCTTCGACGCGATGTTGCCAGGGCCATAGGTGAGTGAGATCCAGTTATCAATCCCCCAACGAGGACAACCGATCTGCATTTGAGGGTGAGCCGGATCAAATCCATTGAACAGGACCTCGTGAACATCGGCCACCCGATCACTGTCGGTATCTTTAAGATACAGAATCTCTGAGTGTGCTCCTACAAGCAGGCCGCCTTTGTAAGCCATGCAGCTGTGAGCAAAATTCAGTTTGTCTGCAAAGACGCTTCGGCAATCCATCTGTCCATCATGATCGGTGTCTTCGAGCATGATGATGCGAGAAAGAGGATCTTCCCCTTCCGGAGGACCCATGGGATAGTCACCGTATTCGACCACGAACATCCGACCCTGATCATCGAATGCGATCGCTACCGGATCCCGTACCAGTGGTTCGGCGGCAACCACCTGGATTTCAAAGCCCGGCTCTATCTCATGACAGGCGAGTGACTCGTCGGGAGATTTTGGTGGAGCGGTTAGCCGGTCAATCCAGTGTCGCCCGCCACGCACTCCTTCAATTTGTTCCAGCGCATTGTTCAGCCCTGTTTGAGCGCAACTGTTGCAGACGACTGTGCTGAACAGAACAATCAACGCCGTGGCAATTATCGACCGTGACACGTCAGGGAACTGCTCTCTTTGCACGATTGTCGCTCTTCTGTTTCGACGTCGGACTCAACTGGCTCATTATACTTTTGAATCCGGCGAGATCATGCGCGAGCAGACCAATCAAAGAACACCCCAGAGACAGTTTGAATAAACCTTTGGACGAGTGGCTGCCTCATGATGTCATCACCACAAACTCGGACGGATCTTTGCAGTACTGCGGATTGTCCACCTGGCTGCTGGTTGCAAGAATTGACAGAAAAGCGGGCACAATGCGCGGATATAAACGACACGTCAAATTCACGTCCATGGCAACTATTCAGAACCAGCTGAGTAGCGCCATGACACTGCCGCAGTGCTGTATAACCGAAAGCAGGATATGAATACCAGGATTACCGTGTCGATTGGGTGTACTATTTTAATGAGTACTGCAAGCGCGCTGAGTCAGACAAGACCTCGGCCCGTCTCAGATCCTCCGGTGATTGAGTCTTCCTGGGACGATCTGACAGTAGGTCTTGAATCTTCGTCAGACTGGCAGGCTCGGCGAAAAATACTGCGAAATCGATACCTCGGTCTGTTGCGGGATCAACACAAGCCACAAAGACCAAAGCTGGAACTGGAGGTTCACGAATCGGTCGTGGTCGACAGACTTTACACACGGAAACTCGTCAGTTACGCCGTCGAAAAGGATGAGCGTGCCCACGCCTATCTTGGTATTCCGCTCCAACGGAAATCTCAGGTACCCGGCATTGTGGCACTCCACGGTACCTTCGAAAAAGGGAAACAACGCGCTGCGGGTCTGGTCGATGATCCCGACAAAGCGTACCTCGACCACCTGTGCCGGCGAGGGTATGTAGTGATTGCCCCTGAGCACTTTGTATCCGGTCATCGTGTGCCGACGGCAGGCCCTTATGAAACAGATCGTTTTTACATGAAAAATCCACACTGGACCGCAGTGGGGAAATTCACCTACGAGCATTCCATTGCGATAGACGTGTTACAGAGTCTTCCGGAAGTTGATCCAGAACGAATCGGCGCTCTCGGACATTCACTCGGTGGACACGGCACTTTCTTCCTGGCGGCCTACGATGAACGTGTCAAGGCATCGGCATGCAACTGTGGTGCGGCATTCTTTCGACACAACACCCGAGTGGAAGCCTGGGCACGAAATCAATGGTACGTATATTTCGGCCACATCCGGTCCGGAATTCTCGACGGACGGCTGCCCCCGATCGACTTCCACGAGATCATCGCTTTGATTGCTCCACGCGCTTTTCTCGATGTTTCAGGGCTCAATGACGGCGATCCGCTCACGCAGCGTCAACGAATCCTCATGAATCTGAAGATCATGGACGTCTACGAACTGAACAAATCACCCCAGAATTTCGCGTTTTTCGCTCATGGACGCGGGCATTCCGTAGCGCATGAATCTCGCCAGCTCATTTACGGATGGATGGACACTCATCTGCTGCCGGCTGAACGAACCGCAGCACGGCTGGTGACTGACTGACCGATCAGCCATCGGACCAGGGACGTCGTGCTTCCACCCAGTCCTGAACCGGGACACCGGACGGATTGGCTCTGCCCGGTCCGGAACATGGAACCAGCGCAGCTTGCTGACGCGGGGATCAGTCTCCCACGCATCTCCGTTGCCGGTCCAGTTCAAGTGTCTTTGACACAATCACCCTTTCCGCTGCATGACGTAGCACCGACTGGTAACCGGCCTGCCTTTACGCCGTGTGACCGATCGCACACGGAGTCGCCCAGCGTGCCGCGAATAGACGAGCCGTTCGTTTCAGGGCTCGCCTTTACATGAACTCATTTGTGCGCATGTTGAGTTCCTTTCGTCAGGACAATAAAAAATCGGGACTCACAATGAGTCCCCCGACAAGGTCGAACAGAGCATCAGCCGGTCAGAACATGCGGCTGATTCCGTCAGAAGATGTCTCTAATACTTACGTCCGACAAGTGCACATATTCGCGCCGAATCATAACTTTCGGACACGCAGCGATGTGGATGGCCAAGACACCCCAGAGCGATCAGGTGTGTCGGTATGCCGCGTTACTGAGACAGGTACGATCCAGTTTCGGCGATCCGGTCATGATCACTGACGCGCGCAGACCAGATTGCAATGTGATTTTGTTGACTTCACGCCCGGATTAAGTCCGTCGGGTTCTTGAATCAGAATGATACCCGCATCGGTGTGTCGGCCAGGATGCGAGCTTCGCCGCCCGAACATACGCCTTTAATGACGGCAGACTCCACACGAGCGTTGAGCAAGAAGGTACGACCCCATAATTAAGGCGATCTTGGGCGAAGAGCTTCCACCCCGCTGGAAACACTCAGCCTCAGTGTTCACAACCAGGGGGCACGTTAGAATAGAAAAGGCAATAGCGACGTGTTAAAAAGCCACATTGGCAAAACCGGCAAAACGAACAAGGGTGGGACAGGTTTCTGTCCTGTCCACGTGCTCCGAACAAGGAGACTCAACATGCCACATTTTTTATCGCGGAATTGGCTGCTGAATCGTCGGCAGGTGCTTCGAGGGGCTGGCGTGGCAATGGCTTTGCCGTTGCTCGACTGCATGCGTCCGCTGCTGGCTGCGGATAAGCCAGCTGCAAAGCCGAAACGCAGTGTGTTCATCTATATGCCGAATGGAGTCAACACGCTTGACTTTCAGGTCACGAAGGCGGGAGCCAATTATGAGTTCTCGAAGTCATTGAGGCCACTGGAAAAGCATCGAGCGAACATCACGCCCATCAGTGGGCTGTATCATCCGCACGGACTGGGGCATCACCATAACTGCAGCAAAATCTGGCTGACCGGTGGCAAGCTGGGACAGGCGGACCGCAATACGATTTCTGTCGATCAGTTGGTGGCTCAGGTGACCGCTCCGCACACACGGTTTACGTCGATGCAGCTTGCCAACAAGGGCGCCGCGCTGGCCTGGAATGCGGACGGCATTCAACTGCCCGCTCAGTCGACTCCCGGCGTCGTGTTCCGGGAACTGTTCGAAGATCCCAAAGGCGGCATCGCCGGACAGCGGCGGACGCTGCAGCGCAAGGGCAGCATTCTGGATGCAATCCTGGACGAAGCCCGAACGTTGGATGGCCAGCTGGGCAAAGAGGATCGAGGTCGACTGGAGCAGTTTCTGACGTCCGTGCGGGAAGTCGAAATTCGCACCGAGCGGGCCGACAAGTGGCTCGACACACCGCGCCCCAAAGTGGATCCAGGTACAAGATCGCGTCTTAACCGGAGCATCTCGCAGGAGATGGTCGGCGAGTATTTCCGCACGATGTACGACCTGATCGTACTGGCGTTTGAGACGGACATGACGCGCGTCGCGACCTTCAGTACGGGAGTCGAAGGTCAAGGGCTGAAGATTCCCGAGATCGGAGTTAATCAGGACCGGCACTCGCTGTCGCATCACAATGGCAATCCAAAGTTGATGAACGACCTGACCAAGAGTGACACGTTCAATATCGCTCAGTTCAGCTATCTGCTGGATCAACTCGCCGAAGTCAGGGACGCGGACGGACCGCTGCTCGACACGACGATGACTCTGTTCGGTAGTGGCATGGCGTTCGGTCACAGTCACGGAAACGCCAACCTGCCGCTCGTGCTTGCCGGCGGCAGCAAACTGGGACTGAAGCATGGCCGTCATATCGACTTCAACACAGCAGGCAAAGATGACGGGTACAGCTACAGCCTAGACACTCCGGCCAAGCACTACGCGGTCTGCCACCGGCCGGTCAACGAGAAGGCTCACCTGAGCAATCTGCTGCTGACGATGGCTCAGAAGATGGGCGTCGAGACAGACACGTTCGCCGACAGCAATAGCACATTGTCCCAGGTCGAGACGTGAAAGAAACCGTCGATAAACACTAATGAACGCTAGTCGGTGACACGTAACATCAGCGTCTATTCGCGTTGATTAGCGGTTCAACATTTGAGCAGCTACATGAAGACGACATCGTTTGCATTATGTGTATTACTGTTCTCACTGATGCCGAAGACTGGTTTCGCTAAACCTGCGGATTTTACTTCAACGATCCAGCCGTTCTTCGCAAGGTATTGTTCCCGCTGTCACAACGAGAAGCAGCAGGAAGGCGAGTTTCGGCTCGACACGCTGCCACGAAACTTCACGGATGAAAGCATCGCTCAGCGCTGGGACGAAGTGATCTTCCGGATGAACTCCGGCGAGATGCCGCCCAAAGATGAACCGCTTCCGAAGTCGGAAGAACTCGGACGCGTTGTCGACTGGCTCTCGGCCCGTGTGTCGGAAGGTCGGGCTGCCCGCATGGCGAAGGGAGGTCCGGTGTCGCACTACCGGCTCAGCCGCGACGAGTATGCCAATACGGTCGGCGACCTGCTCGGTGTTCGATTCGACGTTCATATGCCCGGAGTGTTCAACGAAGACCCTCGCTGGCATGGCTTCGATCGTATTGGTTCGATGCTCTCGCTTGCGCCGTCGCATGTCGAGCGATACATCAAGGCGGCCGAGACGGTGTTGGGGCGAGCGTTTGCTAACAGCCCACCGAAGGTCCGCAAGAGAAGGTACGAACCAGGATTCTTGAAGATAAATCGCAAGGACACCGACACGCGTTATCGCTGGATCTATTACCCGGGGCGGGTCGGGCCGCACATTCATACCGAGGCCCAGGGCGCGCAGGTTCGTGTGCGAATTCAGCTCAGCGGCTTGCAGCCCTTCGGCGATCGCGCGCCGCATCTGACGGTCTGGGATTTTGTCTTGAAGCGATCGGTATTTGACGAAGATATCGTGACGGCCGAGGACAGGCCGGTCATCGTCGAGTTCGTGACGATGTCGCCAAGCTTCCAGATCATGAATGACACGAAAGGTCACTTTGCGCGGCACACGCTCAGTATGACCAGTTCAGTTCTAATCAGCTCCCGCGATCGCCGCGGGCGTCGTCCCACAGGATACATGATGTTCGACGACGACGGCAGGCCAATCTATCCGCTGCTGCTGATCGATTGGATCGAATACGAGACCGTCGCCACCGGCGAAGCGGATCTGAAGAAACGCGAAGGACTCGTTCCTGCCACAGAGGGCGATCCGGCCGAGACCCACGAATGCATCAAGCAATTTGCGACTCGCGCCTGGAGACGACCGGCGACTGACATAGAAGTCACGCGATACTTAAAGATTGTCGAAGATGAACTCGCCGCCGGAGCTTCGTTTCAAGCGGCCTATCGTGCCGCCATGGTGGGCATCCTTTCGAGTAAAAACTTTTATTACATCACCGAAGGCTCAACGACCGACCAGCGCAATCACTTAAACGGCTGGGAACTCGCATCACGACTGTCGTACTTCCTGTGGAGTTCGATGCCGGACAACGAACTCCTCGCAGCAGCTCGTAATGGGACGCTTCGAAAGCCCGACCAACTGCGAATCCAACTCAACCGAATGCTGGGCGCCGAGAAGATTCGTCGCCTTAGTGATTCGTTCCCGAAACAATGGCTGCAGCTTCACCGTGTCGGCATGTTCCCGCCGGACCCCGGACTCTATCCCGATTACGACAAATGGCTTGAACGCAGCATGGTGCTGGAGACGACGAACTTTTTCAGCGAGGTGTTTTCTAGAAATCTCTCCATCCGTGAGTTCCTCATCTCGGACTGGACGATGGTGAACCCGCGTCTGGCACTCCATTACAGGATGCCAGAGTTGACGACATCCGGATTTCAACGCGTTTTACTGAAGCCCGAATATCGTCGCGGCGGCGTGCTGACACAGGCGTCGATCCTGTCGCTCACGTCTGACGGCACACGACACCGTCCGGTACATCGCGGCGTCTGGATTTCCGAGGCGATCTTCGGTCGCACTCCGCCGTCCCCGCCACCCAATGTTGAGCCACTCGCGCCCACACCCAGCAACAAACCGAAAGCGACATTGCGTCAGCAACTCGAAGCTCACACGACGCACACCGTCTGTGCATCGTGCCATCGAAAGATCGATCCGCTTGGGTTTGCGCTGGACAACTACAACGCGATCGGCCAATGGCGAACGGTTGAGCGTGTCCGAGGTGGTCAAGGTGAAAACCCGCCAGTTGTCTCCGGTGGCGAACTCCCGGACAGCCGAAAGTTCAATAGTCCGGAAGAGTTCAAGCAACTGCTCGCGCAGGACATCCATCGTTTTGCCGAAGCGTTCATCGAACAACTGGCGACTTACGCCCTTCGCCGCGTGATGACGATCGACGATCGCGACCAGATCAAGGCCATCGTCGCGGCGAGTAAGAAAGACGATTTTCGGATCCGCACAGTGATTGAGAATCTGGTGACGTCGGAACTATTTCAGAAACGATGATTGGGATTTTATGTGATGACTCGCGCCACTCAACTTTGCGTAACGGTTCTCGTTCTGGGTCTTTCCACGCTGCCAGCGATCGCCGAGGATTACATTCCCAAACCTGGCGAGTTCCCGCCGTCGGGCACGGGTCACTATCTGGCTGGCGAATTGGTACAGATCGATCCGATCAATCGTCGGGGCGGACAGCGGCTGGACGGCGACTTGGTCGACGATCGTTACGACAAAGCTCAACCGCAACAGTTTGCCATGCTTCCCTATGGAATGATTTACTACCACGGTGCACCGGCCGAACTGCGTGACATTCCGATCGGCACGCACCTGCACGGCACGTTCTACCTTCCGCCGCCGGGCGAAGAAAAGACACTGCCGCCCAACGCTGGTCCGCCGCAATATGCGTCAAAATACAACCACGCGCTGCTGATCGAGGACGATTTCAGTTTCTACCAGCGTCACGGCCAAGCCTGGAAGATTCTCTCTGCCAAAGACAGGGCATTGAAAGTCATTCCCGTCGGTACGCCAGCGAAAATGGACTGGAAGGTGAGCAGATCTTTTGGATGTACAACAGCGTACGGGTCTGGAAAGGGCGAACGCTGGTTGGCAGTGAAGCGCTGGAAGAGGATCAGATCGTTCAGCTCAATCTCTCCTGGTGTCCCGAATGGCGAAACCGCAATTTCCGAGTGATCGACATCTGGGTTGACGACAAAAGCCGAAAGGCAGCAACCGAGCGGCAACGGATCATTCATCGGGAATATCAGCTTCATCGCGGGCTGGCGGCCGTTGTGGATCGTTGCGATCACCAGGGACACGGTGAAGGCATCGTAACGGTCACTCTGTTTGGCGGGATGGACCCGCCGTTCTACGAGGAGTTCAAAAAGAATGAGACAGTCACGATCTGCGCAGCGGAGAACACATTGCGGACCTATTGGCGAGACCACGATAACAAAGGCGGCTCGATCATCGAAGTCAGCCACATCGACAATCCGCCACCAGGCAGCAGCGGCATTCAGCTGCGCATCCAACTCAAAGAATTGCTGACGGGTTTTGCGCGGCATCGAATTGTTCGCGTCGATCGGCAAACCTGGCCACGAGTCAAACTACCACCGGAAGAGCGGCTACGATAGATCTGCGGAGAGGGTTTGCAACCTGCCTTGAAGTTGCGAGTTTGCAGACGTGGTCGATATTATACGGGTCAGAGCTGGCGACAATGGTGACTTCAAAGCATCAGAAGGCAGAGTATTGGGACGATTTACCCGAGTTCGCACATCAGTCTGAAACGAACCCCTTTTCAGGAAAAGGGAATAATGATTTATCGCTTTACTCTTCTGCTCACGATCCTCGTCTGTCCGCTCACAGCAAATGCCAGGCAACCGCCGAACATCGTGCTGATTATGGCCGACGACATGGGGTACGGCGACCTTGGGGTCACGGGTAACCCCGTTATTCGCACGCCGAATCTCGATGCGATGTTCCGACGCAGCGCGTCGATGTCAACATTCTATGTGAGTCCGGTATGTGCACCGACTCGAGCCAGCCTGATGACGGGCCGGTACAACTACCGCACTCGCTGTATCGATACCTACATCGGCCGAGCCATGATGGATACGTCCGAGGTGACAATCGCTGAGATCCTCAGGGACAACGGATATGCGACGGGCATCTTTGGCAAGTGGCACCTGGGCGACTGCTACCCCATGCGACCGATGGACCAAGGGTTTCAGGAGTCACTGATTCATCGCGGCGGCGGCATTGGTCAACCCTCGGATCCGCCCGGTGGCGAAGGTAAATACACCGATCCAATTCTGTTCCGCAACGGTGTCGCCGAGCAGCAAACGGGCTATTGCACTGACGTGTACTACGCGAATGCGATGCGATTTATCGAGAAGTCTGCCAGTCGGAAGAAGCCATTCTTCGTTTATTTACCCGACAACTGCCCACACGGTCCGTTTCACGATGTTCCCGTGCCGGACCTGGCAGCTTACCGGAAGCTGGATTTGGCGAATTCGGCCTTCCCACAGGACAAGGGACACCCACTCCCGGCTAAGGCCGATCTTGAGAGACGTGCTCGCATCTTCGCAATGATCACCAACATCGACCGCAACGTCGGCCGGTTGCAGAAAAAGCTGGAGGCGCTCGAGATCAGCGATAACACGATCGCGATTTTCATGGTTGACAACGGCCCCGGAGGACGTCGCTACGTGGCAGGCTTTAATGGCGACAAGAGCCATGTCTCGGAAGGCGGAATTCGATCGCCGTTCTTCGTGCAGTGGCCGGCTCATCTGAAAGCAGGGTATTCATCCGATGTCCCGTGCGCACACATTGATGTCCTGCCAACCCTGCTGGATGCCACCGAAATTGAAAAGCCGAAACGGCTGAAACTCGACGGACTCAGCATGCTGCCGTTTCTCAAAGGCAAGACCGAAAACGTCAAAGACCGTCCTTTGGTCATCCAGTCCCACCGAGGTAATCGACCGGTTCGCTACCACCATTTCATGATTCGGATTGGACGCTGGAAGCTGCTGCACTCCAGTGGCTTCGGACGTGAGTCCTTTGCAGGTGATCCAGCGTTCCAGCTCTTCGACCTCGCCGCAGATCCGTATGAACTGCACGACCAGGCTGCCGCGCAACTGACGGTGGTCGAGCGGATGCGCGGCGAGTACGACCGCTGGTTTGCGGATGTCGGTTCAACTCGGCCGGACAACTACGCCCCGCCCCGCATCCATGTTGGTACGAAGTTTGAAAACCCGGTCGTGCTGACGCGACAGGATTGGCGCCACACAAAAGGGCGGCCGTGGGCACCCGACTCAATGGGGCACTGGCTGTTGACCACTGTACAGGGCACCTACGACGTGCGATGTCGATTCTCCCCCAGTCCGCACGCAGGCACGGCGGCCTTTCGAATAAATGACAACGTAGTCACTGTCGAGCTTCCGCCAAACGTCGCGACCTGCGAATTCTCCGGCGTGAATGTGCCCGAGGGAGCAGTGATGCTCGAAGTGGAGCTAAGGCATGGTGAGAAGACACGAGGTGTCCATCAGGCGGAGATCGAAAAGAAAGAACAGGAATAAACAGGAAAACAACAGGTCGGGCAGTATTCCAGCTTGCTGATGCCTTCTGTTTGGGGGATGGACCCAGCGTTGTACAAAGAGTTTCGCGATGGCGGATCGGCCACGCTTTGCGCAGTGGAGAACACATTGCGGACCTATTTGGCAAGACCACGACAACACAGGCGGCTCGATTGTCGACGCGAAGACAGACGCATCCGGTTGCCAGAATCAGTCCCTCTGTTCACACCGCGGCGCCAGCTTGATCATTGAATGCGTATCGGCAACTCCCAGACGGACCTGCGTCCCTGAGTGCCTTCCGCGATCAACCGAGTAACCGCTTGACTGAGCGACAGCCAATCGCCTGCTGGCCAGGCTGACTCTGCAAATCCGGTTGACGTGAGAGGCCGTTCCTCCATCCCTTGCCATCGCCTGAAACAATGCGCGTGCACATGATCGATCAGTACTCTCTGATGATACTCGCGGCATTCGTCCTAGTCTGTCCGGCTCTCGCAGTAATTTCAGTATCCGCCGTCGAGGGTCATCAGGAGTTTGTGATCGTTTTTCGTGGCGAGACTTCCTGGCCTGTCGCCAGTCCGGGGATGATCAGGCCCGATGGCAGCTCCGAACGTTACCTGGACTTCAAGAAACCACTGCAGAAGAGCTGGCAATGGGGGCCCCGCCTTTTTCCGACGGACGGGTCGTGGTCACCAGCCTGGAGGCCACTGACGTCACGCATGGAACGACACTTCGGACCCAACCAGCAATTACTGCCACATCACACTGTCATCTGACTCAACCAGCAAAACACCTGATATTCAGTCAATGTTATGGCAGTTACACCAGACGTACTGTTTTTTCGGAATATTTCGGTCGAATCGATTCTGCAGCCCGAAATAGGGTTGTTTTCGACCGGCTTGTTCGTCGATCGCTAACTTGAGAAGGGGGCATCTCGCTCGATCCAGCTTGGAATTTTGCGGGACATGGGGGCCTAAACAAGTACAGGAAGCGAAGGGGGGACTTCGCGAACTGCATTACGCCATTCAAGGTAATGCGCGTCTTTTCGAGATCTGAATCCCAGTCTCACATCCTTCAAACAATGTGCCCGAATCCGGTTTGGTGCGTCAAAGCAGAAAATTGATCCTGGTAAATGTGTTGGAGAACCCATTTACGAGATGAACACCAGCGTTGATCACAAGAATAAAATCCGTCAACAAAGAAAAGCTTTGGTCGCAACAGTTTCTGAAGGTGCCGGAATAATGATGTCGCTTTTAAGGTCATTCAGTTTAAGCGATCAGCCAATTCGGTGTTCTTTCCTCGCGTGTGTCGTTGCAGCAGCAGGTGCCCTGTACAATGAGGCACGTGGACAGGACGCCGGTGCTTCCGCACCTGCAACTGGTGAGAATGTCCTTCAAAATTTGAACTATGAACCGGCAACTGATGACCAGGACACGTTATATGGCGAGGCGCCGGAAGACAACAGCTTAGTATTTCTCCGACGAGTCAGCCCTTTGTTAAAGCCTGGCGATTATCAGGCGGACGTGGGTCTGGCATACACCCTCTATCATGCCGACTTGCCGTTTCTGGTCGATCAAACTCCCGATCCGGATTCGGTGCACGATGCTCGAATCGTTGCTCGATCGGTGACCGTGCCGTTTGCAGTCCGTTATGGCCTGAGCAAAGACCTGCAGTTGTTCATGAACGCTCCCCTGAGCTGGAACAACACTGAAGTGGCGTATGCCGGCACAGATACCTCCGAAAATATTATGGGAATTGGTGGCGTGACCTTAGGCGCCACTTGTCTGCTGAACAACCCGTCTGTGAATGAGACCAGCATCATCGGCAGCGCCGGACTTACCATACCAACGGGCAAAGCGTCGTTGATTACCAACCCTCTGGATCCTGGAACACAATTGGGAGGCAGCCACTTTGCTTTTGCTGGCGACCTCACATTCATCGACACGATTGATCCCGTCATATTATTTTATGGTGTCGGCGTTGTACGCAGACTGTCCAGAGAATTTCACGATCGCACATTTAACGTCCAGCCAGGTATTGAGTTTCGGTACCGGTTTGGCGTGGGCTTCGCAGTCAACGATCGACTGACGTTAAGTTCGGCACTGTTCGGCAGCCACCTCAGAGACAGCACCATCAACGACCAGCGTCTTGTCGGATCGATGAGAGAGCCTGTCAATCTGCGAATTGCAGCAACCATCGCCGGGAATGATCGCATACAAGAACCATTTGTAGAGTTTGGACTCACTGACGATGCCACCAATGTGTCTATGGGCTGGGTGTGGACATTCTGATGACGACTTTATTTCCCAGCTAGAAATCACACTCACGCTTAGACACGCAGGACTGGACCATGGATGTCCTAAAACACACCAAGTCGCTGACGGCATCGATCAGGGCCGCTGAGGGCCGGATTGGAGCACTCCTTCTCAGTACTCTGGTATTAAGCATGGGCGAATCGATCGCACAGTCTGACGGCGCGCCTGTCAGGGACAGAGCGCGGCTGTTTCAAAAAACAGTACAAAACTGGAAGTCCATTCAGCACAAAAATATCGTTATGCAGCGACGTGAATACACCTGCGGTGCTGCAGTCCTGGCGACAATGATCCGGTACTACTGGAAAGAGAATATCAGTGAGCACAAGTTGCTCCGAGACCTTGATGAAATGTTGAGTCAGGAAGACATTGCTGACCGTCTCGTGAATGGCCTGACAATCACGGACCTGCGTCAACTGGCTGTCAGAAATGGCTTTCTGGCCACGATTGGACGATTGAGTTTTAAGCAGCTGACAGAGTCGAAAATTCCACTGATAGTGGCAATTAAAACCAATGAATATATGCACTTTGTCATTTTTCGAGAGTTCGATGGCCAGTGGGTTTACCTCGCAGATCCCGCACGAGGAAACATACGCATCCCCGCTGCGCAATTTACGCAGGAATGGCAAAAGAACACGGTTCTTGTGGTGATTAAAAAAGGTGGCCAACCGGATCCATCATCTCCGCTCCATGTAGACGATCGTGAGCTTCTGGTTGGTGACACAAGTTGGCAATACATTCGCGCTTTGCCATCCAAAGCATTTTTTAACCCAGGGGTTCCATTGAATTCGGCTCGATAACCAAGCGGCGGGAATACCGGAAGCAATGCCGTTAACGACAAAGGACTGGAGCTTCAAATGACATTACGAAAATATTGTTCGCTGGCTTCCGTCTTGTTGGGCGTCTTCGTGCTGGGGGCAGACACAAGCGACACCGCACCCGCTGGTACCGTACCAGCCGACACCACATCGGCTGACACTGTAGCTGCTGATACCGTACTGGCCGACACCACACCGGTTGACGCCGCACCGGCTGACACCGCACCGGTTGACACCGCACCGGCTGACACCGCACCGGCTGACACCGCACCGGCTGACACCGCACCGGCTGACACCGCACCGGCTGACACCGCACCGGCTGACACCGTAGCTGCTGACACCGTAGCTGCTGATACCGCACCGGCTGACACCGTAGCGGCCGACACCACACCGGCCGACACCACACCGAAGGTCTTGCCGACGCGCAGCGCCGGCGATCCCCACCCGAAAGCGCAATGTAAATGTGTGGCGCCCAAGCCGCTGTTGGCTGCTAGTGCAGAGATTCACGGTCA
>CAUZPL010000068.1:0-35035 GCA_963581585.1 Planctomycetota bacterium
ACCAGTCTGCAGTGGCTCTACCTCGGCTACACCGAAATCACCGACGCGGGATTGGTGCATCTGAAGGGACTGACCAGTCTGCAGTGGCTCCGGCTCGGGGACACGCAAATCACGGACGCGGGAGTCGCCAAACTCAAGGAGGCATTGCCGAATTGTGAGATCAGTCGGTAACCGCTACGGCATATCCATAACTCACTTTCTGCCCGCACGGGCCCGCACGTCGGTGCTCATACGCCGTGTGGGTCCGCGGGTCCCTTTTTAGCCTTAAAACCGCATACCCCCCACTGTTTTGTGAGACAAAGTTTACTTTCTTTCTCAAAGCACTCAGTTGACGCAAGGCACACACTCTCCTTAGGCTGCCTATCCTTTCTCAGGCCTTTGAGCCCCGGGGTCAATGTGCACGTTCTGTTAAGAATGTTCAGTCCAGCGAGTCACATCATGCAGCGATCTTTTCAACCCGCTATAGCCGCTGTGGTACTGACCGCCGCCACGCTGCTGGCGTGCGTTCCTGCCTCGGCATCAGTCCTCACCCTGGACAACGGCGGCACCCACGACCTGAACTATGCAGTGACAGAAGATGGCGTCTCCGTCCATAACACAACGACGGTCAATCTTCTGACCGGCGGCTCGATTGGGCGCGATCTGCAGGCCTACGACACCAGCACGGTGAACGTCTCCGGCGGCTCGATTGGGGACGATCTGCAGACCTACGATTCCAGCACGGTGACCATCTTCGGCACCGGCTTCAATTTTGCGTACGGTGACTACGGAACCGCCAACTGGACAAACGGCACTACTCTGACCGGCACACTCGCAGATGGCACGACCTTCGATAATGTCGTGTCGATCGATGATTCCGCCACGGTCACGTTAGCCGCTCCCGTTCCCGAGCCCTCATCGATGGCCATGTTTGGCATCGGTGCGCTGGGTCTGTTTGGCTACGGCAGACGTCGCCGGCAAACATCGGCCGGCGCCCCCTGAGGCACAGGACACTCAGCACCACACAGCGCATCACGGGCGGCCAAGCGGGTCGCCCGTTTTTCGTGCGCTCAACACGTGCGTCCGCTAGTTGTGAACACTGGCGATACACTGTCCGCATTTGAGCAACTGGCTGGTGACGAACCGGCTGTGGTGTATCAGGTGCTTAACTCCACTGCCGCCCGTTCGGCTGCTTCGAGGATGCGAGTGACCTGGACATCAGTGAACCCGGCCTCTGTGAGGCGTACTGTGAACTCCAAAATCCACTCAGATTGAGCCAAATCTGAGCCGCTTTGCGACGCTTGGCCAGTTTCGACAGTGTTTTGCTGACGGGTTCGAGTCCCGCCTCGGCTATTTGGAGGATTGGCAGCGATTGTCCCCCGTTGCCAGCCTGCGATTTCTCGGACTTTTCGCATATGTGGGGAACGGGTGTCCATACCCGCAGCACCCTCTCCCTAACAACAACTTCCGCCCCTTTGCTCCAACAATCACTGAGGGTGTATTCAACAGCGATCTTCATACCGGGTGTGAACTCGGCCATCGTCGCACAGCAGATCCGCTCAATTTCACGGGCCTGCGCGGGGCCGAGGGGGTATCGGGGCTGATGTCGCGACAGGTGAGGCGTATGTGGTTGAGGCTGGGTAGTACAGGCCGGATCAAGGAGCACAGTGACGCAGCTCCGGCGGGACGATTTTGACTCGACCAGTGGCTGAACAACAAAAGCCCGTTCCTCCTAAGCCCATTGGCGTGGTAGAATGTGGCCGGAAGGAAGGGACCTGCGTTATAGAATGCGCGAACGGCGCCGTTTGAAACAACACCTGCCGAATCAACATGAAAAGAAGAAGCACTCAGCTGGACGATCGATGTGTGATGTGGCTCATGGCTTTGCTGTGCGCGATGGGCGGAGCCGCAAGAGGACAGAATGACAATGGCTCCGGACCTGAGCCCCTGGAAGAGCCAAACGCAGCTGGTGTCGCCGGCAGTGAAGCGACACTCAGCGAGCTGAAAGCAGCGGGGGCACTCCGATCGACTTATCTGAAACACCAGCCTCGTGCGGTCGATACAACAGTACCGCAGGCCGGTCTCGCTGCTTTTCGCAAGGACGTCGAGCCTGTCCTGAAAAACACCTGTGTGCAGTGTCATGGACCTGAGACTCAGGAAGGCAATATCCGGATCGACACGCTGGATCCCGATCTCCTGCATGGAAACGACGTGAGCTGGTGGCTCGAAGTCGTTGCTGTGCTGAGCAATGGGGAAATGCCGCCCGCGGACGCAACCGAGCTGGCGGACAAAGATCGCAGCAAAGTTATTGAGTGGCTGTCCTCGGAGATTCAGATCGCCTCAGCGGTGCGTCGCACTGAGCAGGGGCACTCGTCGTTCCGCCGCATGACTCGTTACGAATACAACTATGCGCTACAGGACCTGCTGGGACTGCCGTATGAATTCGCCAAAGATCTGCCGCCGGAATCGACTTCTGAAGACGGTTTTCTGAACAGCTCTGAAATGCTGCACATGTCGGCCATCCAGTTCGCGACTTACCGCCAGCTGAGCCGCAATGCCCTGAAGAAGGTGACGGTGCAGGGCGAGCGACCGGAACCGCTTTACTGGGGCGTTTCCACGCAGGCTGCGGCGGCCGTTGAGTGGGCCAAGCAAGACGAAGAATTGGAGAAGATCAGGCAGCAGCACAAAGACGACCCCGAAAAGTTGCAAGCGGAAGAGGAACGGCTGGCCGCAAACTTTCGAGCCTCGCACAATCGTGTTCACTACAAGAATCCGACCACAGGACGGACGGCGAGAGCATCGTGGGATTACGGAGGGGCAAAATACGCATGGAAGCCGACGAAGACGCGACCTGAGAGTCCTCCGGCTTCCGATCACGTTGCCGTCATCCCTGTGCGACAAAAGCTGATCGTCGAACTTGGCAATATGGTTCCTGATAAAGGCACGCTTCGAGTTCGCGTCCGGGCCTCACGAACGTCAGTCGAAGACAACCGCTTTCCCAGTCTGCAACTGGAATTTGGCTGGCAGGCAAGCAATGACTCCCGCGCCTCTGTACGCATCAGCGATCACGATCTTCCCATCGACGCCGCGCCGGACGAACCGCAGTTTTATCAGTGGGATATTCCGCTGAGTGAAATCTACCCACGCAATTTGATGCGCAAGACTGGGAAGATGGGAGAGACACCGAGTCCGTCTGAGTTTGTGAAGCTTGTGAACAGCTCGGTCTCACAAGGTGACATTCAGATTGATTACGTGGAGATCACGGCACCTGTTTACGAGCAATGGCCGCCGGATTCGCACACTCGCATTTTCTTCGACAGCGCCAACAAAGCAGACGAAGTTGCCTATGCACGAGAGGTGCTGACGAGTTTCATGTCGCGCGCCTGGCGGCGGCGCGTTACACCTTCAGAAGTCGATCAGAAACTGGCCTTGTTCACGAAGATTCGCCCCCAGTGCGATGGTTTTCAGGAAGCCATGATCGAAGTCCTCGCGACCGTTCTCTCTTCGCCCAGGTTTCTTTATCTCGCGCAGTCAGACCAGCCTCATCGAGCCGGAGACAATACGAACGTCGAGCGGCTGTCTGATTCCGAACTGGCAAGTCGTCTCTCGATGTTCCTGTGGTGCAGCACGCCTGACGAAGAACTCCTGGTCCTGGCGGCGAACGGATGGCTGAACGACAGTGACGTTGTGATAAGTCAGGCCTGGCGCATGCTGGCTGATGCGCGGTCCCGGCGTTTTTCCGAACACTTCGTGCGCCAGTGGCTCGACATGCAGTTACTGAATTTTCTGCGCGTCGATCGAAAGACCTACCCTCAGTTCGACCCGTCTTTGAAAGAGGCGATGCTGGAGGAACCCGTCGCCTTCTTTCATGAGGTTCTGCAGAACAATCACAGCGTGCTGGATTTCATCCATGCCGATTACACAATGGCCAATGAGCGGCTCGCCAGACACTATGGACTGAACGATGTGGAGGGAAACCACTTCCGGCGAGTGAAGTTCGAACCGCAGCACCGGCGCGGCGGTTTGCTGACTCAGGCGGGTCTGCTGGCCATGAATTCAGACGGCAAGGATTCGCATCCGCTCAAGCGTGGCATCTGGATGCTCAAAAGTCTGTTGAACGACCCACCGCCACCACCGCCGCCGGCTGTTCCCGAGATCGATCTTGCCGACCCTGAGATTGCCAGGCTCACTTTGAAACAGCGCATTGAGAATCATCGAAATCACGCCGCCTGCATGTCGTGTCATGCAAAAATTGATCCCTGGGGAATCGCGTTCGAAAATTTCGATGCCGTGGGAAACTGGCGCACGGAAATCAATGGGAACCCGGTCGATGCGTCCAGCCTCCTGTTCAACAGGCAGACACTTGACGGCATGGATGGTCTGAAGCGGTTTCTGCTGGAGTACCGTCAGGATCAGTTCGCCCGGGCGATGGTTCATAAAATAACCACCTACGCCCTTGGGAGACCACTGACGTTTGGTGATCGCTCAAACGTGGAACGGATCACAGCCGATCTTCGCAAACAGGGCGACGGACTTGCTGCCATGGTCATGCTGATTGTCACAAGTGATCTGTTTCAGACGAAATGAATTCACCGGCAATGTCATGTAGCATCGGTCGCACAGTCGCGATAGCATGGGCGTTGAAAGAAAGACAGCAGATATGAATACGAGCCTCGATTCCCTCGACCGTCGGCGATTCCTTCGTGGTACCGGGTTCGCTCTGGCACTGCCGTGGTTCGAGTCCTCTGCCAGCGAGACCGGTGCTGTCGAACAGCTCGGCCAGCGAAAACGTCTCGCGTGCTTTTACTTTCCGGACGGCGTACCGATGCCGCTCGCAGAGGATCCGGCTCACAAAGACTGGGCTTGGTTTCCTCATGGAAGCGGGAAGAACTTCACGTTCACGAAATGCCTCGAACCGCTGCAGCCGTTACGCAACGAATTGACCGTGCTCTCCGGATTTTCCCATCCCTCGGTGCGGAGCATTCACGGCCATTCGAATGCCGATCAGTTCCTCACCGGAGCTCCGACCGGGGCTTCAGAAAATTACAGGAACTCCGTTTCGCTGGATCAGGAATTTGCTGCTCACGTGGGATATCAAACCCGCTTCTCCTCACTGGTAATGTCGACCGATGGAGGCACGGGAACTCCGCGCGGTGCGCACACTGCTTCCTTCAATCGAAATGGCCGGGCCATCCCGGCAGAGCACCGGCCGAAGCGAATTTTCGACATGCTGTTTCTGAAGAGCAATGACGATGCGGCGCGCCGTCTTGCGCTGAGCCAAAGTGCTCTGGACGATCTCCTGGCCGATGCACTGTCATTGCGGAAGTCGCTGTCCACCCACGATCAGAAGACGCTGGATGAGTATCTCCAGTCGGTTCGCGACACCGAGATCAAAGTAGAAAAGGCGAAGCGATGGATTAACAAACCGCTTCCCCAAATCGATGTCGACCACCTGAAACTCGATATCACTCCTGAAGAACCACGCGTTTATCTTCAGATGATGTTTGAGCTGATCTACCTCGCTTTCAAAACCGATTCCACTCGCGTGGCGACTTATCAGATTGGTCGGGAAAACGGCGTGGGTATCAGTGACTATCTCGCTCGAGCAGTGGGACTCAATGGGGCACACGGCCTCTCACACGACACGAAGGGACCAGATGGCTGGAAGAGATTCGGCACCTACTGCCGTTTCCTCAATGAAGAATACGGACGCTTTGCCGGCAGACTGAAAGAAACGCCGGAAGCCGGCGGTGATGGCAACATGCTGGACAACACGCTGCTTCTGTTCGGTTCCGCATCAAGCGCCTTCCATCTTTCCCGCAACTATCCGTTGATTCTGACCGGTGGAAAGAACATGGGCTTCCGGCACGGGCAGTACCTCAACTATGGCCCTGAAAAACCCGCGGGCGGTTGGTGGAACGGCGCATCGCCGGAACCGTGGCAAAGGAAGGTCGCACACGAGGATATTCCGCTGTCGAATCTTTTTGTCACCATGCTTCAGCGTCTCGGCGTCGAGACCAGCAAATTCGGCGACAGCACCGGCACCATCGCTGACGTTTGATGGCCCACGCAGACCTGTAAGGGGCGTACGTTTATCGAGTCTCGACACTGGATGAAACCAACGTGTTGGCATGGCTCGGAGAACCGCGGGTGGTGAAAATGCCAGCCGAACGATAAGAGTCTGTCCCGACAACGTTACGGCTTCGCGAGCTTCCGCTTCCCGGACGGCAATGACCATCAATGGCCTGGAGAACATGGTGGACGTCTCGACCTTCACCACAGGCCAACAGTGACTTTCACCCTGCACCCCTAGCTTCCTCATCCTCGCGGCCCTGCGTGGGTGACCTGCGTACAACGAAAAAGCGGGTACACATTCAAAACATGTACCCACTTTCCACTCTCAGAGGATCATTTGTGTGCCAGCCGTGGATTGTCGCTGTGGCTGTTTCCCTGAAAAAAGCCATTGAGCACCCTATCCGGACTGCTTCGCCTCTCTTCGGCACCGAGGGTTGCAGGTTCGAACCCTGCCGGGCGTTGCAGCACGACGGTCTTCAACGACCCAAAAATCCAGGCACGGCCGCCAACGTCACCGGCGATTGTCGCCGCGGAGGCAGGTGTCTTTTCGCTGGAGAAGCTCGACCGGTCGTTGTTTCAGCGCTTCAGGTACACACAACCGGGCGTGATTCACACAGCGTACAATCTGTTCTGGAACGCGGAACCGGGCTGCCTGCGCAACTTCAAAGCCGGACACTTCAACGTGGAGGCCCAGCCGCGCTTCGCCGACCCTCACTGGGCGCATTCCAGGTTGATGGTGAGTCGCACCGCAGATTTGTAACCTGCGAGAAGAACAACAAAACCATACTGCAAACTCGAAACAAGACCGGTTACAAATCATGAAGGCCCATCTAGCCTGCCTGCTCATTCCCGTATTGGCTGTTTCGCATTGTGGTGCGCAGTCGCAAGACAGCAAACCCGAAGAACCCGGCGGGTCGCTGCACACGGTCAAACGCGATGTGTTGATATCCAATCCCGGCAAATACAGGATCCCGGACGAGCAGCTTCATTTCCCGTACTTGTACGAATCGACCAGGGACATCTAGTATTTGACGTACCGCGAAGGGCCGCACCTTGAGTCACTCTGGTGTTCGGCCGGCAATCGCGTTCAATGCGTCCAGTCACATGACCGCGGAAAGACGTGGCTGCCGTGGATGGGAATGACGGCTGAACCGTGGATGTACCAGTTCTTCGTCACGCGGCTGAAAGACGACACGTTGATCAGCTACCGCTGCCGCATGACAGCGGTGCATCAAGTCTCAGATGCCAATGGACGTCCCGATGGAACAATTGCAGCCACGGCCATTGTTCTGTTGTCGAAAGACGAAGGAGCGACCTGGATGCACCGCTTCGTGCCAGTCAGCAACATGCCGTTCTCGGACAACGCCAACCTGATCACGCTGTGGGGGCGAGCCATCCAGATACCGGACGGCCGCCTGCTGTGGGCAGTCATCAGCCGGGAGAAACGCAAATCCGATTCCGTGGTGGGAGTGGTCGAGTCAACCGATGGCGGCAGGAGTTTTCGCTTTGTTTCGGCGCTGTGCCATGATGTTGTTCAAGAGGTGGGAGAACCGCGCGAACCTGGGATTCAACTCCTGCCGTCCAGTGAACTGGTTGCCCTGATTCGTTGCTCGCCAATGATCCAGGTTCGTTCTAAAGACGGTGGGCGAACGTGGAGCGAACCACGCAAACTCCAATACGCGGGCATGTGTCCGCAGTTGCTGCTGCTGGAAAACGGTGTGCTGGTCACCAGCTACGGAACCAGGAACTACATGCACGTCATGGCCAGTTGGGATGGAGCGGGGCGAAAGTGGTCGGAACCACTTGTCATCTACGAAGGGCAAACGTCAGGTTACAGCAACATGCAAGCACTCGGTTCCGACCGATTCCGCATCTGTTATCAAGAGGGAACCTTCAACAAGTACCAACCCGGCGGCCATCGAATCGTCCGACTTGAATTGCAGACAACGAAGAAATGAACGCCCGCAGACGCAACAATTGTTTCCAACTGGACTGGATCGGGATCTGTGAGCAGGAGCGAAATGGCATGCGCGAGAATTTAACGACTCAAGGCCCGTCGGCGTCCCACACGCTGACGCGATTGAGGTGACGGCTGGCCTCACAGACCCATACGTTGCCGGCGGAGTCGACTTCATCAGTACCCGCGGCGCTTTCCGGGTTGTCCTTGTCGAAGGCTCCGGTGCGATGGCGACCGCGTTTGCCGATACTGCGGATCAGAACACCCTTCAGATGGAACACCCGCACCTGATGCAGCGGTTCCATCTCACCCACGTAAAGTTGCCTGCTTCGTCGATGGCGAGTTCCCCGGGATTCCTGACATCGGTGACGACTGTGGTGCAGGCGAGGGTTTCACGGTCGATCAGGACAATCCCGTCGGCCGTGAAGGTGGCAAGCCGGCTCCTGTCATACAGACGGATGCGCCCGTGACGGCGGACCCTGAGGTGGCGGGTGACGTTATACTGACCGCCATCGAGAAACCTCAAGTGCATGTGCAATGCTGGCAGCCATGAATAAACCACTTTCAGAAGGAGCGTACGATGCAAGTGCCTCAAGCAATTCGGGTTTCCCAGTGGACTGCGATCCTCGCGATACTCCACCCGGCACTGGCCGGCACCATTCACCAGGCACACGCCGGCGATACGGACTTCCGTGTTCCCACGGGCG
This sequence comes from Planctomycetota bacterium, assembly GCA_963581585.1. Classification (GTDB taxonomy): domain Bacteria; phylum Planctomycetota; class Planctomycetia; order Planctomycetales; family Planctomycetaceae; genus S139-18. The sequence goes on from CAUZPL010000068.1 coordinate 8,719, forward strand.
AGCGCCAGCTGTTCCTGGACGATCACGGCATCGCAAAGCTGGAGAACCTTAAGCGAACGATGCGCCAGCCGGACAAGAAGGGCGCGGTGATCCGGCCGAACTGGCATCTTGGCGTCTCCAGCGTGCAGGTGCGCACCGCGCCCGTCTGGGACCCGGAGGAAACGATCTTCAAATTCTGGGACTGTGCCGCGACGCCCCCCGACCTCCATGCAGCGGGCAAAGCGTGCAGCGGTTATTACGAGAGTCACGATGGGTTGCATTGGTCCCAGCCGGCACTGGGGCAGATCGAATACGAGCGTTGGCCTCAGAACAACTACATTTCGCTAGTCGCCCGGGGGCGGCACTTTCGCACGGACTACGTCGTCTTTGACCCCACCGATCCGGATCCATCGCGGCGTTACAAGTGTGCCCTGCCGCCCACCGGGTTTGCCGTTTCGCCCGATGGACGCCAGTGGCGAATGCTGCCGGACGTGGCGGGTGTTCCGAGTTCAGACGAAGCGAACTTCTCGTTTGATGCGAAAGCCAAGCTCTTCATCCTGACCGTCAAGCGAGGTGGACCTCACGGACGGTCCGTCTATCTGGCGACCAGCCGGGACTTTCAGACGTGGACAGATCACGGGCTGATATTTCACGCCGACGATCGTGACCAGGAACTCGGCCGCGAGACAATTCGGGCCCGATTTTCTGATCCCTCCTTCCAGCCATTGGTGGCCAACGACCCGGCCCGCTACAACGTGGACGTTTACAATATGGGGGTGTTCCGCTACGAGTCGCTCTACATCGGTATGCCAGCGATGTATCACGCGACCGGGCCGTCAGACGATGGCACGAATACCGACGGCTTTCACCTGATCCAACTCGCGTGCAGCCGGGACTTGAAGAACTGGATACGACTGGGCAGTCGACAGCCGTTCATCGGGCCCTCACCGCGTGGCGGCGGGGCCTATGACTTGACCGGGATGATTGGGCCGTCGAACGTGGTGGTGCGCGGCGACGAGTTGTGGTTCTACTACACCAGCGCCAAGTACCGCCGCACCCCCGCGCAGGTGGACACAGACCGATGCGCGATCTCATTAGCCGTGCTGCGGCGGGATGGGTTTATCTCGCTGGACGCAGAGGCCACGACAGGCCAACTCACGACAAAACCATTTGCACTCAAGGGCGACCAGTTGTTCGTCAACGTCGTCGCGCGCAAAGGCGGCCAACTGCTCGCGGAGGTGTTGGACGTAAACCGTAAAGTCGTGGCAACATCGACACCGATCACAGGCGATCATCGGCGCGGTCGGTTGAACTGGAACCACGGGGACATCTCCGACCTGAAGGGTAACATGGTGAGCCTGCGATTTACCTTGCGCTCGGCGAGTCTGTATTCCTACTGGTTTGACGATTAGACGCAGGGCTGTTCGGGCTCGCCCCGCCGAGGAAAGAACCAAGTCAATGATGGGGTTTCGGTTTATCCTGACTTTGGCCCTGGCCGGCGCGGCGCTAATTTGGAAATGCCACTGTAGAAAAGCGGCACCGCGACCTGGAACCGGTGACAGTCTCTGCATGTGATCGACTCCGAACCGTCGACACCCGAATGAAGAAACCGGCCAGGCGGTTCGGTGCCGCTTTTCGTCCCGTCGGACTAGGCCGGTTGAATCGTCACAGAATCAGGTTCTTGATTCCACCGCTGCCCGTTCGGCCGCTTCTGCATGGGAACATGCCGTATTCCGTGCGGAGCAGTTCGGCAAACACGGGCACGGTTTCAGAGTCGAACCCGGCTAAAAACTGGCCGGGACTGGACGTCCGTTTTGTTATTCCTGTATTTTTTCTGCCCGGTTCGAGTCCTGCCTCGGCTGCCTTGCACATGTGAACAGGTGCAATATTTTGAGGACGAGCAAAAAAATCTTGGCTCTTGAAACTGTCGCCTCTCGTTCGTGTTTGTCCGTTCGCATGTTTTCGCATGTCTGCCGTGCCACATAGAGTGCCACATAGAGTGCCACCTTTTGCCATCATCACGCTGAACTGATCGAAGTGGTGATCGTCAACCTGTGCATACGAAATCGTGTTGCATCTGGACAGAGTGTGCTACACGTCGGCTGTTCTGTTACATTGAGATCGCCTCGGATACATTCGCTGTCAGCATCAGATCGACGTCGTCCAGGACTTTTCTCCGCTGTACGTCGCGCACACCTTTTTTGCGGCAACAGCCTTAATCTGTTCAGTGGTGACTTCGTCACGAAACTGACGCTTTTCGGCTGGATAATCCGGTCAACAGCCCACAGCACGTGAGGCGTGCACATTCCGCCTCACGATTGCGGAGGCCTCGCAATCTCGAAGGAGCCGACATGATCATGCGACTTATGCTTGCCGCTGCAGTGCTGATGCAGTCGGGGCGTCTTTTCGCACAACACCCGATTGACATCGGCAACCGACGGGAATTGATGATCGATGATCATTTAATCGACGAGATCAGTAGCCGGGCGCGATTGCAGCTCAACAAGCCGGTTCGCCGCGAAATCTCACTGGTGACCGATGCACCGTGGGAAGGAAACGCCTGCCACTACCGCAGCGTTTTTCAGGATGGTGATCGATATCGGATGTACTACGGTGGGTACCAGTACGACGTTCAGCAAGACAAACAAACATACCCGCACCCTGCGTTTCTGTGCTATGCGGAGAGTCGTGATGGTATTCACTGGACGAAGCCCAATCTCGGGCTCGTGGAATTCAATGGCTCAGGAAAGAACAACATCGTTTTTTCTTCAGCGAGCGTGCAGGACGTTGCAGCCGACCCAGGGCATGTCGCCGTCTTCAAGGACTCGAATCCTGATTGTCCGCCGAGTGCCAGATACAAGGCCATTGTGCGGTCGAATTCCGAACCCGGGCTGCTGGCTTTCAGGTCGGCCGATGGGTTTCGCTTCGAGCCCGTGCAGCAGGAGCCCGTTATTACCCAAGGCGCGTTCGATTCACAGAACCTCGCATTTTGGGATACCGTGCGCAGCGAGTATCGTGCCTATTTTCGTGGGTTTCGCGACGGCACACGGAGCATTCTGACCGCGACGTCCCAGGACTTTCTCCACTGGACCCCGCCGCAGTGGGTCGAATTCCCCGGCGCACCGCGCGAGCACATCTATACCAACCAGGTGAAGCCGTACGATCGCGCCCCGCACATTTTCACAGGCTTTCCATTGCGCTACACGGACCGCGGCCGCGTTGATTCGACGGACAAGCTTCCTCATCCGGAGCTTCGTCGACTCCGCGCCAGCAATCATCCGCGTTATGGCAGCGCCGTCACCGATGGATTGTTCATGACCAGCCGTGATGGTCGCCACTTTCACCGCTGGGACGAAGCATTCATTCGGCCGGGAGCGGCTCGGACGAACGCCTGGGTCTACGGTGATAACAGTGTGGCCTGGGGAATCGTCCTGACCAGGTCGGCGGTGAAAAAGTCGCCCGACGAGCTTTCCATCTACGTCACGGAGGGCTACTGGACCGGCACAAGCCTGAATGTTCGTCGTTACTCGATGCGTGTCGATGGTTTTGTCTCGGTCAACGCGCCGCTGTCAGGTGGTGAATTCGTGACCAAACCAATCGTTTTCACGGGCAGCAAACTGGAGATTAACTACTCGACATCCGGGGCGGGTGCCATCCGGGTCGAAGTTCAGGATGTCGATGGGCGCCCCATCGACGGATTTGCACAGCACGACTGCCATGAGATCTTTGGTGACGAGATCGAGCGTACCGTGACGTGGGAAAGAGGCCAGGACGTCAGTTCGCTCGCCGAAAAACCGGTGCGGCTGAAGTTTTTCCTCAAGGATGCGGATCTTTATTCTTTCCGATTCGCCTGCCTGGAGGCCGAAGAGGAGTTGACGAACCCATAGGCGGCTGACTGCGCTGATTCACGTCTCGCGTGACCGCGGGCATCGATGCAGCCTGCACGCAACAAAATCTCTGACAGGAGTGACATGGTCGATGTCCCGGATTCTTTTGACGACGATGCTGCTGCTGACGCTTTGGTTCGATGTAGCTTTCTTGTGGGCCGATGCGCCCGTGGCTCCACGGCCGAATATGGTACTGATCATGGCGGATGATCTGGGATTTTCGGACCTTGGCTGCTACGGAGGTGAGATCAACACACCGCATCTGGACCAGTTGGCGAGTGAAGGGTTGCGGTTCACTCAGTTCTACAACTGTGCGGTCTGCGTAACGACACGAGCCGCGCTGCTGACCGGCCTGCATCCGAGACGGCAGACAGGGAATCGATGGCTGACGGACGACATGACGACTTTGGCAGAGGTCCTCCGATCAGCAGGTTACCGGACGTCACTGACCGGCAAGTGGCATTTGGGCTCCGCCGCACCGGACCGGCCGACTGACCGGGGGTTCGAGGAGTACTACGGCCTGGCGGACGGCAGCTGCAATTTTTTCAACCCGGCTCAGCCCGACCCGCTGTTTTACAATGGAGGACGTCGGCGGGTCTTTCTCCATAACGAGCAGCGAATCACTCAGTTTCCCCATGATTATTACACCACCGATGCCTTCACTGACCATGCTGTCTCCCGGATCCGGAAATTTTCCGGCAGTGAAGTGCCTTTCTTTGTGCATGTTTGTTACACCGCTCCGCACTTTCCTCTGCACGCGCGACCGGAGGACATCGCCAGGTACCACGGACGGTACAACGGCGGTTACTTCCGGATGCGGAAGGAACGTCACGAACGACTCATCAAACTCGGCCTGATCAACCCGCTGTGGAAGCTCTCCACAGCAGATGTGTCCCAAAGCAACTTCCCCTATGACTATGACATCACACCCTGGGACAAGGTCCAGGATCTCGCACGTGAACAAAGACGGATGGAAGTTTATGCGGCAATGGTGGACCGGCTCGATCAAGGGGTCGGTCGGATTCTCGGGGCACTCGCAGAGATGGGCATCGAGAAAAACACGCTGGTCATGTTTCTTTCTGACAACGGCGGATGTGCGTCGTATCCCGGTTACTGGGACAGGGACCTGCGGATGGCGCGCGATGCTTATAACGTCGATTTACCAGGTGGCCCCCACACCTATGATTTCCCTGCACCTGGGTGGGGATGGGCGCAATGTGCTCCGTTCCGTCGGTTTAAGGGCTGGACGTATGAAGGGGGAATCTCAACGCCACTGATTGCTCGATGGCCTGGTGTAATCAAGGCCGGCGCAATCACCCGTCAAGTCGGCCATGTGGTGGATTTCATGCCCACATTAGTGGAACTGAGCAGGGCGAATTCGCGGGCTGGACGTGAAAAAATCCCCGTCCCCCCAACCGAAGGCCAGAGCATTGTCCCGGCGCTGCATGGGCAGCAACGGGACCGGCCTGAACCGCTCTGCTGGTTTCTGTATGGCAATCGCGCCATTCGTCAGGGGCGATGGAAGCTGGTATGGGGTGCCCACGCCAGGACATGGGAACTCTACGATATGGAGGCAGATCGCACAGAAACGAATGATCTGGCCTCACAGTTTCCCAGTCAGGTGGCCCAAATGGAGGCCACATGGCTCAAGTGGGCGGAGCGGACCCATGTGTCCCCGGAGAGCACGGATCTCTGAGCCCCGTATGGGAAAAAGTCAGCCGACGGTGAAACTCGTTCAGCAATTGCGTTTGCGACGTTTTGCGCGTACAGATTTCAGCCAACATCCTGAAGGCCATGGAGCAGGGGATCCTGACGCTGCGGATCACCTGTTGCCGATGGTGTATGAAGAGCTGCGTCAACTGGCAGCACATCGGCTGACGCACGAAGAGTATCGCGGCGGCGTCCGCGGCTGGACTGTTGACAATGCCCGAATTTACTTGAGCCGTTTTTTTGTGGTGGCCGGGCGGTTCAGCGAATGTGGCTCAAAGCAAATCGTCCTGGAATTTGTGCACAGCCAATGTCAACCGTCGTGTTCCTGTTTGCCAGGATGTTCCAAGGCGGTTCCTCCCGGATGACACCCATTATGTCCGACGAATCAGGTGAGCTAAGAGAACGCTTTCTACATCTATTCAATGCTGCTGAAATCCCGCAAGAAGTCTTCCTCGTTCGACTGTTCGAAGCAGGTCCGCCCAAACTGCGGGCCCTCAGGTGATCGGTTGACGATGTACTCACATTTTATGACAGTACGAAACGCTCTTCAGGTAACTGATCTTGACGGCTAAACGCTGAACATGGCGCTAGAACAGCCACTGGTGTGCCGGCTTGCATCAACACGCGGACGGGGAATCTCAGAGGTGTTTGGCTCACCGGAACATGGCCAGCCATTCGGCAACAATGCAATCGAGACATTAAAAGCTTCTATTCTGGGCATCGTCGTGAAGGTCGTCTCATACGGTCAGGGCAAAGACGACTGCACGATCGGTGAGATTTATCACGACGGTACTCTGATTAACCGTGCGATTGTCGCTGCCGGGATGGCCTGGCATTATGTGAAGTACGTGCCGGACAACACCGCTTTGGCGGAAGCGGAGAAACAGGCACGTAAGCTGGAGACGGGACTGTGGTCCGGCAGTCATAAAGTCATTGCGCCGCGGGACTGGCGACGTATGAGCAAGGAAGAACGGGACTTGTATCGGTGACCTCAACCGCCGTTTCCCGGCTGGAGTGAACGAAAGAGTTGACCATGCATCGTATGACCGTGATGTTGTTCATTTGCCTGACCGGATGCCAGGAATGGTCAGTATCGCTATCACGTGGCTAGGCGGCTTCCCGTTGGATGAACGCCTTATCATCGACCTAAGTTCCTGTCCGAATCCAACAATAGCGAGGGCTGCGTGCCATGAGAAAAAAAACTGACAGTTTGCCGCTCTCGATCCGGATCAACGTGGGATTATCGTTCCTGTTCATGCTGGTTGCTGTACCTTTGCTTCTGTGGACATTCGTCGTACTGTTTGCGCCTGGCGCGACTTTCACCGCTGGCCAAATGCTTATATTTTGCTCCCCGATACAGATGGGAGTCTTGGTGATTGGCGCGGTTCTCGGGCTCGCTAACGCACTCGGTTATTATATGCGAGCGAAGTCTCGACTCACGAAGTGAGGTTCCCGTGTTGGTCCCGGAATCAAAGAGGTCCTGGTGTCAACTCAGCAGTCCTGGCACGATTGAAGGCAACGTCGATGCGTACTGCCGGAAAACAACCAGCACTACGACGGTAATTAACGTGACCTGAGCAGGTATCAGTGCTCGCCGTCATCTCGACCGACCCGGCAGAAATTCCTTCAGCGCTTCGTATGGGTCCGTCCTTGTCATCACTCAATTCCCCTTCACTCGTCGTCCGAATCCGGTCGTGATGGTGAGAGTCGTATCAGCGTTGAGGGCAAGTTGCGGTGGCCATATTACGATGGTTGCACCTGGCACCGTTTGCGATAAACGAGCAAAAACCTCGTGACGGTCGCCTGCCCAGTCCGTCGCCGGGAACTTGTGCGAAAAAAACACATAATGTCGCGGCAATGGGCCTGGCCGGGTAGAATAAACCGTGTGGCGCCGGGCAGGTCTGTCGCTACACGGGTACGCCCCCTGCAGAGACCTCTGGCCGGTAAGGTCAGCGTGTTGTCTCCAGAGCCACCCGGTGAAGTGTTAAAATTTCTGGGACGTGGATATTCCAGCCCAAACAGGGATGGCCTGGGCCCTGTCATTGCCGGAGAGTTCACCGCATGAAGACGCTGAAACCAAAAGGCATCATCGACTGCGCCAGAAATCGCAAGCTGTTCCACAGGCCGTCGAGACGGAACACCTGCCTGCCGTCACTGATCGGATGCTGCTGGATAATTCTTGTCGCCACGCCCCTTCCGTGTCCGGCACAGCCGGCACCGACGGGCCCCTTAAGTGCATTTGTGGATAACTACTGTGTTCGTTGCCACGGACCGGAAGAGAAAAAGGGAGAGTTCCGGATTGACCGCGCGCCTTCAAAACTGACCGACCCGGGTTTTGTTATTCACTGGGGAAAAGTGCTGGAGCGACTGACTTCGGGAGAGATGCCCCCACAGGACGAGCCACAACCGACTGAGGAGGATCGCGGTGTCAGTATGCAGTTAATTTCGGACTGGATCAGAGAAGCCGACGCTGCCCGCTACGCTGTGTTCGAACGTGTGAGTCTGCGGCGACTCACACGCGACGAATACGCCAACACGGTGCGCGACCTTCTCGGAGCGACATACGTTCCGTCCGATCCCGGCAATCTGCCGGAGGAGCCGTCATGGCATGGGCTTGATCGCATCGGCCCGGCGCTGAGTCTGTCGCCGTCACATCTGGAACGGTATCTCTCTGCTGCGGAAGCGGCACTCGATCAAGTGCTGCCATCAAGCGATGGCTCCGCCGCGCCGAATCTGGACAAATGGCCCTACCACAAGATCGTCGGGGGAAATACGGACCAAACCCCGGAAGCGCGGACGCGGGGCCGTAAAGTCGTTAAGCCGAACTCCAATCTCAGGGCGACTGTGAACGATTGGCATTCCCAGCAAATACTGGTTTCCGGCAACTACCGGGTGCGCATCAAATTGAGTGGACTGCGCCCACCGGGCGGGAATGCGCCTCATTTGCGGTTCTACTGTGCCAACCTGAACCGGGTGCTCCACGAACAAGATGTGGATGCCCCCGAAGACAAACCGACAATCGTTGAGTTCACGACTTATCTGCCTGCCGGAGAGCATCAGGTCAATCTGTTCAACACAGAGCCTGGGTTAAGTCCGTATGAGTCCCCGTCGGGAGAATCGGACTCGGTCGTGTTCCTCAGCATCAAGGAAGGTCGCGAACCGACGCTGCAAAAGATCACCGATGAGCAAGGAGTGCCGCTCGTGCCGTTTCTGCTTGTGGACTCCATTGAGTTTGAAGGGCCCATGCGGCCGGATCTGCCGGCCGCGCTGACGGGATTGTCCGGCGATGGGCCGAAGGATACAGCCCAGGCCAGGCAAATTGTGACTGCGTTCGCCGAGAAAGCTTTTCGACGTCCGCTGCGAGAGACAGAGGCCACCCGGCTTGGCTCGTTAATCGATACGGAACTGGACGCCGGACGAAGTTTTGCACAGGCGACCCGATCCGCGTTGGTGGCTGTGCTATGTTCCAAGGACTTCATCTTCCTCGTGGAGGGCGATACCGGAACGCCACGGACGAGCATCAACGATTGGGAACTCGCGTCGCGGCTTTCCTATTTTTTCTGGAGTACGATGCCGGATGAGCCGCTGCTGGCCGCCGCCAGGGACGGAGTGCTGCATGAGCCGGATGTATTGATTCGTGAAGTGCGAAGAATGCTGGCTGATCCGAAGGCGTCACGATTCGCAACGACATTTCCGTATCAGTGGCTCCAGTTGGCGGATGTGGGGAAGTTTCCGCCGGATAAGAAGCTTTATCCAAACTACAGCAAGACGCTGGAGCAGAGCATGGTCGCCGAGACCACCTCGTTTTTTGGTGAAATGCTCGACAGGAACCTTGGCATCCGGGAATTCCTCAGCTCGGACTGGACGATGATGAATGGTCCGCTGGCCAAATTCTACGGGATGCCTGGCATCGTTGATGCGCCCGTGCAGCGCGTGGCTCTGCCCTCAGACAGTCCTCGGGGAGGAGTACTGACCCAGGCGGCTGTGCTGAGTCTTACTTCCGACGGCGCCCGGCATCGTCCGGTGCATCGCGGCAAATGGGTGCTGGAGTCGATTCTGGGCCAATCGCCACCGCGACCACCTCCCAATGTTGCGGTGCTCCCCGCCGCAGCGAAAGACCAGCCGAGGCAGACCATCCGCGAAAAACTCGGGGCCCACGTTACGAACGAAAGCTGTGCCACCTGCCACAGCCGAATCGATCCGCTCGGTCTGGCGTTCGAAAATTTTGATGCGATTGGTGCATGGCGCGATGTGGAAATCATGCCGCAGGGAACGGGAGAAACTCGACCGGTGGATGCCAGCGGCAAACTGCCCGACGGACGTGTCTTTTCGACCCCGAACGAATTCAAAGAACTTCTTGCGGCAAATCTCGATCCGTTCGCGCTTACGCTGGCGGAAAAGCTGGCGACCTACGCCATGCGACGTCCGTTGACCCTGGCCGATCGCGAGTGCCTGAGTCCCGCGGTCATCGCACTCAAGGACAAGGGCTACCCGCTACGCGACCTCATTGAAGCCATTGCACTCAACCCACTCTTCCTCAGACGCTGATCCAAATAACACCAACGAAATCGATCAACTATGTCAAACATCCAGACCCAGCGCTGGCTTCTGAACCGTCGCTATTTTCTTCGAGGTGGAGGAACCACCATCGCCCTCCCACTTCTCAATGCGATGATTCCGCTGAGCGCTTCGGAGGCCACCGCGGCGTCACGTCCTCGACGCAGCGTGTTTGCCTATATTCCGAATGGAGTGAACGTCGCTACCTGGCAAATGCACAAAGCGGGCAGCGATTACGAACTTACCGCGCCCATGATTTCTCTGGAGCGCCACCGGGACTGTATTACACCGATCAGCGGGCTGCATCATCCGGGTGCCTTAAACCAGCAACACGTCTGCGCTGACAGCTGGCTGACCGGAGCTGCCCTGACCAGTGCGGACAGCACCAGCTACCACAACAGTGTTTCCTGTGACCAGCTCATGACCGAGGTGACGTCACCGCACACGCGTTTCCCGTCGCTGGAACTGTCCATCACTGCGGGCGTGGGAAAGCCAATGGGTACCAACACACTTTCATTCTCGCGCGACGGTGTTCCACTGCCGGCCGAGGAAAACCCGCGCACGGTCTTTGACCGGCTCTTTGGCGATGACAGCGCATCGGCCAGGGACAGGCAGGAACAGCTGCAGAGCCGCCGCAGCATCCTGGATTCCATATTGGACGATGCGCGTTCGCTCGACAGGACACTCGGTCACGAGGATCGTGGCAAGCTGGCCGAATATCTTCAGTCTGTGCGGGAAGTGGAAATCCGCACCCGGCGTTTTGAGGACTGGTTGAATGTGCCCAAGCCTAAGGTGGACGGCACGCGATTTCAGCGGAATGTCTCCAGGTCGGCCGCCGGTGATTATTACCGCACCATGTATGATCTGATTGTGCTCGCCCTGCGAACCGACATGACGCGGGTCGTCACCTACCTGAGCGGAAGCGAAGGCTTTGGCCTGGCAATTCCGGAAATCGGTATTAGCCAAACCCGACACGAACTCTCTCACCACAACGGCGACAGGACCGTGCTGGACAGCCTGACCAAAAGCGATACCTTCCTCGTCGAACAGTTTGCATATTTCCTCGACCAGCTCAAAGCGGCGGACGATGGAGGCGAACCGCTGCTGGATCGCACCATGGTGCTGTTCGGCAGTGGAATGAGCTATGGCCACAGCCACGGCAACGCAAACCTGCCCATCGTCTTTGCGGGTGGCCGGGCACTCGGCCTGCGCCACGGGCAGCATATCGACTACAACCTGCCGAAACTCGGCGCTTATAAAGCGAACGATATCCATCACTGCTTCAAGCCCGTCGACGACACGGCGCGTCTCTCCAACCTGCTGGTCCTCATGCTGCAAAAAATGGAGGTCAATACAGAGAAGTTCGTGGACAGTATCAGTCCAATTTCAGAACTGACCCACGGATGAAACCAGCATTCCTTTCAATCTGTCTCTGCCTCACCCTCGCTGCGCAGGCCCGCTGCGAGTCGCCGGCATATCGCACAGACCGCGGTGACGAAAAACTACCATGGTATCAGTTGAAACCGGGTGAATTCCCACCTGCTGACGCTGCCCACTCTATGAATATTTCGCTGCTCACGATCCATCCTCCCGGCCGCCGCGGTGAGTTTCGCGAGAAAGCGGACCTCTATTATAAGGCACCAATCACCTCCTTCGCTCTGTTGCCGGCCGCCACGGTGCGCCGCCACGGCGCTCCCGCAGATCTGCGCGATTTCTCGCCCGGGGCACACGTTCGGATTGGCGCGTTTCAGGATCAGGATCGACGGAAATTCACGCAGGTGTGGACGCTCTCCGACAATTTCAGCGAGGACGTCGCCGCTGGGAGCAGATGGCGGGTTACGGCACTCAATCTCGATCGCAACCGGATCACACTTGTGAAGGTTACAGCAGGCAAAGAGGAAAAACCGCGCGACGTCGTCGTTGATACACGAACGACATTCTGGAAAGGCACCGGGTTTGGCAACAGGATTGATCTTGTGATCGGCCAACAGATCCTCGTGAACTTTGGTCCCGGCACAGTATCTCTTCCCTTCATTGATCTGCTCACAGATGTTTGGCTGGACGAGGAAAGCGCACATTTCGCAATAGAACGCCAGTCGGCCCGGACACGGTTTGAGCTGCGCCGACGCGGATTGCCGGTGCGAATCGATGCCGTGAACAATCACGATCCGGAATTGACACTCACGTTTATTGATCCCGGCTTTCCTGGCCTCCTCGATCTTTTCGTCACCGGAAACATCTGCAAAATCGCGGTTGCTGATTCTGCTCTGCGCACCTACCAGCCGGCCGGTGGTCAGGGAGGCCCTGATTCATTCAATGGAAAGATCATCGCACACCGTGAGGTCCCCAAAGTCCAGGGTTGTGGCGGTCTGCAAATTGTCGTGAAACCGAAATACCTCCTGGAAGGCTTTCGACCAGGCCGAAGTCTGCGGCTGATGGATGAAAAATTGAACTTCCAGATCCTGCCCCCGGAGGAACGTCGGCTGAAAGGCTGGTGGGATTGAATTTCCTGTCCGCCGGCACGGACACTGGCGAAATGCCTGTACAACGTGCTCTGTGTGGCATAACTGCGACCGAAGACAGTTGTTCCGGCTGACAGTGGCCATCACCGCGGCAGAATCACCCGCTGTCAGCCCCTGAAACTATTCCTTTGGTTTGTTCACCCTGTAAAACTGAATTACTGTGCAAGACATGACTGCACAGGAACCGGACAAAAACCGGGCACAATTATTGCGAGACGGTTACGTTATCTTCCGCAACATCGTACCCGCTGGCCTTCTGCATCGCCTGCGAAGTGATATTGACGAGATTGTTGCACGTCAACGGGCCGGCGACCCAACCTGGGACACCACACCCCAGCCTCGAGCTTCGATCGTCAATCATGTCGATTCGGACACCATCAGCGCGTTTGAATTTGTGCTGCACGATCATACCTATGGGGTCAGCGCACAAATGCTGAATTGCCCCGACGAAGCTGTGGCAGCGATCCAGGCGCAGGTACTGTGCAATCCTGAATTTGAACCGGGCGATCCACAGCGTCCCGGACAGGCTTGGGGCACGGATCCCCGCAACTGGCACCGGGACGTACGGCCTGATATGGACGGCCCGCTGGCTGCGCTGCTTGAGGATCAGCGGGCCAACGGGCCTTCTTACGTGCAATGGAATATCGCGCTTTATGAAGACCTCATTCTGTACGTCATTCCCGGCAGTCACAACCGGCTCACCACGCAGGCTGAGACAAATCATTTGCTGGAGGACCGAGGTACGCTGACGCCGGTACCACAAAGCAGCCGTGTGGAACTGGGGCCCGGTGACGGTGTCGTTTACAATAATCTGATGCTGCACTGGGGCAGCAAGTACAGCCCTCAAAAGAAACGCCGCACTATCCACCTGGGCTATCGCTCATTCGGACGAAATTTTCCACGCCAGAAATGCAGCCTGCCGACTGGCTTTCCGAATCGGTTTGGCGACGGCACTTCGCATCGGCGGATCGCAGAACGGTGGCTGACGCTGTGTCAGGACGAATTTGCGACGATCGAGGAAATATTCCATGCGGTACTGCAGGAAGACGACGAAAAGTTTTTTGCCGGACTGACCATGATTCATCCACCCGTGGAGGGGCGACTGAAATGTCTGATACTGTTGTCGAAAGTTGCCCTGGCTCTGCAGCAGAGAACTCACCGTACTGGTGGTGACAGGCTGGCGACCGAAGCAGAGCAGCAGGTCTGTGACTCGATGCTTCAGGAATGTGCGGAGCGGTACACCGACCGGCAGCTGGAACAGCTGGTGCAGCGTTTTGGGCCAGTGGACGAACTGTTACGGAGTGGTCGATCGAGGCATGTGACTGGGTTTTTGGGCCCGACCACGGATTATGAGTTTGAAGAAATACCGTCCGAGATGACGGCGGAGACGGTGTGTGCGACGATTCTGAATCGTCAGCAGCGTATTGGTGGATTTGGCACGGCTGTACCTGGAAGCAGTTAATGCCTTGTGCTGCGGGCGGTGACGAAGAACAGGTCCGTAAGCTTTTCAACGGCAAGCTGATCACGTTTTTCCAGAATCAGCAGAAAATCAGCGTCGCAGGACGTCACGATCTGTTGCTGTTCTGCCGCCAGAAGGAACGGATTAAGCCGAATGAGGATGAGGTGCAGCAACCCCTGAAGGGCGGCTTCCAATTGCACAACCTGTTGCTTCGCCTGGCCGAAACCTGGTTGCGGTGGTGTATTTCCACACAACTCGTCGTCCAGGCACGACCACCAGGATTCCCGCCACCAGTTGTCCATCCGACGGTGTCTGCCATTGAGTCGACGGACGGGATGGTTGAATGAACGGGTTGGTGTCGTCCGAATTTCGTGTCCTGCGGTTGATCTCTCTCATCAGAAAGACAGCCACTGAGTTCTGTCATCCGATTTCACCAATCGATTTGCCAACCGCGTCTCCGCAGACGGAGCATCCTTTGTGGTGAGGCAGGATTCTCTCGCAGTGGCATGGTCTCCTGTGTAGAAGGCATCCCCGTGCTGTCGGATGAACTACGGCGAAGAAGTACCATGTGGACATCAACGCGAAGGATAAGCCGGAAGCTGTACGTGCTCAATCGGTCGGCTGATCGAGCACCGTCAGTCGGCGCATGGCCCGTCGTTCGTTCCTCGTATCGTACGGTGTTGAACGGTGCAGGGTGCAGCGATTGTCCCAGACAACCAAATCGCGTGGATTCCATTTATGTGCGTAAACAAACTCTGAGCGGGTGATGAGCTCGTTCAGTTGTTCGATGAGAGCACGACCCTCCATGTAGTCCATTCCTGCAATAAATTCCGCCATGTCGCCGAGGTAGATTGTTGGCTTTCCGGTTTCAGGATGGGTTCGTACGATCTTATGCCGGACCGGCGGAGAATTCCGCACCTGTTCGGCGGTCAAAGGGTGGGGATCTCGTCGCTTCTTGTGAAAGTTGAGATGATGAACGGCCTCAAGCAAACCGAGGCGCATCTTCATGGCGCCGGTCAGCGCATCGTACGCTCGATACATATCGGCTAATTCGGTCTCACCCCCTTCACGGGGTGCCTGCAGGCAGTACAGCATCGTGGCGATGGTCCTGCGCTGCGTCCAGGACCCGTCGGTATGCCAATGCAGCGTGCCGGGGTCAGGATGCCTGCCGTCCGGTTTGCCCTCCTCATTGAGATTGGACAGGAGATAGAGCTCCGGGTGCTGGCGATCATGAAACTGGTTCAGGACATGAACCTGCGGTTCGCCAAAGCGTCGCCCAAACTCCAGCTGACACCCGGACGGGAGATCCTGGTCGCGGAAGATCAGCACCTGATATTGCAGGAAGGCATCCTGAATTTGTTTGAACAGATTGTCGCTGAGCTTGGCCGCGAGATTCACACCCGTAATTTCCGCCCCAGGACCTGATGTCAGGGGCCGCACTGTAAAACTGTTACTCGAGATCGGCGGCGGCGCGGACATGTGAGTCTTCCGGACTGGTCAACAAATCTTTGATGAACTGGCGAATCACAAGCATCATCACGCTGACGACTTACAGCAGAACGAATAACGTAACCGTTTCGGGATAACAGGCCCAACGCAGACCCAAATGCAGCTAAACATTGTCAGAACCATCTGGTCGTTTTGTTCGCGCGCTTACGTTCCATCGGCACGCCAACTGATTCCCGGCCCGGCGACGACTCGACAGGAGTACGACGATGGCAAACGCACGAACTCACCCCAATGGAGAACAGCTGCACGCGTCCGCCGGGTGAGTTCCAGCGGACCTGGACGACACACACTGCCGCAGATATGCCGCAAAGGGCTGAAATTCTGCCGGCCTGGTGGTCGGGGTAATCCCTAAGCACAGGCGTTCTACGCTGACGCCTGCTGCTGACCGCCCCGGCACAATTGATCCGTTTCTTGCTGATCGTGTCAATCCGATCGGGACACCCTGATCCTGAAAGATGGTTAACTGGCATCTGCATAAAGCTGCCAAATCGTGATACCTGTCATTATTGAGTGGACGGGTATGTTGTTGGATTCGACAATTGTGTGATCTCGGTTCGTTTGGCGTGCATATCAAGCGAAGAGGTCCGTCTTCACGTGCCCATGCACATCGGTCAGTCGAAAGTCGCGACCCTGGAATCGATAGGTGAGCTGTGTGTGATCCATGCCCAGCAGATGCAGGAGCGTAGCCTGGACATCATGGATTTGCCACGGATCCGTGACGGGCAGACACCCAAGATCGTTGGTTTCGCCAATCGTCTGTCCGGGACGGACTCCGCCTCCGGCGAACCACATTGTAAACGCTTCGATCTGATGGTCGCGCCCAACTGCGACGGCCGGCTTGTTGCCCTTCTGGGCCACCGGGCCGCGACCGAGTTCACCTCCCCAGATCACCAGCGTGTCTTCCAGCAGACCTCGCCGCACCAGATCTGTCACCAGGGCGGCAGTCGCCTGGTCGGTCGCTTTGCATTGAGCCGGCAAGCCGTCTTCGATGTTCGTGTGGTGATCCCAGTCACCATGAAAAATCTGGGCAAACCGAACACCTCGCTCAACAAGTCTTCTTGCCAGCAGGCAATTGCGTGCGTATGAGGGACGGTCTGTGTCGTCGATTCCGTATAGTCGTAAGGTGTCAGCCGTCTCGTCGGAAAGATTCAGCCATTCGGTGGCCGCCGACTGCATGCGAAACGCCATTTCGTAGGAGGCAATGCGCCCTGCGATTTCGTCGTCTCCCGTGAGATCAAATCGAAACCGATTGAGTGCATTCACTGCATCCACTGTCTGTCTCTGGCGGTTTCGGGTAAATCCTGCCGGACTGGCCAAATGCAATACTGGATCACCGGCAGTCTGCAATGGAGTGCCCTGGAACTGTGATGGCAGGAAACCATTACTGTAGTTGGAGGCCTTTGAACGTGGCCTCATGCCACTGCGCAGTACCATGAATGCGGGGAGTTGCTGCGATTCACAACCGAGACCATAGACCACCCAGCTGCCGATACTTGGGCGTCCAAAGCGCTGCCAACCGGTGTTGAGCATCAATTCGGCGAACATGTGATTTGTGTTGTCAGTCTTGACAGTCCGGACCAGTGAAACCTGATCAACAATCGAAGCGAAGTATGGCATTAACTCTGAAACGTGTGTTCCGGACTCGCCGTGCGGACTGAATCTCCACGGCGATCCCATCAGTTGCGGCCGTTTCTCCTGAATCTGAGCGAAACTGAGCTGCTTTAGCAGCGACTCCGGAAGTGGCTCTCCGGATCGACGATTCACTTCAGGCTTGGGGTCGAAGAGGTCAATCTGGCTGGGCCCGCCAATCATGTGCAGGAAAATAACTGATTTGGCACGCGGCGCATGATGCGTCCGAACAGTGTCGGGAAAATTGCCGACCGCCTGTGCTTCCTGATCAATCAGCGAAGCCAGTGCAGCCGGTGCCAGGCTCACGGCTCCGCTCGCGAAGAAGTGTCGGCGTGTTGAAGGAGAGTTCTGCACGGTATTACGTTCTATTCCCTCGTGATGAATTCATCGGTGTTCATAATGGCCCGACATATCACGACCCAAGCGGCTTCATCAGTCAGATCGTCCGTGTCGCGCCCAGTAATCTTGCGGGCTTCGGCCGGCGATAGTTCAGCTCGTTGAGCGTTGAGCAGTCGCAATAGAATCATTCGCTCCTTCTCAGCAGGCCTTCGGGACATGCACGTTGCGAACAGAGACTTGATTCTGGAGGTGTCGTCCTGATCGCTTATTTGAGAACAGTGGTGACCAAGACGCTGTGCACATTGCAAAAATGTCGGATCGTTCAGCAATGTTAGTGCCTGAAGGGAGACATTCGATCGATCCCGCCGAGAACACGTGGTGACGTTGTCAGGACCGTTGAACACTGTGAAGTGAGGATGAGGTGTTAGTCTCCAGATCCACGTGTACATTCCTCGACGATATTGATCCTCGCCCTTGCTGACGGTCCAGGTTGCCGGGGTGGCTCGATTATCCAGAATGCCGTCCGGCTGTGGTGGAAAAACACTCGGCCCGCCGATCTTTCGACTCAACAGGCTGCTGCTGCTGAGTGCGACGTCACGGATAATTTCTGCTTCCAGACGCAGGCGACGCTGGCGTGCCAGCCACCGGTTGCGCGGATCGAGTTCTGTCAGGTCCGCACGAACTTGAGATGACTGCCGGTACGTTTCGGAAGTGACTATCAGCCGATGCAGTCGCTTGAGCCTCCATCCATTCCCTCGAAAGTCGAGTGCCAGCCAGTCGAGCAGTTCGGGATGCGACGGCGGAGGTGTCTGCACACCGAAGTCATTTTCTGTGTCGACCAGACCGAGTCCAAAGTATCTCTGCCAAACACGATTGACGGTCACTCGCGCAGTCAGCGGATTTGTCGACGACATCAGCCATTTCGCTAAATCGTGCCGAGTTCGGTAACCAGAGGGAATCACCGGCGGACTCCAGTTGAACGCAGCCGGAACAGCGGGCTTGACCAGATCCCCGGGCTGAGCAGGGTCGCCTCGTTGAAGGATATAAGTTGACTGAGGGGACTGTTTCATCACCAGCGATGTTTGGGGTGTCTCCTGGGTACTGTCGGCTATCGGTCGTTCAAAGGACGTGATTGAAGCTTCATTGAAGAATGCGTACAGCTGATAGTACTCTCGCTGACTTATTGGATCAGTTTTGTGCGAATGGCATTGGGCGCAGCCAAGCGTCAGGCCAAGGAAAACTGTTCCGGTTGTGTTGACGCGTTCCACGATTGATTCCCAGCGCACTCCCGGATCCAGCATCGTATTGCAGTGGAACCCCGTAGCGATCCGCTGGGCAGATGTTGCATTGTGCAGCAGGTCACCGGCGATCTGTTCGACAACAAACTGATCGAAGGGGACATCGCGATTCAGCGCATCAATCACCCAGTCACGGTATGGCCAGATTTCTCTGGGTGTGTCGGCTTCGTACCCGGAGCTGTCTGCATATCTCGCCAGCGTTCTCCGTAGTACGGTGAACCCAGGAGTTCGTCAACAAGCAGTTCCCAGGCATCGGGACGTTCATCCTGGATGAATTGTTGAACGCGATCCCATTCCGGCGGCAGCCCCAGCAAGTCCAGGTACAAGCGACGAACCAGCGTCGCCCGTGCAGCGACCGGTGATGGAGCAACTCCATGCTGTTCCAGCGAATCCAGTACAAAATGATCAATTGGATTTCGGACCCAACGATCATCGTCGACGCCTGGCACAGCAGGCTGATGAATTGGCTGAAAGGCCCAGTGCTGCAGAGGCTCCTTTGAGTCTTCCGACAGACCGATCGCACCCTGATCAATCCATTGGGTCAGCAGATTAATTTCTTCCGCTTTCAGGGGGCATTCTGTCGTCTGCTTCGGCTGACATAATGCGTCCAATAAGCTCACTGTTTGTGGCATTATTGGGCATGATGACTCGTCCATTGTCACCGCCCAACATCGCCCGATCATAGCGATCGAGTCGCAAACCGCCCTCTTGATTTGTCCCACCGTGGCACTCAAAGCAACGGGCCTTAAGGATCGGGGAAATATCACGCTGATAGTCGATTGTTGCTGGAGACACGTCCGGTACCGGCACTGACGTCTGTGCTAGTGTCAGCACTGGAACCAATGCGATCGCGAGAGCCTGCAGCCTGAAGGCAATCGGAGGCTTTTGACGAGAGGGAATCATATCATCCTCGAAAACGACTCGGCTATCAGACACCGCCTGACTTCTTTCATCAACAACTCAAACATCAAAACCGTTGCACTCCGGATGTGATTTCATGCCTCCGGTTGTTTTCATCGGTCGTGTCGGTTATCGGCGCGACCTGTCTCTGTTGTGTCCGGACTCGCTGCCCCTGGCCGGCTGACCTGCACGACACTCGAATCTCTGTCCCTCGTGTTCATCATATCATGGCGGACCTGGCACGCTCGACCATGCTGGATACTCTCAAAGTTACCAGATGCACCGCATTGGCCGGAGCAGGCCTCCGATGTGCGGGGCTGCATGAACTCAAGGGACTCGCCCTTGAGGACACCCTGATCACCGACGCGGGCGTTACCAAATTGTGGCATCCTTCACTAACCCCTGCAGTAACAGATATTTTAAACGCCGTGGGGCTGGCAACGTTTGAGCAAGGAAGAACGGGACTTGTATCGGTGGCTTAAACCGCCGTTTTTCGGCTGAGCAAACGAAAGAATTGGCCATGCACCGTAAGACCATGATGTTGTCCATTTGTCTGGCCGGGTGCGCTACGGTGCCAGTACGCAGCATGCTTGGTCATTCGTATGTCACGCGATGATTATTCATCTTCTCATTCACCCGCGATAAATCGCTGGTGAATGAGAGCAGAATAGGCGCGAGGAGATTGTATCTTGGCTGCATGCTTCGGGAGCCGATGTTAGTCCCACCCACATAGGCAATAGAGGAGCGACAAAGATGAGCGATGAAATCTGTTTCGCCGATGCTACGGAGTTGGCCGAAAGGATTCGCACCAGAGTGCTTTCCCCCGTCGAAGTCATGCGCGCCCACCTTGACCGAATTGAGGCTGTCAATCCAAAGATCAACGCGGTGGTAACTCTGGCCGACAACGCACTGGATCAGGCGCGAGCCGCTGAGGATGCGGTAATCCGTGGTGAGATCCGCGGGCCTTTGCACGGCGTACCTTTCACGGCCAAGGACTGCTTCGATAGCGCGGGAGTGAAGACGACCAGAGGCTCGCTGATATTCTCCGACCTCGTTCCCAGGATCGATGCCACCGCTGTGCGCCGGCTCAAGGAGGCAGGGGGCATTCTGCTGGGGAAGACCAATCTGCCGGAGTTCGGGCTGAGAGCAGAAACGTCAAATCGCGTGTTCGGCCGGACCGTTAACCCTTGGCACCTCGAGCGGACTTCGGGGGGATCGAGCGGTGGTGAGGCAGCGGCCATATCCGCGGGGCTTTCTCCCCTGGGGATTGGCACAGATCTGGGCGGTTCAAACAGGCTTCCCTCGCACTATTGTGGCATTGTCGGATTCAAGCCAACCCACGGCCGGATTCCACTAACTGGGTCTTGGCCCGAGCTGATGTGCCGTCACATGCATGTGGGACCCATCTGTCGAACTGTGCGCGATGCGGCCCTGGCCCTTTCTGTTCTGTCGGGCCCGGATAGTCACGATCCTTATGCAGTGTCCAGGCCTGTGCGACAACCAGAGGAACTGGAAGGTGGATTGTCCGGGGTGCGGGTCGGTTTTTTCCGGCAAGGGCCATTTACGCCCGTGGCGCAGGAAATACAGGGTGCCGTTGCCCATGCAGCGTCCGTAATGGAAGCTTCGGGGTGCACGGTGGAGCCAGTGGAATTTGACTGGCAGGATCGTCTGGCCATTGATGTCTGCATGGACATGGTCGTGGCTGAGGGAGCGCATTATTTGCAGCCGTTTATCGAAGGCCGCGAAGACAAGCTGAGCGCTTCAATTCGGGGTTTGCTGGATCTGCCCACGCCGGGGCTAGAGGACTTTCTGGTATCCATGGACAAACGCGATCTGCTGTCCCGGGACATGGCCCGGTTTTTCAGTCAGCATGATCTGCTGCTCTGTCCCACGGCGCCCAACACCGCGCATGGACATGAAGCAGCGAATTTGATCATCGACGGTCATGAGACCGGGGTCGGTCACGCGGCCAACATTACGGCTACGTTCGGCCTCACGGGCTTGCCGGCACTATCCGTGCCCTTCGGCACGAGCCAGGAGGGGCTGCCGATCGGGGTGCAGGTGGTGGCGCGGCACTACGATGAAGTTACCTTGTTCGGTGCCGCTATGGCGCTGGAGAAAGCGGGCACCCCGAGTCATCCCCCGATTTAGTCCACCCACCGGTGTCCTGTGGCACCGCGTGAATGACAACCGTCCCGGTCCACGGTGATGAACTGGCACTCGTCCAACTTCGGTTCCTTCGCGGATATTACGGTGATACTGGACCGTTTCTGATGCCATGGATCGAATTACAGCATCAGGCTGCCCAACGTGCGAAAGATTTCTTTCGTAGTCCTTACACACCATGAACGGAGGGCTGGCTGAAGCTTGACGACCTGAACCACGCCATGCTTCATTTTGACCAGGCGGTCCGCGGTAATGAAACACGTGTCGCATTATGGATCGCCGAGCGTCTGCAATGTGACAAGAGAAGCCGCCGTGGCAGCACCGGCCAGTCAGCAGGGGCAGCTTGCCTGTTGGCTGCTGTTGAGGACCGCCCCGATCACCGGTATAATGCGGCCCGTGATGCAAATTCAGTTAGCGCCATTTCGATTTGATGTTACGCCGCCAATCGGCCATTCACTCTGTGGAGGCTGGATTGAACCCGCCCGTGAGATCAGGGACACGTTAGAAGCACTCGGTTTAGTGCTCCTGGGTGCCGGACGGCCGATCGTTATCTGTGCGGTCGACTGGACAGGGCTTTGCAACACCGCCCACCTCAATTGGCGCGAGGGACTTGCCCGCGCAGCAAAAACAACGCCCGACCGAGTGGCCATTCACTGTGTGCACCAGCATGACGCCCCATTCGTGTGTCTTGACACCCAGCGGTACGTCCAGGCCGAAGGCGATCTGCCGTATATCGTTCGAGCGGACTTTGTTGAAGATTGCTTGAGCCGGGCGCAGAACTCCATCGAGGAAGCCATTCGACAAGCCAGGCCGGTCAGCCATATTGGCCACGGCCAGTCAAAGGTCGACCAGGTTGCCTCGAACCGGCGGATCGCTCGTGATCACAGAGGTCGCGTTGTTACCGAACGTCGTAGCTTTTGTCGCGATGAGGAACTCCGTGCGATGCCCGAGGGATTGATCGATCCCTGGCTGAAGACAGTTGCGTTCTTCGATCAGGAACAGGCCGTTGCAATATGCCATTACTATGCGACACACCCCCAGAGTTGTTACGGGGAAGGTCAGGTCAGCAGCGATTTCGTTGGACTCGCGCGAAAGCAGCGCCAGCAGGAAGACGCCAGCTGTTTGCATATCTTTTTCACGGGATGTGCGGGTAACATTTCAGCCGGCAAATACAACGACGGATCGCCCGAAGCGCGGAAGCAACTGACTATGAGAGTCTACAACGCGATTGTTGAATCTGAGCGAAACCTCGAAATGGAACGGGTGCAAAACATCGAGTGGCGAACAGCGGAAGTCACGCCCGTTCCACGTGCAACTCTTGCTGAGGCGTCGCTGGTGGAACAGCTCACTAATCGCTATTACCCCAACGACATTCGCAGTCGGGCCGCCTTCATGCTTGCCTGGAAGGGGTGTCTTGAGCGCGGGCATGTGTTGGTTCTCAGCACACTCCGAGTGAACGACGTGAACATGTTGCATCTCCCCGCGGAGTGTTTTGTCGAATATCAATTGCATGCCCAGAAGTATGTGCCGGGGCGGTTCGTCGCGACGGCCGCATATGGAGACGGGGGTCCCTGGTATATTCCCGTGAAGGAAGAATACGAAAACGGTGGATACGAGCTGACATCGACGCTGTGTGACTCAGGAATTGATGCTTTAGTGTCTGAGGCGATTCAGGAACTCTTAAGATGAGGCAATCGGAGACTTACCAGTCAATTGATCAATTTAACCTGCGCCAGCGCGTCGCTGATCTGTCGCAGCCGCCGCTGTTGATCCAGCCTGTCACGCTGGCCGACCCAGCGCTCGTGGAGATTGCTGGTTTTGCAGGAATTGAAGCAGTGATGCTCGACTGCGAGCACGGCATGATTGGGACGGAGACGATTCGCTCCATGATGGCCCATGCGAAGGCCGCTGGGATTGCGCCCGTGTTTCGTCCCCGCAGTTTTGATCCGGCCACATGCCGGCAGGCGCTGGATCAAGGCGCGGCTGGCATCCATATCGCCCACATCGACTCAGCGGAAGAAGCACGAGACGTCGTCGCTGCCTGTCGGTACGCCCCCCTGGGACGACGCGAAATGAGCCTCGGTCGAGCCATCCGATATGACATCTCCCATTTGAAACGATACGTGGCCGAGGCAAACGACCGCCTGCTGTTGGCCGTCATGATCGAGTCGCTCGAGGCTCTTGAGAATGTCAGTGAAATCGCAGCGGTGCCCGGTATCGATGTGTTGCACATGGGCACGGCCGACCTGACCCATGCGATGGGACTGGCGTTCGGCGAGGACAATCCGCAGGTCGACGAGGCGATTAATCGCGTACTGGCCGCTGGAAAAGAGTACGGCGTAGCCGTTGGGATTCCGACTGAAGATCCTGAAGAAGTCACTGCCTGGACCGCCAGGGGGATACGGTATTTCGAGGCGGATACGCCCGATTATGTCTTGCGGAGCCACTGGGCTCGTCGCGAGGCACACTTGAAGAGTATTTTTTCGGCAGGCTAGTCAGGTAATGCTTGCGGGAGACTGGTTTGCGATTTGCTGCGACGGCTGTTTTATGGCATGAAATGGCAAGCGTCCCTGCGCACCAATTGCATGAACAGGAAACTGATTTGATCGGTGCGTACTTTGAGGAGTCCTTCATGTCGCCGATGTATCAATACCGGAAACAAATAATAAAAATGATAGATGCTGCCCGGTTCTCAACTGGTGATCGATGGCGAGGCAACACGCCTCGGTGATCATCACGGAAAAGTATTATGTCGGCATCAGTGCGAAGAAACGCTGCAGCATTTGCGGACGGCAATATCACGGTCTGAGGTGACACGTGACCAGAATCAGCAGGTCTTGAAGCAGTTGACCAGCAAAAAACAAGAGCCACCGATGAGACTCGAACTCATGACCTAAGCTTTACGAAAGCAGGACTACTGTTTGACCAGTGTCTGATCAGTGTTCAGACACTGTGTTTTTACAGGTGACGTTTTCGTTTGGAGGTGCGACTATGGTCAATTGAAATGCGGTTTGGGTGCCACTTCGGGTGCCACTAGGTGTCAGATGATTTCTGATTTTTAGTCATGGCTGATTGTAAGCACCGAGAGCGTCAGACTCGCACCTGATTAGCGTCTGAATACGGCTTTTCATTGGTGTTCAAACTACGGCAATATGTGATGCTCGGTGATGAACTGGAACTCGACCTGGAGCTGGTCGGAACCGAAGTCACCGTCGGACCTTTTTCATGCGATATCCTGGCCAAGGACACGACGAACGGCCGCAACGTCGTCATCGAAAACCAACTGGAGAAAACTGACCACGACCACCTGGGCAAAGCGCTGACTTACGGAGCAATTTTGGACGCATCCGTCGTGGTCTGGATCGCCAAGGATTTTACCGATGAACATCGCAAAACCCTGGACTGGCTGAACGACCATACGGATGAAAACCTGGAGCTGTTCGGCGTCCGCATCGAAGTCTGGAAAGTAGGCAATTCATTACCTGCACCACGACTGAACGTCGTCAGCCGGCCGGCCGGCGTCGTAAAACAGGCCAGAGGCCATGGAGCCAGCGAGGAACTCAGCGAGACCAGGAAAACGCAGCTGGAGTTCTGGACCGCGTTGCGGGACAGCCTGAAGGCTACTGGAAAGATCCCATCGCTTCGTTCGCCGCGCCCGCAGTATTGGTTTGACGTTGCATTGGGGCGAACGGGAATTCACCTGTCAGCCATCGCAAACACCTTTGAAAACCACATCGGTGTCCGCGTCTATCTGAGTCACAAGGTGGCCGAAGTTGCGCTGGAGCAACTGGAAACGGAAAAGGCCGCGATCCATAGAGAGATAGGTTATGAGCTGACGTGGAATCCGAATCCGGAAAAGCGGGACAAGATTATACTTGTCGACCGCCCCGCGGATCTCGCACGTCGCGACCAATGGGATGAGTACGTCGAATGGACCACAAAAACGATACTGGCCATGCTCGACGCATTTCGCCCCAGAGTAAAACGACTGGAACTCTCCGCCCAGGGCCCGGCCAACGAGGACGAATGATGCTGACTGGTACCACGAGCATCCGGAGAATCACATTCCTGACACTGGGCCGAAGCGATCGATTCCTCGCCAAACACCGACACTGACCGCCTCGCGAACTCACCGGCAGTCAGATTCTTATGGCCGCCAGACAAACCATCCTCAACCAGCACGCCGACGTTGGTTTACTCACAATCAAACATTCCCGCTCAGTCTTTCCGCTGGAACCTTTCGTCATGAATCCTGAAGAGATTCTTTCGGCTCTAAATTCCTTCAACTACGAACAAGACGGTCGGCAGCCCCCAGATCGATTCAGGAGGACTCAGTTTCTCTCTGGTTGGCGAAACGGAGCG
>CAUZPL010000069.1:0-34773 GCA_963581585.1 Planctomycetota bacterium
CCTTCCAAAACACACGAGTTTTGAACAACCGGACTCAAAAACACCGCCAAAATATTTCACGTATGAGCGTTTTTCAGTGCTTCTGAGGAACCGGGACCATTGAAATCCATGCGGCGGTGAGGGATCACGACTCGTTTCTCAGATGATATCTGAGACCACCGGCTGCGCCCTTACAGTATTTGCAATGTGCGAATGTCCCCTCAATTCCGGAAGGAATTCAGCGGCAGATCCGGCAGGTTGCAATGTCCGGGCAGAAAAAACGGCCCAACAGCACGCATACTGGCAAAGGGTCCACGAAATCACGGTACCGATTACTATTCTTAACTGATTTTCCTGACTTTGAAGGATTCCACTGGACGATTAACGGACTGAGACCGGCCACTGCGGACCTCAAATCCTTCCGGCGGGCCTGGTCCTGAGCTTAATGTCCAAACAATCACCACGGAGGGTGATGTGAGAGCTTCCGGCCAATTGACATCTGGTGATGCCGTAGCATGGATCGGCGTCGCGTCGCCGTCATCCCCTCACCGAGTGGAGTCGATGCTGGCGGGTACCTATCACATTGGAAGCAGCAAGTCCTGCCATTTGCGTCTGGGCGACGAATCCATTCCCGACCTGCTGGCAGTCATTGTGGCCGATCGCATCAGTGCTCGTATCTCATGTCAGTGCAATTCGCCTTTGCTGTTACTGAACGGCAAACCCGTTGAGGACTCACCACTCAGTGATGGTGACCTGCTCGAAGCCGGACCATATTCGCTGATTTTTCGCCGGCTGCCGAACGATGCTGTGGTCGCCAAGACAGAAGACAGCGGAATCAAGGCATCTCAAGCGACCCCTGCTGAGCTCGTCGATGCCCTGGAAGAAGAACTCGCCGTGGTCAAAGAGCTGGAGCATACACCAGCTCGCGGCTGGCAGCAGCTGACAGCATGTCTTCCTGAGAACGACTCCACCAGTCTCGAGCCGCGTGACGTGATTCCTATTGATGACGTACATTGTCTGCTGCGAAAACTGGAACAGGGACAACAGAGTCTCCGTGTCCAGCAGGAAACAATACTCCAAGAACTCACGCAGCTCAAACAACAGAACCGTCAGCCTAGTGAGTCGCTGCCGCCCTCAACTGATTCGATCGTTGTTCCCATACGACCGAACGGGCCGGACCCATCGCACCGAGCCAGCGCCTAAGCTTCCGCGCTGTGATTTCACGACGCAGAACCGCGACAGCATTGAGGTGCGACACATCGCTCGTCCTTCAGTAGGCTGATTGCATTTTCACTCGAGATTTCTGACCATCTGCCCTGGCGGGTCTTTGACCGGAGCACTCCGACTTGGATTGACAGAGATTCGACGCATGCATCCGGTACTCAGCCACAATGTCTATCTCGTCAAAGAACATGTAGGCATGTTCAAGGCTGCCAACAATTACGACGTCTACGGTGCGGAAACGGGTGAGAAGATCATCAACTGCCGGAAAGATTAGATGGAAATATTCACCAGGCTGCTGCGGTTTACTAATTATAAAAGCAACACACCCTTTCATGTGGAGCTACGCACGCCGTCTGGCGAACCTATCCCGAGTGTTCAGCGCGGCATATCGATCTTTTTGTCGAAGGTCGATGTGCTGGATGAAAATAATGACGGAGTTGGTGTGTTCAAGCAGAAGTTGTTTTCGATCGGCGGTTCGTTTCGTGTGCTGGGTAATGAAAATCAGGAACTATGCACGCCCAAAGGAAAATGGACCGGCTGGGAATTGAAGTTCATCAAAAATAGTCGGGAAGATGCCAGCGTAAGTAAGAAATGGGCCAGCCTCAGCAAAGAGCTGTTTACGTCTGCTGATCAGTAGGTGCCGTGATCTGCATCGACATGGTGTTCAAGGAATGACCACACGACGGCTCTCAGTCGGATTCCCGACCGACGAAGTAACGATGCACGTCCTGGATAACTGTGTCCAGGTCTCGCTGCATTTTGTAGCCGGTTAGTTTCTGCAGCCTGTCGATACAGGGAACTCGTCTCAACATATCTTCAAATCCGTCTCCGTAGACCTGATCGTACGGGACGTAGGCCAATTTACTGTGGCCGCCGACAATTGAGATGACTCGTTTAGCCAGGTCTGTGATCGATATTTCCTGATCGTTACCTACGTTGATCACCTGACCGTAACACTCAGAGGTTTCCATGATGGCCACCAGAGCTTCTGCGACGTCAGCAACATGACCGAAACAGCGAGACTGCCGACCGTCGCCATAAATGGTCAGTGGCTGGTTGTGCATCGCCGCCTGCACGAATCGCGGAACAACCATACCGTACTTACCTGTCTGCCGCGGGCCGACCGTGTTGAACATCCGCACAACGGCAACGGGCAGTCGGGTTTCTCGCCAGTGAGCCAGCGCCAGAAACTCGTCCAGTGCCTTCGAACACGCATAAGCCCACCGATGCTTGCTCGTGGCCCCGGTTACTACATCGTCGTCTTCTCGAAACGGAATCGCCGTTCCTTTGCCATATACTTCGCTGGTGCTGGTGATCAGGACTCGCTTGCGAAAACGAGAACAGTATCGCAGCACGATTTCCGTGCCGCCAACGATTGTACGAATGGTCTTTACCGGCTCATCGATAATCAACTTCACGCCAACGGCGGACGCCAGATGGAAAATCACGTCGTGCGACCGAATCAGATCTTCGATCAGCGGTTCATTAAACATTGTGTCGATCAGCAGCGAAACACCGTCTCTGCCTTCCAAGTGAGCGACGTTGTCGTAGCAGCCGGTCGACAGATCATCGAGAATCGTAATCTGACGCCCATTTTCCATCAGATGTTCAGCGAGATGGCTCCCGACAAAACCGGCACCACCCGTGATCAATACTTTTCGGTGTTTCATAGGATCAGCAGTTATCCTGCACACTCTGAATTTAAGATGAGCGACTTTCCGATTGTTCCATGCGCACCCGTTCCGTACCAGTCCACACGAATACCGTATTATCAATTGCTGCCAGATCGGGCATCCGAGTCAGCTGACAGATTGCCAGCTGTGGAACGGTTGCATAACAGCCCCATTCCGATTCGCTGGTCATCATCACATCCAGCTCGAACGCTACCAGCAGTTCCATACATGCGGCGCGATTGTTCGTGCTGATCCCGGCAAAGACTTCGTCCAGCAGAATCAGCCGTGGAGCCAAAGGATCGGCTGTGCGATAATAGGCGGCGGCCGCTGCCATCTGCGGCAATGTGAGCACGATGGCTTTCTCTCCGCCACTCCCGCTGCCGTAAGTCCTGCGGGTCAACAGCTTCCACCCCTGATCCCGTGACGCTCGCCGATCAATTCGCAACCGATGCCAGCGTCGATAGTCCAAGGCCAGCGTCAGCTGTTCCAGCCGGCTTCCGGCATCATCCTGTTCCCGGCTGACAGTAATCTGCTTATGCAAGAATTCGCCCAGCTCGCGACGATCTGCATCCGACCACGTCGCGGCCCCTGTCGCCAGTACCCGACAGGCTGCCGACAATCCGGCCGATCCTTCATTGTCCGGCTCCCAGCGAAACCGTATCTGCATGCCCGTCTTCATTGGGCGGCTACTCACTTCACGATTCATGGAATCAACCAGCTCACGCGCCAAATGTATCCGCTCATGCAGTTCAGCCGCCACTTCACCCAGCAGATGCTTCTCCAGGATCATCCGCTCGTTTTCACTCAGGACCCGCTCGTGTTCATCAACTTCAGCGTTGAGCCGTTTAACGAGCATCTCCGGCGGCACCAAGTCAGCCTGGTGCCGGATTTGCACCAGACAAATGTGTTCTCCGACAAACTCCGGCTCTGCATTCATGCTAAAGCTGGTGAGTCGACCTTTAAGTGGCTCCAAAGCATCGTAGATTTGGCGCTGGTTACGTTTCCATGCCTCATCATCTTCGATCTCCGGTCCTCGCCAGCCCAGTTTCTCGATGCGTCGCGCCAATTCCACTGTGGCTGTGAGCGACTCAGGCACAGCGAGCACATCCGAAAGCTGGTCATCTGCCGTGGGCAGCAGTTTCAATCCTGCCAGTTCTGAAAGGGCGTCAGCGGATTCACGCCGCAGATCGTTTGCTTCCGCCAATCGTCCACTAAATATTTCAAGTTGTGCTTCCAGTTTCGCACCATTTCTTTCCGCCTGTCGCAATACTTCGTTGGCGCGATCAACATCCGCCTCCAGCTGCACGAGTTCGACCTCCTTGACCGCGATTTGCCGAATGATCCCCTGAGTGTCGACGCCGACCGCCTTCTGCAACTCCTCCAATGCTGCTTTACGGGAATGTTCGTTCTGTTCCATTGTCCGCAGATGACTCTTGTGTTGTAGCTGCTCCTCGCACTTACGAGCTTCAAAATCAGCACATCGCAGCTGTCGTTCTGCGGCACCGGCGGTGACGCCCCAGGCATCGATACAACCGGCCAGCTGAGTCCGGTACGCTTCGAGCCGCAGCAGCAAATTTTCCGGCTGATCGGCCCACTCCTGCAGACCCATATCCAACGCCGCTGTATTGCGAGCCGTCAGTGTCTGTTCACGCTGTTCGCGACGTTCCCGTTCATAAGCTGCCGTTTCGGTTACTCGCTGCTGAGATTTCTGGCGCTGCCGCTGGGCTTCATGTTGCCGTGCCACAGCTGATCTCAACGGTCCGTCGTCCGGCATCAGACGTCGATGCTCATCTGCGCGATTTTCTGCTGCAGCCAGGTGCTCCAGCCGCTCCTGTGTCTCTGCAAATGCACTGACGAGTCGGGCCAGAGCGCTGTCGAGTTCTTCGACGCAACGTTCATGCCACGCTTCCCGAACATCACCTCCCACAAACTGTGGAACTGGTTTTGTCGAGCGTCCGGCCAACGGTCCGTTCTGCCACCGTCCCGATGGGTCGATCCAGATGCGATGCTTTCCACTGTCAGCACCGATCCGATCCAGAATCCGGCTCAGGATTTCAGGCTCCACACCGTGCCTGCGACTGTCAGAAGCCGGCATCAGCACGTGCGACAAACGCTGACTGACATCTGTCACTTCTTCATCTTCATCGGTAACACTCAAAAAAGTGTCCAGCGAACCAGGATTCACCATTTTTCCGTCCGGATGGATCCATGCATCCAGCAGGCCGGAGCTCTCAAGCGCTGCTTCCCAGCCGGCTCGCTCTTCGTGTGGAACTGCAGCGACGAATTCGACCAGTTCCCACAACGCCGCTCCGGACTGATTCCGACGCGCATTCGCATCGCGCGTCACAGGAGGCACAGGTCGAATAGTTTCTCCGGCATGAATGCGGTGAAGTTCTTCGTTGAGTTCATCCTGTTCCGATTGAAGAGTCTCCTGACGCTGGATCAGTCCTGAACGCTCGGCGGCGATCGCATTCGACATTTCACGCATCGCGGCGTCCGCTTCGCGCACTGCCGGAGACACCCCATCCAGTGTGTCAGCCCAGACAAACCAATCGGCCTGGAGAGTGTCACCGTGAATCGGGCTGATACCAAGTGCTTTGCCCACCTGCGACCACCGTTCCAGCTCATGCCAATGATTGTCTATGATCGAAGTCAAATGACGATCGGTAACGGCCAGTTCATCCGCCAGTAACTGCAAACCATCGTGTCCATCATCGAGCCGACGAACTGCATTTTTGAGGGACTCAGTGGCGGCATGCACCTGCTGATTGAGTTCTGTAATATGGCGCCCGGTTCGAAGCCAATGATCAATTCGTGATCCCAACGCCTGTTCTGCCGATTCAATCCGCGGAGACAGGTCATCAGCCAGACAGGTTGCGGGATCATCATTGCCGGCTGCCGTGAGGTCATTGATCAGCAGGCTTCCAAATTGGTCGGTGTGCAGTCGCTGCAGTGCCTCCGGAGCTGCTCGTTCCGCGGCTTCCGCATTCAACTCGAGCGCACGCTGCAGTCGCTGTGACGTTTCATCCCGACTGGCAACAGATTCCCGCATCGACTCGTCGACTTCGTACTGCAGACGTTCCGACGCGGTCCTTGCCCTGGCGAGCGCCTCCGCTGCCGCATCATACAGCAGGCGGGCTCCGTTGACTCGCTCTGCGTGCTTCATGGCCGGATCTATCTGCAATGTCTGCAGAGCCACGGACGTAGCTTTCTGATTTCTCAAACACTTGTCGCGCTGCTCCCTGACCTGCAGCATCTCGGCCGCAATCGTATTTTTCTTCTGCTCTGCGTCCCGCAGCTCTTTTCCAATCTGTTCATAGCGGCTGTGACATATCTTCAGTCGACCGGCAGCTCGACGAATGCCCAGCCTTAGATGTCGTCGATAGGGTCTGAGGAATTCCTGAACCGTAATTCGGGCGTTCTGCAGTCCGCTCAGTATTTCGCGTTCCTGATCCAGAGATCGAAAGGCGTCGGCGGCATCGGAAAGAAGAGTTGACGACACAGGCGGCATCGCCTGAATCAATGCGTCTTCCAGCCCGGCCAGGTCCAGCTTTTTGGCCAGTTGAGGCTGCCTTAGCTGCAACAACAGATCCAGCAGCGCCTCGTAACGATCATTCAGCCGAAACAACAGTTCGTCGACAGCACGGCGATAGTCCGTCGAAGATTCATACAGCTGCCCAGAGTCACCCAGTGATTCGATCAGCAGGCGTTTGGATGACACGCGCATTTCCGGAGTAATCAGGGACAGCGATTCACCGATCCGCTGACTGGTGACAAACATCCAGTGATCCGTGATTCCTCGACTCCGCACGCCGCGCAGCCCAATGCCGAGCGTGACAAAATGCGACTGGCCACCTTCGTCTAGACGGCCAAATTCGATCCAGGTGTACCCGGTACGATCCTGATGCTCGTCCATGAGCAAATTCCAGGCAACCTGACGACTGGCGTCACGGTCCGGTTCCACACGTGACGGGTGCAGTCGTCCGTCGAGCAACAGCGGCAGCGTTAAAGCGAGCACTCGGCTCTTGCCCGCTCCGTTGTCACCACGCAGCAACAGTCGTCCGTCAGCAAACGGAAAGATTTCATTATCGAACAGGTAGAGATTCACCAGCCCGCAGCGAAGCGGCTTCCAGCGGAAACTGGTAGCCCGCGGCAGACCAGCATGCAGCAATCGCTCTGTGGGACTCAGATCTTCGGCCGGGTTGTGAGCTACGCCATGTCGCTGGGCCATTTCCAATGAACTGAATTCATCAACGTCAAATAATGCGGCCTCGGAAATCTGCCTGTCGCCTGGCATGTCCGTCACAACAGACTCCGCTGACGCGCTACAGGAATGGAGTTGTCCGGATGGCGTGCCAGGCGATACCGAGCGATAGCCGGCAGCGGCACGATACGATCACCATGTACCAGCAGCAGCCGCAGCGATTCCATCACCCGCACGATTTCAGTCGTCAGTTGCTGCACGCCGTCCGCTTCAGTTACTCCCTTCCGCCAGTGCGTCCTGTGCTCCTCAGCGAGGCTCTGAACATATTCCGTCAACTCTGCCACTGTTACCACAAAACTGGCAGCTCGTTCAGTGTGGCCGGCCAGCCATTCAGCGACCAGCAGGACTGCATGACCACGTGTGCCCTGTTCCGGCAGTGGAAAATCCGACAGGTCGCCCTCCGCATCGAGCAGAGCCACACCTTCCTGACGCACCTCAGGCACGAGTCCGGTTGCAGTTTCCAGTTCATGCAGCAGTCGTGAGCGCTGATGTCGAAAATACTCAATTTCATGTTCGTTCAAATCGTCCTGATAGACCACCGCATCATCCAGCATCCTTCGGAACAGACGATATTGCAATTCACGCGTTCGAGGCTCCTCACCAAACGGACGTGCTGCGGCCTTCATGGATTCGATGCGGTCCTGCAGTTCGGTTTCGTCGATCATCGATGGCCCCCGAGCAATACTCAAAGTGGCAGCTGCCAGGGCATGGTCGACGCGATACAGGCAATCACCATTACCACGAAGGTAGAGTGTGTCATCGCCATCCAGGCGGACCAGGATCTGAAATTCGGCCAGCAGACGCATCACACCGACCAGGTCTCGACGATGCGGCTGAGTCCTGAGGTCCAGTTCGAAACCGGCTGCCGACAGACGACGGTCCATACGAGCCAATACATCGAGCCGTTCCGCCACCTGTCGCAAAGTTGTCTGACGATCTTCACTGCAGATGACGGAGAGCGTGAGGCAAAACAGAGCGTAACGTCGTCGAGTGAACAGCTTCCGATTGGTTGGATCAACTGCTCCACGTGTGGCATCATCATCGCTGGATGCTGTCTTCTCCAGTCGAGCCAGTCCCGACTGAACTCGAAGTGTCCAACCGGGCCAGTGCGCGAACCAGGTTTTCAGGTACTCCTGATGCCGCCTGACCAGACGGTATGTTTCGGCGTGAGGCCCTCCGGCGGGGAGCAGTGGCTGCATCAGCAATGCACGCAGTGCCTGTCGTCGCTCGAACGCAGTCTGAGCGTTCACTTCACTATGAAGCCGTTCAGGAACCGTCAGACGTGAACTGGTAATCGATCTCGGCACAGCAGGAATGATAACGTCTGGACTGTGAAGGGTTAGCGGGACACTCCATAGTGACTATCCGGACTCCGGAAGACCACTGGTATCCGAGGCAAATCCCCAATGACGTTGTCAATTCAGGAACACCATCCCGCAGATTTCACCAAAACTCCGGATTACTCCCGCGACGGGGCAGTGGGCCAGCACAAACCTGAAGCTCTGTGCTGGAACCTGAAGCTCTGCCGTCGGGCGTTGAACTCTGTCCCTGTCGAAATTGGCGTGACACAAACGACCTTCGAATGATATACCTGCTGTCCCGTCACCGGATTCGGAGCAATAGGCAGGATGGCGTTTTGCTTCCAGTCGTTACCGGTGTTGCGCTGCCGGGACAAAGCTTTTTCACCTGAGTAGTCCTGCCACCACATGTTACGTTCCCAGTCGGAATCACGAAATATTTTCCGGAAACCTTGATGCTGCCCTCTCATCGTCTACGCGTCGTTCTGGCGGCTTCCGAAGCTGTGCCCTGGTTCAAGACCGGTGGACTGGCGGATGTGATCACAGCATTAGCACGGGCCCTTGATGCAGATGGACATGACGTCACGATCATTCTACCGGATTACGTGACTGTCCGCGCCCGTCGGAACAGTCAGCTGCCTGAGATCACCGACACCGGTATCCGCTGTAATATCAATATGAACGGTGAAACAGTGACGGGCTCAGTTCGGTGGACTCCGTTGATGGATTCCGATGTCAAAGTCCTGCTAGTGGCTCAGGATCGTTATTTCAAACGCCCCCAGCTGTATATGGAAGATGGAAATGGATACGCCGACAACTGCGAACGATTCTGTTTCTTTAGCCGAGCTGTCATGGAAATCTGCAGTCAAATGGCGCTGCGGCCGGATATTCTCCACTGTAATGACTGGCAGACGGCACTGGTCCCGGCCCTGCTGCATACTCAGTACGCCGGTCGGCCTGGTTTCGAAAACACCGCGTCTGTCATCACGATTCACAATATGGCCTTTCAGGGTCAGTTCTGGCACTATGATCTGGTACTCACGGGAATGGCACGGCAATATTTTTCCACGCACCACATGGAGCACCAAGGCCAGCTGAATCTTCTCAAGACCGGTATTGCCATGGCAGATCAGGTAACCACCGTCAGTCCCACTTATGCTGAAGAAATCTGCACCGCCGAAGCAGGTTGTGGACTTGACGGGCTGTTAACACATCGGAAGTCGGATCTCACCGGGATTCTCAACGGAATTGATCAGGCAGTTTGGAACCCGGAAACAGACCGCCACCTGATTTCCCACTACACCGCGGATGACCCCCAGCCGGGAAAGTCGGACTGCAAACAAAGGTTGCAGGAACGAATGGGCGTGACGGTTCGGAAAGAAGTGCCACTGCTCGGGATGGTGTCCCGAATGTCCCACCAGAAAGGATTCGATCTGATCCTGGAAGTTTCAGACTGTATCGTATTTCAGGATTTGCAGCTGGTGATCCTCGGCACCGGAGATCGAGGAATTGAGGAGGAACTTCGGCGTGTTGCAGCAGAATATCCGTCCCGTGTGGCCGTGACGATCGGCTTCGACGACAGTCTGGCTCACCAGATCGAAGCAGGGTCCGACATTTTCCTGATGCCCAGTCGTTTTGAGCCGTGTGGCCTGAATCAAATGTATAGTCTGCGCTATGGTACTGTGCCGATCGTTCGGCGCATTGGCGGGCTCGCCGATTCGGTCATCGATACAACCCGCAAAACACTGGCAGACAAGTCGGCCACAGGTTTCGTCTTCGATAAATACTGCAGCTTACAACTGGCAGAAACGATCGAACGTGCAGTTGCGACGTACCGTCAAGCAGCGGTCTGGGAACAGATCATCCACAACGGGATGTCCACTGACTGCTCCTGGAGACACAGTGTTCAACAGTATGTTCACGTGTACCGTGACGCACTCGAACGCCGACATGAACGAGCCACAGACGGTCGTCAGTAACACAGCACCACCAATCACCTGAATAATGGCATGGTTGCCGGTGTTCAGATCATTCGATGATATACTCCTGATCAATCAGATCCACAGCTGTCAATACGTCGCCTTCTCCCAACCCACTGTCGCGTACAATTTCGGTACGGGCCTCGTTGCTGCCGGTCAGCTCTCTTGCACTGACGTTGATACGGCCCGCTGAGTTATAGGCATAAGTGATGGAAATCGGTGACCCTTTCGGCAGGTTGGAAGGAAGGTTAAAAACCCGGAAATCACCAATCAGCTCACAGGCATCCGGATCAACAGCATCCCCTTCAAGAATTTCCACGTGGACCCGCTGCTGACCGTCTGAATTGGTGCCAAATTGCTGGCACACCTCGTGTGGGATGGGTGTATTCCGCGGGATCATAACGTGGTTGATCTTGCGTGACTCATCCACCGGATCCGAAATCTTGATGCCCAGGGAATGCGAGTTAACGTCGCTGGTGCGCACGTTCTTAAGTCGTTTCAGCACCGCCTCGGGGATCTGATCCGTGTCACCGCTGCGGGCCTGCAGGATTGCCGCATGAATAGCAGCACCTTCGGCCACCGCTCGCTCGGGCAGCAGTTCACGCGATGGTTCCTGACCGGTAACCTCTCTGAGCATCTGTTCAATCACCGGCATGTAAGTTGACCCACCCACCAGAATCACTTCGTCAAAGTTGCCAGGTTTCACGCCAGCCTGCTGCATTACCAGTTCGGTCGTATCTTTGGTTCGCTGCAGAAGGTCGGCTGTCATGCGTTCAAACTCAGGCCGTGATAGTGAAACGGACAGCGTCTTCCCTTTGAAGTAAACACTGATGGATACCTGTGTTCGACTACTCAAATCACGTTTGGCATCTTCAGCTTCCTGATGGAAGGTCATCATCGTTTCCGGACTCTTCGACGGATCCACGTCATACTTTTGCTGAAACTGCTGCACCAGGTGGTCCGCCAGTCGTTTGCTCCAGTCGAGTCCCCCAAGCATGACATCTCCGTCAGTTGCCAGGACACGGAAAGCAGTGGGCGTATATCGAACAGCAGTGACGTCGAATGTTCCACCGCCGAGGTCATACACCAAGATGGTCCGCTCGCCGTGGGTAAGATCCACACGTCCCAGGACATCCTGGCCCCATGCGTAAGCAAGTGTGGCGGCGGTCGGCTCATTGATGATGTCAACAACATTCAGACCGGCAATTCGACCGGCATCCTGGGTGGCTTTGCGGCGAACATCATTGAAATAGTAAGGCACGGTGATGACGGCATTGGCGATGGGCCCAATCCGTTTCTCGGCATCCTGCTTCATCTTTTTTAGGATCAACGCTGAGACAAATTCCGGGGAAAGCTTCTTGTTGTGGTATATGACGTGGAAATCCTTGTTACCCATCTCTCGCTTGACGGCCTCAACAATCTGATTTGGATCGGCCACGGAGATTCGCTGAAATGATGGACCCACCACAACTCGGTCTTCGTCCAGTAGAACCACGGATGGTGTAATCGGTAGTCCATCCGCGTTTTCTATCACTTCCGGCTCGCCGTCACCGTTCAGACGGGCGACTGCAGAATACGTCGTGCCCAGGTCAATACCGACGGTGTTACCTTCAAGAAACTTCATGTGTGTTGCCTTAAGCGATTTAACTTCTTATGCGGACAAGAAAGTCAGTAGTCGATCAGTCAGCATTCAGATCTGAACGCTGACTCCACGCGTCTGGAAAACACTCTTTTTGCGAGGTGCTGTCATTTTGGTCCTGAGCCAAATGCGATGCAAGCAGTCAGGCGGACGAAGAATCGACTGGGACGGATATTTCGACGGATTCTACCGCCTGGTCCGATGCGTCAGGCTGATCTCTGACGGAACCACTCCGCGGTCTCCCCCAGCCCCTGCTCAACCGGAACGGTCTCCCCCAAGAGTTCGACAAGCCGGTCTTCGTTAAGAACGCTGCGTTCGATATCACCGGCACGTCGTCCGCTGGGCGTGATCTCCGCCGCACGACCAAGGTGCTGCTGCAAAATGGAAGCCAGCTGAAGTGTCGTTGTTTCTGACCCTGTGCCGATATTCAGGACAGGATCGGGAATACGGTCTTCCATCGCTGCAATGTTCGCATCCACGACATCGCTGATGAAGACATAGTCTCGAATACAGCCGTCATCACCGCGTTCACGCATTGCGTTCAACTGGATACCGTCACCAGCTATGATACGCTTACAAAAAATGGCCACGACGCCAGCTTCTCCGTGGGGATCCTGGCGGGGACCATAGACATTCGCATAACGCAGAATGCTGTAGTTCAACCCATGCTCTGTGCGAAAACATTCCAGATATTTCTCCACGGCAAATTTACTGCACGCATAAGGGCTAATCGGCACTGGTACGGTATCAACACCCGCTCGAGTTCCATCGGGAACTTCGCCGTAGATGGCACCGCCCGTACTGGCAAACACAACACGCTCCACATGATTTTCGACGCAGGCGGTAAACACGTTCAGTGAGCCGATGATATTGACCGAAGCATCCATCTGAGGCTCACGCACACTAACCGCGACGCTGGCCTGTGCTGCCTGATGACTCACTTGTGTCGGTCGAAACTCGCCAAAAGCTGCGGACACAGCACCTGCATTGCAGATATCCACGTCGTAGAAAGTCGCCTGATCGGGGACGCTCTCGCGACGACCCGATACCAGGTTGTCCAGAACTGCCACTTCGTTGCCAGTTGCCAGCGCCCGTTCGGCTACGTGGCTGCCAATGAAGCCAGCACCCCCGGTAATCAGAACTCGCATGATTACTCCATCCGTGTAAATATGTCTGTACCGTTTGACCCTCGGCGTCTCACTAACTATTCCATAGAATTCTGGATTCCAACCTTTCCTCCGTGAAGCGAACTGGTGTAGGTTCCTACTGAATTTTCCCAATTCCGGGATTAAAGTCCGGATTCAGACGAACAAACAGAGTGGCAGCGCGAGTAACAATGGCGGTTGCGTCGGTTTGTGCGATGCCACGTCGAAATTTTAGTTCGCAACGCAGGCCTTCTGAAGGGCTGTCCCAGCATGCTTCGCCAACTCTTGACTGTCAGTCTGATCTTCACGGGGGGACCGTGTCTGATCCCTGCCTCCCCGGCTTCGGGTGCGGAATCAGAACTGTCCACCACCGAATTCATCGATCAGCAGATCACACAGGCATGGGTTGACAACAATGTGAGGCCATCCACGTCGGCCGACGAAGAAGAATGGGTCCGCCGAGTTTACCTGGACATTGCCGGACGAATCCCGTCGCTGCAGGAAACCACGGCGTGGCTGGATGATGACACCTCCCGGCGAAGGACCATACTGATCGATTCGCTGCTGGAGACCACGGATTATGTCCGGAACTTCACCACGATCTGGACGAATGAATGCATTGGCCGAGGGATTTCGCGTCGGGTGAGTCGTTCGGGGATGGAGAAATTTTTTCGGGATGTGTTTGCAAAGAATCGACCCTGGAATGATGTTGTCCGGGATCTGATCACCGCGGAAGGACATTTTGAAGAAAACGGTGCCGTCAATTATATCCTGGCACAGACCCAGATGAATGATGACGCCGTTCAGCTGACTGCCAGGACCACCCGTTTATTCCTGGGTCAGCAGGTGCAGTGTACACAGTGCCACAACCATCCATTCAATGACTGGAAACAAAGTCAGTTCTGGCAGTTTAACAGTTTCTTTCGTCAGGTGCGTCGTATCGACCGTCGTCGGCAGGATCCAAGTTCAGGACGACCTGTAGACGACTATTCCGAAATTGTTCTTGGACCTTTTAATGGACCGGTGTACTTCGAGACACGAAACGGGTTGATGCATGTCGCATTCCCGGAACTGCAGGGCCGTAAAGTCGATCCAGACGACAGCGATCGCCGAGCTAAACTGGGACGTATGCTGGTGGAGCCTGTGGATGGTGAAACGCCGCAAATCGCCAGGGCCTTTGTCAACCGAATGTGGGCACATTTTTTTGGCTACGGTTTCACACGCCCGGTTGATGATATGGGGCCCCACAACCCAGCGTCGCATCCGGACCTGCTGAATCGCCTGTCTGCCGATTTTGTGGCAGCCGGTTATGACGTCAAGGAACTCATTCGCTGGATTGCCCGCAGCCAGGCCTATTCACTCACCAGCAGAATGGAAGAATACAACGAAATTGATAATCCGTCTGCCGGAGAAATGCCGCTGTTCAGTCACGCCTATGTTAAATCCATGCAGGCTGAGCAGCTGTACGATTCACTAATCGTTGCAACTAACGCGCACCAGTCCGGGAACGACCCCTGGGACACTCAGGAGCAACAACGGCAACGCTGGATGCAGCAGTTTATCGTGGCGTTCGACAACGATGAGAATGATGAAACCACGACATTTAACGGTACGATTCCTCAGGCGCTGATGCTGATGAACAGCGAATTGACCGACAAGGCGGTCAGTGTGGAGGCGGGGAGTTTTCTGCATCAGGTCCTGTCGCAGTCCGGCTCCGACAGGAAAAAACTTCAACAGCTTTATCTCGCAGCTCTGAGTCGTCGACCGACTCGGAACGAGATCTCCAGGCTACAGCGACAATTCCAGTCCTATGGAAGGGACGGACGTGTGGCCGCATTTCAGGATCTGTTCTGGGCTCTGCTGAATTCCAATGAGTTCATACTTGTGCATTAGCTGGCTCGCGCAAATAGAACCAGTCTTCAATTCTGACCAGCGATTAAACGGAAACGTCATATGCCAGTCTGGAATAACTACGGAATGAAACGTCGGCATTTTATGCAGCATGTTGCGACTGCAGCTTCAACTATCCCAGCACTTAATTTTCTGTCGCACGTGACCGCCAATGCCGGCACTGTGCGGGCAAACCAAAAGGCCTGCATTCTGATGTGGATGGGTGGAGGTCCTCCGTCCATTGATATTTTTGACCTCAAACCAGATTCGAAGAATGGTGGGGAATTTAAGCCCATTGACACAGCCGCACGGGACGTACAAATCAGTGAACACATGCCCGAAACAGCTAAGGTATTCAACGATCTCTCGCTGGTGCGATCTATGAGCACCCGGGAGGCCGATCACAGCCGTGGTCGGTATTACATGCACACATCCTTTGTCCCCAATCCAACGGTGACCCATCCCACGTTCGGTTCGGTCGTCAGCCACGAGTTCAGTGGACAGCGCAAATCACTGGAGATTCCGGCATTTGTGTCCATCAGCGGTGCGTCGGGCGATGCTGGTTTTCTGGGAATGGCCCATGCCCCGTTTGTTGTGGATTCTTCCGGGCGCATTCGCAACGAGCCCTCGGAAGACAATAAACGTCGTCTGCCAGGTCGTCTGTCCATGCTCGAAGAAGTGGAATCCGGGTTTATCAGGTCCGGTCGAGGTGACCTGCCGAAGGATCATTTGAGCGTGTACCGGAATGCTGTGAATCTCATGACCTCCCGACAAATGGCGGCTTTCAACTCCGCGGCGGCTGCGCCGTCACTGG
The DNA here is from genome assembly GCA_963581585.1 of Planctomycetota bacterium. Taxonomy (GTDB): domain Bacteria; phylum Planctomycetota; class Planctomycetia; order Planctomycetales; family Planctomycetaceae; genus S139-18. The sequence continues at coordinate 15,906 of CAUZPL010000069.1, forward strand.
GGCTTGAGGAGGAATCTTCACAGACCAGAGAATTATATGGGCAGAATTCCTTTGGTCGGGGACTGCTGATGGCACGACGCTTGGTAGAAGTGGGCGTACCTTTCGTTGAGGTGAATATGGGTGGCTGGGACCTGCACCAGAACGTTTTCCAGACCCTTCGGGATCAGCGTCTGCCTCAGCTCGACCGCGGTATTTCTGGACTCGTTCAGGATCTGAAACAACGCAGCATGCTGGATGACGTTGTTCTTGTCTGGATGGGAGAATTTGGTCGTACTCCACGGATCAATCAGAATGTGGGACGTGACCACTGGGCCGCCAGCTGGACTACAATGATTGGTGGCGGAGGGCTGAAAAACGGCCAGGCCATTGGAGCAACCGACCCGGATGGAATTCGGATTGCTGACGGCAGTAAGTCTTATCTGCCGGGAGACATCTGGGCTACTGTCGCGTTTGCCCTCGGAATTCCACGCACTACCGTGCATACCTCGAAGCGAGGTCGCCCAATGAAACTGGTCAACGGCGGAATGCCGATCAAACAACTTACTGGGTAATACCGTCCGTGAATGTTTCTCAACCCACGACCAGCAAAGATCCTGATTTTGACGCTCTGACAGACGAGGAATTCATTCGGCTGTTCACAACGACCCAGCGACCGCTGTTCCTGCACATCCTGCCGCTGGTCGGCAACGGTACTGACGCCGACGAAGTTCTGCAGGAAACCAATCTCATCATGTGGTCCAAGCGACGGCAGTTTCAGCCTGGTACCAGTTTTCTGGCTTGGGGCCGTGCTATCGCTCGGCTGGAAGTGTTTCGTTTTCGACGTACCCGTGGCACCAAACTCAGGTTCCTTGACGGCCAGCTGCTGGACGTGGTTGCCAGCCACTCCGAAGAGACAGATGACGAAGTGGAAATCCGCAAGGAAGCACTTGCCCGCTGCATTCGAAAGTTGAGTGCGAAAGATCGAAATCTGCTGCGGCTCAGGTACACTCCGGGAAGCAGTGGTGATGAAATTGCGAAACAGCTGGGACGGCCGGCTAACTCCGTTTATCAGTCTCTGGGACGAATTCGTCGCGCGCTTGCAGACTGCATCCAGCGACGACTGGCTTCAGGAGGAATCACGTGAACGATCATGTGAGTGAGGCCTCGAAACTCATCAGCCAGCACATTGATGGAGTGATGACCGACGGCGAAGAATCACGACTGGCCCAGCTGATGAGTGAGGACTCCCGTGTCGTCGACCTCTACATCAGGATTATGAAACTTCACGGTGAACTGACGTGGGGTGATGCCGACTGCAGCTCTGACGACGCCGTAGATAACGCTGATGTGGAAAGTCCAGTTGCAGGGAGTGCCGACGCCCGGTTGTCGAGTCATGGTTTGAAACTTACTGACCAGTCGCAACAGGTGGCTCGACGACGACAGAACCAGAGAGTAAAATGGCTGGTCTCCACAACGGCGGTCCTGGCAGCCGTGACAGTGTTGGGACTCAGCTGGCTCAATCAGACATCGAATCATCCCACTTCTGTGGCGTCGACAGAGGCTCTTCAGTTGCCTGAACCGGTGGATGTCGCTCAGAGTTTCACTCACCCACCTGTGCAGATCGCTGAACTTCCACCTCTTCAGTTCGATATCCGCCGTCCCTCTCAGTCGACGAAACTGCCAGCAGAATCCCTGGCAGAAACAGGTCCCCTGCAGGCTCGCACGACTCGTTTTACCTCCGATATCACCGACAGCCAGGTTGTCACCGCAATTAACCGTCGGATCACGGCCACACTTGAAGAGAATGGCGTGCAGCCTTCTCCAAAAGCTGGTTCTGAGGAGTGGACACGACGTGCCTGGCTGACGGTAGTCGGGCGAATTCCATCGGTCGACGAATCTCGCGCATCGCTTGGTCACACCGAAAGCGGACCCCGACATGAGCTGATCGAACAACTTCTGCAAAGCTCCGAACGGAGTCGACGACTTGCCGAAGTCTGGACCAGTCTCCTTGTGGGTCGCTCCGAGCGCCGGCAGATCGACCGTCCGGCTCTGCGGGATTATCTGTACTCGGCCTTCCGGGAAAACCGGCCGTGGATCACCATGGTCAGTGAACTGATCAGCGCAGTGGGTCGCTCGGACGAAAATGGAGCCACAAATTTTCTGCTGGCCCATCTGGACAATCAGGCAACGCCAGCGACAGCAGTCACCGCTCGATTATTTCTGGGGTCACAATTGCAGTGTGTCCAGTGCCACAATCATCCATTTGACACTCAGATCAAACAGCACGAGTACTGGGCGTTCAATGCCTTCTTTCAGCATACAGACTCTGAGGTCGTCGATGTATCGGATTCGTCGCAGCCACTGAGTACAGGGCCGCTTCGGCTCACTGACCGCCCGGCAGCGGGTATGACGTACTTTGAGACACGGCACGGACATCAGAAGGCCGTGGTGGCCAGTTACGACGGTCGCAGAATTCCGGCAGACAGCAAGGTGCGCCGTCGGGCTGTGCTGGCTGAGTATTTGGCCACAGATTCACAGTCACGAGTGGCCCTAGCCATGGTTAATCGCGTATGGGCCGACTTCTTTGGATACGGATTCTCCAATCCCGTTGATGAGATGGGTCTGCACGTGACGATCAGCCACCCGGAACTCCTCGCAACACTGGCCGATGCTTTCGTTGCTTCCGGTTACGATCTGCAGCGGCTGCAGAAATGGATTGCACTCTCGGATGCCTGGCAATGCACCAGTCAGGCAACGCAATGGAATAAAGTGGATGCACCGGAAACCGGTGAGACACCGCTGTTCAGTCGAGTGTACATGCGACGTATGGCTCCTGAGCAGGTGTATGATTCGATTCGAGTAGCGGTTCGAATGATCGCAGACCGGCCTGTCGTTTTGGACACGGATTCAGGTCATCGTCGTCAATGGGTGAGTCAGTTCGTGCGGCCGTACAACACCGATGAGAACGACGAAGCTGACGAATTCATCGGTAGCATCACTCAGGCGATGGTGATGATGAACGGACCTGACATCAACTCGGCAATTCGACACGCCAGCGAAACCATACTGACGAATCACATCCGATCAGCTTCGGTGGACAGCGTATTGCAGCACGTTTCCCTGGCCGTACTCACTCGTCGCCCGACAGTCGGTGAGTCCAGGATCTTTCGTCAGCACCTCAGGCGACTGAGCCGAGCTGATAGCTATCAAAATGCTCTGCCCCGGGTCATCGAAGATATGCTCTGGGCCTATCTCAACAGCAGCGAATTCCAGCTTATCCACTGAATTGTGCGGTGCCGCCAGCCTGAGGCTGGCTGACACCTCCTGCGTTGTATTTTTTGCGGCAACACGTTTCGGCCACTATCGTTTGACGTCATTGCTGTGGAGGCTGCAGGACTGCGTTTTCTCAGCTGCAGCACATCAGGAGATCCTCAAGCGAAAGACCGCTTTCTAAGCGGCAGTGTTTTGTGTCTACTGATGGTTCGTGAGAAGCCTGGGACAGACCTGTCTGTCCAGGAATAAAGTTTGAGTGGCGACAACCATCAACCATCATCTGTGAGACCCCGACGTGGTATTCAGGGCAGCGTATCGCATTTTTGGACTGTCGGCAGTTATGTACGGCATGGCGGGATTGTTGCTCTTACCCTGCACGGGACGTGCGGAGGAGAGTGTCGAGTTCTTTGAGAAGAAAATTCGTCCGCTTCTGGCGGACCGCTGTGAGGCGTGCCATTCAGCCGAAAAAGGTACAACGAACGGTGGCCTGGCACTCGATACGCACGAAGGATGGCGTCGGGGAGGTGAAAGCGGCACGCCGATTGTGCCGGGCAGGCCTGCTGAAAGTCTGCTGATTCGCGCTGTGCGGTACGACCAAGATGGACCTCAGATGCCTCCGGAGGAAGAAGGCGGTAAACTTTCGGATTCCGAAATTGCGGCTCTCACTGAATGGGTCCGCCGTGGCGCACCTGATCCGCGCACGGCTGAAGCTCGCACCGGCGGCATGACGGATCAGGAGGCTCGAAACTGGTGGTCTTTCCAGTTGGTCCGTGCCGTCGCACCACCTGATGTCAGTAAAGTTCAGTGGCCGCAGAACGAGATCGATCAATTCGTGCTGGCGAAACTGGAAGCCCGGGAGCTGAGTCCTGCAGCAGCCGCAGACAAAAGAAAGTTGATCCGCAGGGTAACTGTCGACCTCACCGGACTGCCACCAACGGTTCAGGAAGTCAGTGCGTTTCTGCGGGACGGATCACTACAGGCAGTTGAGACTGTCGTGAATCGACTGCTTGGTTCCCGCACCTATGGGGAGCGATGGGCCAGGCACTGGCTCGACGTCGCTCGCTATGCCGATTATCACGATGCTGATCCCAGGACACGGACGAAAAGCTGCGAAATCACCGAAGCCTGGCGTTATCGCGATTGGGTCGTCAACGCGTTAAATAATGACCTGCCTTTCGATCAGTTCATCATTCATCAGATCGCCGGCGATTTGCTGCTGAGTCCGGCCGGGGAGGCGGTTTACCCTGCCGGTCTGATTGCAACAACATTTTTGTCCAACGGCGTATGGGATCGTGGTGATGCAGACAAAGAAAAAATTATCAGCGATATGGTCGATGACAACATCGACACAATTGGCAAGGCGTTCCTTGGTCTGACTCTCGGCTGCGCGCGCTGTCACGATCACAAGTTCGACCCGATATCGACCGAGGACTACTACAGTCTGGCCGGGATGTTTTACAGTTCACACATCCTGAAGGAGCTGGGTAGCAAGGGTGGCGAATACACAATGAATCGAGTGCCACTGGTGGAAGGTGCTGTTGTGGCAGAATATGAGCAAAAACTGCAGCAACTGGTCGAAGTTGAAGCAAAGCTTGAGGCTCTGGACCAGCAGGATCCAAAGCCTGCGACCAGTGATCCACGCCGCCTTGAGCTGATCGGCCGCCGTGATCACCTGCGAGCCGACCTGCCTCCCGAGCCACCGCGAGCCATGGCAATCCAGGAAGGCGGAACACCAGGCGGACTTTTTCCTGGAATTCAGGACGTACCCATTCATATCCGCGGAAGTTATGCGCGGCTGGGGAGGATTGTTCCTCGCCGGCTGCCGGCTCTGTTCGCCACCGACCAGCAGCGGCCGATTACCAGCGGAAGCGGGCGCAGCGAACTGGCCCGCTGGGTGGCATCAAAGGACAATCCGCTCACCGCCCGTGTCATTGTCAATCGTGTCTGGCAATGGCATTTTGGTGAAGGCCTGGTCCGCACACCCAGTAACTTCGGCAAACTTGGCGAAGCTCCCACGCATCCTGAACTTCTTGACTGGCTGGCAGCCAGGTTTGTTGACGATGGTTGGTCGCTAAAGAAACTGCATAGACTTATTCTGCTGTCGGCAACATATCAGCAATCTTCGCGGGCCAGCAGCAACCAGATACAGAACGATCCCGAAAATCGCTGGCTCGGTCGGTTCTCATCACGCCGCCTGCAGGCGGAGGAGATTCGCGACTCCATCCTGTTTGCTTCCGGGCAACTGGATTCGACGGCAGGAGGACCAGCGGGTGATGATTTCACGATCCGGCGACGTTCACTCTATGTGCAGACGGCGCGATGGAACCGAAGCAGCTTCGCGATTCTCTTTGATGCCGCAAATCCGGACTCGTCAACGGAGAAGCGAACCACCAGTACGGTTGCTCCGCAGGCACTGCTGCTGCTCAATCATCAATTCACTCTGGACCAGGCAAAACACCTCGCAGAACGGTTGAAGTCAGAAATACGGGACGGTGAAAACGCGCGCATTCATCATGCTCATCAGCTTTTATTCGGTCGTTCACCGGTTGCTGAAGAATTTGAGATTGCTCGCGATATCATTGCCGACAAAGGGATGTCGGGCTGGGTGGACTGGGCGCATGTGCTGCTGTCTACTAATGAGTTTGTGTATCTGGACTGAATGAGTCAACTCATCTGTTGAAGAAGACCGCGAGTGGTGACCAGGCTCCTAGTTTCTCCGGGATTCACAGCGTCTGCCAAAGGTCAGCCACCTGCTGTATCTTGCAATGGGAAAATAATTTATGGTTGATTTCCTGTCGTCCACGCGACGTGAAATGCTGAGCCGTTGTGGTTGCGGGCTTGGTTTGCTGGCCCTGGCCCACATGCTGAATCGTGATGTCCGGGCTTCAGATGAGACCGGTCGGGCTGTGCGCCCTTATGAGGGACGCCGGACGCATCATCTGCCGCGTGCGAAACGTGTCATATTTCTGTATATGCCCGGAGGACCATCCCACGTGGATCTGCTTGATCCAAAGCCTCGGCTGGTTGCTGAAAATGGCCAGCCACTCCCGTTCGAGAAACCGAAGCTGGAACGGAAGAAAACAGGCAACCTGCTGGCATCGCCGTGGAAATTCTCGAGGCACGGCGAATCCGGAATTGAAGTGAGTGAATTGTTGCCACGCTTCGCGTCGCACGTCGACGACGTATGTGTCATCCGCTCAATGGTCGCCGACAACATCAACCACTCAGGAGCCGCACTGCAGATGTTCACCGGCGAACAGGCGTTTTCACGTCCGAGTTTGGGTTCGTGGCTGACGTATGGCCTGGGGACCGAGAATCAGAATCTTCCCGCTTTTCTTGCGGTCTCTCCGGCTAGAGTTTTTCAGGGAGCTCAGCTTTGGGCGTCGAGTTTTCTTCCCAGCTCTTATCAGGGCACATTGATTCGCGATCTGAACAGGCCGATCGCCAATCTCACCTCGCCCTCCGGTAATCCCGAAAGACAACGCAGAAAGCTGGACGCGATCAGGCGGTTAAATACCATTCACAAACGTGATCGGTCAATCGACACACAACTTGACGCGCGAATTGCATCTTTTGAACTAGCATTTCGAATGCAGCGCGAAGCACCGAACGCATTCGACCTTTCGCAGGAAAGTCATGCGATGCACACATTGTACGGCTGTGGTGCACCGAGTACTGAACTCTTCGGCAGACAATGTCTTCTGGCCCGGCGTCTGATCGAGCGCGGAGTCCGATTCGTGCATCTGTTTGACGCACCGAAGAATAACGCCTGGGACCATCATTCGCGTCTGAGCCAGGGGCTGCCGGAGCGCTGCCACGCCGTTGATCAGCCAATTGCAGCACTGCTGTCCGATCTGAAATCACGCGGACTCCTGGATGATACGCTTGTCATATGGGGCGGTGAATTCGGACGCACTCCAACGGCCGAAGGAAATGACGGTCGGGAACATCATCCATTCGGCTTTACGATGTGGCTTGCAGGTGGTGGAATTCGGGGCGGGATGGTGCACGGAGCCACCGACGAATATGGATGGCACGCAAGGGAAAATATCGTCCATGTCCACGACCTGCATGCCACGATCCTGTATCTGATGGGCTTGGATCACGAGCGGCTCACATACCGCTTTGCGGGCCGCGACTACCGTTTGACGGACGTGTACGGCCGGGTTGTGGAGCAGGTTTTGTCGTGATTCGCATCGACACGACCACCCAGTGTCGTGTTGTTTCGCAGGATGATCTGTACACGGGATGTGAGCCAGCAAACGATAACTGAGACGGCAAAGACGCGTTAACTCAGTGGCAGAACACCCGTGCTGTCTCCGAGTTCGGTCAAATCGGCGCCCATACGATCACTGATTGCCAGGAACAGATTATTCAGGGGAGTTTCAGAGTCAAATTTCACGTGACGTCCGGTATCTATGGTGCCCCCTGCTTTGCCTGCAAGGATGATTGGCAGGTCGTCGTGGTTATGTCGGTTGCCATCTGAAATGGCGCTCCCGTACAGAATCATGGAATTGTCCAGCAGTGTGCCATCTCCTTCCGTGACGGATCTCATGCGGCCGAGAAACCACGCGAACTGTTCCATATGATACCTGTCAACGCGTCTGATCAGTTCGATTTTCTCTGCGTCATCCTGGTGGTGAGACAGACTGTGATGTCCGTCACGTACATCCACATCCGGGAATGTGTGATTTGACCCCGCATTACCGAGCATGAACGAACTGATACGTGTGGAGTCGGTCTGAAAAGCCAGCACCTGAATCTCATACATCAGTCGGGCATGTGCCTGGTATTCCCCCGGTAAATCTTCAGGCAGCTCCATCTCAGGAACATCCGGCGGCACGAACTCAGCCGCACGCTCAATCGATTTTTCCACTTCACGGACGCTGGTAAAATACTCGTCCAGTTTAGCCCGATCACGATCACTGACTTTCTTCAACAAACGCCGGGCGTCGTCCGACACAAAATCCAGAACGCTGGAACGGGTAATGTCACGAAGCTTTTGTTCTGCTGAATTGTCCCGGATTCCAAACAGTCGGTTGAACGCCAGGCGTGGATGGACTTCTTTAGCCATCGGCGTTGAAGCAGTTTTCCAGCTGATACTGTTTGAATAGGCACAACTGTATCCGGAATCGCAGCTGCCTGCGTTGCGACCGCGTTCAATCCCCAGTTCGAGCGATGGCAGTCGCGTGGCACTACCAATACTGGCCACCATAGCCTGGTCGATGGACTGGCCAACCCGGATATTGGCTCCGGAGGTTTTGCGGGGCTGCGCCCCGGTGAGGAACGCGCCGGCGTTGCGAGCATGGTCGCCCGGACCATCGCCGTTCGAGCGAGCGTGATGCTGAGCGAGTCCTGTAAAAATCGTCACATCATCATGGAAGTCTTTCAGGGACTCCATGGTTGCACCAAACTGGAAATGGCGTCCTTCGCCGGTCGGACGCCACGCATCGAGGATGACGCCGTTCGGAACGAAAACAAAAGCAGTTCGCAGTGGCCGGTCCGGTAACCTGTTGGAAGCAAAAGCGCTAGGGGACTGCATCAGTTCCAGCAACGGTAAACCCAGACCGGACCCAATACCTCGAAGAACGGTGCGACGATTGATGGTACGCGATGACATCAACATTACTCCCGGTGGGGACGGTTCATGCAGGACAGTAATACCACTGCTATGGTTCAGGACGACCTCGCTTCATAAATGCATCGGACTGAACAATGGACCGGACCAGTGAAGAAAACCGGTTGTCATGACGATCCATGTATTCCACACAATCGTCGACGACACACCTGTCATAATACTCTAAACCGCGGCCTGTTGCGTAGATAAGCATTTTTTGTACCAGAGTCCTGACAAAACCATCTTGTCGGCTCAGCAGAATCTCTGCCAGCTGCTGCGGGTTTTCGAATTTCTTCCCCCCAGGAAGTTCTCCCCGGGAGTCAATCGTTCGACCCTGTTCTTCGTCACGCCAGCGACCAATTCCATCGAAATTTTCAAGTCCCAGACCCAGTGGGTCCATCACCTGATGGCATGAGGCACACACAGGATTTCGGCGATGCACGGCCATCTGTTCCCGAACCGATCGTTCCGGATGCTCCTTCGCGGATTCGTTCAGTTCGGGGATATCCGGCGGAGGCGGCGGAGGCGCGTCCCCCAGGAGGTTCTTCAGAATCCATTTGCCTCGCTGTACCGGACTTGTTCGCCGGGGATATGAAGTCAGGGTGAGAATACTGGCGTGAGTCAGTATCCCGCAGCGTGGAGAATTTTCCAGTGACACCAGTACAAATTCGTCCCCAACAATTCCATCAATGCCGTAGTGAACCGCGAGTTTCTCATTCACGAATGTAAACTGTCCGATCAACAGTTCGTCCACACTGCGATCCTCGATCATGATCCTGCGAAATACCAACGATGTTTCCTGCAGCATCGCGCGACGCAGGTCCTCATCGAAGCTGTCAAAGACCCGGCCATCCGGATGGGCCTCTTCCAGCAGTCTGAGATTCAGCCACTGTGCGGCGAAGTTGTTCACCAGTGCCATCGACCGGTCATCCTGAATCATGCGCTCAATTTGCGTGGCCAGCATGTGAGGTTCATGCAATCGCTCCTCTTCCGCGACACCAAACAACTCTTCGTCCGGCATGCTGCTCCAGAGGAAATAGGACAGACGATTTGCCAGTTCATGAGCATTGAGCTGATATTCGGGTTCACTGTCGGCTGGATCCTGTTCCAGACGGAACAGAAACTCGGGTGAAACCAGCATTGCCTGTACAGTGGCAGCAACGGCCTGCTCCCAGGTTACTGTCTGATCCTGGATCATCAATTCTGTAAATCCCGCAAATCTTTCAATCTCTACCTCAGTGACAGTCCGACGAAAGACACGCGGCAGAAGTGGCCTCACAAATTTGATCGCTGCCTGGTGAACGGACGTTTGGTCATTTGCTGAAACAGCAAACAGATTCCGGGAAGTATCAGAGTCATCGGTGTTTTCAAGGATGCCGGCCGTTACCTGCTCGGCCGCCGACAAATATTTCTCCAGCAGCAGTGGTGAAACACTCAGCACCCCTCCGATATTATCAAAACCTTCACCGACATCGTCGGATGGGAAATCGTCTGCCGGAGTCAAATGCACACCAAACAGATCACGGATTGTGTTGTTGTATTCCACACGATTCAGCCGGCGAACCGTGGGGTATCCTGGTTGCGCTAATTGCCGGCAGTCAATGCTGGAAAGTGCGTCTTCCAGCAGTTCAGCGACGGACCGGCTTTCTTTGGTGGTCGGACGCGGTTCAATGTCTTCGGGAGGCATCGCACCAAGTCGGATCATCTTCAAAACACGACTCCAGGATTTGCCGTTCTTCAGCACATCCTCCCGGGAACCGACTGAATTAACGGTAATTCCCGCCATTTGTTCGTCTGCCCCGTGGCAATCGATGCAGTACGTGTCGAAATAGGCGCTCAGCTGGTGACTGAATTTTCCATCTACCTCTGACGGTGCAGCGGCGCACTGCGGTGACGCGACCGCACATGCCAGCACCGAAGCCGTGACCGTAATAGAGCGAGAAACGAAAAAACGGAAGGCCATACAGATTTTTGACGAAAGGGGGTCAGGACAGCCAGGTCGTGTTTCCGGCAGACAAAAAAATGATCCGATACCAACCGGAGAAGACGCCACTGATCTCACCTGCGGAATTGGGTCAAACAACGACGAAGACGTCTGCAATTATCTAGCTGTCAGGATGAACCTGGTGGGCAGGTGCTCAGTCTAACGAGCCAGTCCGCCAACGTCCAGAAGCAGGTGGCGGAGATGGATGTTTTCACCAGCTCAGTCGCTCTCTCCTGAGCAGCCTGGCAAGAGCTGGTCCACGTAAATGCGCATGTCTGCTCTGGCCGCAGTGTCGAGTCCGTGGCGCAGCTCACCCAAGTCGGACGACCGTCAAATTTTTCCATTCGATATTGAAAATGCTCCGGCCACGCCGGCAGGTTTCCGTGCCTCTCCAACAGAGCCGTCAACCCTGTTCAGGTCACTTCGCTGCTTGAGTCGATGATTGAAACTGGTTCCCTCTCTTAGTGTGAGTTCGTGACATGAGCGACACCGCCGACCAGGGTCCGGAAAATATCACGACGGCCCGATCAACTTCCAGCAGTCGTTTCGGCGGGGTCTGCCTGCTGGCAGCACTTGCGCTGCTGCCCAGTATGGTGACCGTCACCGGAATCAGTGACCGCGGACTGAAATGGATCCATCCGGAACTTGCCAAAGTCACTCAATTTGAGCATCTGACTCTGCATTGGTGGAGTCCGATTGAATGCCGCGGATTGAAGATCAGCAATACTCGCGAGTGGTCTCGGGATGCACCACCATTGCTGACAGCCGAACGAATCACGACTCAACAGCCCCTTTGGCAGGTGGCATGGAATCTGGGCCGTGGCATCGATGTTGCGATAACCGGACCACAGCTGAATCTCATCAATTCAAACCGTGGATCAAACCTCACGGAAGCCTGCGAGGATCTTGGTGCGAAACGGAACTCCCGCAGCCCTGCTTTTCCCTTTCGCGTGGTGATACAGGATGGACGGATCAATTTGGCGATTGCAGATCCGGACTCAGCGACTTCAGAGAGTCACAATTTATTCCTCATTGAGAGTCTGGTTTCCGGTATTCAGGCCGACATCTCCAGGCTGGACACCAGTATTTTTCTGCCGGACGTGTCACTCGTCGCCAGCCTGGCGAATAATCCCGATGAAACTGTGACAGCGTCTCGCACAGCGCCCACTCGTGAAACCACCGTGCCTCTGCGGGTGGCTGCTCGTCTGGACCGTCTAGCGGCTGATTTTCGACCACCTGAGCTAGCTCCTGCGAATCAGGATGATGCGTTGTCCGATCTTCCAATGGTCCGGATCAAAATGGGTCCTGTGGGCGACAACACACTGCGTGCGATGCGAATTTCCGCCCACGGGCTCCAACTGGATGTGCTGCAGCCCCTGATCGCTCAGCTGTTTCCGGGGGTCCGCTGTGGGGGGATGATATCGGTGCAGGGTGAAGTGATGATGCTGGGTAGTTTACCTGCTGACGGCTTTACAGTGCGCGCTGCTGCTCGCGCTGCTGACGTCAATTGGCACCATGCCTCATGGCATCCGGACGAAACTCTGAAGATTTCGGCGGTGTCTGCTGATCTTGCCGTTGCCGTCGCTGAAGACGGAATCATTGTGCAGTCATTGTCGTTCGACTGTCCGTTTGCCTCCCTGAATGGTGAAGGTGAAATCAGACTTCCGGCAGAGCGACCGCCTAAAAGTATCCTGAAGTCCGATTCGAACACAGATATCGATCGCACATCGGTCGTGGCCGAAGCAGAAGCTGCCGCGGCAGGACAGGTGAACATTCGGGGACGGGCCGATCTTGTGGCTTTGTCGCGTATGTTGCCCCGGACTTTCCACCTTCGTGATGGAATTCAGCTGACACAAGGGATGGTAACGTTTGCCGCGAGGACGCAGCCAGAGACTTATTCCGATACGGGACTTCAGAGACTCGACTGGCAGGCCGTAGCGGAAACTTCACGAATTGTCGCTCGGCTTGATCAAAAGACCTTGGTCTGGGATTCGCCGGTACGCCTGCAGTGTTCGGGACTACTGAGCATCTCCAGAGTGAAACTGCGTACCGCAAAAATCTCCAGTGACTTCGGACAGATTGAGGTAAGCCCGACTGAGAATGCTCTGAAAATTTACGGTCGAATCAATGTCGAGCGTCTGTGGAGTCACTTGGCAAAGTTCGTTGATAGTGCTCCGTCGGCCATTCGAGGCGAAGTAGTGGTGCATGCTGACGTGGAACGATCGTCGTCTGATGATGTCGTGTTACGTGATGTGCAAGTTTTGGCCGACAACCTGCGTATCGAATCAGAACGCCTGGCCGTCCGCATGAATCAGCCGCTCCCGAAGATGCTGGACGGACAGTTGACCTTAACCGGTTCGGGAGCTGCCGTCCGCAGCTTCTTTGTTCCCTGGACGGGACTCAGTTGGCTGGCTCCGGAATCACAGGTCTTTGTCCAACTCGACGCAGTGGCATCACACCGTCTGACAATCGTTGGGGAAATCCAACCCGGGTCGAAAGCATCTGTTTCCCCCGGACCATCGAAGCACCCCACCTCGTTGCAGATCAAACAGGCGCAGCTGGCTCTGGACATTGATACGGATACGCAGCCCGATCATTACGTGATTCGCAGCGGGCATCTGTGGATTCCAGGTGTGGAGATGCAGTTGAGTGGTACTCTGGAAACAACCGGGGAATGGATGACGACTCAGCTTGTAATCGCCGCTGACTACGATCTCACGGTGCTCAGTCGTATGGCATTGAGTGACCTAGATCAAGATATTCGTCTCACGGGACGCCGGCACACTCAAATCACTGTCCAGGGTACGCCGGCCTTTTGGGATGGCACTGGTCCGTCGCATACTGCACCACTGCACGTAACTGGTGAATTCGGCTGGGAATCGGTGGATATCTGCGGCTTGCGGCTGGGCCCCGGAATTGTTCCGTTTCGACTCAAAGCCGGCCAGTTACAGACGGATCCGATTCGCTGTTCGATCAACGGAGGACAACTCAGCGCGATGCTCAACTACGACCTGCAACAGAACTTCATCGCGATGGCCTCCGGAAGTCGTGTGGAGAATATTACCGTGACTGAAGAATTGTCAGACCGCTGGCTCAGTTATGTCACTCCGTTACTGGCAGAGGCAGCTGGTGTCCGAGGATCCGTTTCGGCACGGCTCAATCGATTTTACTACAATCTCGACCGGCCGGAATCCAGCGAGTTCAGTGGAACCGTCGACATCCAGGGAATCACGGCAACTCCAGGCAGTTCTCTGTCCGTGCTGGTGCAGGCATTGGACACTTTTCGGTCCGGTCGCAGATCGCTGGTACGCGACCTGTCCTTTCCGCCACAACAGATTCAGTGTGAGTTACGAAACGGGTTCGTCACCCACGATCGGATTCTGCTGACACTTTCCGGATACAACCTCAGGAGTCAGGGCTCTGTTGGCCTCAACAAACAGCTCAATCTCACACTGGAGGTGCCGCTGGAGAAATCAAACGGCCAACGCTCACGAGGCAGCGTGTCCGTTCCGGTCACGGGAAGTGTAAGCCGGCCGAGAATCGATTTGGGGCAGATTCTGCAGGATGTCGGGACCCGACGGCTGCAGGGAGAGATCAATAACCAGCTTGAGCGTGGACTGAATGGGCTGTTTAACAAACTGCGCTGATCGCCAAACCGGCTGCTGTCTGACGCCGGTCATTTCCATCAATCGCGAATCTGTTTCGCAAGGTGATGAACTGCCTCTGCGATGCGATCTTCCACGTCACCGGCCCAGCGATAGGCCGGTCGCCCGTATTCGTACAGGTGTCGGCCACCTTCGTAACCTCCTTCTTCCCACACACGACGCGACGGGATATAGGCAATCATGTCATCGGTGTAACCACAAACCCACGTGCCGGTTCCAAATTCCTGCTTGAATCGAAGCGCATAGTCCACGACCGTTTCTGCCCCCATACCAATCATCAGGGTCTCATTTCCCAGCAGCCAGACATGTATGGGATAGGGATACTCGGGACGGAACGACTCTCCGGCGTCCAGTTTGGCCAGCAGCCGCTGCGCCCAGCGAGCCAGAATCGCATTTGTACTTTGTGACGCCGTCTGCAGGTCCTGTCGCGACACGAGTTCGCTGTACGCCAGATCCACCGTTTCGAATGTGGTGCGAAGCACTGGTACTACTTCACGCTGGCGACCCTGCAAAGCCTCTTCTACGGCAACAGCCAGCATGTGACCGTACTTTTCACACAGTGCCACAGTTCGTCGAGGCAGGGGCTTCTGATCACCTCCGCATGTATTGACAAACATTGCTGTCGCACCGGGATACTGCTGCTCGAGTTCCAGTTGGGCGAATCCGGGATAATCGCCGCACCATTTCGTGAAACTCAAAGTTGTCGGGTGGCACGCGTAGCCGAATAGAACGGCATTCACCGTACCATCGAGGCGAGTGACAGTCAGCACCGGTACATCATGATCTACGGGACCGACGAGCGGTTCGCCATTTGCGATCAGCTGCGGTACGTCGGCTTCACGATTATTGCGGCGGTTTACCGCGAACGTCGTCCGTCCCTGCGACGTCTGAAGACGCGCCGATTCCAGACTCTCCAGAGCGTCAGCGACCATGGCCACACAGTCGGCGACCATTTTTTTTGTGTACACATCCACCAGTTCGACCTGTGCTGAATCAACGGGATAGTAGTCGATCAGGTCATCTCCCAGACGCGGACCACAGTGATTGTGGGAGAACGTGAACATCACCTGGGAACGGTTCAGGCCAACTGTGTTGTGCAGCTGGGCGAACACCTGGTCGCTCATCATTTTAGGCACGCCCTGAAAATCGCTGGTGATCAGTACTGCACGACGGCCTTCACTATCCTCCAGTGCCAGCGCTTTCATCCACAATTCGTGAAGTTTGCCGCGTGGAACTCGTTTTGAGCCGTAGCCGGCAAGCCAGACCGGTGTTGCGGGTGTGATGATTCGTCGAGCGGTTCCTGCTTTCCAGTGAACGTCCTGCGCGCTGCCGAAACCTGACATAATGACCGTGAGTAACAATGCAAAGCAGAGACAGAAAATGTTCATCGTCAGACCCCATCGGTTGTGTTACATGATCCTGTCAGTCGCCTGAGTTGCTGGGACATTCGTGTGTCGCGAGACCAGACCAGTCACAGAGCATCGGTGGTGGCCACAATGGCGTGTTTTCCACATCACTGAATCCACGCGTCACAGGGAATTCCGCCGGTCCGATCACAGGACAAGTCAGCTGCACGTCGTTATGCTCCGCATCGTCCGTCATCCCTCCGCGGAAGCGCAATGACTGCGGCGCGAACTGCTGTTGCGACCCGGTCAGGCGTGGTCGTTCCGCGTCCGGATTCACTGGACTCATGACGTCTGTCACTGGAATACCTGTCGCCTCAGTGGGGAATCGTTTCTTTGGCCGAAAAACGAGATTTTGACGAATTTCTGGAGAAGTTCCATCGTCATCATGAAGTGATGGTGGAGGAACTCCACAAAGTGATCATTGGGCAGGACGATGTCATCGATCAGATTCTGGCGGCCATCTTCACAGGAGGACACTGCCTGCTCGTTGGTGTTCCCGGACTGGCCAAAACCCTCATGGTCAGCACGATTGCCCGACTGCTGGACGTTGAGTTCCGGCGCATTCAGTTTACGCCCGATCTGATGCCCTCTGATATTACCGGTACCAACGTGCTGGATGAAAATGACCAGGGCCGACGTGAGTTTCGATTTGTTAAAGGGCCGGTATTTACGAATGTACTGCTGGCCGACGAAATTAACCGTACACCACCCAAGACGCAGGCCGCGCTACTGCAGGCGATGCAGGAACGAGAAGTGACGGTTGGGCAGGAAACCTACAACTTGCCTGAACCATTCTTTGTGATCGCTACGCAGAATCCGATTGAGCAGGAGGGTACCTATCCTCTGCCGGAAGCACAGCTTGATCGCTTCATGTTCAACGTCATGGTCGATTACCCCTCTCTTGATGAAGAAGAACGCATTCTTCAGGCGACGACGTCCGGTAAATCCACCGAGGTTCGTAAAGTGCTGTCTGCACGGTCCATACTGTATCTGCAGAAACAGATCAGTCAGATTGTGGCGTCACCTCTGGTCGTCAGCTACGTCACCCGCCTTGTGCGTGCTACTCGGCCGAAGGATGAAGGAGCTCCCGAATTTGTAAGAAATCTGGTTGACTGGGGAGCGGGTCCTCGCGCAGGTCAGTACCTGATTGCCGGAGCGAAAGCAACTGCAGCCATGGATGGACGCCCTAACGTGACCATCGATGATGTGCGCGGCGTTGCTGTTCCGGTGCTGCGTCATCGGGTGTCAACCAATTTCCAGGCTCAGGCTGAAGGTCTGGCGACGGATGACATCGTCGAAAAACTCGTCGAAGAAGTCCCCGAGCCCAACGTGCCGAAATACGACGATTAAGTTAAGCGTGACCACGCAAATTGATCTGGGCAGATTCGTCAGTAGCCGACATACTTTCATCCCATGCTTGCCGACCTTGAAATCCTGAATCTGCCCGCCGATCCGCTTTTTTTTTGCCCAGGTGAATCTGTTCCGATAACTCAGGCCGTGCATCATGCCCGCCAAGCCGCTCACTGGTCGGGCTGCCAGGGTTGCCCCAGTCAGAACGAAGACCAGGCCAGGGTAAATTCCGGCAGTTCAGCTGTACGCCTGAGACAACTCATTCTCCGAACGAACTGGGGAGTTCGCGGCGCCTGGCAGAATGGCCTGACCCGTGACAAAGCAGCCCGACTGATCAGTGTGGTTACAGCACACGTGCTGAATCAGCGGGACAGAAAAAATGCACCTTCAGCCACAGATAACCCGGACGATCCGGTGCTGCCTGTCACTGTGGAATCGCCGACATTCGTCATGGGGTATGACGGTCGCCCGTCGTCACCGGACATCTATGCGGAGCTTGTTTCAGCGACATTGCAGAACGGATGCCACGTCATCGAGGTGGGACGTTCCACGCCAGCTTCGATACAGGAGACGTGCCGCAGCGTCGGTGACGCCAGTTTGAGCATCATTGCCACAGGAGCAGGCGAATCGTCCTCGTTCACCGGATTCGATGTTTTCGATGTCCACGGCCAGCCCGTTTCGATTCCCTGGCAGTCATACGACGTAAGTGTACGGCGTTTCCATCATTGCGATCGTGACGATCTGTTACCGGAGTTCAGTGAACGACGCGACGCGATCACACGACTCAAACAGTCCATTCAGACGGACGAGTTGAATCAATACCCGGCTCCTCTGACCGAAAGTCAGGCCCATTCGAACCTCACCTGTCTTGAACTGTCCGACCAGGCGGCTGGTTCGGCCGCGAAGTATCGAATTTCGCGCCGCAGCGGTCGGTGCCGGTCAGTTGACGCAGAGTCATCGTATCGGGAGTGGATACAGAAGTGGTTTCCGCAGTCACTCGACACAACGATGATTTGTGTCTGCTTCGATCCACTGATCGCGGCACGCCTGGAATGGTTGTTCACAGAATCCAATTCGTCTCTCCATGTCATTCGAGGCGTCGAGTCACGTGCAAGTCATGAGCAAATCAGTCAGCGCGTACGGGAGACACAATCGCAATGGGGTATCTGCATTGAGGAAGATGATCGCTACATGACCGTAGCCAATCAATATGGTCGCTGTCTGTCTAACGAACAGCTCTCTGCGTGGATCAATGAAAAGATTCGTACAATACGACCGCACATCACGACACATGTCCCGGCGGGAGAAAACCGCATTGTGATGCTTGATGCCGGTCGTCCGAATCAGGCAGATGCCTGCGAAATTCTTTCTGACAGCATGATGATAATGGGCTGTATCTGCCAAATTATTCAGTCTGGGTCATCTCTGCCGAGACCGGCTTAGTCGGCGGCTAGATCCCTCCAGGCAGCACTGAAGCTGATCATGAAACTGGTCCCGGTTCCTCAGAAGCACTGAAAAACGCTCATACGTGAAATATTTTGGCGGTGTTTTTGAGTCCGGTTGTTCAAAACTCGTGTGTTTTGGAAGGGGAACG
>CAUZPL010000070.1:0-34677 GCA_963581585.1 Planctomycetota bacterium
CGGGCCTGTTGATCACCTCGCACGGCATCAGTTAATGCGGAATCGATCAATTTGTCGCCGACGGCGGTCAATGCCGGTGGAATCAGTGCTTCGCTTTCACCGTTGAGTTCCTTGATCGACCCGGCAATGTGAGCTGCAATCGACGCAATCCCTTGGTTGCGGTCACGTTTGTGGCAGTCCAGGCAACCAAGGTGTTCGAGTACGCGGCGGCCTCGATCGGCCTGATTCAACAAAGACAATTCACCAAATCGGGTTTCGACAAACGAACGAATATGAGAGAGATTGACGGATTTGTAGAACGGTTGATTCGACTGAGTACCCAGGGTTTCGGCAATGCATGATTTCTCCCAGTTGATATGGTCGTTGGCCAGTGTCGGGAGTCCGGCCAGGTCGGCATTTGCACCGTCGATTCGATGGCAGGCCGCACAGCGTGACCGGCGGACGAGTTCACTGCCCCGCGCGACGAGATTTGCATTGTGAACATCAGTTGACTTCGTCTGAGTATTGTTGTTTTCGAAATCGTTGCCGTCTCGGAGTGCCGAAAGGGCGAGTGCCAGCTGATGTCGTTCCGCGGAACTCAAAGGAATTGTCGGCATCCGATGATCCCGATTCAGATGGCTGGAATCCTCAAGCCACGTGTAGAACCAATCCGTTGTACGCTTGCGACCGATATTACTGAGATCGCCTCCGCCAAACGGTCCATTGGTTCCGAGTCGGCCAATGGTATGACATGCCAGGCAACCCACGCTG
Source organism: Planctomycetota bacterium (assembly GCA_963581585.1). Classification (GTDB taxonomy): domain Bacteria; phylum Planctomycetota; class Planctomycetia; order Planctomycetales; family Planctomycetaceae; genus S139-18. Next base: position 751 of record CAUZPL010000070.1, read on the forward strand.
TGCAGCAAGAGGTGACCGGACACTCGTTCCCTGTCGGCATCCTTTGGTTGATTTCGATGTTCAATTATCCGTTCTTCTGATTTCGAAATCAGGAAGGCAGCCACGGCGCGTGCGTCGTTGTTCGAAAACCGGAACGATGGCATGCGCGCGTGAGTTGAAATTGTTGACGGATTGCGAATCGTTTGAACCAGCCACTCCAAATTAATGTTGTCTCGAATAGTGGTCAGAGACGGAGCGTTCGGACTTTGAATCTCGTTGGCACGTCGATGGCAACGGGCACAACGATGCGATTCCCACGCGAGTCGACCTTTTTCGATCTTGTTGAGGTCCGGGCGGGGGTGGTCGCGAAACAGCAGATGTGCAGGGACAGGTTCGATGGGGAAATGTTCGGCCGACCAGAAAACGGCCACCTGCCCGGAACTGGCTGGTTCACGCCGGTAAGCGACCCGGAGCCGTTTTTCTCCAAAGCTCAGGTTGATGTCGTTGCTGGTAATCCAGCCGGCCTTGTCCCGCCGGTCTGACGCGACGCGTTTTCCGTCGATGCTGATTTCGATGTTACCCTGCAGGTAGATGTGGATTTTGTAGCGCCCCCGCTCACGAACCAGCAACTGGCCGGTCCAGGTTGCCGTGAATGGACCGGCGGAAAGTCGCGGGTCAGCTGTAGCTGTTCCCCAGTCAAAGGCGATATCGGGGTCGATACGCTCAACTCGTCTGCCGTCAGCTTCGTAGACGGCAAGCAAGCCAGGCGGAAATTCTTCGTCTTCGTCAACCTGGGCCACAGCAAATTCTGCGGCCGCAACCCAGCTGCAAAGCGCGGTGAATGGTGCAATCAGCCAGGGACTCGTGAAACGATGTCGACGAGGCATTCACAGACTCCGTGTTCTGGCGGGCGTGGAAACAATCGAACCGATTATAAAGAAAGGGTCATCATAATACTGATGTCCTTCCTGTGGTTATTGAATCGAGGGATGATCAACTGTGACAAAATCGAAAGACACCAAAAGGATTTCTGTTGGTGCATGTCTTGTTACGATTATCGCTGTCATGGAATAATTTCTGTGATTCGTCCGGTAAGGCTCAGTCCATGGTTCCGGAACGCGGCGGAAATTCAGTATTTGTGAGCATGTTTGTTCACCAGTGCCAACGAACGAAAAAAACTTACCACAGACGACACAGAGACAATGAATCGATTGCCCTGAGTCCTCGGGTGCGACATGCGGAGACTGGCGATCCGGTTAGTTGAAAGGAGCTGACAGGGGGTAACAGCTCGATCCCTACAAAGTACCTCCGGTGGGTCTCGGGATAACCTGATGTTTTGAGTCCGTGGTCTGCGAAGATCTCAGTCGTAACACAGATGAACCCGATTAGGCCTCGTTACAGAATTGAGAGTGGCCAGCCTGCTGGGAAAAGTGAAGCCAGTACTGAGAGCGGAGCAGCGAACAAATGCATCTGTTGGACTCTCCACGATGATTGGGGACAGCGGTCGTTGACAGAGCAGTCAGTATTCCGGGAAGGTCGATTGCATGATTTCCCCGTACCATACTGGTTCCGAAATCCATTATCGCTCTTCGTTCTACTCGGGAGTCGGCAAGGCCCATAGCAGTGATGACACAGGGAAACGCCCGTCGAGTGAAGGGGCCTGCAAAATGATGTGCTTTTTTCAACGACGAACGCAGTGCGTACCAGAGATCCACCGGACCATATCCAATACGGAACACGAGCTACTGTGACCCAGTCTTCCTGTCATGCATCTGCCTGAGATTTGATGGGCCGGCCCGCGCGAATGGTCAGCCGCGGCAGCCACACTGGACCCAAAATTTCATATCCATCCATATCCAAAAGTACGGGGACTTTTATACCGTTGTCGGAAGTGACGTCGAGTACGACGAGATCGGCGCACGCACCTGGCTTCAACGTTCCTGACAGCGCACCCAAACGCAGGATCTCCGCCGGGCGACACGTTGCAGCGGCAAACACAGCGGACTCAGACATTCCGGCAGCCCGGAGTTTAGACATAACATGCGGTAAATCGATCCGTGGAACTAACTCGAGGTGGCGATTCTGAAGATCTGTCGAAATGGTGTCCGGTTCAAACCCGTCCGCAATGGACTTCATGGCGATGTCGAAGCTGAACGAGGCTATTCCGTGTCCCACGTCAAACAGAATGCCGCGCTCACGAGCCGCTTTCACGCAGGACAGGACTCGGCCATGTTCAAAAATGCAATGTGGTGTACGACGGAAGCAATACGTAACTACATCACCCGGTCGCAGCAGTTGCAGTTGCTGATCAATTGACCAGTCCTCCGGCCTTCTCATGCCAAACAAAACGGGCAGGCTGCAGCGGTCGGCGACCTCAATACCGCGACTAAGAACCTCGCGAGGATCGGTCCGGCCACACGCATGATGACTTGCGTTGACAGAAATTGCTTGAACTACATTACGATGCCGTTCGACAGCGGAAACGCATTGTTCGACGTCGGCATCGGCGAGGTTCTCAAGGCAACCGGCGTGAGTGGACTCGCCAATGCGCGACAGATTGATCGCCAGCCGAACCCGTGTCGTGGACGATTCGATTGTGTTCAGGACGTATTCATCGATTCCCAGCGCGCCTGCATCGCCCTGTGACTGAACCGCTGTCACACCGCGTGAGAGCATGAATGGATCCGGTTCCAGTCCGAACACCGAACCCGATTTGGCAGGGTGTGCGTGGAGATCGATCAGCCCGGGGAGTAAAATACTTTGCGGGAAATCGAGACACAGGTGTTCGGCCGTATGATCGGAACCCGACGGCTGGTCGGGCAGCAGATCCACGGATACGATGCGATCGTCTTTGATTTGCACGGTGCCTGGACCGTCAATCCCACTCGCCGGACACACGATTCGTCCGGCACGGATGATCAGACTGGGAATCTCGCCAGGTTCATGCATGAGCTAATGTTGAGTTACCGGATTAGATCCAGAGACAATTTACAGCGTCAGGAAGTCGTTCCCCGCACCTCGTCAAATGTCTGTTCGCAACCTTGGATCATGTATTCGAAATCGTTTCCGGCCTGCAGCCACTGCACACCACAGTCGATCAGCACCCGAGCAAATTCAGGACTCGCACCGAGACCGGAGCCGATGAACTTTCCTGCGGCCTTTGCCTTCGATGCGACAGTCTTCATCGCTTCGATGACTTCAGGATGGGTCGTTTCTCCGAGTCGTCCCATGGAACCTGACAGATCCTGAGGACCGAGTACCAGTGAGTCAATGCCCTCGAGTTTCAGAACGTCATCCAACACCTCGACCAATTCAATGGTTTCAACCTGCACAGTCACAAAGACATCGCGGTTCGCCTGTTCCAGATATTCCTGTTGTCCGAGTCGGCCGTACTGCATAGGGCGACGCGGACCGAATCCTCGTGTGCCCATTGGCGGGTAGCGACATGCGGACACAAAGTCGGCGACTTCCTGCGCAGAATATGACCGAGGCAGGATGATGCCTTCGGCGCCGGAGTCGAGCACGCGTTTGACCCAGCCGACATCATTGTTCGGGATGCGGACAATTGTGGGTGCACCACCTGCTCGAGCGGCGATCAGATGTCCCAGCATCGACTCAGTCGTTGTCGGGTTATGTTCTAGGTCGATCCAGAAGAAGTCGACGCTGGGTGCGAGAGCTTCCGTAATGGCGGCGTCGGAACACGTGATACCCGCGCCGATAACAAGTGCTCCCGATCGAAGCTTTTCACGCATTTTGTTGATATTAGCGCTGATCATGTTTTTTGCCTTCTCTCATTGTCGACTTCGGCCGGGGCGGGGGACATGAACTTTGTAGTCAGTTCAGTTGCGTCAGTGACATGGATGGATGTGAAGTTCCACCCGATCTGTCGGCGATGAGTTTCATCGGGCACCGATTGCGCTGTTGAATTTCGGGACAACTTCCCGACAGAAAAGTTCGAGGCTGTGAATCCATCGATCACGATCGTCCCAGTCATGAGCAGTCAGAACCAACGTGTTGAACGGGCCGGTCTGCTCACGTAACTGCAGCAACTGGCCTGTGACGTGTTCGGGATCTCCGGCAATGATCACGTCGTCCATGAAATAATCAAGCGTGCAGTCGGAGTCTGCCTGCTGTTCATCGCGCTTCCACACTCCGATGCCGTCAGGCGCGGTCGCCTGGGTCAGGTCAAGAATGTACTGGATGCATGATCCGAGCGAATTGGATTTCGCAATGCGCCGGGCGTCCTCGGTCGAATCTGCGACGAACACGTTTCTTGCGACAGCCCAGTCACCTGGACCTGCGGTTCGACCAGCCAACGCAGCGGCTTCGGAATAGGTCTGCCATTGTTGCTGCAGAACGCTGGTGTGGACCATGTGATGACTGATAAAGCGGAATCCACGTTCGGCCGCTTTCTGCAGTCCGACCGATGCGCCGCTCACACATGGGACATAAATCGGCGGGTGCGGTAACTGGAACGGTTTGTGGAGATGTCCGACACCAAAACGGGGATGAAGGTTGTCCTTCATTTTTATGTTCCAGAACTGACCTTCGATGTCAACGGGGACTTCGCCTTCCCACAGTCGCATAATCATGTCGATTGACTCACCGACTCTCGCACCCATCTCACTCGGATGTGATCCGAAAATTTCCATGTCCGTCGGGATTGCTCCGGGTCCAAAACAGACATTGAGCCGCCCGTGCGACATGTGGTCCAGAAACGCCAGCCTCCCAGCAACATGCATTGGATGGTGATACTGCAGGCAGACCGGGGCAGGACCGACACGAATCCGCTTTGTCAGCCCCAGCAGTTTCGCAAGAAACATCTCAGGCATGACAATGTTCTCGATACTCGACGAGTGATGTTCACCCACCCAGAAGTCATCGAATCCGAGTGCCTCGCATTTCACGGCCAGTTCAAGATCCTCGTCGATGCACTGAGCCAGCGGCTTGCCAGGATCGTGAATCGGCATCACAAACATTGCGAGTCGCAGCGGTGTAATATTGCTCATGTCATTTCTCCACGTTTCAAAATTCCGGCGGCATCGACTCCCAGACGACTGCCATGTTCGCATAACGCCTGCAAAGTGGTGGCATCGATTGGGATACCGTCGACCTGCCTTTGTCGCATTGCGCGGAATTCGAGTTCACCAGGTACCAAAATTTCGTCGAAACCCGGTGCGGGTGACGACGATTTAATGTATTCGACGGTCTCATCCATGAGTCTGCGGAAGGTGTCCAGTGGGCAAAAAGCGGCCGGGTCGATCACGATAAAGCACACACCGTTCCCGAATACTTCTGTATCTTTCGAACTAATACCGGCCAGTGCACTGCCAAGTAACTCAACCAGCAGACTGAGCGCGAAGCCTTTGTGTGCGGCACCGGCTCCGAGTGGCAGAATGCCGCCACGTGGTGGACCGTAAAACGCGTTCGGATCGTTTGTGGGACTGCCATCGGCGTCCAGAATCCAGCCATCCGGGACGGATTGTCCTTCATTCCGATAGAATCGAATCTTTCCTTCTGGTGCAACCGCAGTAGAAAAGTCCGCGACAAGCGGATCTCCACCGGTCGGAACAGCATATGCGATGGGGTTGGTTGCCAGTCGGCCTTCGCGCCCACCAAAGGGGAGAACAAAGTGGCCGTAGATGGGTGAGTTACAGGTCGCCAGCGCGATCATTCCGTTGTCAGCCGCGACTTGAACCCAGGCCCCGAGGCGTCCGACATGGTTGCAGCGCTGTGTGATCACACAGGCGGTCCGCTGCTCGCACGCGATATTGACGGCTTCGCTGACAGCCCGCTCAGCTCCGACAGGACCGAATCCCCGACCACAGTCGACAATCGCTGTGGTCGGCCCTGTTCGCTCAACGGCCACAGACGAATCGATGAGGATTGAACCCTCAGCAATGAAGCCCAGGTACTCCGGAATTCTGATCACGCCGTGCGAGTCATGTCCCATCAGGCTGCTGGTGACAAGCGAGTCAACTGTTGCCCGTGCCTGAACCTCATCGGCGCCGATTGCGGCGAACAAAGCGACACCAGCCAGCGAAACGGACTCCGGCCGATATAACTGACTCATGCCGCCCTCATTATGACGACTGCCCTGCTGCGACTCCACAGACCGTTTTGTTCAACGCGGGCATCAGTTCATTTGCGAATAGTTCCATGCTGCGAACCCAGGTATCTCTGTCGTCCCAGTCATAACTCATGAGGATCAGTGTGCCGAATTCTCCGGTTTCTTCGACGAGCATCAGCAACCGCCGCAGAACTTCGTCAACATCACCCGCGATGATCTGTTCGGTCATCAGAAAGTCCAGATTACACTCGGCATTGGGCATGTCGAGATCTCGTTTGTAGATCTGTCGTCCCAACCCCTTGTCGAACAGGCCGCCGATGTATTCATAGTTCTGCCCGAGCGAATTTGTGCGGGCGCGCCCGACCGCTTCCTTTGTGGTGTCTGCAAGAAAAATCGAACGCGCGACTTTGAAGTCAGACCGTCTTGGTGAACGTCCGGCTTCCTCAGCTGCGGTGGCGTAAGTGTTCCACTGGTCGGCGACCACGTTGCCGGTGACGAGACAGTGAGCAAAAGGCTGATAACCCCGCTGACCGGCTATTTTCATGCTGTACGAACTGCGGCTGGTGCCGGGCATGGCAATGGGCGGGTGCGGCTGCTGAAACGGCTTATGGATAAAGCCGATCAGGCCTACTTCGTCCACTGTGTCTTTCAGCTTGAATTGCCAGAACTCGCCGTTGTGTTCATACGGTGGGTCATGCGACCACAGATCAAGGATCACATCGATTGCCTCAAGGGCCATGCGCCCGCCGTCTTTGGGTTTAATTCCAAACAGTTCATGGTCGGCGGTCACGCTGCCGTTGCCGATGCAAAGATTAAGGCGTCCTTTTGCCAGATGATCCAGCATCGCCAGGCGGCCGGCAACCATTGCCGGATGGTGCTGATTCAGGCAGATGGGAGCCGGCCCCATCCGTATCGTATTGGTCTCGCCGAGCGCTCGTGCAATGAAGATCTCGGGCATCACGATTGTTTCGTACTTCATCGTATGATGCTCACCGATCCAGAATTCCTTAAAGCCCAGTTCTTCGGCAAGAATGATCAGCTCAAGGTCCTCATCATAACCCTGTGCGAGCGGTTTATCTGGCGAATGAAACGGCATGATGAACATGCCGTAGTCGATTTGCTGAACACTGTCGGTCATGATGTTTGATCCTCACGTGCCGACGTTCAACTGAAACTGAGTGCCCACAGTCTGGGTTCGGCCGCCACCGCAGCGATCATAGCGACCACGAGGATGCTGATGAAACTCATCACGGCGATTATTCGATTCTCGTTGTCCTAATATCCCGTAAGACCAGCTTGGAAGAACACAATGGCACAAACGAGATTCAAGCTGGAAAGTCAGGGGCGAGACTGCAAAGTGAATCGGCATCCTGCGGCATGGGAAATGGCCTGGGTGCTCCGTGGTCAGGTCCGGCAGTCGTGACACAGCAGCATGACCATTCAACTACGCTCGCTTGTTTTCCGCCCACTGTTGAAACGGCCTGACGACCACTGCGCTCAACAAAGTAACGGCCACGATACCCAAAATAGAAAACCATCGTGATTTCAACATGCCACCTTCCGGATCGTGATTATCCCAGTAACCCTTCAGGCCGAGGACCAAAAACAACAACCCGGCAAAGACGTAGAGCACCCGTATCAAGGCAGAGGACTGCAACCCTGTCGGCATGTGGTTCTTTTCAATCCAAAGATTCGTCAGGCAAAATATTCCACATGCGAGCACCCCTGTAAACAGATTCACTGGACGTAAAACAATCAGGATGATCTCCTTGGGACTCCGTAAGCTGTCTTTGGGCCGCGTTTCGGACTGCTTGTCCGCCATACTGTTGGCTTTACCAGGGGCGTCATCCGTTTCAAGTTTCAGCTCCGCGTGCTGTCGTTGGGCGAGAGTGACGGCATTTTCCTTTCCTGCAGAATAGACGTACGTAAACATCAGTAGAACTACCAGGACCGCAAGACATACCTGCCACGCCAGTACTACCCGTGCAATTTGAAGACGACGTGCATTGACCCATTTCCGATTGAAGGAGCGAAGAATCTCTGTCACTACCGCCACCCCGATCTCAATCGTTCCGTACAACGTTCCGAACATGGTGAGTATCGCTCCGCACACGTAAAGCGGATATAGCAAGGGATTAACCGCGGTAAGAATTTTGGACTGTTGTCCCAGCATGTCACTACTGTCGGGGATCTCCTGTGCAGGACCGAGCAACTCCACGCCGGATGTCACGAAAACCGCACTGAATGCCACGATCAGTCCAAAACTGATGCCACAATCGATGACCGGTGCCTTCAGCCAGATCCTGGCGGGATGGTTTCGGTCATTTGCGATTTTCTGCAACTCGATATCAGTCGGAGGTATGGAATCGGCAAACCCCCACCTTTTCTCTCGCAGCCAGGTGGTGTAGGCCATGTAATCAAATGCCGATCCACCGATGACTCCAACATAAGTGGTTAATTCAAGCCATTTGGGCGTTTCCCAGACGGCCGGATGTTTGCCTCTGATCCATGCTGGATAATCACCGAAGTGTGGCGACACGAAGCCCCACATCATTTTGACATAGTCCGGATCGTACATCACCAGTGATATGACCGCCGCAACCATCAATCCTGCCACAACGACGAGCTGGATGCGTTCCATGATCGTGTAACCGCCACTAAAGGAGAGGGCAGCCACCAGGCCGATCAGCAGAAGGGCCCACATGAATTGCGCCCCGCCGAAAAGGCTGTCGGTCGTCCCCGTGAGCAGAGCCACGTAATTCCCCAGTGTACTGCTGTGAAAACTCATCCAGATTGGCTGTAAGATGCAGATCATTATTAACAGCATCATTGGGAGCCATCCGCGCGGCCCCGGCAGTTCCATCATCCGGCGGAACGGGTGGACGCCGGTCAGAAGAAGGTGTTTCGACGTGCCGAAGACCAGGACCCATTTCAACAGTGAGATCAGGAGAAACAGAAACAGAATGTTGTAGCCGAACAGGACTCCCCCACGCGTGGAGAAAATGAGCTCACCCGTTCCAATCGTAATACTCGCAATCACAGCTCCTGGTCCGAACAGCGTCAGCCAGGCCAGCGGACTTCGTGATGTTAATGCCAGTGGCAGGTCCGGCAATAAATTGTCCCTGTCAGCCATATCGTGTTCTGCGATATCCGACATGTGCGTGTCCGTCCTTTTCACCACAAATGAAACTTCAATCGTTGTAATTCATGCTAACGCAGCAGGACTGCAACAGCCTGCCGCAACCAGGCTTTTCCCGGATTCAGCGGTTTTAACCGGGTCTGCAGCAGTTCAATCGCACATGCCGTATACCATCCTGATGAAGATCAGCAATGTCCTGAACAACCCGCAAAGCCGGGCGGTGAATGCCGGGTCGCTTTCCCGCGTCCACATGTCATCTTTCAGTACTTCGACGGGAACACTGGCAAGCTGCGTTACGCTCATTCAATCCACGCACAGACCAACGAATGAGCAGTATCCTCAAAAAACCGGCATTTCGCGATAGGTTCCCCACACGTCACGAAGTGCCTCGACGATATCACCCATGGTAGCCCCCGCCTTCACCAGCTCGATCGTCACAGACATGACGTTTTTCGAATCGTCCTGAGCCACCGCTCTAAGATTCCGCAGCAGCATGCCCACGGTGGCCTCATCCCTTTGCGCCCGAACCTGATGAAGCCGGCTTAGCTGGCGCTTAATAGTGTCAAGGTCGTAACCGTGGGTTTCAATGTCCATCGCTTCGTTTTCTTCCACGAATACATTGACACCGACGACCTGCTTTTCACCCGACTGCTTTTTGAGTGCCACTTCGTAGGCAAAGTCCGCAATGTGTCGTTGAAACCAGCCTTCTTCGATCAGCTTCACCGTTCCACCGTTCGCATCAATCTCTTCGAGCACCTCAAACACACGCCGCTCGAACTCACTCGTGAGGCTCTCAACATAATAGGAGCCGCCGAGTGGATCGACGACATTTGTCACGTTGGTTTCCCCGGCGATGATCTGTTGCGTGCGGAGTGCGGTTTTCATCGCTTCTTCGGTAGGGATCGTGAAGGCTTCGTCCATGCCATTCGTGTGCAGACTTTGTGCGCCACCCAATACGGCGGCCAGCGCCTGCAGGCTCGTACGCATAATGTTGTTTCTGAATTGGGGCATCGTGAGCGAGGCTGCGGCTGTCTGGCAGTGGAATCGCAGTCGCATCGATTCCGGTTTTTGCGCTCCAAAGCGGTTTCTCATGATTTTGGCCCAGCAACGCCGCGCTGCCCGGAATTTGGATATCTCTTCAAAGAAATCAGACTGCGAAACAAAGTAGAACGAAAGCCTGGGCGCAAATTCGTCAACTGGCATCCCTGTTTTGATCACTTCTTCCACATAATGAATGCCGTTGGCCAATGTGAACGCGACTTCGTGCAGCGGTGACGCACCTGCTTCGGAGATATGATATCCCGAGATGTTGACGGGATTGAAACGCCTCATGTGTCGGGCGCAATAAGTGATACAGTCGCGAACAAGCCGAACCGAAGGCAGGATGGGGTAGATCCATTCCTTTTGTGCCATGTATTCCTTCAGAATGTCTGCCTGAATCGTGCCGGACAGCCTGTTCAGATCGTATCCCCGCTGCTCGGCCAAAGCGACGTACATGGCCAGCAGGATCCATGCCGTAGGGTTGATCGTCATGGACACCGAGATCTGCTCTAGATCAATTCCGTCGAACAGGGCCTCCATGTCCGCCAGTGAGTCGACAGCGACGCCTTCGCGGCCCACTTCACCGTCGCTCATCGGATGATCTGAGTCGTAGCCCATCAGCGTGGGCATATCGAAATCGACGGACAATCCGGTTTGTCCATTCGCGATCAGGTATTTGAATCGCCTGTTGGTATCTTCGCCGGTACCGAAACCGGCGATTTGTCGTATGGTCCAGGTCCGTGCCCGATACATGGTGGGATACGGACCGCGGGTGAATGGGTACTGACCTGGAAGACCAATGTCTTCGAGCGGTATGTTCTGTGTATCAAGGCCGGTATACACTCGCTGTACGGGAATGTCGCCGAACGTCGTGAACTGCGTGCGGCGCTCCGACTGCCGGTTCACGAAATCTTTCAGTTCGTTTTGTTCCCAGGCCGCGATCTGTCGGGCCAGGGCATCAAATTCTGAGTGGTTTTGCGACCCGTCCGTCACGACCGATTCTCCCGGAATATGTTATCGACGAGCTGTTTGGCCGCGATACGGGGACTCGTTTCGCGACTCATCAGTTGCTGTGTGAATGACGACAGACGACCGTCGCGGTGCTTTACAAATTCACTATGCAACAGGTCTTCGGCGGATTGCAGCAAACGCCACTCGGCAATCCGCTGCCGCCTTGCGGTTATTTCTCCCGACGATTTCAGGAACGCAAGATGGTTGTCGATGTGATCGAGCAGTTCCACAGTGCCCTGTCCGTCGAGGGCACTGGTGGCAACGACGGGTGATGACCAGCCGGAACGTTGCTGACACGACATATTCATCGTCAGCATGTTCTTCAGATCAGTGAGCGTCTTGCTGGAGTCTGTGCGATCACACTTACTGACAGCGTGGATGTCGGCGATCTCCAGGATCCCCGCTTTAATTGCCTGGACATCGTCGCCCAGTCCGGGTGCTGATACCACGACGATCGTATGTGCTGAACGAAGGACATCGATTTCATCCTGTCCCACGCCTACCGTCTCAATGAGTACGATGTCAAAACCGGCAGCGTCAAGGACATCAACAGCTTCGAGTGTGGTTCGTGCCAGTCCACCGAGGGCTCCACGGGTTGCCATGCTGCGAATGAACACCCCCGGATCGTTGGCGAAGCTGTGCATGCGGACACGATCACCCAGGATGGCGCCACCACTGAAGGGACTCGTTGGGTCGACGGCCACCACGGCAACTGTTCGACTGCCGTTGCGAATTGCCGCAACAAGGCGTTGAATCAGGGTTGACTTGCCGCTGCCCGCCACACCGGTCACGCCAACGATCGCGGCTTGACCTGTGTGACGATAGATTTCAGCCAGGGCTTCACTGGCCTCCTCGTCTCCGATTTCGGCACGAGTCAGCAAACGAGCGATTGCCGCAACCTTGCCGGTCAAAACCGGCGCGACGAGTTCCAGCGAGGGAATCGGTTTGCGTTTGGTCATGACTCACCGTTTTCCAGCCGACGACGCATTTCACTGAATACCTGTCGGTCGTCGATCACCCGGCGTGCTTTGAAATCAGTTCGTGTAAAGGTGTCTCGTGCCACAACTTCGACCCGGGTGCGGATGCCGAGAACATGATGCAATGATTGAGCCGTGGTGTCCCGGAGTGCGATGATCGCGGCAGAGCCGCCGTCATAGACCTCGGAAGTGGCTTCGATTTGCACGAGCAACTCGTCCATGGCACCGTCACGCGAAATGATGATGCGGTGCTCGCCACCGTAGTTGGCGATCTCGTTTAACGCAGCATCGATCTCACTGGGATACACATTTTCTCCGCGCACCGTAAACGAATCGTCAATGCGCCCAAAAATACCATAAGGCAGCCGAGGATATGTGCGGCCGCACGCCGATGGTCCATCTTCCCACACCGTAAGGTCGCCCGAAACCATTCGGATCATTGGCTGCGACGTGCGTTCCAAATGAGTATAAACCGGTGTGCCGCGCTGGCCATAAGGGACCCGATGGAAGCTCGTCGGGTTGCAGACTTCCGTATACACGATGTCCTGCCACAGCAGCATACCGTCGTTTTCTGCTGTACCGGACACACTCATCCATGGTGTCATCTCGGCCATGGATCCGCAGTCGATGACGTTTGCGCCGTACGCTTCCCGGATCCTGTCCCGGACACCCGGAACTGACGCTCCCGGTTCACCGGAAAAAAATAACAGCTTCAACTGAAATTCCTGCGGATCAATGCCTTCATCCCGAGCTACGTCGACAAGATACAATGCGTAGGATGGTGTGCCGTAGAAAGCCGTGGGATTCACCGACCGCAGCCAATGGACCGCCCGCGCACTCATTCCCGGCACCCCGGCGCCGAAGGGAAATGAAATGGCGCCCAAACGTTCCGCGCCAACCAGCGCTCCCCACGATCCAAGGTAGAGGCTGAATACGGAACCGATAAACACTTTGTCACCAGGTCTCAAACCCATGCCCCACATCACGCGTGCCTGAGCATTGCCGATCGCGTCCCAGTCGCTGCGGCAAATAGCGAACGCGGTTGGCGTCCCTGTGGTCCCGGACGTTCCGTGGATGCGAAATACGTCGTTATTCGGAACGCATAGATAATCACCAAACGGTGGGGCCTCGGACTGCGAAGTTCGCAGGTCTCCTTTGGTGATCACCGGCACCCGATCCTCGAAGTCCTCGAGGGATGTGAGCTGCTGTGGATGAAAACCGGCCTCATCCCACTTCCGACGATAGAACGGTGACCTGTCGTAGGCGTAACGGGTGACAAGCTTGAGTCGCTCAAGGATGGCCTGGTCGCGCTCACCACTTGACATGGTTTCGCGCTGAGGAAACCAGTAACGAGAACCCGATTCGGGTCGATACGTGGTACTGTAATGTGGCGGGAAGGACCAATCTTCCATAGTGCGGCTCGGTGCTGGTGTTCTTCTATGCCTGCTCATCCAAAACCGTATTAAGAGGCGATTGACGTGATGCCTGTGAATCAAACCTCCCGATGTGACCTGCCATTCGTCATTCCGTCGGCATTCAGCGCGGGCGGCGTGCTGCGACCAGCCCCTGCATCGTCTCCGCAATGACCTGCGGTGATGTATCCTGCAGCAGGATCTCCTTGATACCCATGTTCTTCAGTCGCGTGACATCAGCCACCGGCACGACACCACCCCCGACAACGATTATGTCGCTGGCTTCGTGGTCGCTCAGCAACTTCAATACTTTGGGAAAAACTGTCATATGGGCACCGGAGAGAATACTAATGCCGAGGATATCAACGTCCTCATGAACAGCTGCCAAAACGACCTCCTCGGGCGTCCGATGCAGCCCGGTGTAGATCACGTCCATACCGGCATCACGCAGGCAACGAGCCACGATCTTGACCCCGCGGTCGTGGCCGTCCAGCCCGACTTTCGCGATCAGTACCCGAATTGGCTGAGCGGTGACCTGTGACTTGCTCATGATCAGTTATCTATCATATTGGCCGAACATGGCTCAATGGCGACCCATGCGAAGGCTTCAGCACGTGTATTCACTGTAGGCAATTGTTCATTGATTGGTAAGCGCACGCGATTTCCGCTGCGGCCACAACCAGAACACACGATCAGTCCGCTACCGCCCACATTTCACACGATGCTCGATTGAATCACGGAAACGTCGTGATTATCAAGCGTTCTTTGGGGAATTTGTATTTGAGGATTCCATGCTCTGATTTCTCTGAGCGTTCTCGATTGATTTGGGGACGTCAGTCGGGAGTTTGCCGACGAGGAATCTGCGAGCAGATCGGCAGCGACATTCGTTCTACGGAAGACTGTCGCGTCTGAGCAGGCCAAGAATCGTTTTAACCACGTCGGTGTGTTGCGCTGCGATATTCTGTGTCTCAGCTATGTCTCGTGACAGATCATACAGTCGCCAGTCCGTAGGTTTGTCTGGATCATTTCCGGCTTTGCGATATTTCACCAGCTTCCACTCACCGTATCGTACGCCCACTGCCGTCAGGCCTTCTTGGCTGGCGCAATACAGATATTCATGTTGCTGCTGGTCGGTCTGACCAAGCAACGTGGGCAAATAAGAGATGCCGTCAATATCACCGGGTGCTTTCACATGTGCCAGTTCGCAGGCCGTGGGCAGAAAGTCGTAGAAGCCGGATTGATGGTCAGACGAGGTGCCGGAAGCGATATGTCCCGGCCACCGGGCAATCAGGGGCACTCGGATTCCACCTTCATGCATGGATCGTTTAAATCCTGTGAGTGCGCCATTCGAGTCAAAAAATTCGTGGTTGTGTCCTCCTTCATTATGGGGGCCATTATCCGACGTGAAAATCACCAGCGTCTTATGATCAATCTTCAGTTTCTGCAGCAGTTTCATCAACCGCCCGACATCGGTGTCCATATGACTGACCATGGCCGCAAACCCTTTTTCGGGATTCGGCCAGTCCTGACCGGAGTAGATGCCATGACTTGGGATCTCCATGCCGTCCCCGGTGACTCGACCACCCTCGTTGTTCGCGTGAGGGATTGTCCAGTGGATGTGCAGCAGGAATGGATCCTCAGCGTGACGCGTGATAAATCCCAGTGCGGCCTTTGTCATAAAATCATGGGAGTAACTCACACGCTTAGAAGAGACACGACCACGTCCTGCCGGAATCGGATCGATGACATTACCTGGCAGAAACACTTGCTCATCGTTCTCCCACACAAACGCGGGATAGAAGTTGTGAGCATTGCTCTGGTTGAGATACCCGAACCAGTAGTCGAATCCATTGTGATTGGGATGCCCGGGATTGTCGACCTCCGAAGGATCGTCCACGTGACCCAGTGCCCATTTGCCGACACCACCGGTGGCATAGCCTGATTCCTGCAGTAATTTTGCGACTGTTCGCTCCTGGCCAGTCAGGCGCCGTGGTCGGTTTCCAGTCAGTCCCGTGTGTCCCACATGCTTCCCTGTCCACAGGACCAGACGAGACGGCCGACAAACGGTGTGACCGGCATAGTGGTCGGTGAACTTCATGCCCTCCGCTGCCAGTTGATCGATATTCGGCGTTTGAATCACTTTCTGACCGTAGCAGCCCAGATCTCCATACCCCAGGTCGTCGACCATGATATAGATGATATTGGGCCGCAGAGTTTCGGCAGCTTCCAGTTGAATGACAGACAGAAACAGCACCGTGAGTGTGACAACGGATATGAAACACATGAAGGATTCTCGGTCTGTGTTGAACTGAATATAACCGGCTGAACGACATCGTCAGGTGTGAAGACTGCATCACAGCGACAGACTCGTCTTTGCAGCAGACTGTTTCACCGAAAAGAGTCCGCGCAGAGGCGGGCTCTCACGATTCAGCGACGCCGGTCCCTGGCTAGGTGATGTGAGCACCTTTGGTTTCCACATAGACGGCGTAGAGTGACTGGCTGCCGGTCATGAACAGGCGATTTCGCTTTGTGCCGCCGAAGCAGACATTGGAGCAGATCTCGGGAAGCAGCACCTGGCCGATGCGCCTGCCTTCAGTGGGTTCGAACACATGCACTCCGTCATAGCCGTCACCGACCCAGCCTGCGCTGGCCCAGATATTACCGTCTTCGTCACAGCGGATGCCGTCAGCAAATCCGGCTTTTTCTTCGCCGTTGATTTCCATGGCCATCGATGCGAACTCTCTCCCGTTTGCCAGCTTCTTTTCACCCACTACGTCCCACACTTTGATGTTCTCCTTTGCGTCGTCATAGTGAGACTTGCCGGTGTCCGCTACATAAATTTTCGTGTAGTCCGGCGAAAAGCACAGGCCGTTGGGTTTGTAGATGTCGTCGGCCACCTGGTACAGCTTCAGGGTCTTTGCGTCGATGCGATAGATCGCTTCCTTCTGATGAGGCTGCGGCCATGACGGGGACCTCCGGTCCGCCCGGTTGCCTTCATAATTCATCAGACCACCGTATCCGGGGTCGGTGAACCAGATGTCACCATTCGGATGAACGGCACCATCATTGGGAGCATTCAGCGACTTACCGTTGTAGCTGTCGGCCAAAACGGTCATGGTGCCATCGTACTCGTAACGCACGACACGACGTGTGCCATGTTCGAACGAAATCTGCCGGCCGCTGAAGTCGAATGTGTTTCCGTTACTGTTGTTGGACGGGTGACGAAAAATCGAAACATGCCCGTCTTCCTCCAGCCATCGATACTGAACGTTATTGGGAATGTCGCTCCAGACGAGATACCTGCCTGAGCCGTTCCAGGCACAGCCTTCGGCCCACAGCATGTTCTTGTTGTGATACAACCGCAGGATGGGCGAGTTGCCGAGTTTGTATTTCTTGAATTCGTCTTCGATCACCACGACATCCGGTTCCGGATACCGAGTTGGTGCTGCATTTGGCCCGTACTCGCGCCCGAAAACCGTGGATGCGGTTCCTGCTGCTGCGGCCGCCGCTGTCAAAAACGATCTTCGACCAAGCTGGAAGTCATCGCGAGTCGTATTGGTGTCGGTCATGTTGGCTCTTTCAATGGGCACACCCGCGGCATGCGCTATGTCGATTGTGGACGGCTGCCGAGTGATGGACTGTACGTCCTGGTCTGCCGTTAGTCGTATTGGAATGCTGATTACCCATCTTACCAAAAAGCTCAGGTGATGGCAGCGAACACGGACCTCTGTAGCCTGGCAGATTGCTGAATCGCGTATGTCGGCTGTTCCTGATCTTAAGTCAGTTTCCCCAATGAAAGACGATCACGTCACCGGCTGAGCCTATCACTCTGCGTCGATTAATCGATTTGTGCTGTCGACAAGGAAGTCCTTTCAAATCTTTAGTCGCCTGCCAGAACCATGGGATGATTTCTTGAGCACTGTGGGGCATGGTCTCACGGGTTTCCGCAGACGTCACAAGCAGTGCGGCGCTGGATTCTCCGGCGCGAAAATGTCATCTCGCGCAGGTTAGTCGTCACCATGATTCCAGTCAGTGGATTGCCGAATCCGGCGAGAACTTTGATCGCTTCCATGGCCGCCATGCAGCCCACGGTGCCGGAAACGGCTCCAAACACGGGAAACTCTCGTCGCCAGACGGGAGGTACTTTGGGGTACAGGCAGGCCAGACAGGGTGTTTGCCCAGGTATAATTGTCGTCAGACTTGCTTCCAGCTCATACATGGCACATTCGACAAGCGGCTTTTTCTGACGGACGGCCTCGCGATTCATGGCAAATCGTTCGTCGAACATGGGTGCACAATCCACGATCAGATCAACCTGCTCGATCAGACCGGCGGAGTTGTCTGCATCGACGTTCTCATTGACTGCGACGATTTCTATCCTCGGATTCAATTCCTTCAGCCGGCGTTTCGCCGACTCGACGCGTAACGTACCCAGCGCTGCGTGGGGCATCAGTATCTGTCGATTGAGGTCACTTGGTTTAATGTTTCCCGCATGTGCCAGGACCAGTTTCCCGACTCCCGCTGCCGCAAGTTCATAGGCAACCACGCTTCCCAGTCCTCCCACGCGGGAAACAAGTACCGACGATGCTTTGAGCCGTTCCTGACCGGCTTCACCAAAGTCATCGACCCACATCTGCCATTCGTATGTAGCGTATTCTTCTTCAGTGAGGGAGCTGTGGGTGTTTGGGGCCATGAGGTTTTGATAAAGCGGAATTAAGTCTTGCAAGCATTCAGCGGACAGCTGATTCCGGTGACCAGTGCGAATCAGCCGCCCGATATGGGGGTCATCAGCGTCAGTGTGTCACCGTCGGAAAGGACGCCTTCCGCCTGGCGGACAACCTGAACGTCGTTGAGAAAAATCAGAAGTGCGGGCTGAATTTCTCCGTTTGTGTCCACGAGTACCGACCTGAGCTGTTCGCCATGTGCATCAGCGACCCTGCGAATGCAATCATTCACACAACAGGCATCAGAGACCTCGATCGTATCCGAACCAACGCCTGCTGCTCGCCTTGCCTGAGCTTCATATTGTACCGTGATCTGCATCAGTTTCTTCCACCGGCTGGTTCAACAGGTTTAATTTTGCCGTCAACGACCGTGAACAGACAGTCGGCCAGACGTTGCGCTTCGTCAAGGTTGTGAGTCACGTGTAATGTGGTCACCTGTTCCTTGCGCGAGATATCAGCGAGCAGCTCACACATTTGTTGTCGTGTCTCTGAATCGAGCGCACTCAACGGTTCGTCGAGGCACAGAACCCGCGGTCGAAATGACAGTGCTCTGCCCAAAGCAACTCGCTGTTGTTCACCACCGCTGAGCCCGTGCGGTGTTCGATCGAGCAGATGGACGATTCCCAGCGACGCTGCCAGTTCGCGGACGCGGCCATCGGTCTCAGATGCGGACACCCGACGAATCATCAGAGCAAATGCCAGATGATCACGGACCGTCATTCTCGAAAACAGTGCTCTGTCCTGCGGGACATAACCAATGTCGCGCATCGCGGGGTTGAGATGTGTCACATTGTGATTGTCCAGCAGGATCGTCCCGCTCGAAATCCGGCGCAGTCCCAGGACACACTCAACGATGGTTGTTTTTCCTGACCCCGTCCGGCCCATGAGCACGCCGTAGTTGCCCGCAGCGATTGTCAGGGACACTTCGGAGAGCCGAAAGTCACCGCATTCAACCGACATGTTTTTGATCGCAATCATCGGACCGCAGATTACTCCGTTTATAAGGCAATGTCCCGCAGGCCCCACCGACGGGTAATGACCAGAACTGTGACAGCTGCCAGTATCATGATCAGTGAAACGGCGACGGCAGCTTCGATATTTCCAACGTTCAATTCAAGAAACACGGATGTCGACAGGACCTCTGTTTTCATCCGCGTTGCACCGGCAAAGATCAGCAATGGTCCAAATTCGCCCAGTGAACGTGCCCATGCCAGCGTGAATGCTGTCATCATGCCACGAGACGCGTCCGGCAGTACAATCCAGCCGAAGGCCTGGGCTCGCGAACATCCCAGAGTGACTGCAACCTGCTCGGATCGCGGGTTGATGTGGTCAAAAGTGGACTTCATCGTTCTCACCGCGAACGCGCAGGCGACTGAAAACTGGGCAAGTACGACTGCCGGCAGCTGATAGACGACATCTCGTGCGATCCATGCAAATGGTGGGTATTGGAACAGGATCAGCAGGCTCAATCCAACAACGAGCGGCGGCAACACAATCGGAATATCCAGAACGGCATCCAGCAGCCGTTTCCCGGGGAACTGGTGGCGCGAAAGCAGATATCCAATCGGCACCGCGACCAGAAGTGAGAACACCGCGGACAACGTACACGAGGTCAGGCTGAGCCATATCGAATAGCGTATTTTCCGATCAGCAAGCGCCTCCGCGATGGGATTCTCGAACAGCAACACTTGCCATGAATTGGCAGCATAAGCCGCTTTGACCGACTTTTCGGCCATATACCAGGTGTCAGCGGTGAGCATCGCCGCGATGAGCAGCAGATAGGTCCCGCCGATGATCCCCAAAGAAATCATAAAGACCGTATTCGAGAGCGTAACGTGCCGGGTGGTTTGCGTGCGGCCACGGTTCTCGTGATCAGAAGCAGATGATCTGTCACTCATGGTGCCAGGTTCTCTGCATCGTCTTTCGACGTGTCATCCAGGCGAAAGTGGAATCCGACGGACTCAAATGCTTCCGGAGAGTTTACGATGCGTTTGAACAGTCTGCGGAGGAGATACTTATGTTCACTGGTTTTAGCAATACTGAACGGCTGAATGGCAATGTTCACCGGTGACTGAATGCGAATAACATCCACGGAATCCTGATTCGGCAGCACGTCCGTGATATAAGCAATGGCAGCATCGACATGACCGGTCAGGACATCCGGCACAAGAAGAGCCGACGACGATTTTTCGACTACCATTACTTCGTCTCCGTGCTGCTGCTTTTTGACGAATTGCTCGTACAGTCCTTCCTTTTGCAGCAGCCTGCGAGTGAGAGCTCCAACTGTACATTGCGAGGGTTCACCAACAGCCACGCGTACGTCGGGCTTAACCAGATCAGACAGCGACTTGACTTTTGTACTGCCTTTGGGCACGGCGATCACCAGTTCGACGTCAGAAACATTTGCTGCTTCCTGAAACCAGGTCTTGACGTTTTCCAGGTAGTACAGATCGCAGGCCATATAAACATCGGGAAAGCCCAGAGACTGTCGCTGTCCTTCAATACCTTTCATGCGACTGGTGAGAATGCCGCAGCCATCGTAGATGGTATTGACAGTGACACCCTCGTCCAGCTGGAATTCTTCAATGATCTGTTCAATCGTCCGTCGATTGACCGCACCGCAGAAGAAATTTACCTGCGGCTTCTCCTGCCATATGTCACCGTCCACCGACTGCGTGCCGTACTTTGTAAAAACGGCGAGACCTTTGTTGCGAGCCGAAACATAACGGGCAAACCTGTAGGCCGAGGGCAGATCGGATGACGAACGCAGTACCGCCACACTGATCAGGTCAGAATCACCATCAAGCTCGGGAACGGAAACACCCACAAGGTCTTCCCTGTACTTCGGCATTGCTACGGTGGAATTCCAGACGATTGCCGCATCAACAGCGCCAATTTTGACATCGGTTGCAATGTCATTAACGGTTGGTTTGAACACCCCTGACTCAGTGACATGCTTTTCCAGCTGCTCCCAGCGGTTGATCTCACCGACTCGGAATGTACTCAATTGGCGGCGCGTCGCCTTGCCGACCGCTGCCTGCTCGGGATTGGCAACTGCCACCCGTATATCCTCACGCAGCAGATCGTCCAGCGACTCGATCTTCTTCTCAGAATCTTTCCGCACGGCGATTATCGGTCGCTGATGCGCGATCGGCATCGTGTCCACTGCCAGACCCAGCTCAATCGCCTTGTCTGTGTAGAAATCGTCCGCCGCCAGGTAAATATCGGCTTCATTGAACTTATCGGTCTGCAGCTGGTTCAGCAGTGTGTTTGAGCCATTGTACTGAACCTCCAGTGAGACACCGAATTCGGACTCGTACTGCTGAGCAATTTCTTCCACCGGAACCCGCATTCCGGCAGCTGCGTAGACGATGAGCGTGTCTCGACCCGCGCTGCGAGACGGCATCCCGAGTCTCATCAGAAAGATCATCAAACAAATCAGGGACACAGCAACGAGCAGCAGTACCCACAATGAACTTATGCGACCGGCACGGCGCCAGCGAGATCGCTGTACAAAACTGAACCTAACTGGATGCATTGTCGTGGGCCGGATAACTCTCTGAGTTTGGTATTGAATCGGACTGAGAAACGCCACTTACCGGCCTCAGCAGCTTAAAGCGTCCCGCTGAGATTGCGATCCATCAAAGTTGAAATCCGGCCATCACAAAGATGAACGACGCGTTGAGCGAAGGAAACTGCCCGGTCGTCATGTGTCACCAGCAGAACGGCTCCGCCGGATTCCGCAAATTCTTTCAGATGTCCAAGGACCGACTCAGTACTTTCCGGGTCAAGATTTCCGGTTGGTTCGTCGGCGAGCAGCAGACGTGGTCTGTTGAGCAGAGCTCGTGCAAGAGCCGTGCGCTGACGTTCACCACTGCTAAGTTCACCTGGTACGTGATGCGTGCGATGGGTGAGCCCAAAATGTTCGATCAGCTGTACAGCACGCTGGCGAGCATCATTCTGTGGGTTCGCGGCTGCAAGTGCTGGTGACAGGATATTATCAAGCACGTCCAGATACGGCACGAGATGGAACTGCTGAAAAACAAAACCGATCGTTCGTGCGCGAAACGCTGCCCGGTCATCAGGCGACATCGCGTATGGATTCTGACCTTCAATCAGGACCTCACCTGAATCAGGTTTGAGCAGTCCTCCGGCTGTCAGCAGCACCGTCGTTTTTCCGCATCCGCTTGGTCCCTGCACAGCAACAAACTCACGCTCTGCAAGATCAATCGAAACGTCTCTGATGGCGTGAACATGCGTTGGCTTTCCGACGTATGTTTTGCAGAGGTGTTCCAGTCGCAGCAGCATTGACCGCTACTCTCTCTGTAAAATAACTGCAGGATCCTGACGGGCGACAAGCAGTGCCGGAATCCAGCTCGCGAGTCCGGCAAGAAACAATGCCGACGGAGGAGCAGAAATGACCACAGCCGAAAGGGTACCCGAGGCAAACAATTCATTCCAGCTGGTCCCGCCGGACTGGGCAGATACGAGCATACGACCGATCATCAGTCCAGCTGTGACGCCGGCCACCCCGCCCAGCAAACCAAGTGCGGCTGCCTTGCTGAGGAACATCAGCATCAGTTGCCGGGTGCTCAGTCCGATTGCCCGCAGAACTCCTATTTCGTGACACCGCTGACGTGAGTTTGTCAGAGCCAGCAGCCCGATCATGACGATCGATCCCAAAACAACAAGTGGAACCAGTATCGCGGCGAATCCCGCATGACGATCCTCGAGATTTCGGCGCGTGGCCAGCTCGAGCGCCAATTGCTGCACTCCCGACTGCTCAGCCTCCTTCAGTGCCGTCTGGGCAGATTCCTTTGCTTTCGCGCGCGATTCGGCTCGTGTGAGTGCCTGGGAATACCGCTCAATCACCTGCGTTCCCGGAAGAATCGAGGAAATTTCAGCGCGAATTTGAGAGATGCGGTCGCCCGAACAATCGCATTCCAGAGCCAGGATGGCGTTAATCAGATTCTGCATACCCAGGAGTTCCTGGGCTTCGGCCAGGTTGATCCACACCGTGACATCATCGACCGATCCACGTTCAGCGTGTAACCGGGACACGGTGAAGTCCCGGCCTCTGAGCCGGACGGTGTCGCCTTCAGTGACACTCAGCTGCCGGTGGATTTCATGGCCGAGGACGATCTTTCCGGCAGCCACTTCATCAAGCAGAGGCTTCTTCAGCCCACGATGCTGGATCGGTACTTCACCGCGCGTGCCCACGACGATGACTTCACGGTCCCGTTCTTCCCAGTAAACGCGTTGTGTGACACTGGGTAACAAATGGTTGACGGTGACGATCTTTGAATTTGCCAGTCTGTCGACGTACTCCTCAGGCATTGTCGCAGACATACTGCCGTTGAGATGAATTTCAGAGAGTGACTGAGATTCCGGAAGAATCAACACATTGAAACCCAGTCCCAGCATCTGCCGGCGGATCACGTCCTGCAGCTCTTTTCCGGCTTTTTGCACGGCGGCCCGTTTTTCGGCAACGGATTTCTCAACTTCAGCTTCCTTCGCACTCAAAAGTCGTCCTGTGATGATGCGATCAGCTGTCAGCAGAGTTTGCGCTCCAACCAGACTCGATACGGCAACGGCGACTGAAAGCAGTCCCATCGCAAAGTTGAATCTGCGGTGTTTGATTTCGCGAACCACCAGTCGCCAGACATTCATGTGACCGCCATTGCTGAAACGGAATCCGAATTTGATTCTGCCCGCGAACTCAGCGGGGCTGCGTATGAATCGCCATATCGGTGGCCAAATCTAAATTCACAGTGCGCCTTGCAAATCCGTCGTGAATTATCCGGTGGACCTGCGAATCAGAAATAGTGAAGCGGCAACGACCACGCATCCTGAAAGCAGCAGAACCATCATCACATTCTGCCAAAACATGCCCGCCTCAGGTGACTTTGCACCGATTCTGTTCTGAGCAGTAACAGGTGTCACATCATCGGTCACTGAAGCGACCGCATCGATGACGGACACGGGGTTCGATGGACTCGGTCCGCTTTCCTCTTCCTGAATGACTATGTTCTCTGAAGCCTGGACTGCTTTGCTGGTGATTTCCGCCAACTCACCAAATCCAGTAAATCCTGAGAGAGGTGGCAAAGAAGTATCAGGCACGTCCATCGGCTGTATGAAGTTGTCCCAGTCAACCTGCATCAACAGATCGACACCGGGATTTTCGGCTTTGACAGTACATTGGCAGGCCCCGGTCAGAAACTGACAGGCTTCTTCGATCAGTTCAGGCACCAGCCCGTCACCCACCAGAGCATACAGAGCTCGTCCGCGCCCAAAGACAGGAAACGCCATGGGCTGGTCGATGTATGCTTCGTCAAGCAGATCATGTTCAACGTGCAGCAGCATATCGCGGAACACTGCCTCCTCATCATCGTTTCGCGACAGCCGAACTGCTGAAAACCGGATCTTTAATGATTCCGGAGCCGCAGTGAGGTCCGACAGATCCTGATCTTCAATTTCCGGCAGCTTGAGTTCATTTTGCAGTCGGGACAGTTCCTGAGTCAGTAAAAAAAAAGTCTCGTCATCTTTCTTCTCGCGGCCGCATTCCAGATAAACCCAGACGACGGAGTCTCCTTCAAGCAGTCTGTTTTTGATGGTCATTCGCAGTGGTGAATCCATCAATCGGGCGACACTGGTTGCGGTCAGTTCTTCCGAAAACACAGTTTGAGGCAAGTCTCTGTCTACGGGTTTCTTGACCACGAGCCAGGGCAGTTTGTCTTCGATGGATTCCTCACGGAGTATTGCTGTGACTTTGTCCGGTTCGGTATCACGATTGACAGTTTCCACGATCAGGTTGGCCGGCGTCGACTGTGCAGCATCCCTGGACTGCAGAGTGTTGATCAGTTTCTGCTGTTCCGCGGTGAATTCACCGCGATGAAGGACAAACGCCACGTAGGGATCCGGTTGCCACTTCTCGAGTGCATAGCGAAACACGGGGATTGAGCAGGCACCTGCCTGAGTTGTGACAGTTGCGCAGATCACGAAAGCAATTGAAAGAACGCGATCACGAATGGGACTGATCTCCCTGGTGACGTAAATACCGGCTGGCTGAAAAACTGTTCGGCGACGTACACGCGGATGTTGGGTCAAACCGGACACACTGGCATACTACTTCGTGCAGGTATCGCATTCAACAATGACAGATCCTGTTAAGGAAATGTTGTGTTTTTCGTCATCATGTGTCGCGGCAGCGTCACGAGGTAAATTCTGAGAACGCGGTCTTTTTGTCCGGCAGTTCCCGGCTCCAGAGTGATTAAGCCAGTCTTAATAAGCGGGAATGAATTGCGTCCCTCGATTGCCTTTCACTGGCTGAATCGGGTGAAATACGGGAATTCTAGGACTCCGATTCACATTCAGTCCCCCACTCACAACATGCCGGAAGCCAATTATGAAGCAATTCTCATCAATTATCCTCGGCATGCTTCTGACCGGGATTTTCACTGAATGGACACCGGCCGGGCGCGGCGAGGATTGGCCAACATGGCGGTTCGACGCGCAGCGCAGCGCAGTGACCCCCGAACAACTGGTGGACAATCTGCACCTGCAGTGGACACTTGAACTGCCACCTCTCAAACCGGCGTGGCCGGAAGATCCGCGTCTGCATTTCGATGCCGTGTACGAGCCGGTTGTTGTTGATTCAGTTTTGTATTACGGATCGTCGCGAAATGACTCTGTCACTGCAGTAGATCTGGAGACGGGTGAACAGCGCTGGCGGTTTTATGCTGACGGGCCCGTGAGATTTGCGCCGCTGGTCTTTGAGGGACGTGTCTATTTTGGTGCGGACGACGGTTCACTGTACTGCGTGACAGCTGACAGCGGCAAACTCATGTGGCGATTCCGCGCTGCACCCAATCTGCGCCGCGTCATTGGTAACGAGCGATTGATTTCAGTGTGGCCCGTCCGAGGTGGTCCGGTGCTTTTGAACGGCCAGATTCACTTCACGGCTGGAGTCTGGCCGTTTGAAGGTACGTTCCTGTATACGGTGGATGCCGCAACCGGAAAACCGGTCGATTCCAAACCGCTGGCGGCTCCCGAGCACCAGGTCGTTACCCTGGATGATATGACGCCGCAGGGTTATCTGGCTGCCAGCGAATCGAACTTGTTTATCCCTCAGGGAAGATCTGTGGCAGGATGCCGAAATCGCAGGAGTGGGCAATTTCAGAGTTTCCGCTACACGACCAGTGGTGTCACCAACTATCACGTATGCACAACCGGGCAATGGCTGTTTCACGGTACCGTAACATTCGACACTGTCGCCGAACGCCAGCTCGGAATGAGCCTGCAGACACCTGTCATCGGGAAGGACAAGATCTATGCAGGTGAGGGGGGAAAAGTCGTGGCTTACGATCTTGCGAATCCGATGGAGGTCGAGCGTACAGACCGGCGCGGCAAAAAGTCGAAAGTCACGGTGCTGAAACAGTCCTGGTCGCTGGAAAACAATCAGATTCGTGAAATGCCGAGGACAGACTACGAGGAATGGCTGGTGGCCAACCCGCTGTTGGTGGACGTGAAAGCCGGCAATCGTCTGTATGGTCACCAGGGACAGGTGGTATTCGCGATCGATCTGCCCGGCACAAACAATCCAGCCGTAGTGTCGTGGCGCACAGAAATTGCGGGGTCACTCGCGTCAATGCTTGTGGCGAACGGGCGGTTGGTGGTCACGACGAAGGAAGGCCGAATGCACTGTTTCGGGCCGGAGTCAGTTGAGCCCCGTGCTCATGCGCAACAACCTCGGCCGGTCGTGGAGACGGCAGACTGGTCTGATCATGTGGTCCATCTGCTGAACCACGCGCAACCAGAGGACAGCTACTGCGTTGCGCTGGGGATTGGTTCCGGAGGTCTGATTGGCGAGTTGGTTCGGCAGTCAGACATGCGAGTCATTGTTGTCGATCCGGACGAGGAGCGAGTCCGCCAGTTACGGCGGCATTACGACCGCGCCGGCTTGTACGGCACACGGGTCGTTGCACTCGTCGGCGATCCTGGCCGATTTGAGCTTCCACAGTATCTGGCGACGGTACTGGTGTCAGAGGAGCCACACCGTTTTGGTCTGACCCGAAGTGCGGATCGGCTGAAGAGACTTTTCGATCGCCTGAGACCCTACGGTGGAACGGCCTATCTGCCCATTAATGACATACAACACGCTCAGATGGTCAGGCTGGTCGCCAGTACGAAGCTTTCGAATGCTGAAATCGTTCGTTCTGACAGGTTTTCACTGCTCACTCGCAGCGGCGCTTTACCTGGTTCCGCCGACTGGACTCATGAATACGGAGACGCATCGAACACGCTGATGTCCCAGGATCAGCTCGTGATGGCACCTCTTGGTGTCCTGTGGTTCGGTGGACCTGCATCCGATGGAAGCCTGTTTTACAACCGCCATTTCTGGGGGCCGAGCATGGCCGTGATCGGTGGCCGAATGTTTATTCAGGGCCCGGGAAAAATGACGGCCGTTGACGTCTACACCGGTCGCATTCTCTGGCAGATCCCTCTCAGGGACGACGACAATTATCTGCCCGGGCGCCGGGGCAACGACTTCGAAGATCGGTTGGCCGGATTTCACTTTCTGGCAGTCCGGGATTCCATCTATCTCGTGCATGAAAAAAGCTGTTTGCGGCTCGATCCGGCAACCGGCAAACAGCTGGCAGAATTCAAACTGCCGAATCCGTCGGACGACTGGGGGCGTATCCGGGTGAAAGACGACCTGTTGATTGCCGTTGTATTCCGCACCCTCGATGCTGACACAGAAAAACTCGCTGATGCCCGGAAACTGCTTGCCGGACAGAATTCACCCGTCGAAATTATCGTACTCAACCGTCACAGCGGGGATCATGTCTGGTCTCACGAAGCCGAAGCCAGTTTTCCTGTGGTCTCTATCGGTTCTGACAAGATCTTCTGTTACGACGGTGCGCTGGAGAGCTTCTACAAGGACTGGAAGCGTCGCGGAGTGGTTCCGGAAGCTTCTGACGTGCGTCACCTCAAGGCCATCGACCTGAAGACCGGAAGGCTGGAATGGAAGAAGCATGCCGACATCATCGGAACGTGGGTTGCGTATTCCGGGGATCATGATGTGCTGCTGCTGACCAACAAGAAACACGTGATGGCGTTCCGAGGCGAAACGGGAGAACTGCTTTGGAAGCAGTATGCCGAAGGCGAAGGGTTCAAGGGGCATCCTGAGAGTCTGTGGGACCGGGTGATCATCTGGAATGACCGAGTACTGGACCAGCGCGGTCCGGGACTGTCCTGGGATCTGGAAACCGGTGAACGCATAGCTCGTGTGCATCCAGTGACGAACAGAGAAGTGGATTGGGAATTCACGAAAGCCGGTCATCACTGCAACTATGCCATTGCCAGTCCGCACCTGATGACTTTTCGGGCGGATACAGCTGGTTTCTGCGATATTGAATCAGGAGAAACGGCGCGCCTGAAAGGATTCCGTTCCGGCTGCCGCAACAGCCTGATTCCGGCCAACGGCGTACTCAACGCCCCGAACTTTGCGCATGGCTGCGTGTGCGGATACTCATTGTTCACTTCGTTGTCGCTGGTTCACCTTCCGGAATCGGAAGTCTGGACCTACAGCGCTCTGTCGCTGGATCCCGTAAATGACCGCATTCGCCGTGTCGGAATAAATCTCGGAGCACCTGGTGACCGTATGGCCAGCAACGGAACGATGTGGTTTGACGCGCCCAACGTGGGCGGTTCCTCACCAAACGTTTCGGTGGAGATGAAAGGCGATCAGCAAAAAAGTTTTCGTCACCACTCTTCACTGGTCAGTGGCGAAGGGACGGCGTGGGTTGCGGCCTCCGGCATTGAAGGTCTGACGTCGGTCACAATCGGCCTTGGCAAATCCGATGCAAAATCAGAACCCTATACAGTTCGGCTGCACTTTAGTGAGCCTGCTGCGGTTGTTGCTGGAGAGCGTGTCTTCGACGTCGCCCTGCAGGGCAGGACCGTTATTGAACGACTGGATGTCTCGCAAGCGTCGGGTGGTCGTAATTCGGCTATTGTCCGGGAGTTTACCAATGTGGAAGCAGATTCAGACCTTCGTATTTCTCTGAAACCGGTCCACGGACGTACGCTTCTATGTGGTGTCGAGATCGTGGCCAGCGATCTCGACATCGACAACGAGTGAATGGTTCGCACCGATTTGAATCCATCATTCCTGCGTCCGCCGAGTCAGTTGTGTCAAAAATCGAACATTTGTCAGGACACAAAAAAGCAACAGGGCGCCGCATAATGCGTTCACGGATTTGGAACGGTTCAACGATCGCTGGTTCTGTGCGTTTCGCGAAGGCGCTGGGCATGCCGGAGCGGGTGACACGGAAAGATTCGCATCCTTCTCTTCGATCGATGGTTCCACATGAGAATCGGCGGCATTACTCGAAAGTCCGAATCTGGATCTTCGGGACGCCAAACTCTCCGTGATCCCGAACGGGCAACTTCTGCTGAACTCCTGCGAGTATGACGTCGACAATGACGACGACGATAATCGCAAGAATCAATCGGTATCCTTCATTTCAAAGGACGGAACGCGCTGGGAAGGGCCGCGCCGTGTCGCGGATGCCGGCTACTGCTGGTCGCCGTGCGCCGGTATCCCGACGGAACGGACACGAGCTGGGGCTCGCAGTGGACAGAACTCGGGTTCATCGGTCTGCGGTGGATACCATGCACATCCCGGTCGGCACCTTGACGCAGAGGCTGCCCACTCCTGTCGGAGCCTGTTTCTCAGCCTTCCGACGGCATTGGCGAAGTCCGGAGCAGGCCCTTCACAGTCTGGGCTTCACTGACGACCGCATCGGTCAGAGTTTCTTCGCGACCGTTGTGCAGGTACGTGAGCGCCTCATGGTCCAGTCCCAGTTGGTGCAGGAGCGTTGCATGAAGATCAGAGCAGCTCACCCTGTCTTCGACGGCACGGTAGCCCAGCTCGTCTGTCGCACCATGCACATGTCCTGGCCGGAAACCACCACCGGATAACAAAACAGAAAACGCATGACGGTTGTGGTCGCGTCCGGTTTTATTCTGAGAAACCGGCAGACGACCGAATTCACCGCTCCACATGACAATTGTCTCGTCAAGCAGACCGCGTTGTTTGAGATCCGTGATGAGTGCTGCGGATGGTCGGTCGACCTGGGCCGCGATGGCATCAATGCCGCCTTTGAGTTTGCTGTGCTGGTCCCACGGCATGAATCCGTTTGTGTTTGGCGTGAGGACCTGTACGAAACGCACACCAGCCTCTACCAGACGACGGGCCATCAGACAGCGTGTGCCGTAGTCGCGGGTGATGTCGTTATCCGTTCCGTACATCTGCAGAGTTTCCAGTGTCTCGGAACGGAGGTCAAGCAGTTCTTCGGCTTCCATCTGCATCCTGGCCGCCAGTTCATAGTTTGCAATTCTCGCCTGCAGCCGCGAATCGCCCGGATACAGCCGCTGGCGATCCCGATTGAGCTTATCCAGCAGACTGAGCGTATTCCGGCGTGCTTCCTCGGGAAGCTCTCTTGAGGGATGCAGGTTAATGAATGGCGGTCCCTGTGACTGAATCTCAGTTCCACGGAACGCTGCCGGCAGCCACCCGCTGTCCCACAGGGCCGTTCCGCCGTTCGAGTAGCCAGTCGGTGAACGCAAAACCGCATAGGCTGGCAGGTTCTGATTTTCGGTGCCCAGGCCGTAGCAGATCCACGATCCCAGCGAGGGCCGGCCGGCAAAGACCTTTCCCGTATGAACCATCCGCAGGCCCTGTGGATGGTTGTTGTTCTCGGTGTGCATTGACCGGACCATGCAGATGTCGTCGGCCTGAGACGCCAGATGAGGAACCGCCTCGGAAAATTCCATACCGCATTCGCCGTGCCTGCGGAAACGGTAGGGACTGGCCATCAGTCTGTTGGATTCACTTCCGGTCTGAAACGCTTCGACTTTCTCCGAGTGTACACGGCCGTCACGCTTTTGCAGTTCCGGCTTTGGATCAAACAGATCCATCTGGCTGGGCGCTCCGGTCTGCACCAGCAGGATCATTGCCTTCGCCGGCGGAGCAGCATGCGGGCTCCGTGGATGGATGGACGAATGGTCGTGTTCCACAGCAGCAGCCAGTCGCTCTGACTGAAGCAGGGACGCAAGGGCAAACGTACCCATGCCAGTGCCGGTATTTTGGAGCAGGCGACGGCGTGAGGAAAGTGCAGGCATGAGACGCATTCGCTTTTGAGAGTTACCGTCCCTGGATCGTTGGGCAGTATGTTCGCAATTCAACCAAAGTGATGCTGCCGAATTATTGTCTGTCGATTGGTGTTGCCCGGCTTTTGATTTGGCTGGCATTGACATGGTCATTCCGCATACAAAAACTCACTCGTATTCAGAATCGTCAGACAAAGATCAGCCAGTGCTGCCGTGTTCTGATCAGCGGCAAAGATCGCTGTTTGCTGTTCCAGATGTTCAAAGCACCATTGTCGTTCCTGGTCGGCGGGCCGCCGTCCCAAAGCAAGACGAAAGACGATTTCGATCTGCCGTTGCCTGTCCTCTCCAGCTTTCGCACGGACACGTTCCGCAAGCTGTTCCGCCTGCGCCGACAGAAACTCGTCGTTGAGCATCGTGAGGGACTGAGACACCACTGCTGACGGCTGCCGCTCGGAACACGTTGTTCCAATGACGGGCTGATCAAATACAGAGAGCAACGAAGCGTTGTAAGCTCGCCGTACGAGCAGGTAAATACTGCGTCGATGCCGGCCTGCTGCTTCCTCGACAACGCGACCATCAGCATTGGTCTTTGTCCGGATTGGTGGTCCATCCATCTGTGAATCCAGATTGCCGGCAACGGCCAGTAGTGAGTCGCGAACAACTTCGGCGTCCACGCGCCGCAGGCGCATTCGCCAGAGCAGCTGGTTCCCTGGATCGACTGATTCAGCCAATGCGTTCGTTGATTCGTCATGCTGCGAGGTCTGACGGTACGTCGTCGAAGTTACGATCTGTCGAATTGCACGCTTGATGCTCCAGCCACTGCGTTCGAAATCTGCACTCAACCACTCCAGAAATTCAGGGTGAGTCGGTGGCGTTCCCTGTATGCCGAAGTTGCCGGCAGACGGTACGATCCCTTCGCCAAACAGGTGCATCCAGATTCGGTTGACCATGACTCGGGCCAACAGAGCCGATGCGGGTGTATCATGACGCGTCACCCAGTTTGCAAGTGCTGTCCGGCGTCCGCTGGTTTCGCCGGTCGCTGTCAGATTATTTCGCGTGACACCGGAGTTACTCACGGAATCGAGGTCACTCAGGAGGCTGAGGAAACCCGGCTGCACTATATCTCCAGGTTGTTCATGGTTGCCACGAATGTGTAAATAGGTGGTGGGTGCCGGACCCACATCCCACAGAGCCTGAATCTTTCCCGCCGACAGGCGACGATTTTCCAGTGTGCGAATCTTCGACTGGAGTTCAGAGGCTTCCGGTCCAGGCGACAGGGCGGCCAGTTGTTCTTTTAAGACTGACACCTCACAGTTTAGTGGCTCGTTGTGTCGATTGATTTTGTTCAGTCGGGTTGTCGATACGTCCGGCAGCGATCGGTCGATCACCGCATCCCGATAACTGATCACCGCCTTCCAGTTCTTCGAGTTGTAAGCCGGCGTCAGAACAGCCATGAGGCTGTAGTAATCAGTTTGCGGAAGCGGGTCATATTTGTGATCGTGACAGCGAGCACACTTGAGAGTAACGGAAAACAGTGAAGCGCCGACAATCTCCAGTGTGTCATGAATCACTGCGTAGTGATTTGACGGTATGTCGCTGATTGGCTCGTGGCTGAAGTCCTGTGCTGTGCGCAGAAAACCGGTGGCCACGAGATGTTCAATGATCGTCGGATTAAACACCTCGGCATTTCGCCAGTCGACTGCTTCGTCTCCGGCAAGTTGCTGGCGAATGAAGCTGTCATACGGCTTGTCTGAATTCAGTGAATCGATGATGTAATCGCGGTAGCGCCATTTTCCATCGGCAAGAACAATCCCGTCCGGATTCATGTCAAAACCAACCGTGTCAGCATAGCCGACGATGTCGAGCCAGTGCCGAGCCCAGCGTTCACCGAAACGCGGCGATTCCACAACCCGGTCCACCAGCCGCCCCCAGGCGCCGGGTTGCTGATCATTCAGGAAGGTGTCGATCTCTTCGATACCAGGAGGAATCCCGAGCAAATCAAGAAACAGTCGCCGAATGAGCGTGGGGCGATCAGCCTCGGGCGAGAACCCAAGGCCCATTTTTTCCAGGTCTGACAGCACAAACGCATCGATCGGTGATCGCATTCGGTCCGTGGACTCTGCGGTCGGAGGTACTGTTGGCCTGAGCCGCTGAAAAGCCCAGTGCAGTTCATCCTGGGACCAGAGGTCGTTCGCAAACAACACTGCGGTCGCGATGACAAAGATGATGTGTCTGAATTGGGACAAGGTGGTTTGAATACTGGAGGTCCCCTGACGCAAGCGGCTGGCGGGAATCGAACCCGCATTTCAAGCTTGGGAAGCTGGCGTGTTACCACTACACCACAGCCGCGAAAAACCAGTCAATCCATGGCTTCACCGAGCATACATCGGCTCAAATG
>CAUZPL010000071.1:0-34051 GCA_963581585.1 Planctomycetota bacterium
CACTCGCTTTGTATTTGGTATTCAATCCGACATTGCCGGCCACGTAGTCCATACGTCCGTCGGAGTTGAAATCTCCAGCCACCAAACTGTTGAACCATCCCGAAACACCGGACAGCCCCGCGACATCAGTTTCCTGTGTCAACACACCTTTAACATTGTGAAACAGATGCACAGGCCCCCATTCGGTCGCTACCAGCAAATCTATCCATCCGTCACGATTGGAGTCAGACCAGAGTGCAGCGGTGACCATGCCAATGTCAGCCAGGTGTGGAGCATGCATTTCAGTCACGTCGGTGAACTTGCCACCGTTGTTTTGCAGGAGACTGCTGCGCGCGGCATGGGGGTATTTTCCTGGCTGGACGCGACAGCCAACAAACAGGTCTAGATCTCCATCACGATCATAGTCGGCAGCCACGGCACAACTGGAGCTTATCCACAATTCAGGCAGTACTCCGTCACCGGCCTTTTTGAACTCACCGTCTCCCTGATTGAAGTACAGTCGGTCGTTCATCAATGGATCGTCGGCACCACATTCAACCCCGCCGGTACTCACATACAGGTCATTGTCGCCATCACCATCGGCGTCGAACAATAATGGCGCCATGTCCTCACACTGCGCATCGTCCTTCCAGGGACCTGACCGGAGGCTCACCCCTCCGCCGGCAACGGCCAAAAACAACCCGCCGCTTTGGCCGTTGCCACCTGCTGCGAAGAAGTCGTCGAGACCATCGGCATTGACGTCGGCCACCGCGATGCCCGGGCCCAGCCGAGAAAGCTGGTACGGCAGCAGCGGCTGAACCTCATAGTCATCGAATCGTCCTTCCTTGTGGACCCAGTCCAGGTTGATGTCGTCTGTCCGGTCAGAAAAAAGGGCAGGGCACTCAGACGACGGATGAACAGCTGGCTCATTCCCCGGAACAGGGTGAGGCGTAGCCGCCAGAGACGGCTCTTGAATCGTATAAATGTTTCCGGCCTCAATATTCTCGAACCTCTGAGTCTGGCCGCTGGGCCATATGACTTCAAGCTTCTCAACACGAGACTGATCTCCCAGCCCAAAGTGCAACAAAGGATCGTCTGAAGCCATGTATCCACGTGCCTGCAGCAGCATCTTCGTTTGCGTCGCATCACCGGTGGTGACCTTAACGACCGCACCGTAACCAGTTCGGTTACTAAGGGTGCCCACCAGCTCAACCAGGATCGAATTCTGGTTGCGCGTGTTATTTCGATAGACACTCAGTGGCTCGTCAAAGTTATTCGTAATGATGTCTAAATCACCATCACGATCAATGTCCGCGAGGACGGCGCTGTAGCTGATTCCAAGATGGTCCAGACCCCATTCTTTGGACGAATCTGCAAACTGGATCCCGTCGAGATTCCTGAAGGCAAGGTTCCGTTCCTTCAGCGGCGAACTGGCTAATATCATGTTGCGATAAGCTGCGGTGTCACCTTTTTGCATCGCAGTTTCCACACGTTCCCACAGGTCACCATCCATCAGGTTCCGAAACATGCCGTTGGTAATATACAGATCAGCCCAGCCGTCATTGTCCAGGTCACCGAACTTGACGGTCCACGTCCAGTCTGTGCTGTCGACACCTGCAAGATAAGCAATCTCCATGAAGCGACTGGAATGTGTATTTAGAAACAGAGAATTACGCATGTATTGTCTTGGTTCGGCAACACTTAAGAACCAAGTCCGGGACCCCATGTTTCCCATCATGACTTTCTGCTTCAAATGGTCTGTCGCCGACATATCAGTTGCCAAAAGATCAAAGCGACCATCTCGATTAATATCCGCCGAATCCGATCCCATTGAAAACCAGGGTGTGTGAGGCAGGACCTGGGACGTCACATCTGCAAACCGTCCGCCACCCAGGTTCTTGTAGAGCCGATCCTTTCCGAAATAGTCATTGCTGACGTAAAGGTCGGGCCACAGATCATCGTTGTAGTCAAACCACAGAGCATTGTGGCCGAGCTCATTCCCTTTGATTCCGGACTTATTTGCTACGTTCGAAAACTGGCCGCCATCGTTGCGAAACAGCAGATCTCGCTGGCCCGCCCGAATCTGTGCTTTCTGCTTCTTGCCATCTTTATCCACGTAACGGTAGATAGCTTCATACTCCGAATACTCCGGGCGGACATAACCCACCCGTCGCAGATCCTGGTCGATTTGCTGCTGCATGGCGGCACTGGGAGTTCTTCGGTTGGTCAGAAGATACATGTCCAGATCACCATCAAGGTCATAATCACAAAATGCGGCCATCACGCTTGCACCGTTGTAGTCCAGGCCGAAGTCTTTTGCTCGTTCCGTGAACTTGCCTTTCCCATCGTTGATGTAAAGGAGATTTGGTGCATCATGACGACAGACATACAGATCGGCATCACCGTCGTTGTCAACATCCGCGGACCCGGCACCGGTGTTCCATTCTTCCGGTTCGCCCTGCACCCCCGCAACATCTGTCACATCCTGGAACCGGAACGGGGCCGTTTGCTTATAGAGTCGGGTGCCGCCTGTCTTGCTGCAGACAAAAATATCCGGCTGGTGATCGCCGTCCACATCGACCACACAGATGCCTGCGCCCACTGAAGTGTTGAGCGCCGTCATATACTTCTGGCCGACCAAATCATCATCGAGCCGATGCGTGAAGTCGATGCCGGTATAATCCGCTGATAACGCAGAAAAGCGACTTTGTCCTTCGGTTGCCGCACTGTTCAGCGGCCTTGATGTCATCTGGCCTGGTGACGGCTGCGGCGTGACGGGAGTCGATTTGGAGCAGGAACTCAGAAGGCAGGAACTCAGAAGGCAGAACACAAACCTTGCCGAAAACAGATTTTTCATCTTCCTTCCACTTACGGAACTCAAGCGGCGCTCATAGTGAACCTGACAGTCCAACACGACCTTCGTGGAGACGTTAAGAACGACGGTCGCGCAATGTTGTCTTCGTGAATGACACGAGCTCATGCGAGTCCCGTGATCGATGAGAATCGCCGATCGTCCGGACGATCGTAACCAAGACCTGTCAGGTGCCCCAACTGGATGCGTTTTCAACGGCCTCCGTCAGACATCTGCAGAGCTCCATCTCAAGTTGTTGCAACCAAACATCTTATGCTACACACGAAAGGTGGTCCGATCAACTGTCAAGAGTGACAAGAGCTGTTGTCAAAAGTTGTATTCTGCGACCATTCGGTTGGCGTTCTGGAGGAATCCACCCCTTTCGTCCTCGAAAGGGCCTTCCCTTGGGGAGTGGAAGTATCAGGGCGTGTCTTCCCGCGCAACGACAACGTTTCTGGGCTCTGATTAAACCGGGTTGAACATCGTCGCCAGGCAGGTTGGACCTCGGTGAGGAAATCTCGCGACGGCAGCCGGCCGTTTCGCAGACCTGTCAACGACCTTCGTCATCCCGCCAATCGACCCACACCGGCAGGAACTCGTCTGCCTCAACTTCAACCGCCACCTGTAACATTCATTGAGCCCCGGAAGGGTGACCGCCCCCGACCGAATCGTACCATCTCAGCAGCCAATCTCCTCAGACGAAAAATTCGCTACAAGCCGGGGTGCGGGACACAGTTCCTCACACTCGACCAGCGTCCGTAAGTTGATCCACATGCCACTCTCTAGGATTGCCGGTTCGTTCCGCTCGGTTCGAGAACAAATTGAGAACGACCGAGCACTTTGCTACGCGGCTGATCGTCGAACTCGTCAATTTCAATCATTTGATTCGCTGAAATATCCCTGAACGTCTGCTTCAGCCCCGAGGCAGGCCAATACACCTGTAATTCTGCAATCCGATTCGCCGTGCCCAGCCCAATGTGTTGCCGCAGCGGATTCGCGCCAAAGCTTCCACCACTGTTGACCCGGCGATAAATCTCTCGGCGCTCGCCGTCTTCAAAGATCTCCAGTCGTATTCGAGTTCCGATCGCTGAACGATTCGACTTCACTCCATTCAGTTTAATTACGATCCAATTGTTCCCAAATCCTGGGTTTTCGAATAGCGCATTCCCATATTGGTCGCCTGGATAGAACCCGCCAACTTGTAGATAGACATCCTGGTCGCCATCGTTATCCAGGTCTGCAAACGCGACACCGTGTCCTTTCTGAAGATGTCCAAACCCTCCTGCCGTGGTGACGTCGGCAAAGCCGTTTCCGCGACGGTTACGATACATCAAATTGGGCATCAGCCCTTCGTAGCTGGGATACCCCGTTCCAAGATAAAAGTCCAAATAGCCATCATTGTCGAGGTCCCCAAAGTTTGAACCCATTGGCTGTGTCACATGACACAGGCCTAATTCAGCAGCGCGGTCGGCAAATCTGCCCCTGCCGTCGTTCTCATAAAGACAGTCAAGTTCCGTGTCGTGTGGAATCCCGAAATAGTCAGCGGCGACATATTTCATTCCCTGGTGAAAACTCGATGCGAAAAGATCCAGCGCTCCATCGTTATTATAATCCCAGAACCAGACAGGAAACCCCAGCGTCGGTCCGGTCACACCTAAATCTGGTGCAACATCCTGAAACGATCCGTCTCCCTGGTTGCGAAACAGGCGATTCGGACGACCATAGTTCGAAACATAAATGTCGGGAAATCTATCGTTGTCGTAGTCGCCCCATATCACGCCTTTGGTGATCGGATATGAGTTGCCAACTGTATTTGTCACACCCGCACCGAGGGCAATATCGGTGAATTTTCCGTTGCCGTCGTTTTGAAAAAGCTGGCACGGAAACTTTTCATTGCCGACGTAGAGATCAAGATCGCCGTCGAGATCAAAGTCAGCCCAGGACGCGGTCTGAGATGGATAATCAACGGAACTTAATCCCGCATCAATCGTCACATCAGTGAAAACTCCGCTGCCGTTGTTCCGAAGCAGAGAATTTGGATGGCGACCATCATTGCCGAGCCACGCACCTCGAAGCACAAGGACGTCGGTGCTCCCGTCGTTGTTATAGTCGGCTTGCACCAGATTCAGGCCGCCAAAAATCCCGGTCAGACAGGATTTATCTCTGTATTCGGTGAAGGTACCGTCTCCATTATTGTGAAAGTACAGCGCTTGTTTTGCCGGATCCAGTGTCGAAGTGAAGACGTCCAGAAGGCCATCCCCGTCAAAATCATCGATGATTGTGCCGCCAGCGAGGTTGATCGGGTTCAAACCAAGTCCTGCGGCAATCTCTCTAAATACCGGAAACTCCTCGTCCGAATTAAACACAGGTGGCTCAATGAGCAGTTTTTTTGGAACACCCTCGGGATATTCTCCAACCGACATGAAAGCAATGTTGAGCAGCCAGCGGGCGGCCAGATGCTTTTCATCGTGTTCTAACAGCCTGGACAGAGCTGCAATTGCTGAACGAGAGTCGTCCTGCTGCTGATGGATGCCGCCACCTTTGATAGGGAGTAAGCAGCTTTCGGCCGTGTGAAGACAAACACAGTTATCTGTTTCCGCCTTGCGAAGATAGGCGACAGCGATTCTGAACAGAATCTCGTTGTAATCAACATCGTTGAGGGTCGCCCTCAGGCTTGGCAGCAGCTCTTCAACTTTGCTCATATGCCCGACAGCCTGCTCGGTATGACCGAGATACAGGTCATGTCTGCCCACCACAAAGTGCAGCAGTCCGCGAGTGCTGTCCTTAGCCGTCGATGGCAGGGTCCGCAACTGCTGACGATGTTTCGCAGTATTAGGAGCTGTCCAGAATGGATCGCGTCTCGCAAAATTTTTCTTGATTGACTGGAGCTTCTTGAGCATCTGCGCGTGGCTCTCCGGAATTACCGGGATCTGCGGGCTCTCCAGGTCGCGCGCCATGAAATAAAATCCAAGGATCATGGCGCATCCAAGTAGACAGACGACCAATGCACTGATGGCACGTCGGGTGTTAATCAATGACTCACCTGTTCATCAACCTAGGGGAGACTCATGATCGTGGGCCACACAGGACTGGTTCCGAGGGTTCAGGTGTGCTCAAAGTCCCTGGCGGCACAGGCCGGTCTTTCGCAGTAAGTTTCATGGTCGGTCGACCAGGGTGTCAGCTGACACGGTTCAACACTCCGAAACGCTCGCATACGCTTCCGGCGGTCTAGTCGGGTTCGCAACGTTTCATCTCGAGGAGTCTGTTTGAGACGAGTCTCCTCGTGATTTCGGGTTGCGCGCAGAGCTCTGCAACTCGGTGATTGAAGCTATATTCTGTAAGGAATCATAGCAAATTTCTGCGCCGCAGCACAGCGGCAATCAACCCGGCCCGCCTGCTGATGGAGAATTCAGAACAGCGTTGGTCAAACTGGCCAGTCGTGGATTCCTGCGCGACGCTGTAGAATTGAGACCACGTTAAAATTCTCTGCGTCTTTTGGCAAAGAGGTCAGCCGATGTTCTCAATCAAGATTCGACGCCCCTGGGACATGGCCGAGTCACTCCACACACCGGAGTCCGTCTACCACAAGCGTCAGCAGCATCGTCGCGAGTTTCTCGAGAGATGGGATGTACGGCTCTCGGGGCAGGGCTGACCGGACTCCTGGTCGGTTGCAGCCGGCCGGCGGAGGAGGAAGTCCGTCAGGCGGGTACGGTCGAACCGCTGCCGGAGGCGCAGGCTGCGCTGTACCCGGCAAAGCGCAATAAGGCATTCACATATGGGCGCCCGGAGACACTGCGCCGTGACGCCGCAGAATACACCAACTTTTACGAATTTACGCCAGGTAAGGAGACGTATCCGTTTCGTGGAACTGTTTCAGCCAGCCCCTGGAGCCTGATGATCGACGGACTTTGCAGCAAACCGCAGACGTTTGATTTGGACGATATCTACGCCCGGTTTTTTCTGGAAGAGCGGGCCTACCGTCATCGCTGCGTGGAAACATGGGCTATGTGTGTGCCGTGGACCGGGTTTCGGTTGCGCGACTTGCTGGAACCGGTCTAACCTCAGCCGTCGGCCAGGTTCGTCACATTTGAAACATTCAATCGACCAAAGCAGGCCCCCAACATGCTGGACTGGACCAATCCCTGACTTTATACCGAAGCACTGACGATCGACGAAGCGAAGAACGAACTCGCCTTCATCGCGACCGGCATTTACGGCGAGCCGCTGCTCAAACAACATGGTGTCCCGATCCGCCTGGTCGTTCCCTGGAAGTATGGCTTCAAGAGCATTAAATCCATAGTGCGTATCACGCTTACCGACGAACAACCCGCGACCTTTTGGAACACGCTGTTGCCGAACGAATACGGGTTCGAAGCCAATGTCGAACCGGACGTACCGCATCCTCGCTGGAGCCAGAACACGGAGTGGATGCCTGGCTCGATGGAACGTTACGACTCCAGGAAATACAACGGTTACGGAGAATACGTCGCCGATTTGTACCCCACCTGACCGGTCCGAAGAGAGAAGAACCCGGCCAGGGCAATTGCATGCAGAGTTAGAAGTGGAACAGAACTCTTGTGAGGTGAGCCGCCAACTGCGATCAGGCGTTTTTTTTTCTGCCGCCTGAGCAATGTGTTTGCTTTTCAACAGGCGCGGGGGAAACCCACGGGAGAACGCTCAGGTTAATGACCATGTGCCCTGTGTGGATGAGGCCATGATCATCACCAACTGTTCCATGGATCTGCCAGTGCAGACTGGTGTGAGTTCTCCATTGCCCGCACACCGCAGAACGTGACCTGCCAAATAATCCTGGTCACGGGCGGCCCCGAGTGGACATCATCCGCTGCCAGGTCAACGACAGCCGGGTGGCATTCTTCAGTATCGCCCGAAGCTGTCGGTCCGCGTGATCCTCCCCCCAGATGCGGACAACCGTGCGGCTGCCGAACAGAACCCTTACGACATCAAAAATCAAAAGCGCTCGCCTGAACCCGGTGACCGACTAATGTCGACGTTGGTCATTGCATCTTCCAGCAGCTGAGACTTCGTCGAGGTTCCACCCTTCGACGTCGCCTCCTGCCATCAGTACTGCAGCGCAATGGTGTCTACCTGATGCTGGCCTGCCAGTGCCCCGGTATCTGCATAATAAACGTGCACGTAACTTTCAATTTCACTGCTGGTATGTTCCCGTTCGTATACGTAAAACAGCGTGGCCAGGATCTCGATATTTTTGGGATCTTTCAGCAATTCCCGATTTGCGTACACGTGAACCGTTCCGTCAACGAGTTCGGTTTTTTCCACCATCCGCACACCGTTCTGTTCTCGCAGATATTCTTCGGCGACCACGATGCACTGCTTGTGGTAGTCTTCGACCGGCAGTTCGGGCTCGGCGGCCTCAAATTCGGCCACCGACCCCTGTGGAGAAAGCTGTGGTTCCGGACAGCAGCCGGCCAGGGTGGCAACGGTCACCAACCCTGCGAATGAGCTGAGTTTGGCCATGGTTTCTCCGGGGATTCTTTTCGGTGGATATCACATTATCGGGAATTAAATTCGTCAACCTTCGCGTAGGGTCAAAAAACTCAGCCGAAGCCCAACTGCCGTCAGTTTCATGAGTTGCGGCAGCTCAGATTCTCTCATCTCAGCCGCTTGATTTCACCCGTATCGCCTCGGAAGCTGACTCATTTCCGTCACTTCTGAGTCTTTCAACGTCTTTCATCCTCCAGCCGTGGCACATTCTGCTCGCGGCCTTCTGCGGCTGGGTCGACCAGCGCCAGCAAGAGATTATCCAGTTCCAGAATGCTCAGATCAAAGCATTGCTGAAGATGCTGGGACAGAAACGTCTGCTGCTCGATGACGACCACCGTCACCTGCTGGCAGTGAAGGGCCATTCACTTGGCCGCAAGGCACTCCATGAGCTGACTACGATCGTCACACCAGACACGATCCTGCGCTGGCATCGTGAGCTGGTTGCAAAGAAGTGGGACCACTCTGACAAGCGGAAGTCTGTCGGATGACCGCGCATCCAACAGGTCATCGTTGACGCCATCATCCGCTTCGCCACAGAGAATCCGCCCTGTGGTTACGACCGCATTCAGGGAGCTTTGAGGAACCTCGGCTACCACATTTTCGATTCCACGATGGCCAACGTCCTGAAAGCTCATAGCATCAAGCCGGCACCGGATCGCCAGCGAACGCAGTCGTGGTCAACGTTTCTGCGAGCTCACTGGGATTCCATCTTTGCCACAGACTTCACAACTCTGGAAGTCTGGACGAGAAACGGTCTCGTCACGTTCTACGTCCTCGCCGTGATGCACCTGAAGACCCGTCGCGTGCACATCCCTGGGATAACACCGAGCCCCAACGCCATGTGGATGACGCAGGTGTGCCGCAGTCTGACCGACGATGAGGATGGCTTTCTGAAGGACGCCAGCCATCTGATCGCAGATCGCGACAACAACTTCATCGCTATGCGGGAATTCCTGAAGCAGAACACTGACACCGAAGTTGTTCTGCTTCCACCAAAGAGCCCCAACCTGAACGTCTACATGGAGCGATGGTTTCGCAGCCTGAAGAACGAGTGCCTCGACCGCATGATCTTCTTTGGTAGACGCTCGCTCGAGAATACCCTTTGCGAGTACGTGGAGCACTACCACGCGGAGCGGAATCATCAGGGACTTGGCAATGATCTCATCGAACCAGATCCAGAGGTCGGTTCAGTTGCCGACCATATCGAGTGCCGCGAACGACTCGGTGGCATGCTGAAGTACTACCACCGTCGGGTTGCCGGAAATGAGAACTGACCTGTGAACGCGGGCTGGCTGCGATCAAGATCCGTCCGCACCGAGGATAGACGCCGTTTTCACAGCCTGTGATCATCCTCGATGGCCACAAGTCGGCCGAATTCGTGACTCAAATTGCCTGCTAAGTCCTGAGTGTCAAAGAGCTTTGTCGGCGGTTTAGTTTTTTGACCCTACGGGATCGCGGCGCGTCTCATTGTTTTTGTTTGAGTCTGACGATGCCACGCGCCGTCCTGTCCCGCAAATTGAGATACCAGGCGTCGTTCTGAGACCAGTGGGTATTGCTTGGAAAGAATCGGGCGATATCCCGGAGCACTGCCTCGCCCGCCGATAC
Source organism: Planctomycetota bacterium (assembly GCA_963581585.1). GTDB lineage: Bacteria > Planctomycetota > Planctomycetia > Planctomycetales > Planctomycetaceae > S139-18. The sequence continues at coordinate 9,959 of CAUZPL010000071.1, forward strand.
GTCCAACCCCGTGGTCCGACCTGCAGCTACAAGATCTTCGAGCATTCGGGCGTACTCGTAGTCGTCAACGGACTCGCGGAATGTTTCCAGCCGCAAGGACGGAGTGAGCGAGAAGTTCTTCTCGCTCGAAAGCCCATCGGGCTTCGGTGGGTAGAAGTAAGCCAGCGAGCCGTTAGCCTGGCTGGTGTACGGATCCTGCCACGGATTACGCGAGTCGCCGAAAACATGATCCCAGCCGATCGTCTCCCAGATCAGCAAACCGCTGCCGCCACGGTTGAAAATGTCCAGGCCGATGATGCGATTGTTGATGCCGGGAGTGTCAATCGCCAGTCGCGCCGAGGAGACCAGGTAAGGCCAAAGTTTGCCGCGGTCTCTCTCCAGTTCGTGATCCGTCCAAAAGTAGTCCATCCAGCGGTCGTAGTTCTCGTCCATCTCAGGCACGTAGATGTCGACCAGCCCGCGGAAATCATAATCCTTTCCACTGTGACCGGGATCGTGGCGATTGATCAAGCCATGTCCCTGGAGACACGCGGCAGTACGGATGCGCGACGTCAGCGGATCGGACTTGAGGAGCTTGAGGAAATGAAGCAACCGCCCAGGGTGTTCAGTTTCGTCTACCAGAATGTGAACCTTATCGAGCCAACCGTGCTGGTCGAGGTTATTCGCAATTCGGCGATAGTACTTGAGCACCACGCCGTCCCACTGCCTTTGTGTGACCTCGATCGAAGTGTCCTGATAACCGTCCTCCTTCGCTTTCCCATAGACGATGAACGTTGCTTTGCGGAAGGTCTGCCAGGCCATTGTCGTATGAGGCGTCGATCTCGCCGGGTGCTCCAGGCGTTCACCCGGCAAGTGTTTGAACAGATTGGCGACGCGGGGATTCGTTTGCGTCAGGCAGACGTTGTTGACCTTCTTGACATCGATAAAGTGCCGCAGCGTTTCGTTGAACTCGGTGAAGTCCCAATCCTTCAGCTCGAACAAGTTGCCGGGAGCATCAACGTTGTAGCCCTTCGGTGGGGGCGTCCAGTTCATGTCAATTTCCGAAAACAGGGCAACCGTCTTTGGATAGAACTTGTTCTCCGCCATGACTTCGAAGTAAGCCCGCGACAACCTCTGGAGGTCCTCGACACTGCTGCATCCGTGGTAATCCATCATGTTTCGCGCATCGGCGCCGCCACGCATGTTCTTAAAGATGTACTGAGCGCCCATGTTCGTATGGAACGTCGAGTATTCAGGCAGCTCAAAGCCGTAGACCTCAAGGACGATCAGGACTGAAACTGGTTTGCGCTCTGCCAGCCGGAGCGCCACGCTTCCCTGATAAGAGCCGGCCGGCGTCCCGGGCGGCACGGAAACGGTAATCCATAGCGACGTGGTGCCATCGGCTGGCACCAGCTTTCGCTCCGTCATCGGAACGAGCGGGTCACCGATCTCACCAACGAGCTTTGCCGGTGTGAGATAGGATGACCTGCGTATCGGCACGTACGCCACTCGCCGAATCGTAACCAAAGACGACGGAATCGTGACTTCACCGCAGTTGAGGTCCGTGACACTGACTCCGGTGAGCGTCGTGACGTTGCCCCGCGGATTCAGCAACAATTGGAACGACTGGCGTTCGTTGGCGGCTGCGCGAACGATCACCTTTTCGCGGCGCTCGGTCGGCAGCTTCATTTGGTGCGTGACTTTGACCGTCGACTCCGCGAACGAAACGATCAGCGAGTCCGACTCGGAGAGTCGATACGTGGTGTCACCAAACTGTTTCTCCGCAGTTCCGATCCGCTCAATTGTTGCAACCGCGTCGGGTGCCTCATCTCGTTGCCTCTGCGGGATCTGCAAATGGTGGCTGCACATTGGCTGGTAAAACAGCATCCATCGTTTTCTGCCCGGCCTGCTGACTTTCGCCAACAAGGCGACTTTGACCTGACGCACGGACAAATCGTGCAATCTGCCAATCCACCGTCCACCGTCCACCGTCCACCGATGGCCAGTTGCATCTCATCGCGGTCCGGCACGAAGAGGACTTCGTGCGTGGTCTTGTCCAGCGGGAGAAGCGGCGGGAACCAGGAGATGCGATAGTCATTGCGCCGCAACCGACTGCCCGGCGGAAAGATCGTCTCGTACTCAAGCGCCGGCCCTTTCCCACGCCGGACGACGTGTAGGTGAGTAGATGCGGCTTGTTGCTGGAAACACTGATCACGGGCTTTTCCGTGCCAGAAGCTAACACACCGCCCGCCAACTCGTCACCAAGTTGCATGAGATAGAAACCGGCTTCGGCGTGGGGATCAACCACGTCTCCTTCCTCGTCGACTTCGACCAGTCGAGCGGCATTCCATGAAAAGAAATTCGGGTCGAACTGAAACCGGTCGACGCGGTTGATTGCCTCGACAATCTGCGATTCAGAAATCGGGATCTCCAGCCACCCCACCTGCTGCGAGCGGGTCTCAAGTGGGATTCGATACTGGTAGAACGTGTCGAACCAGTCGTCCGCCAGCGCGTCGTGCGCAATCAACATGAGGACGAGTGCAAGAAGTACAAGCAGGCCGGACCGAGGAGCGTAGCGACGAAGTTCCGGCAGTCGCTGTTTCAAGAGAGTGTCTCCGTTGCCGGAGCTGCGCTTCGCTTGATCCAGCCTACTCCATTCGTTCTTTAAAGAGGCGTCATGTGGCGATGGACAATTCATGGTATGTCTCTTGGTCGTGTTGCTTCCCACGCGAAACCAAACAATTCACAGCCTGTTCCTGACAGCTCGAACTTCAGCCGCAAGGCTTGCGATTTTTGAAATGGAAGTGACTCGCTGCCCTTCCAGCGAACGAGTGTTGAAACTCCGTCGCGGGTGATCGGAATGCAATCGTCACGTGCAAAGCCTGGAAGCGGATCGCGACTGTCGGCGTCAAGAACTGCGGCTCGCACACGACATCCTTCCGGGACGGAGGCGTTGATTGTTAAAGCAAGCCTTCGATCAAATTGCGCGGAGATTTGGCGCGTAATGAGAGTCCCGGGCTTCAAGCCGCCGCGCGTCCGAATTCCGGCGTAGCGACCAATTCCGATTCGGGCAATTCCGCAGCTCATGCGAGTCTTGATAATCGTATCTAAGTCTTGCGGGCAGGTTGTCCATGCTGCTTCGTAGGCTCCATAGTAGAACCACCACTTATCGCCAACGCGGACTGGACGAGACGCCTGTAGGCCACCGTAGTCCCAGCTTCCTTTCGGTGCACGAGGAATGAACTTCAGGCCGTCCGACACGCGCGAGAAGCTCACTCCATCGTGGCTGACGACGAGTTCCCATTCATAGTTGTGGTGTTCGTCGCCGACCTGAACCAGACCAACGTAACTGTCGGCTTCCTGCCAGACGATGAAGTCGTGGATGCAGTGGCCGACGCCCATCGCCGGATCTATGACCGGGTTTTGCGGGTAGCCGGTCCAGTGGACTCCATCGGGACTAGTGGAAAGATGACACGTTCGGCGCCGGGGTCCGGTTCCGAACGATCCGTAGGCTTTCCATCGCCGCTGCGGGTCTGGTTCGCGATCGTCGCGAAACACGCTGTGATACTCAACAAAATATGGACGCACGCCGGGATAACTTCTCGGCGCCGGCGATTTGCGCCAACGAAGACCGTCGGCGGATGTCATCAGATCGCCCGACTGAGGCTGGGATGATTTTTGGGCGGACGCGATCTCCCACGACTTGTATCGCCGGTCCGGGTCTGCTTCGCGATCGTCATAGAAGACCGTCGGAATACGAAGCAGTTCCGGGACGATGTTGTTGCGTTTCGAATCACCGAACTCGACCAGACCGAGCTGGGGACGTTTCCACTGGATGCCGTCGGTGCTTTCGGCATAGCAGACGTGCATCAGCGTTTGCCAGTTGGGTCCGGAACGACCCGGATCGCCCGGCAACCCTGCTTCGGTCGCCGTGTACCACATGCGAAACTTGCCCTTCTCGATCCGTACGGTGCCACGATTGAAAATCCGGACGGTGTCTGGAGCGTCCGGATGGGGATTCGGGGTGAGCACAGGATTCTCGGGATGACGGCTTGTGACGTGCGGGGTCCACACAGCGCCCTCAACAGACGCAATGTGCCGGTCGTCGAGGAACAGCACACTCTCACCCGGTGCCGCCGTGAGATGAATCATCGGAATCGACACGATGCGATCGATCGGCGGCTCGTCGTCGCTGGTTAGCCGGGCCTGGATAGCATTGTGAACGCGCGAGCCCTCAATCACATATTTGCGAATCGGCCGTAATTCTTCCTCAAACTCCGCAGTCACCCGCGGATCAACATGATGAATCGCCGGCCCGTCGATACGTGGCCCCCACTGCTCGCCGAGCCACCGGTGAAGAAAAAGCCTTCGGCGGACTTGACTACTGTAGGCCAACCAGACGTTTCCGTCTGGCCCAGCCACCAAACGGGGCGTGTCCCAGACCTCGCCTTCACGACGAGGCGCCGCCTCTGTGACGTTTGCGCAATCGGACCACTCGCCACCGGCTCGACGCCGACGTGCGACGATATCTCCCTCCTCATTGGGATAAGCGGCGATGAATTCCGTGCCCCGACGCAGCACGTGACCGGTTCGTTCCTCCTAAGTCCACTGTGAATGCCACGTGTGCAACCGGGTCCAGCGCCCTCAATTCGTCCACGTGTCGCCAGTCATCGGAAACTGCAGGACTCGGGCAACTGATCGAGAGCACGACGATTGCCATGCACCAGACCCAGCCGGTCTCCCACGGCATTCGCGAAACACCACAACCGGACCAAATGTATAAAGGGCAGACGGTAAAGTCATGTTTGCATGTGGTTTTTCTCACAATGCTTCAATCCGCGACAACCGCAGTTCTTCGATGATATCCCGAGTAGCTCTCAGAGAAGCCAACACAAGTTCCAAACGAAGGCGAGACGTGGATAGAACCGTGTGTGCCTTCTAATTCCAGACTACCGCTTGTGTGTACCTGCAGCAACATTGACATCCACGAGCCCGGAAAATCGATCCCAGCACAAGCTCACGAAGATTGAATGAGAATGCGCTGACGGAACTCGCCGACGGACGGACCGCGGCTATCTGCCGTGACGACAACAGCATGTTTCCTGACAAGCCGGGCTACAAATGGTTGTGTTTCTCGCGAAACCACGGACAGGATTGGTCGTCGCCGGTCGCCGTAGGGTCAAAAAACTCCGCCGCCCTCAATGCTCTTTGACGTCGGTTTAGTTTTTTGACCCTACGCCGATCAGACCGCATTATTCCAGCCACTAAATGCCACAAGCACATAAAAAACTCGACTTGCGACAATTCACAAGTCGAGTTTCAGTGGAGGCGGCGGGAAGTGGGAGCAGGCAATCAAAGGCGTTAGATCAAGAACCAAGTCGGCGATCTTCGTGATCCAGTCTGACAAATTCGGCCAGAGGGGATCGGTGTTGAAGCAACTGCCTGTTGACGCAACCTCGCAGGAGATCATATCCGCGCTGCTTAGCGCCAACGAGTCATTCGCCAAGAATGAAAAACGCAAAGTCTACAGCGATCATGTCGCCGAAGGGCAGCGAAAGAGGGTCTACTTCGAGGGTGGCGTCGAATATGGCGAAGATCGCGACGGCGACGGCAAGATCGACCACCGCGGAGGCGGCGGTCGCACGCCAGGGCGGTGACCGTCCGCGACGACCTGACTCCGAATAGCCCTTGTTGACTCGTCAGTCGGCGTCGACACAGACGTTCTACCCCGTAGGCCCTAAAAACTCCACCTATCGGTAAATGCAGGAGATTCTTGCACTTCCGAAACCGGCCGCTGCACAGTCGAAGAACACCCCGACTCGTAAAGCGACTCCTCCACAGTCGGGTCCCACCGTCCCGTCACCAAGCTGCTCCGAGCGGGCAAGGTGCAGGGACAAATTACCGTGGTTTCTGAGCAGGGATTGTTTATCAACCTGGGTTCGACGGCAGCACTTGTGACGGGACAGTCCATCAAGCTGCTGGGCCAAGCGGAATCGATCATGGAGCCCGAAACCGAGAAAGTCCTGGCGGCCTTCCGTCCGACACTGGCCACACTGCTGGTGAGTCAGGTGATGAATGGCGATCTCAGCAAAGTCACGCTCAATTCCCCCGAGTCCAGCGTCTCGATCGAACGCGGCATGGTGCTGGAGTGTGAGCGTCTGCCCAGGACGGTGGTCTTGATTCCCCCGCAATGGGAGTCTGGGGAGCCGCTGTACCATCTGCTCGGCAGTCATCCTGCCACGACCGGGCGACGTCCGGCCACCGGCAATGTCGGCCCCATTCCCGACTTCCGACCCATTCACGCGCCGAAGACGAGCTGAATCACACGTCAGTCGCCCGAAGCCGCGGGAGGTCACCGTTTCCGGTCCGAAAATACGCCCCGACTGGCTTTCGACCGACATTCATGTTGAGATCACTTTCATGACGATTAACCGAATTGCGCGATGGATTATTCTCGTCGGCCTGCTGCAAATGGTCGTTGCCGAGACTGTTATCGCCGCCTCACCGGAAAAGCGTCGGTCACGCAAGCCAAACATTGTCATTCTGCTGGCCGACGATTTGGGATGGCGCGACTTGCACTGTTATGGCAGCTCTATTTACGAGACGCCAAATATTGATCGACTTGCCAGTGAGGGGATGAAGTTCAACAGTGCCTATGCGGCTTGCTCGGTCTGCTCACCGACGCGCGCTGCGCTGCTGACCGGCAAGTACCCGGCGCGGCTGCGGCTGACGCACATCATCGGGAAGCAATCACCCACGGACCGCAAACTGAAGGTCCCCGACTGGACGCCGTATCTGCGCTTGAACGAGGTCACCATTGCCGAGATGTTGGGGCCGGCGGGTTATGTGTCGGCCCACGTCGGCAAATGGCATGTCGGTGGCTACAAGGAACGGTCGGAGAAAGGTGATCAGACGGAAGGCGACCCGCTTCGCCAAGGATTCGCTGTCAATATCGCGGGCAGCCGTCGCGGTCAGCCGCCTGACTACTACTTCCCTTACCGGAGGACGTATTCCAACGGAGTCACCTACGATCTGCCGAACCTGCCGGATGGGCGTCCAGGGGAATACCTCACGGACCGGCTCACGCATGCAGCGGAGACATTCATTGAGGCGAACCAGCAGCGTCCGTTTTTCCTTTACATGTCCTTCTATTCTCCGCACACGTCGATGGGCGACCGGCTGCAGGCCCCGAAAGCAACAATCGCCAAATATCAGAGCAAACTAAAAGCTCATCCAGACACGCCACAGAGGAACCCGGTGTACGCCGCGATGATCGAGCATCTGGATCACAACGTGGGGCGTTTGTTACGTAAGCTGGATGAACTGAAGATCGCCGGGGAAACGGTTGTAATATTCACATCCGACAACGGCGGCTATGGCAGGAAGACTTCGAACCTGCCACTGCGGGGAGCGAAATCCACACCCTATGAAGGGGGCGTACGCGTGCCGCTGATCGTCCGCTGGCCGGGAACAGTGCGACCGGACAGCGTTTCCGACGACGTCACGATCAGCATGGATCTCTTTCCTACGATTCGCGACATCGCCGGGATCAAGCCTGACTCGAATCTCGTGGTCGACGGCGAAAGCCTGACGCCGGTGCTCGCGGGAACCGGCGGCCACAAGCGCGACGCTGTCTACTGGCACTTTCCGCATTACGGCGGGCTGTCCAATCCGCACAGCGCGATTCGCCAGGGGAACTTCAAGCTGATCGAATTATTCGAAGAGGGCCGGCTGGAGTTGTACGACCTGGCACGTGACCTGAGCGAGCGCAACAATCTGGCTGCGCAGATGCCGGACAAGGCCCGGCAATTACAAAATTCGTTGCAAAACTGGCGTTTGCAAGTCGGTGCCCAAATGCCGACACCAAATCACAACAGGGATCTGTAAAAGCGTGAAGAACTCCGCTCTGCCTTTGGCGTGCAACAGAAAAGATGGTCGTGATCCGGATCCGACTTGATGTCCATCCATAGTACCTGAAGTACAGCGGCGGCACCTTCTCGGCGGCATTCTTACCGGCCAGCTTGAGAACGATTCCCATCGGTGCGGGGCCGAAATCTCGGTCATTTAGTCGGCCGTTGTAGGCGTTCCCGCCCCAGCGTGAAGACAGCGCGATCAAGTGGAATGAGACAAACTTCTCGGCCTTCAGGTCGTAAACCGCTTGCCCCTCAAGTTTAGCATCGACGTCCCGTGTTTGGAGCTTTAAAATTCCCGGACCTGGCGCGTTCCATTTCCCTTCGATGTGGACGCCGTCGTGGACTTCTGACGTTCGCGTCCGGCCCTTGAAACGCAATGCGACGAGGTTGCCCATCACTTCGATCACCTCGGCCGATAACTCCGCGTGCTCGACGGCCTTTTGCGGAAAGGACAACGTGTGACCTCGGACGGGATCGACGAAGTGGAAACGGGCCAGTCGTTCCACCAGGTCGCGAGGAACTTTGTGTTTGGCGTTATTGGTCGGCTGCGCTGGCAGGCAACCACACGCCTCGTTCTTGCTAAACCACGCATAATCCTGGTTGTACGCGTTCCGGCCCGAAGTCCTTAATGGTTTCCGCCACAAATTCGGCTTCAGAGCCAGCGTTATTCGCTCGAGCGTAGCCAATCAGCTTTTCAGAGTAGTCCACGCCATAGTAACTTTTGATTTGTCCCTCCAGGTATCTCACCGCAAAGCCAGCCCCACATCCGACTTCCAGCACGGTGATGTCGGGAGACACGCGAACCACTCGCAAAGTCTGATGAAGACGGTACTTCCGCGCAAGTCGTGATGCGGGCAGTAAGTCCTTGCGGCAGTATCTCACCGCAATTCGGTCGAACAACTCACGGTCGCGGACCTCATGGTCTTTGGCAGTATTTCCAGAATCGTCCATCTCGCTTCTCGTGGTTGTTTGAAAACTTGTCCACGGAACAGTATCGGGGCATACTGGGACAAATCCTCGTCCCGCTATACTTGCCACAAACCAAATAGAAACGGCCACTTGCAATGATTTGCAAGTGGCCGTTTCAGTGGAGGCGGCGGGAATCGAACCCGCGTCCTGTGGACTCTTGACCAGAGCTTCTACGTGTGTAGTCCGTTGATTGATTTCGCGACGACGAGGTTCCGCGAACAAGACCGTCCGCCGCTAGTCCACTACGAGTCTCACATCTGCCGTAGCAAACGTTGAGCAGATGCCAGTCTGATTTTGCAACCGAACTTCAGACTCCTCAGACAGGGATTCTTTGTTCGGGACGGCCTATTTCTAGGCAGCCAGAGAGTACTGCGGTGTTGCAGTTATTGTTTGATCAGCTTTTAACGAGGCCTGCTGATCAACCTCGACACGCCACCCTGATCGACGATGACCCAGTCAAATCCGATCGCCCCCGAATTCAGGCACTCAACACAGTCATGAAAACGAAATATCCGACTGTCTGCACCCTATTCTACTGGTTTGTCGGTCTGTGGCACAGCAATCTGTACTATTTTTGTCATTGCGACTCATCAGCGCAACAGATGATACGGTCGCTGGCCCGTAGCCGGCTGATGGTCCTGACCAGTCGCATGGAAGGGGGGCCAATGTCGTCGGTGAGTCGATCACCGTGGGGACCCGGTGCTTTCGACCAGGATCAGTGGGTCAATTGCGCTGCTGGGCGAGGACTATCCCGGGTTCTTCGAAACCGGCGACGTCCAGGAACTGCGGCACCAGTTGCTGGATGCCGAAAGGCAAGCCGAATTTCAGGACTCGATCTCGGCCCGATGCGCTGCTTTGCAGAGCGTGTTTGAACCGCGCCGCGAATGTCGCGAATGGGGACGCCTTCTTGAGGGCATTTGGGTCGACAAGTGACCGCCGAGAACCGGTCCGGACGCGACCGGCGGGGCTGGCCGGTTCAGTTCCCTATGTTCTCGAAATGGACGAAGTCGATCAGGAAGACCGCGCCCAGGAAGATTGCCTTGACCGAGGGTTCCCAGTCCCGTGGGAACGTGACATCGAAGTTGTCGGCGTCGCTGAAGGCCTCTTGTAGCAGCCCGCTCCACTTCTTGGTGATCCGGCCCTGTTCCATCTCGCCCTGCATGATCCGGAATGTCCAGGGTTTCAGCAGCGGGCCGACCAACTGAAAGATTTCTTCGCCGGACGCGTCGCTGATGGTGTAGAACCGCCGCACCAGGTTGAACCGTTTGGTGATTCTGCCGACCAGCCGGCCATCGGCGTCCACAATGTCGGCTTCGTGGAAATAGAACCGGAAGCGACGGCGAATCTCAACGATCGTCCGGCTTTCGGAGTCAACGACCATTACCGTGAACGGGCGGAGTGCCTTCAGGAACAGTCGCAGCAACATCGAGCCGCCCACCTCGGCAGCGAAATACAGTGAGTTTCCGTCCTGGTCGGAGACCTCGTACTTGTTTTTTGGTTTCGAAACCGGTGAGGATTTCGCCCCATTCCTTCCGCTGTTGAACGACCAGTCGATCGACTGTTGCCAATCGCTCCATCATGTCCCTTTCGAATTGAAACGTCTCTCGACCGCGACTGTTGACATAGCTCAATTAGCCGTCTGGTCCATCATCCGCCGCCGGTGAAAACCCTGATCAGTGCGTAAACAGAAATTCACGGCTGCTGAGCATGCTCCAGAGGATATCTTCCAGCAACATTCGAAATTCTTCACGCGGTGCGGCGCTGAGCATCGCCAGAAGTTCCTCCCGTTCCCGCTGCTGCGGAAAACGTGACAATGCCGTCAGGAACATTTCATCCAGCAGTCCCTCGTCGTTGCCCTCAAACTGCGTCTGCCACTGGCTGATGCGGTTGTTCTCAGCCCTGAGTTTGTCGTTGAGCGTTTTGCCGTTCCAAATATGCAGTACCTGCACCATGCTGGGATCGTTGCTGCGTTCGCACTCGCAGGTGATTCGCCGCTGATTGCGGCCAAATGTCTTCAGAAAATAGGAATCGACTGCGGAATCGTACAGCTGGATCGCTCGCGTTCCTTCTTCGTAAAACTCAGTCGTCTCCACATCACCGCCCGGAAAACTGATTTCCGTGAAGGATGTGGCGACGGCAGTGACCTGGCTGATTGCGTCCAGCATTACTTCCGCCATCAGTCGACGTGGAAACGAACGGGAATAGTGTCGGGTGTCACCCTGATTCGCAGCCAGCGTTTCACTGCTTCGCTGATAGGTTTCCGACTGCAAAATCTGTCGCATCAGCGACTTGAGGTTGTAGTTTTCTGCGACCAGGTAGTTGGCCAGTGCGGCCAGCAATTCCTCATTGCTGGCCGGATTGGACGCTCGCATATCGTCAACCTGTTCCACCAGGCCCACTCCCATGAAGTTTCGCCAGATCCGATTGGTAATCGAACGTGCGAACATGGTGTTGTCGTCGGAGACAAGCCAGTCCGCCATGTATTGGCGGCGGTCCCGTGTATCCTCAAACGACACCGGGGTGCCATCGAGCGGCGTCGGCGGTTGAGGCTTTCCGGTACGTGGCTGGACCAGTTCGCCGGTCGACACTGTCACCAGCGTGCGTTTGCCGTCGCCGCTTCGTGAGTCCCCCCCCCAGCCTTTACCGCGAACTCGTGAGAACAGATTTGCGAATGCGTAGTACTGGTCATTGGTCCACTTTTCGAGCGGGTGGTTGTGGCAGCGGGCACAACCAATCGACAGACCAAGAAACGCCTGACTGACGTTTTCCGCCATGTCTTCGGGCCTTTGGTGCAGCGCATAAAAATTTGTTGCGCCGTAGTCAATACCGGACCCTTTTGAAGTAACCAGTTCCCGGACCATTACATCCCAGGCCGTGTTCTTTTCCACGTGACGACGGACCCAGTAGTAATAAGCCTTGACCTGTTCCTGCTTCAGAAGATTGCCATTGATCATCAGCACATCAGACCACTGATACGTCCAGTAATCGACGAATTCCGGGCGCACCAACAGTCGTTCGATGAGATGATCGCGTTTCGCCGGACTCCCGTCTATCAGAAATCCACGGACTTCCTGCGACGTTGGCAGAACTCCAATCGTATCCAGGTATGTTCGGCGAATGAAAGATTCATCGGTCGACCGTCGGGATGGTTCGAGGTTGAGCTGTCTCAGCCGCTTCAATCCAAGCTCGTCGATGAAATTGCGTCGACTGGCATGCAGATACACCAAAGGGTCGACCGTCTGTTCGAACGGCACAGTTATGCGCGACATCACAACTTCACTGCCAAACGAAGCTGTCACGGCCCCTTCTCCTGAGCCGACAACGGTTACATTTCCATCAGCATTCACACGGGCAACCGCTTCGTTGGACGATGCAAACCGGGTCCAGTGGGTCACGTCTTCTACGTGGCCGTCGGAGTAATGCGCACGGACCAGCAAAGGCTGAGTATCATCGTTTCCAAGAATGACTTTGTCGGGCAGGACTTCGAGTCGATCCAGGGCAGCGTCGTTGCTCCGGGGACCTGAGGCTCCTTCGGCAATCCACTCGGACAGCACACGGTAGTTGAGTGAACTGACTTCCATCCTCCTGCCCCCCTTGTGGGCCACGGCCGCGGTTGGTTTGGTCAGAATCAAACTCAATCCAGGGTTGGACGGATCAATACGCCGACCCAGATGTTGCTGAGTCATATTGAAGTGATCCTGATCCCGGTCGTAACCGCGCAGCGAAAGTCGAAACCCTCCTTTTCCCGCCAGCGCGCCGTGACAGGCACCGCCATTGCAGCCGAGTCGGGTGAGTACCGGCATTACGTGATTGCGAAACGTCCAGTGATGGGCAGACTGCATATCGGTGACGGTGATGCGAGCTGTAGCCTTTGATTCACCATCGAGCGTTGCGTGAAGAACTGTACTGCCGTTGTTTTTTGGTCTGAGAATTCCATCTTCGACGACGGCAATTTCCGGATCGGCAGTCTCCAGGTGGCAATTGTCCGGAACCCCCCGTGCGTTACTGCCATCGAACCATTCAGCGATCACTCGATGATGTGCCTCAGGCCCCTGCAGGTAGAATTCCGACGGCAGAATCCGAACATCGGAGGCAATCGCACCAGGGACCTGGCTGAATACCAACAGGGCAGTCACACAGACAACTCGCATGGAATGAAATTCCCAAGCAAAAAATGAGTTAGCACTGGATAATCTAACAACGAAGTCAGCCGGAATCGACTATGAATGGGCAGTCCACGGCCCTGGACAACGGGTTCGTCCGATTCCCAACTTGCACAGCCTGTCAAGATTGCGACGCCGCTGATTCCATGTAGGGTGCGTCAGCAGTCGCATTCCGGGTGGCAGCCTGTGGACTCCAAACATCTCAATATCGCTGATCGCCTGAGGACGTTTGCTCAAATCGCGGGAAGTCAACGTGCCGTTGTTTCTCCGCAAGGCAAAGATTCGGCCGGGCGCGTGGTCTATTCCCACCTGACGTTCGAACAACTGGACCGGGAAGCAGATCAGATTGCGCGGGGACTGGTCAGACTGGGGATTGAGCCTGGCATGCGTCTGGTTCTAATGGTTCCGCCGTCATTGGAATTCATCGCTCTGACGTTTGGAATCTTCCGCAGTGGTGCCATTTGCACACTGATTGATCCCGGAATGGGACGTTCCCGGATATTCGCCTGTCTGGACGAAATCGACCCCGCAGGTTTCTGCGGGATTCCTCCCGTGCATGTGTTGCGCCGCCTGATGTTCCGGCGTTTCCGCCGAGCGAGACTCAATGTCTGTGTGGGACGAGGATCCACGCTGCTTGGATGTCGTTCGTACAAGGATTTGATCCGGCTGGGGACTGATGAATCAATCGGGTTGCCTCAAACTCTGTCCACCGATCCTGCAGCAATTATCTTCACCAGTGGCAGCACCGGTCCGCCGAAAGGTGTGCTGTACGAACACGGCATGTTTGACGCTCAGGTAGATTTGATTCAGGACCGTTTCGGCATTGAACCGGGTGAAGTGGACCTGCCGGGTTTTCCACTGTTTGCGCTGTTCAGTCTGGCGATGCAGGTCACAACTGTCATTCCAGAGATGAATCCGACTCGACCCGCCGACGTTGATCCCGAGAAGATCCTCAGCGCAGTCCGTGACCAGGGGGTCACTCAGGCGTTTGGTTCTCCAGCCATGTGGAATCAGATTGGACGTTACTGCGAAGAGCACGGAGTTCGATTGCCCACCCTGCGACGAGTTTTGTCAGCAGGTGCACCGGTCCCGAATCACGTTCTGCAACGTATCACAGATGCTCTGTCGGATTCCTCCGACATCTTTACCCCATATGGTGCGACGGAATGTCTGCCGGTGGCGGTCATTGGTGGAAGGGAAGTGTTGAATTCCACAGCGTTGCGGACCATCAACGGCGCCGGCACCTGTGTGGGACGCGTATTTGACCAAATGAGGGTAAAGATTATACGAGTCACCTTCGACCCAATCGTGTCGCTGGATCTGGCAAAAGAACTGTCCAATGGAGAGATTGGCGAGATCATCGTGCGGGGCCCCGTAGTGACTCGAGAGTATTATCGTCGGCCGGGTGCCACGAGTCTGGCTAAAATCGCCGACGGCAACGGTTTCTGGCACCGCATGGGCGATGTAGGCTATGTCGATGACTCCGGACGACTCTGGTTCTGCGGCCGGAAAGCACACATCGTTTTCACGCACGATGGACCGTTGTATTCCGTTCGTTGTGAGTCCATTTTTAATCAGCATGTCGACGTATATCGGTCGGCACTGGTTGGCATTGGTGAACGCGGATGGCAGACTCCGGTGATCATTGTCGAGCCGGAAAAGGGTCGCATGCCGACCAGTTCCGGCCAATCGAAGACATTCGAGGGCGAGTTGCTCCGACTGGGGGCTGGAAATCCGCTGACATCTGCTGTTCAGACTGTTCTGTTTCGAAAAGTTTTACCGGTTGACACACGTCATAACGTAAAGATTAACCGGGAAGAACTCGCAATTTGGGCAGTAAAGCAACTGGCGGCTGTCAGCTAACACAACACCGGTTTTCCTGGACCCTTTGCCCAACAAACTTTCCAGGAAAATCCAGCGATGGAATTCATTAATCTACCCGAGCGGACATGTGAGGAACCTCTCGAAATATCCTGGGCAAACTGATACAGAATCAGAGCAATGGAGCGGGGATCCTTTCAAGCAGCCGGGCACAGCCTCTGAAGCTCAACTGAATGCCTTCACAACTCGACAACAGCATTTTTTTGAGAGTTACATCACAGTCGAAATGAGACCACCGGCTTCAGCCAGTCCCCGACGGACGTCACGAAAGTCGAATCCGTTTGCGGATATCAACATTCACGCTTTGAAAGCAATTCGTCAGGTTGCCGGGACTGAATGTTTCGGCACGCATGAATTCCACATCATCCCAGCCGATTGCATCTGTAAAGATTGGCTGCAGATACTCGCGACCGAATTGCGACAGCTGCATTCGTTCAGCGTCATAAAGCGACGGATGGACTCTTCGCGCGTGTATTTCCCCCCACGGATCTCGAAGCCGATTCGCAGTCAGTGACGATACTTCGAATCCGCTGGTGCCGGAATACTGCAGCGTCGCTGCCTGGTTGTTGTTTCCATCAGCGATCAGCTGCATTGCCTTTCCGCCAATTTGGGCTCCGTAATAGCGATCGAACTGAATCGGACGGCCGCCTCGCTGAGTATGGCCAATTTTTCTTGTAAAAAATGCTGACCCCGTCGGTTCACCTGTCCGAATTCGCTCGAACAATCCATCCTGAATCCGTCCCTGCAGTAAATCGGCAAGAGCGTCGCCCGCTCCGCTGTAGCGGATGTTTCCGGCCGGATCGTACGTCTTTTCGGTGGCTCCCAGTTCAGATCCATCCGCCATACGAACACCCTCACCCACCACGATGACAACATGGTGCTGTATTTCATAGAGATGGCGAACCCGGTACTCCAGATCATCCAGGTTCAGAGCAACTTCAGGAATCAGAATGAAGTCCGGTTGAGCATACGCAGCCCCCAGTGCGATGTAGCCCGACTGACGGCCCATAACTTCCACCACCGCGACTCTGCGATGACTTTCAGCGGTGGTGCGAATCCGGTCGATGCTTTGAACGACCACAAAAACAGCGGTCGCGAATCCTGGCGTGGCGTAGTTGACGATATCATCCAAACCGATCCTGCCCCGAGAATTCTGCAGAACTGCATCGGCTGCCGCTTCAGGCCGGGTCCAGTCGTTGGGTTCGCCAGCGTAATTGAGACCGAGATCATTGTCGATCGTCTTGGGGGCCAGAACACACGGTGTAATTTCGGCGAGGGCCTGCATGGCATTAATGGTGCCATCGCCACCAATGCAAATCAGACCATCGAGTTGCAGCCGTTCGAGGTTTCGGCGCACAGTGTGCAGTTCGGTGGATTCAGGATCCACGTACGTCCGCGATGAACCAAGTATCGTGCCCCCGACACAGGGATCGATTTCCGGGATCGTCGAAAACAGAGGATTCAACAGAACCGTGGGAACCTTGTCTCCGAGCAGGCTCGCATAGCCTCGAATCAGCCCCAGAACCTCGGTATCCCTCCTGTTGGCCTCTTCGACGATTCCATAAATCGTGGCGTTGAGGGCCGGAGTGTCCCCACCTGCAGTCAGCACACCAATTCGCTTCCGTTTCATTTCGAGCCACTCGCTCTTGTTGTTTGTGGCACAAAACGACTTGAACGACTCGATTCCGGGGTCTCGCCGTGAAGTGGCCTGTGCTGGCTGGAAAATTGAAGACGTGATTCTAGTATGTCAAACGCTCTGAACACCATTCACTGAACAACGAGAAAGAGCCACCGTGGACCCGAGTACCGTGGCAGCCCGTCAGCGTGAACTCCTTGACCAGCACACACAAGAGACCGTGCAATGGCATTTCGGCGATGACACAGGCAGCGATTTCTGGCTGGAAAAGAAACAGGAGTTCGATTTTGACCCCCTGACAGACGTCAATGGATTTGATGATCTCAAGAAATTCCCGCTTTTCGAAGATGACTGGCTGCGAGGTGGCCCCATGCGTCGGTGGGTGCCTCAGCCGCTGCAGGATAAACCAATCTATGTCTTTGAAACGGGTGGAACGACAGGTGTCCCTAAATCCAGAGTCGTGGTCGAAGATCACTGGATTGACTACGAAGTCTTCAGCAAAACCATTCCGGATGAATCATTTCCTCACGGCGCTAACTGGCTGATGCTGGGTCCCTCCGGCCCCCGTCGCCTGCGACTGGCTGTTGAACATCTGGCACAGCATCGTGGAGGTATCTGTTTCTGCGTTGACCTGGATCCCCGATGGGTCGTCAGACTGCTGAAGAAGGGTAGAGTCTCAGAAGCACAGGAATACAGCAGTCACGTGATCGATCAGGCGATGACAGTACTGGGAGCCAATAACGAGATCCAGTGCATGTTTACAACGCCCAAGCTTCTGGAAGCATTGGCAATGCGACTGCTGGACGAAGGCAGCAGCATCGAAGACACGGGCATCAAAGGCATTTTCTGCGGCGGTACAGAGTTTACACCACAATGGTATCGCTTCGCCTGCGAAGAACTGCTTGGGCCCAACGTCTACATCACTCCGACGTACGGAAACACGCTGATGGGACTTGCCTGTGGCAAACCGTTTGATCCGGCGGACGACTACAAGATTACGTACTACGCACCACAGCCCAGGGCCGTCGTGGAAGTCGTCGATTTTGACGACCACAGAAAAGTCGTGGCCTACGGTGAAACCGGTCGGGTGAAACTGTACACCATGACTCAAGAGCTGTTTGTCCCCGGTTTCCTGGAACGTGATGAAGGTGAACGGGAAGAGCCGCACGACAAGTACCCGTGGGATGGTGTGAGCGGCGTGCGGCCGTATCATGTGTTCGCGCAAACCACCACCGTGGGTGTTTATTGAGGCCGCCGGTCGCGACCGCAGCATCGTTTTTCTCGACCCGTCAGCCGGGCCGATGATGTGTTTTCGGTCTGATCTTTATCAAGTCGGACACGCAGGTACCGGTTTAGTCAGACAGCGCCACGTCCTCGCAATTAAGAGTTCGAAGCATAGGCACGATTGCATCAGGGACAACACACTCGGTCGCGCTCCGTGCTTGTATTCGCAGCCATTTGTGCCAGAGTGGCAGCATCCGCATAAATGATTTCAGGAAAACTAAACATGATCGACATTCCTGTCGTCCGCTGGGGCAAGCCGTACGAGAGCATGCAGCAGATGGATGTTATCCATTTTGAGACCGGTGAGACGCTGGCCAAAGTCCACGAAGCCAACGGTGGCATCATCAAAATGGACATGCGCAAAGCAAGGCAGGCTCGTGAGATACTGCGGTCGTTTTCCGTTGCTGAACTGGTCCGCATGTGCGAAACCGCTGCCGACCTGTACATCGACGCCGATCTGCCGCTGGGAAATGGGTCACAGACGCCGGATGATTTCTGCACGATGCAATCAGCAACCACCGGGTTGCCTGAGCATATGTGCCGATTCAACATGTCCAAAAACGCGTTTGTGCTGAAAAATATGGGACAAATCCTTGACGCTCTGACGCGAGGACTGCCGCTGGACATTTTGACGCAGGGTTACGGTGTCGAAGATCGTGGCGTGATGGTCAGTTACCAGGCTAATTGCAATGCATCTGGTTGGGTGCTCCCGTCAAACAGTCCCGGCGTGCACACGCTGTGGCTGCCCGTGATTCCGCTGCAGATTGGTCTGGTGCTGAAGCCAGGGCCGTTGGAACCGTGGACGCCTTATCGAATGTACGAAGCATTCGCTCAGGCTGGAGTGCCTCGAGAAGCGTTTTCGCTTTATCCCGGTGGACAGGACAAAGGCGCAGAACTTGGAGGGGCGGTTCTCGAATCCTGCGAGCGGTCCGTCATCTTCGGAGGAACTGCAACAATTGAACAGTATCAGGGCGATCCGAGAGTCCAGGCTCATGGACCTGGCTTCTCGAAGATTGTCATTGGCGACGACAAAGTCGACGACTGGGAAACCTACCTCGACTTGATGTTCGACAGCATCTATGTGAACAGCGGACGAAGCTGCATCAGTTGTTCAGGAGTCTGGGTGTCAAGACACGCTGCAGAAATTGCTGATGCGCTCGCCCGACGTCTGGGACCAGTGGCTCCAAAACCCATGAACGATCCCGATTCGGGACTCGCAGCATTCACACTGCCCGGCGCGGCCGAGGCAATGAGCAATCAGATTGATGATGGCTGCAATTCGCCGGCCGTCACCGAAGTCACGGCAAAATACCGCGGCGGCGAGCGGCTGATGCAGGAAGAACGCTGTGATTTTCTCCGCCCAACGCTGTTGCATGTCAGCAATCCCGATGATCCGATGGCAAACACCGAATTCATGTTCCCGTTTGCATCAGTTGTGGAATGTCCCCAGGACCAGTTTTTGAAGAAATCCGGCTATACTCTCGTCTGTTCTGCAATCACCGATGACGAACAGTTCTCACGGCAGCTGCTGGACGCGACCAACATCGATCGGTTGAATATCGGCGAGGTGAAGACACTTCAACTGAACTGGCTGCAGCCACACGAGGGGAACATCATCGATTTTCTGTTCCGAGGCCGCGCATTTCAGAACAGCCCGCCACCTGCGCATTGAAGGCAGGATTCAGTTTAATTCATCGGTGAACGGAAAACCTACGACCGGATTACCGTCGGCGGGAAGAACGCGTCAGGATCCGCGGAAACAGCAAATACGTTTGGTTCAGAATTGGCCGTCGGACCTGACAGGTTCTCTGTAGTGACTGTGCGAGTCTCCTTGTGGTCCGGGCAGAACCCAACCCATTTGAATTGCGTGAGCCAGTCGGTTCGTATTGCCCGTGGCTTGACCCGGGTCCCCGGAACGGCCAAATAGGGGTCGCTGATGTTGTGCATATGAGAATCACCTTCGACGGTGAGACTCACTCAATGGTCAAAAAACAGCTGTGCCCACAGATCTTACATGTAAGCGTTTTCGGCCTGTTTTCCTGTGTGCGGCCGGAACAGCTTGCAATATGCAGCGACCCTGAATCTTGTATCGTGGTTCTGCTGCAGGTCGGTCTTTAGTCGTTTGGTTTGCTCCCGCATCACGTCTGCTCGTGTGACGTCGGTTTGGCCTTTTTCGATATTGAATATCCGAATTCAGCACGTAGACGCGCATCAAGTCTCCGCCCACATTCATCACAAAGTAGTTCTTCGGATCTTTCAACTCGAACAGCCTGTCAATGATTTCTCTGTTTGGTTCGTGATTCCCTCGGGCAGGAACAACAGGGCAGAGTCGACAATCCAGTACAGTGGCTGATCTGTTTCTCGCTCGATACGGTATCTGAATTGCTGCAAATCCAATCGCACAGATTCTGTATGGCAAGTTCGCACGCGATTGGACGAAAATCAGTACCAAAGGGCCGGTTCGTCGCTGCGCAGCTGCTCCGGATGACACGCTGTGGCGTTGCCGGAGTTGCGGAATGTCCCTTTTCCATCCGGTTGTCCATCGTCGGAAGCACAGTAGCAACACGGGAATTTGCATGCCAGAATGACCGCACCGGATGAGTGTCACATGTGGACGAGGACAGCGTCCAGCGGGAATACTGTCATCACGAAACGCTCGTGGCGGCCCATCTGGGCAGTGCGTAACTGAATGTCTTCGCAGAAATCAAGCGTTGTAATGAACCCACAAGACAGACAACTCACTGAACTGACTCGACGGCGTCTGCTCGGTAATGTCTCCACTGCACTGGGCGGAGTCGGTGTAATGCATCTTCTGTCAGGTGCTGTCTCTGCCGAAACAGCGGCGTGGCAACCAAGTCGGCACCAGACTCATCATGTGGCCAAAGCGAAACGCGTCCTGCAGATCTTCTGTCCGGGGGCGGCTTCGCACATCGACCTGTGGGAGTACAAGCCGTCGCTGAAGAAATACCACGGTAAACCTTTGCCCGGTGAAGAGAACTTCGTGTCGTTCCAAGGGAAGAACGGCAACCTGATGAAGAGTCCGTGGCCGTTCATACAATGCGGAGAAAGCGGCAAACACATCAGTTCCATGCTTCCTCACGTGGGTAAGCATGCGGATAACATTGCTTTTGTGCATTCAATGCAAAGCAAGACCAACACGCACGGTCCCGGCTGTGTATTCATGAACACCGCACATCCGACCGAAGGGTTCCCCAGCGCTGGGGCCTGGATCAGTTATGCACTTGGCAGTGAAAATGACAACCTGCCAACTTATGTCGCAATCTCAGACATTCGAGGTGAACCACCAAACGGCAAGGCGAACTGGTCAAACGGATTTCTGCCCGCCAGGCATCAGGCGATCATGATGAGTAACCAGAAGCCCATTCGGAATCTGACACGGCCTGTTGAGATCTCTGACGCTGAAGAAACGGCATCGCGTCGACTGCTGGCTCGTCTGAATCGTAACTTCGCTGCCGCCAACCCCGCTGAAAGTGCGCTGCAGGCCCGAGTAACGGCTTACGAGCTGGCAGCCCGAATGCAGATCTCCATTCCCATGGTTGCAGACCTGTCCCAGGAGTCCAGGGTGGTTCATGAAGCTTACGGCACGAACGATGTGAATTCGCTGAAGGCCGCCTATGCACGCAACTGTCTGTTGTCACGACGTCTGCTTGAACGCGGGGTTCGCTATGTCAATCTTTACTGCTCTTCGCGAGCGTCCGGTGTGGATGGGCTGCTTAACTGGGATGCTCACAAGACACTCAAGGCCGACTATGAACGCCACTGCCCGATTTTTGATCAGCCAACTGCGGCGCTGCTGACAGATCTCAGGAATTCGGGACTGCTCGAAGACACGCTTGTTCTTTGGACCACCGAATTCGGCCGCATGCCGACACATCAGGCCGGTACGGTCGGTCGGGATCACAACCCCGACGGCTTTACCTGCTGGATGATGGGAGCCGGGGTCCAGGGTGGACTGAGTTACGGAGCTACGGATGAGTTTGGCCGTCGCGCCGAAATGAATCCCGTTACCGTTTGGGACTTCTATGCCACTGTGCTGCATTTGCTTGGTTTCAATCACGAGATTCTGACCTGGTATCACAACGGCCTCGACCGCCGACTGACTGACGTCCACGGAACCGTCATCAAAGATGTGCTGTCATAGGCGAATCAGTTTTTTGTGTGTCGCCCGACAGATGCATGGCAATGGAATATTGCAGAAATTTGACTCCGCATTGTTACCACTGGAATTGATGAATTGATCCTCGGTCTTGTTTCAAACTGCTGGCGCAAACAGCTACAGGCAAATACTCCTCTGGAAGACCTGATCGCTGAAGCCGTACATCGCGGCTTCGGTGCCGTCGAGTTACGGCAGACGTGTCTGGGGGAGTTTGAAACAAAAACCGAGTGCATTCCGGATGCTGAGATGCTTGCACGGTTACCATCGCAGTTTGGCCACATGCACTTCAACGTTGCAATGGCGCTGCCGTTCCTGTCTCCGGAGGTCAATCCGGCCGGATCAGTGTTTCAAGCCGGACTCAGCGCAGCACTGGGAGTCTCCGGACGATTCACACCCCATTTACGGCTCGTTGATCTTACGACACACATCGCTGAAATGGACATGTTGGAAATTGATGCAGCGACGACCGCGATGGTCGCACTGGCTGACGCCGCCGCGGAAGCGGGCGTGGAGCTTTCCGTTGAGAATTCAATTCAGCCGTGGAATCGGTTTCGCAAAATCATCAATCGTGTTCTGTCGCAATGCCGCAACGGAAGTCGATTTCGTCTGTGCTACGACCCGGCAAACCTGCTCCTGCAGCCTGATCCGATCAGTCCTGGTGAAGTCACCCGATCGCTGAAGGCGCACGAACTGTCGATGGTGCACTTCAAACAACGCGCGAAAGAAGGATTTCTGGATTCGCTGCGTGACGGAGACATCGACTGGAGTGAACAACTTGGCGCTCTGGCTCAAATGGAATTCTGTGGACCGGCATTGTTCGAAATCGAATCATCTTCAAACATCTGGCAGTGCCTCGACGCAAGCCGTCAGTATCTGCAGACACAAAGTAGCGTATTCAGTGCGTGACCACTGAATCGCAGCCGATATCAAACGCAGCTTTTGACTGTCCGGAGCTGCACAACTGAGTGTCAAAACAGGACAATTACCAGAATTATTGGTCACCGCGAATCCAATACTGGACACTGATGGAACTGCATGACTTCGCCCCCCGAAAATTCGACCTCAGCAGGTATATTGCTCTGGCAAAGTCGCACGCTATGCCCAACATGTTCCACCGTCGAGAAATCCTGCGAATTGAGTGACTGAGTGTTCTGGGGAGTGCCGCCACACCGGGCAATTTCATTGGTTGGGCTAAACCAGGCCACAGCTGTATCTTTATGATGCTACAGGGTGTGTTAGGTCAGCTGGACTCCTGGGATCCAAGCCGGACACCGTACCGAAAATCCGAGGCCCGTTTCGACCAATCTCCACCGCAACGACGGGCGTGCAGTTCAGTGAGTTGATGTCACGTTCGGCAGCGGTAAGCGAACATTTGTGCGTCCTGCGGTCGATGACTCAAAAGTTTACGAACCATATCGCCGGAACCTACTATCACACTGACCGGCAGTAACGATCAACCGGACCGTGACCGGGAAGCTCATGGTGATGATTTTCCTGGCCCGGGCGCCGTATTGAATTATCTCAGTCAGCAAGACGGTACGGCAGACGGCCCGGTTCCTCGCAGTATTTCTCTGCCCAGCTGGCTCAGCATTCCTGGACCATCGAATCAAATGCCGGGGCAATTTGCGGGATTTCCGGACAGCGTCTACAACCCGTTTCTAGTGGAAGGTGATCCATCCCGTCCGGACTATCGACCACTGTCGTTGTCTCTGCCTGACGGTATTAGCGCCTCACGCATCGAGACTCGCTTGAGTCTGATGCGTCAGCTTCACTCTGCGGTGCGGCTGTTGGAATCAGAACTGAACACACGTTACGACCATCTGAAGAAGACTGCATACGACCTGGTCGTCAGCAGTACGATCCGGAAAACGGTTAATCTGAATGACGAGCCGGAATCGCTGCGAAATCTGTACGGCCGAAACCAAATCAGACAGTCTTTACTGGTTGCTCGTCGGCTTGCGGAAGCTGGCGTACAGTTTGTTGGATTTAACGAGTTTGACCAGACGTGGGACACCCACAGTGGCCTTGAAACTCGCTACAAAAACAAATCGTTCCCGAGATGGAATCTGCTTTTGCTGCTTTAGTCAAAGA
>CAUZPL010000072.1:0-33547 GCA_963581585.1 Planctomycetota bacterium
CCGAACGGGGCGCTGGGCGCATCGCGGGCTTGACGCTTTTCAGCTTCCTTGCGCTGGCCGGATTTTCCCATGCAGAAATACCACCGCCTGCGGATACATATGAGCTCCTGCATGATTTGGCCGGGACCATCAGCGACGCCGACGAGCAACAAATACGTACCCTGCAGGAGCAGGTATTCAACCAGGTTTCGGTACCCATTGTTGTGGTCACGGTAAGCCGAATGCGCGACTATGACCCGGGCGCGCCCACCATCGAGAGCTTTGCGCGCCGCTGGTTCGATACTTGGGGACTCGGCTCCCAGCAGAAGAATGATGGCATCCTCGTGATCATCAGTACCGGCGACCGAAAAGGCCGTATCGAGCTTGGAGTCGCATGGGCACGCCGATTCGACCCTTATTGTCAACGGGTCATGAACAACGACATGATCCCCCATTTCAAAGCCGGCAATTACGGGGCCGGTCTTGTTGTCGGTGTCGAGAAGATTGCCGAAATGGCGAAGGCCGGGCCGCAGTCCGAGCCACCTGGGCCCGGACTTGGGGAGGTTTTCAAAAACATCACGGAGTTTGCGACTCAGAACAATCCGATCGCAGAAAAAGGTGGACCGGGCATTCTCTTACTGATGGTTTTGGCCGGTTTGGGCTGCTTTGTAGCAGCGTACTTCTTGCCCGATTACCGCAAGGCTCTCGTCATCACGGGGTTTGTGCTCATCGGTCTCGCGGGCCTCTTTTGGGTTGTTGCCACCATCTTGTCGATCTTTCTCCGTGGACGCTACGGCGGTTCTTCCGGCGGTGGTTTTGGAGGGGGTTCTTCCGGCGGTGGCGGCGCCTCGGGGAGCTGGTGATATGGCTAATGCGCAGAAACAACTGACGTCAGCCGACCGGGTTAGGGTCAACAAACGCATTGAATCGCTCGAAACACGTACCGATGCCGAGGTCGTGTGCGCAGTGGCGACCGAATCGGGCCGATACGATCGCGCAGAGTCAATCTGCGGGCTGACTGTTAGCGTCCTCGCGTTCATATCGGCACAAAAAATCGCCTCAATGGATGATTGGGACATCACAGTGGCCCTGCCTGTTGGCTTGCAAGTGGTCCTGATCGTAGTGGGCTTTGTCGCAGGATCGCTCCTGGCCAGCTACTGGCACGCTCTGCGGCGGCTTTTCGTCTCCAACAGCGAAATGGCGACCGAGGTCGACCGACGCATGCATCAGGTGTTCTCTCAGTATGGCATTGGTGGAACCGGGCATCGTGGAGGACTGCTGATTTATGTATCACTGTTCGAACATCGGCTTGAAATCCGCTGCGACAAAGCAGCGGCAGAGAAGCTCACATCCGAGGATCTGGAAGAGATCCGTGATGTCGTGCTCAGGGTGGTCCGGAAAGGGCAAGTGGCCGATGGCCTGATTGCAGGGCTCGAAAAAGCCGAAGAGAGACTTGCCAGCGCGCTCCCACACACGGGCCAGGTGACGGACACTCTGAAGAACGAGGTCCTCGTGTTTCACCCGCGTCCATAAACTCAAGGGCATCAGATGCCCCCGATATCGTTCCACCACCGGTGGACTAAAACGGCTTAGGATGAACCCCGGGCTGTTCTCGTCATGCAGTCCCACAATACGTTGAATTGCTGCGATTGGCGGACGCAATCTGCAATCCAGCGACAGGCGGCATCATCGTCGCGTAGTTCGCCATGTCGGCATTCAAAATGCGATCTACCCATCACGGCAGCCGTGAATGAGGCAACCAGGATCCCGAGTACCATGAGGTTCGAAAGTTGTTTGGAACGGCACCCCGTGGCAAAATGTCCTGTTAACCTGGGACCCCCTGTAAACCAGAGAGTCAGAGAGTTTTGGTCCGTTTGGAACGGGCACCGTACCGAAAAGTGACATTTCGGAACGGCACCCCGTATCTCGGTTTCGAACCAGAGAGTCGATGGGAATGGTACAGGACACCGCGTCAGTCGTCACAAATCCTTTGAAAACCTGCAGATTTCGCGTCGCGCACGAAAAAACGCCAGGCACTCTCGCGCTCGGCGTTCTCTATTAACCAATGGGTCGCGAAAGTTCGCTCCCAATTAAAAGGCTCCCCGTACACAACTCTCTTCGTAACGACTCGCGCGCGACCCGATTCCGGAAGTCCTGAAGCAGCAACGATTTACAAAAGTTCGAGTCCTTTACGCTGGCTTGGAGGTAACGAACTCTCCTCGAACTTTTTTGAATCGGGTTAACAGCAGGCGCGACATTGATCCCCACAGTGTCGAGAACTCGGACAGGAAAGTTCAGAATGTTGTGACAATTTGTAGCAGGACTGAAATCCACAGTTCCACGCTACCCGATCAACTCGGCATCCGCCATATTGGTAGGTTTGGTTCAGGTCCCGATTCAACCGCCGGTGTCACGTCTGCCGCATGTTTGAGCTGATTCTCTACATTGTCGTGTTTATTGTACTGTCGGGGCTGATGGCGATGGTTGATGCCGCGGTCCTCAGCGTCTCGCGGGGGGAAGTCGAGGAACTCGTACAGCAGAAAAAGTGGGGGGCCAACGCTCTGCAAGCGGTCGCCCTTCGCCTGCCACGGGCAGTGGTCATCATCGTGGTTCTGACCAACACGATCAACATCCTCGGTCCCATCCTGGCGGGAAAGAAGGCCGTGGCGGTTTATGGCGACGCGGTGATCGGTGTCGTCACGGCCATTCTGACTTTCGGGACCATCATCTTCTCGGAGATAATTCCGAAATCACTTGGTGCACATTACGCTCCGCTGATCAGCCGTGCATCGGCCCCGATCATCCTCGCCCTGATCTATGGACTCTACCCACTTGTGCTGGCACTGGCGTGGGTGTCTCGTCTATTTCAATCCGGCGAGCGGCGGATCGGAACGGAAACGCAGATTCGCTCTCTGGTCACGATCGGGCGACGTGCCGGTTACATCGAGCAGGACGAGGACCAACTGATTCATCGGGCCTTCGTTCTGAATGACAGGACCACTGCCGATGTGATGACGCCGATGGAGGAAATTGTCGGAGTTGACGCCTCATTGACGATCCGGCAGGCGGCAGACCGGGTCGTTCAACATGTCTATTCACGCTATCCGGTGTTTGAGGAATCCATCCACGATGTCGCAGGCATGGTCATGGGCCGCGACATCCTGGAAGCAATGACTGAAGGCAGGAACAACGAACTCGTTTCCTCGATCGTCCGCCCCATCCTGACGGCAGATGTGGAAATGCGGTCAGATGAACTGCTGGTCCTTTTCCGAGACAAGCACATTCACCTCGCGATCGTTCAGGATCGAGGTCAGACCAGGGGTCTGGTGACTTTGGAAGACGTCCTGGAAGAGCTGGTCGGTGAGATCGAAGACGAAACCGATGCAGCAAGAGCTGAGGTTGTGTGACAGACGTTGTGCGCGTAACGCAAAAAACTCCGCGAGACGTCATCCACAGCAGTATTCAGCACTTCGGCCCCGATGTGACAGCCAATCTCAGCCGGTTGACGTGACGTCAGCCGTCCAGAATGCTGCGGACTTTTTCGAAATTTGGCATCCGGAGTCCGCATGGCTTTCACGCTCTATCCCTGGCAGCTTTACTTCCTGATCCTTGCTGGCTGGGTCAATCGGCAACAGCAGCTGGTGATCGAATGATGGTCGACCGGTTCGGATGCGGACACTGATCGATGAGTTCACTCGGGAGTGTCTGGCGATCGATGTGGCACGGAGGCTGACCAGCGAAGATGTTCTGGAACGGCTGAGCGACCTGTTTATTCAGCGAAGCACACCGGACTACGTCCGATCGGACAACGGTCCGGAACGGCCCCCCGTTCCGAAATGTCCTGTTAACCTACAGCCCCCTGTTAAACAGAGAGTTCGAGAGTTTTGGTCCGTTTGGAACGGGCACCGTGCCGAAAAGTGGCATTTCGACACGGCACCCCGTATCTCGGTTTCGAACCAGAGACTCGATGGGGAGGGATTCACAAAGCACGCGAACCTTCACAAACCCTTGAATTCCCGCGGGTTCGGCGGTGCGCATGAAAAAACGCCGGGCACTCTCGCGCTCGGCGTTTTGTGTCAACCAGTGGGTCGCGAAAGTTCGCTCCCGATTGAAAGGCTCCCCCACTTGGACTCGAACCAAGGACCTAGCGGTTAACAGCCGCTCGCTCTACCAACTGAGCTACAGGGGAATGGAGTTTTCAACGTACCGATCCTGCCAGTCACCGGCTGGTCCTGGTGCTCCGCCACTCACTCTGTCAACCGGACCCAAAGGCAGATGAGCTGCGTTTTTCTTCGGTTGCACTCGACCCGTCGCAGTGACGCGCAAGGTATCGCGCGTTTGCTTTCGTTTCAAGCGCGGTCCCTCTGCTTCCGTGTGGAGTGTCACAGACAGCCGGTACAGCAACGTTTCAGAGCAGTTCCCGAATTGGCTCGCCTTCTGCGAGAACCGGGATTGGCCGTCCGGCCAGATTGTTAAAGGTTTGCTGCGTGTTAATGCCCAGATGATGATAAATGGTGGCCACCATGTCGTACGGCCAGAGTCGGCGGTCTTTGGGAACTTCACCCTTCGCAGTTGAAGCGCCGATGACCTGGCCGCAGCGGAAACCACCCCCCGCGAGCAGCACACTTTGCAGGGCGCCCCAGTGGTCACGGCCCCCGTCTTTATTAATTCTTGGCGTACGGCCAAATTCACCCCAAACCACAAGCAGCACTTTTTTGTTCAGGCCGCGTTCGTACAGGTCCTCGATTAACGCAGTCACGGCACGGTCCATGCGCGGGCAGGCCGTGTTCATCCCCCATTCCAGCCGCCTGTGCAGGTCCCATCCGGAACTGCTCAGCCCGAGGCCTGGATCGACCACGGTGACGAACGTGACACCGGCTTCAACAAGTCGCCGGGCCAGCAGAGCGGTTTGACCAGGCCGTGTCGGACCGTAACGTTCGCGCGTCCGAGCATCTTCCTGCTCCAGATCGAAGGCATTCCGCGCGCGCGGACCGGTCATCATTTCGAACGCCGTCTGATAATAATGGTCCATCGCAACCATCATGCCGGACTGGTCAACGTCGCGGCGCAGGCGATCCAGCTGTGACAGCAGCTCACGACGGCTGGAAAGGGACGAGAGCGTCAACCCGTCTGTGGGGTCCATATTGCCAACGCGAAATTCCCGATCCAGTCCTGGATCCTTTCCGTCGCCCGTCCTTTTATCAAGGATGATATAGGGATCAAATTGCCGGCCCAGGTAAGCGGCACTGTGGGGGTAATGCCGGAAGGGGCCCTGGTCGAGCGGATATCCAATGTGAACGTAACCTGGCATCCCGGGGTGATTGGCCCCGCGGATTTTCTGTGTGACCGCGCCACTCGCCGGGTGGCTGGAACCCTTGAACGGATTGACGCCGTTGGCCTTGGCATCGTGGCCGGTCTGGCACCAGTGCATGCCGTGCTGGTGATCGCTGTTGTCATGACCCATGCTGCGGATCAGCGTTACCTTGTCGATCAGCTTCGCGTGCATGGGCAGCGTTTCACTGATTTGAATACCCGGCACGCTGGTGGAAACCGCTTTGAACGGCCCGCGGAAGTCCATCGGGGCCTCCGGCTTGGGATCATACGTTTCCTGATGACTGGCAGCGCCACCCAGCCAGTACTGGATGACCGCCGTGTCGTCCGGGACCCGACCGGCAGCGGCCGCCACGGCTCTTGCCTGCAGGATGGCCGGCAACGTGAGTCCGCCAGCACCGGCTGCGAGAATCGTCCGACGACTGAGCATCGCCCGCTGATAACCGCTGCATCCGGTTCCTGGCATGACAGTCCTCGATTCTGTTGTCTTAACCGATGATCAACGGCAGGTGGATCCTGGAAACCACCGTTGAATTTTAGCAGCTCCTGAAGTTTTCATAATAGGGCAGCGGCAGACATAAGTCCCGTATTTCCGCATCCTGGCGGCCGAAAGGGATTTTTTTCTGCCATCGGTCGTCGTCGCCTCAATCTGCCGCAGTCCGATACGCATATTTCGCCGTGACTGGTTATTCGGCGTCGGACCTCCACAACATCCGCCTGAGTTTTGGGAAGAGCTCAAGTGCGTTCTCGCGCATGATTTGTCGTCCAATACGGCTGGCATGCTGCTCGAGCAGCTCGCCACGACTGACTTTTCCCGTGAGCGCTTCGGCCAGACACTCACGCGTAAATTCCGTCGCCGCATAGATGCCCTCAGCGTCCACCGTGTCGGCTCCCCACATGATGCGGTCGGACGGCACAGCATCCAGCCATTCCTGATAGGCTCGCCGGGCCATCGTGTAACTCAGTGTTGGCAGCCAGCAGGAATCAATCCAGACGTTGGGATGTGTCATTGCAATGGCACCCGTTTCTCCGACCCACGGATAACCACCATGAAACAGAATGAATTTCGTCTCGGGATTCGCTGCAATCACGTCCACCAGCAGCATCGGACTGGAACCCTGAATACGAGCGTCTCCGGTGTGCACCTGAAATGGCAACTCATATTTGGCACTTAGCCGACAGATGTGCCGGAACATGAAATCTTCAAACTGCTTCTGCTGCGACGCTGTCGTGTCCTGCAAAGACCTACCGTAGACCGCTGACGCCTGTTCTTTAGTGACCTGTTCATACTGCAGTGTTCGCTGGTAGGCCTGAGTGGACTTCAGGCAGACGGTATCGGCGGCGACCGCATCAACAAACAACTCGTCGACGACAGCCAGAAAATCATCAAAACTGGTGGTTGGCATCTCTTTGCGTTGCGCATAAGCAAACGGGCTGTCAGAAGCTGAGGCGTATCGATCCGGGTGACTGCCGCGCATGATCGTCGTGACATTCAGTACCGGTACCGCGAACCGGTACTCGCGTGCGAACTGCAGGCGGTTCCAGTAGGGATCGATAAACATCAGTTCAATATTGGCCCGCCTGGTAATGACCCTCCTGAGCCATTCGTCCGTCTCGTAATTCGCATAAATTCGATCGTTCAGTCGACGAGCCTGTGCTGACGTGATGGTATCGAATTCGACACTATACAAATCACGAAATGCGGGTCGGAGATAACGATAAAAACTCGTGGCGCGAACATTATCAAAATCGTCATGGGCTTCGCGCCACCAGGTATCGAAGGACCCATCCGCAGGCCACGGACTGATCCGGGTTGTGCGGGTGAGATAACTGTGCGACCACAGACTGTACAAAGTCATGCCGTAACCGCTGGTGGTCGTCACACGTCCGGGAATCTGATCAAAGGCTCTGAGATGATCATGCGTGTCAATAGCACGGACATCATCCAGTGCGGCTTTGATCCGGGAGTACAGCTTTGTGGCCTTGATATCACGAGGAGCGAAGTCAGCACGAGCGGCCGATGTCTGAACCGACCGATCCACATCAGACGCTGATTGTGTGGTGTTCCCGGCGTCGGACAGAATCTGAGCACGGGACTCGTGTGGTGTCCCGGTGAACACGGCGGCAATCAGCAGAGCGGTCCGGCAGCTGATGCGCCGGAAAGAATTTAATGTCGCAGCTGCGAATTCCTGGCCTGCAGCAGATCCCCTGACTGACTCCTCTGAGAAACACCATCTCGTCACCGTCAACAGCATAGAGTGCTGTGTCCGGCTCGACGAGCGATTCATCGGATTGCAGTGGACTGAGTGACGGACCAGGGACTGCAGCCGGGCAATCGTTTCCGTGGATACAAGGCACCTGCACTGACTGTTGAATGTGAAGGAGTTCACGATTCCTGAGCCGGCTCCCATAAATTTAATTCAGGAGTATCCCGGCCACAGTCATTGGTTCGTTCAGCACAATCCCAGTCGCTGATGGTGTTCGGGACTCAGTGGATTGGTCGGTGTGGTTGAAATTGGTTCGACACTCGGAGCCTGAAGTCGATAAACTGAAAGGATGTCCTGCAGACATTTCATAATCTGTTTCTGTGCACCAGCCACGTTGCTGCTGGCACAGGACTGCAAGGCTTCTGAGAGTGTCTACATCAGCCGAATTCGGCCGCTGTTTCAGGAACGCTGCTACGCGTGTCACGGTTCGCTGAAGCAGGAATCGGGCCTGCGGCTGGACAGTGGAAAACTGATTCGCAGAGGCAGCCGAAATGGCCCGATTGTCCTGGCAAACTCTCCGGAGAAGTCTGAATTGCTGCAGCGGGTCACTTCTGAGGATATTGATCACCGCATGCCTCCGATCGGCAAGCCGCTGACTGACCAGCAAATCAAATGGATTCGTGACTGGGTCGCCGCTGGCAGCCCTTCGCCGGCCGGCGAACAGCCGGAGGCCGATCCGCACAGCCACTGGTCATTCCGACAGCCGCGGCGGCCACCATTACCGTTGATCAGCCAGCCGGGGTGGGCGTACAACGCCGTGGATCGGTTTGTGCATGCCCGGTACGACCAGCAGGAACTGAAACCTGTGGCCGATGCGCCCCCCGCCGTCCTGCTGCGTCGTGTTTACCTGGACCTGGTCGGTTTGCCGCCGTCAGCCGATCAACTGCAGGCTTTCCTGGCCGATCCCTCACAGGAACATTATGTCCGTGTGGTTGAACGGTTACTGGCGTCTCCGCGCTACGGTGAACGATGGGGGCGACACTGGATGGACGTCTGGAGATATTCGGACTGGTACGGGCGTCGCAATGTCAATGATGTGCGCAACAGCGCTCCACAGATCTGGCGCTGGCGGGACTGGATCATCGATTCGCTGAACAGTGACAAAAGTTACGCGAAGATGGTGCAGGAGATGCTCGCGGCCGACGAACTGGCAGCCACCGACGATTCGGCATGGCCGGCCACCGGATACCTGATCCGAAACTACTATTCACTGAATCCCAACGACTGGATGAGGCACTCGGTCGAATACACCGGCAAGGCCTTCCTGGGACTGACATTCAACTGTGCACATTGTCACGACCACAAGTACGACCCGATCACGCAGGAAGACTACTTCCGGATGCGAGCGTTCTTCGAACCCATGGGTGTGCGGCAGGACCGTGTGCCGGGCCAATCGGATCCACCGCCCTATCCTCCCTACGTGTATTCGGGATCACGCACGGCGGTAAGAATTGGCATGGTGCGGATCTTTGACGAAAAGCCTGATGCCAAGACGTGGTTCTACACCGATGGCGACGAACGGAACAAGGATAAGGAGCGTGGGACGATCGCACCAGGAGTGCCCGCATTTCTGGCCGACCTGTTTCCCCCGGTTCGGCCGATCCACCTGCCGCTCTCGGGCTGGTATCCGGGTGCTCGTCCGAATATTCAACAGGCGGTGCTGGATGAGCAGCGTCGCGTGGTCACCACTGCCCGGACAACTCTCGCTCGTGCTGCTGATCAACAGGTTGATACAAGCGGCCTGAAGGAGCAGCTTGAGATCGCACGTGCGGCTTTTGACACAGCGTTGAAGGAGGCGATTGCATCGGGCCAGGCTGGAGCACTGGTCGGCAGGCAATCGCTGTCCATAGACGCAACCACGGGGCGACGAATCGTCCAGAACACCGTGCCAGGACTGAAGGCTGTCCCGCAGGGCACACGGATCACGTTCCAGCTGCAGATCCTCGAAGACAACCACGTGAACTTCCAGCTGGCCAGGAACACCAGGACAGGTCACACGGCTTTGTACGTGGCCTTCGCCGGTGGCCGGATTGGCGCTTATCAGCCGGGTGGGACAATGCCGTTCACCGCTGGCCGGTATGACTTCACCACCGGCCAGAACCGCTTCCACGTAAGTCTCGTTCTCGATCCGGTCCAGGACACGGCCGCGCTGAGCGTGAAGCTGCACGGGGCCGAGGGATTCCTGGTCCATGACAGGCCGATTGCACTCAACGGATGGGATCCGACCAAGAATCCACATCAGCCGTTCACTTTCGACTGTCGGACGGGAACGCAGGCCCTGGTGGACGAGATCGAACTGGTGGCCGGTGACCAGCGGTACTTCTGGGGATTTGAGCCTCCCCGGTTTGCGGACGGTGAAGATGTCGAGGGGATCGCGGGCTGGGTGATTCATCCGCAGTCGCAACCCGCGGCAACATCGGTGGTGTCGATGATCGGTGCCTGCGAATTGGCTCGTGAGAGCTACACGAAAATGAAGCAGGCCGAGTCCGCCCTGGAGGTGGCATCGCTGGAAAGCGAAGTGGCTCGAAAGGGACTGACAGCAAACACCCTGAAACTGGCGAGTCTGGAAGCAACGATCGCCGCCGACAATGCCAGGCGCGCCCAGGGACGGTCGGCGGACCTCGAGACGCTCTCACGGGAAGCCTACCGACAGCAGTTGGCAGCTGGTGCCGCGATGGCCAGCTGGCAGATACTGGAAGCCCGGTATGAACTATGTCGGGCACGGGCCCTGGCAATCTCGGACAAGCAGAAGCCGGATCGGATCGACAAATACGAGCAGCAACTGGCGGCAGTCAGGAAACAGCACCAGGAGGTGGCAGACAAGCGGGCCAAAACTCCGGCGTCACCGGACTACACATTGCTGAGCCGCGTCACCAGCAAACGATCAACGGGACGACGCGCGTCGCTGGCTCACTGGATCACCCACCCACGCAATCCACTGACCCCCCGGGTCGCGGTCAATCACATCTGGCTGCGTCATTTCCACTCGCCGCTGGTCGAGAGCGTTTATGACTTCGGCCGCAACGGTAAACCACCAACTCATCCCCGGCTGATGGACTGGCTCGCCATGGAGCTGGTCGAGCACGACTGGAGTATGAAGCGATTGCATCGGCTGATGGTCACCAGCCACGTGTACCAGCTGAGCGACCATGCATCGGGGGGCGGGGGAGCCGTACATGAGAATGCTGTTTGTGACAAAGACAACCGCTGGATGTGGCGTCGGACCCGCGGTCGAATGGAGGCTGAGGTGATCCGTGACAGCGTGCTGTGGCTGGCCGGGCGTCTGGATACGACGATGGGGGGGCAGGTGCTGCTGAATACCCTGGCGATGACAACAAGTCGGCGGAGCCTGTATTACGAGTTGTATCCGGAGGCGGGGGGAAATACGGAGTTTGCTCAATTGTTTGATCCGCCGGACCCTTGCGACTGCTTTCAAAGATCTGCGACGGTCGTGCCACAGCAGGCACTGGCTATGAGCAATAGTGCCCTGATCCACACGGCCAGTGCTGAGACAGCGCGCCGGATCTCCGGCCGGACTCCCGACGTGTTTATCCGGAATGCGTTTTTACATGTGCTGTCGCGACCGGCAACAGCTGAAGAAGTGGCAGCTTGTGAGGAATTCCGGGACAAACAGATGCAGGAACTGAAGGACGAGAACCAGGTCCGCGAGAGCCTGGTACGGGTGTTGTTTAACCATAACGATTTTGTCACGGTCCGGTGACCGTCACCGAACCGTGACCCAAGTGCGGAACAGACCAATGCAGCGACGGGACTTTCTGGCCGATTCAGGACTCGGTTTCACGGGCCTGGCGATGGGATCGATGCTGGCTGCCGATGGAATTGTTCGAGGTGACCTCGCACCTGACGGTGAATCTCATTTTGCTCCACGCGCCAAGTCGATTATCTGGGTGTTTCTCTCCGGTGGCTACAGCCAGATGGAGACGTTCGATCCAAAGCCAATGCTGACCCGGTATGCCGGCCAGACGTATGCGGAGACGCCATTCCCCAACCCGGTCGAATCACCGTTGCATCGGCAGCGGTTTCGGAGCGCGCCGGCCGAGGAAATCAATGTGCGGGATGTCTACACGAAAATCTTTCCGATGCAAGTGGGGTATGCTCAGCATGGCCAGAGCGGCATTGCTGTAACCGACTGGTGGCCTCACCTGGCCAGGCAGGTCGATAACATCTGCTTTGTGCGGAACATGTGGACGACCGACAACGATCATGCGGCCGAAAACCAGATTCATACAGGTCGACACAAACTGGATGAAACACAGCCGAGCATCGGGGCGTGGGCGCATTACGGATTGGGTTCGCTCAACGAGAACCTGCCACGATTTGTGGTGCTGGGCGGGCCCACCCGAAGCGACACTCGCGAGTCGATCGATTCGTACTACCTGGGTCCCGCCCATGCGGGCGTACCGCTGAAGCTGGATCCCGGGAACCCGCTGGCCTTCGGAACCCGGCGATCCGGCCAGTCCGCGCGACAGCAGGCCAGCGAGTTCGACCTGGTGGCGAGGTTAAACCGACTGACCGCTGAAGAGCGTCCTGCGGATAAGCAGCTGGCTGCCCGGATCAAATCCTACGAGCTGGCATTCCGAATGCAGTCGGCGGTGCCTGAGGCCGTTGATCTCTCCGCCGAATCTGAGCATATCAGTCAGTTGTATGGGATGTATGATGACAGAACCAAAGTCGCCGGTCAGCGGCTGCTGGCCGCCCGGCGGATGGTGGAACGAGGCGTTCGATTCGTGCAGGTCTTTCCTTCCGCCTACGGCACCTGGGATTCCCATCAGAAGCTGAAAGAGAATCATTCGAAAATGTGTTTTTCCGTCGATCAACCCATCGCGGGGCTGCTGACCGACCTGAAACAGCGTGGTCTGATGGAAGACGTCGTCGTGGTATTTTGCACCGAGTTCGGACGAACACCCGGCCTGGAGGAACGAGCGAGTGGAACCACGGGACGCGACCATCACCCCAATGGATTCACGGTGTGGCTGGCGGGAGCCGGTGTCAAACGCGGGTATGTTCATGGAGCGACGGACGAACTGGGTTATCACGCACTGGGAAACGGGCATTACGTGACGGATCTGCATGCCACCGTGCTGCACCTGCTGGGACTCGACAACACTCGCCTGGAAGTTCCCGGACGCAAACGCCTGGATATCGACCGCGGAAACGTGATCACCGATGTCATTTCATAAGCTGCGGCGGTTGAGTTTGAAAGTGCGAGGACACAACGGTCGCTGATTCATCTCTGCCTGGGTTACTCGCGGCGGGACTGGTCCGCCACCTCTGCCTGTCAGTTGGCAGCTTTGCGAATTTGTTGCCGACGGCTGACCAATTCGCGGATGTGATCCAGGTCGTCGCGTGGCGTGGCTTCAATCAGCTCCCGCGTGTACTTTTGGCCTGGGTTGCGGTAGATCGCCTCGGACGGACCGAACTCCACGATCCTGCCGTCTTTCATCACCGCCATCATGTCGGCCATGAACTTCACAACCGACAGATCGTGGCTGATGAAGATGTAAGTCAGGCCACGGCGTTCCTGCAGATCGTTAAGCAGGTTCAGGACCTGTGCCTGGACCGAGACATCCAGTGCCGACACTGATTCGTCACAGACAATGAACTCAGGTTCGACGGCCAGAGCCCGGGCAATGCAGATTCGTTGGCGCTGGCCGCCGGAGAATTCGTGAGGGTAACGGCCCAGGTGCTCCGTCAGCAGGCCGACTTCCTCCAGCAGGCTGGCCGCCCGGTCGACACGATCACGGCGCGTGTTACCGATGCCGTGCAGGGCCATGGGTTCGGACAGGGCCGCCTGCACCGTCATCCGCGGGTTCATCGACCCATACGGATCCTGGAAAATGATCTGCATCCGGTTGCGGAGTTGCCGCCGTTCCTGTCGGCTCAGCGAGCCGATATCCATCCCGTCGAAGTGCATCGTTCCCGAGGTGGCACGAACCAGTTTCAGCAGAGCTCGTCCGGTCGTGGTCTTGCCGCAGCCGCTTTCACCAACCAGTCCCAGCGTCTGACCCCGGTAGATGTCGAAGGTGATGCCGTCCACCGCCTTGACGTATCCGGCGGTTCGCATCAGCACGCCCTTACGCACGGGAAAATGGACCTCCAGATCACGCACACTCACCAGTGGAGCCTGGTCGGCATCGACCGACACGGCCTCACGTCCGTAGGAGCCGGGGGTCTCTTGGAAACCCAGTTCCTTCAACTTGGTTTCCGGGTGCAGCAACCGCCCACGGCCCTGGTTCCTGAAGTAGTCCACACGATCATCGGTCATCGTCTTTTCGGTGATCTCGATCGCACCGCCGGGCTGCTCAAGCGTGTGCATATAGTCCGAGACGGTCGGCAACCGTTTGTAGGGCGAATCCAGTCGCGGGCGGCAGGCCAGCAGGCCCCTGGTGTAGGGATGCTGGGGATTCTCGTAGAGATCCAGCACGTTGCCCTGTTCCATTACCTTGCCGTGGTACATCACGATCACATGGTCGGCAATTTCGGCGATCACTCCCAGGTCGTGGGTGATGAACAGCACCGCCATCTGCCGCTGGTCTCGCAATTCACGGATCAGGTCGAGGATCTGCTTCTGGACCGTGACGTCCAGCGCCGTGGTCGGCTCGTCAGCAATCAGCAGGCTGGGATTGCACGACAGCGCCATGGCGATCATCACGCGTTGCTTCTGGCCGCCGGACATCTGGTGGGGATAGTAGTCCAGCCTCGATTCGGAGTCGGGGATGCCCACTTCCTCGAACAGCTGGATCGTTCGTTCCCGGGCTTGTGCCTTATTCACCCGCTGGTGATGCCTGATGGCTTCCATCACCTGGTGTCCGACCTTGTGGACGGGGTTCAGCGACGACGTCGGCTCCTGGAAGATCATACTGATCTCGGCACCTCGGATCTTCCTCATCTCCTTTTCCGGCAGTCGGACCAGGTCCTGCCCCAGGAACGAGATACTGCCCGAGTGCACCTGGGCTGTAGCGGCCAGTAAACGCATGATAGTCAGTGAAGTGACCGACTTGCCCGACCCGGATTCTCCAACGACACCCAGGGTATGGCCGGGTTCAATCTGAAACGAAACGTCATCGACCGCCTTCACGACACCTCGATCGATGTGGAAATAGGTCTGTATGTTCCTGACGTCGATGACGGCTGTCATGGCAAGCTAGTTCCCTGGGGCCGCGAGGCGAGGATCGGTGGCTTCCTGGACGCCCTCACCAATCAGGTTGTAGGCCAGCACGGTCACGAATATGCCCATGCCCGGAAAGACCAGTTGCCACCAGTAACCCGACTGCAGCGTCTCGCGGCCGGAATTGAGGATCGTGCCCCAACTGGGATTCGGTGGCGGTGCTCCAAAGCCCAACAGGCTCAGCGCGGCCTCGACCTGGATTCCCGCAGCAATTCCGAAGGCGATGGGGACCATCACGGGTGCCAGAGCGTTGGGCAGCATGTGCCGGAACATAATGCGACCGGGGCTGGCTCCCAGGCAACGTGCCGCCGCCACGAACTCAGATTCCCGCAGCCTAAGGAACTCACCCCGTGTCAGGCGGGCCATGCCGGTCCATCCGGTCAGACCCAGCAACATCATGATGTTCCAGATGCTGACCTCCTCGATTACCGCCTGCAGCGAGAGGATCAGGACCAGGGCCGGGACACACATCACCACCTCGATCACGCGACTGATCACCAAATCGACGATGCCGCCCAGATAGCCGGCAACAGCCCCCAGTGTGATACCGATGACTGCCGCAATCCCGGTGGAGACGAATCCCACCAGCAGCGCAATTCGTGTTCCGTGCACCATGCTGGCAAAGACATCGAACCCGGTCTTGTATGTCCCGAACCAGTTCCTGCCGGTGGGGTACCCCTTTGCTCCGTACGGGTTACCTTCCAGTCCCTCCCATTCACCCTTGCGGACCGGGCGGTGGGGATCCTGGTAGACCAGGGGCCAGATGGCCCAGCTGTCCGGATCCTTTCGCTGGAGGTTCCTAGGATAGATCCGTCGGAACCGATCCTTCTGGAAAACCGGGTTCTCCCAGGTGCGGTTGTAGTAGCCCATGCACGGAAAATAGATTTCACCCTTGTAGCGGCAGACGATGGGTTTCGTGCCGGCGATCATCGGCGAGAAGATCGCGATCACCGAGAGAACCCCGATGAAATACAGGGCAAGCATGCTGAGCTTGCGTCGTCGGAACCGATGCCAGGACTGCTGCCAAAAGCCAGCCGACACCACCACGTGATCAGAGTTTTTCCGATTCATGACGTTAGCTGTACCTGATACGTGGATCGACGAAGGCATAGAGAATGTCAGCCAGAAGTTGTCCCGTCAGTGTCAGAATCGAGAACATCAGCGTCAGGCTCATGATCGTCGGGTAGTCACGGCCAAGGATCGACATGAAGAACAACTGGCCCATGCCCGGCCAGTTGAAGATGCCCTCGAGAATGATCGCACCACCAAGCAGGCCGGGCAGTGTCAGGCCCAGCAGCGTCACGAAGGGGATCAGAGTGTTGCGGAAGGCGTGATGGATCAGGACATGGATCGGTCCCAGGCCCTTGGCACGGGCTGTGCGAATGTAGTCCTGACGAATCACCTCTTCCATGTTGGCTTTCACGAATCGGCAGTAGTACGCCAGGCTGCCGTAGGTGAAGCACGTGACGGGCAGGATCATGTGCTGGAAGGAGTCCCAGGCTCGGGCCACGTCGCCCAGGTCTTCGTACCCGCTGCTGTGATTCCCCATCAACGGTAGCTCAAACCACGTTCCCTCCAGCTTCACAGCGAACAGCAACTGGAGAAACAGCGCAGCGACGAATGATGGGAACGAGTACAGCGTGTAGAGCACGAAGCTCAGGCCCCGCTCATCGGGCTGACCGCTGCGGACTGTCGCATACAGCCCCATGGGGACGGCCAGCAGGTAGCTCAGCAGCAGGGATGTCACTGAAAGCTGCAGCGTGGGACCGACCCGGTCGGCAACTAGATCCGCCACCGGCTTCTTCTGCGAGTAACTGGTGCCCAGGTCCAGTGTTGCTGTGTTCTTCAGCCACTGCCAGTAGGCCTCATGCAGCGGCTTGTCCAGGCCGTAGACCGCCCGCATCCGCTTGATGTCGGCCTTGCTGGGCATCTTGCTCGGATCCATCATCGCCGGGTCGGTGTCCAGCGGACTCCCCGGCATCGAGCGGATCAGGCCGTAGATCATGCAGGTGATCAGCCCAAGCGTCAGCAGCCCAACCAGCAGACGACGAACCAGGTAGCCGACCATATGCGTAACCCGTAGCCAGGCAACGCCGTCACCAGCGCCGCATCCGTGCCCACAGTTTCAAAACCCTGTCCTTCAGGGTTTCACATCATCGTCGAGACCCTTATTTCAGAGCCGTTCGGCCAGAGCCTTGAAGATCGTACCTTCGCCCGGCCCGTAGCTGTAGGGGCCTCGTGGACTGAAGTTGTAACCCCTCAGCGACTTGTTGAACGCAAAATACGCGTTCCGGAAATAGAGCCAGGTGTAAGGCTGGTCCTCGTAGAGCTTCATATGGATCTTCTGGTAGATCCGGCGGCGCTTTTCCGGGTCAAGTTCGTATTTCCCGTCCTGAAACAACTTGTCGACTTCCGGACTGCTGTAGGCCACGTAGTTGCGTCCGCTGTCGATGGCCTTGGTGGTCCACAGGTTCTCACTGGTGTCGGGATCGGTGCCGGTGCCCCAGCCGGCGAACTGGGCGTGGAACTTGTGGTCCCGGGCCATCTGCTGCAGCACAGTGAATTCCACCGGCCGGACGTGGCAAACAATGCCGATCTGGTCGAGGTTCTCGCGGAGCAGTTCGCAGAGGGCAATGCGATCGGATCGGTTGCTGACGGCGATCGTAAACTCAAATGGCAGCCGCTTGACCCCTGCAAGTTGTCCATCGAATTCGGGATCGAGGAAAACCATGCCATCCAGGACTCCATCGCCGTCGGTGTCTTCCCAGCCAGCTGCCTGCAGCAGATCTTCAGCCGTGTCCAGGTCCTGCCTGTAGACCGCCGGAAGCTGTTCCGGAGCCCAGGGGCTGGTGCGGTGGAAGATACCCTGGGACTGTTCGTCCATGCCTTTACGATGTCGTTCCATCATCTCGTCATGATCGAAGGCCAGACTCATGGCCCGACGGACGCGCGAGTCGCGGAAAAACGGCGAACGCGAGTTCCAGCCGAAGTAGAAGTAGACCCACTCGATGTCGTAGACCTTGGTGTTCTTGTTGTAGAAATCCTTGTCGTTGGTCTGTTCCTTCCACTGCTCAGGAGTCAGTTGCATTTCCTCCAGGTCGCCCTTCTTCATCGACAGCAACGCGGTGCTGGGATCCTCGATGATGTGGAACCGGATGTTCTTGAAGTGCGGAACATCGCGAACCTGTTTGCCGTTGACCGTGTGGTAGCTGTCGCGGCGCTCCAGCACGATCTCCTGTCCGCGGACCCGCCTGGTAATCACA
The DNA here is from genome assembly GCA_963581585.1 of Planctomycetota bacterium. Taxonomy (GTDB): domain Bacteria; phylum Planctomycetota; class Planctomycetia; order Planctomycetales; family Planctomycetaceae; genus S139-18. The sequence continues at coordinate 18,030 of CAUZPL010000072.1, forward strand.
TACGGCCCGCCCGTCACGGGGTTCTCGTCCTTGGAAACGTGGTACTCGCTGGCCGAAAGAGTCGGGTCCTCGGCAATCGACTTTTCATAGACGTGTCTGGGCAACACAGGAAAGTTGATATTCCAGACATTCGTTGCCAGGGGGGCCGGGTGGAAATAGACCAGAGTCTGGTCATCGTAGGCCTTCACGCCCTGCAACTGATCCGTTCCGCTGCGAACGGCCGGAACCGGCACCCGGGAGGACATGATGACGCGATAGGAAAATTCGACATCATGGGCAGTGATTCTTGTCCCATCGGACCAGTACAGATCGTCCCGCATCACAACCTTGTCCAGCATGCCGCTCTCGCTGGACTGCCAGGACACAACCGTGTCCTGGCTGGCAAAGGGAGAGAACGTCCAGTCGAAGCCCATCAGGCCGAAACTGGTCAGGCCGGAAACGTCGAACTCGGCAGTGGAACTGATCATGATCGGATTGGTGCTTTTCACATCGCCGGAAGTGTGCCGGTTCCAGGTAGCGTTGAAGTCAACCGACTTGTCGTTGGCAGCCAGACGTCCCATAGCCGAGCGGATCTTCAGGTTGAAATCGTTGGATTCGTTTTTGAGTCCCAGAGCTTCCTGGACCGTGGCCAGTGGTTTTTCCGTCTCCTGGCGTTTCTTCATCAACTCGACGGAATCCAAGACGGACTTGTCAACCCACTTGTTGTCCTTGAGCAGCTGGGCCAGTTCGGGAAAATCCTTATCAGCCATGGGCACCAGGTCACCCAGTTGGAACGCGGTTTCCTCGTTGCCACCGCTTTCGACGGACTCCTCGGTGGTTTTGGTTTTGGCGTGTCCGGAATTGGATCGTTCGACATGAGTTTTCTTGAGTTGTTCGTTGAGCGTGATCAGCTTATTTTCATCCTGTCCAATGTACTCGGCCAGCAGGTTGGGCACCGACTCGAACAGTGGCACCATTTTCCCGCCGTTGGATTCCAGTTCCGCTGCCACCTCTTCGACTGTCTGGATTGAGGGACCGTCGGACGTTACGGGGGAGCTGTGGGATGTGATGGAGGGAACATCGGTCTCAGACCCGGAGTCCGTACTGTTTTCTCCACTGCTGACGCCCTCTCCCTGATGCCTGGTGCACCCGGAAACGACGAGTAAAAGAGTGACGAACAGAACCAGGATCGAGGATTTCGTGAATGAGGTCATGGGTGCCGGATTCCCCGGATCGTGGTGCAGAGCACAGTTTCTCTGGAAGAACATTCTACAGGAACCCTCGCCGATATCTCCTAGCCGTTGAAACGGGTCCCGTTGGTGATTGTGCGCTAACTAACCGATGTGGGGATTCTCTTCAAGAGCTGTCCGTCCGGAGACCTGATGGTCGGTCACTGGGGATAACCCCGCCGCACCACCCTGGTGCAGCAGGTATCCCGCCAGGAGGAGTGGGCGTGGTCAGCGGGCGCAACTGATGGTTAACTTTCGGCAAGCAGATATCGACGAAGATGATCGATTGTCCGGGGGCGAACTGATGGCATGGTATGATACAAACACCATTACCACTCAAGGCCAGATTGAAATCAGCCTCAAACAGGATGGCAAGACGCTGTTTTCACTGCTGGATCGAAATCCTGATCGGTGACCGCCTCAGCACGAGCTTCAGGAAAGCAACTCGGTACCGGAGGTATACGACCTCAGTGAGAACGGACAACTGGCCGAATCTCAGTTCGGAATCAGTTAGGCCCTGCAGACCGGACAGGGAGCAACAGGAACTACCGACGACGACTACGAAAATGGTGTCCACCGACGCCATTCTCCTGGGGATCGAAAATCTGTCCGAGGTACACTGGTTGCACCAAAGAGACGCCAACCGATCCGGTGACCTGTCTCGCCCCAAATTTCGGGGAACTTGTTCACAGTTTGATCAGCGCCGATGAAGAGACAGTGATTGAGACGTGCTGAACTTTTCTGCGACGTGCTCAATCACCGGACCGAAACACATTGATGCCTGGCAGTCTGTCGAGGCTGATCCTGTTTTTTCTGCGCTGATAGTCGACCAGACCTTCTTCACCTTGTCTGTTGCACCAGTTCAATAATTCACCCCGATGTCCTTCGAACGTTATCACCGGCACCCCGAAACCACATGTTGTTGACACTCGCTGACAGTCAGCCACAATGACCGCCCGCACTCCGTCCCGCGAAGCAAAATGATGGATCCATTCGTCAAATTTCGGTTCGCAGGCCTCAATAATGCAAGCTTTCCTGTGCAGTCGGGCAATTCCAGGATTCCCATCGAAAGCACAAAACATGAGTACAATTCGGCCATTTTCTTTTACATGAGCAACTGTTTCGATACCACTGCCCACCTAGTCCGCATACGCCACCTGTGATGAACCCAGGATGCGAAACGAATCCAGTCCTTTGGGTGACAGATTAAGAAACCCATCTGTGGACTGTGGAGCGGTGGACACAAAGAACACCGGTTGTCGACAAATGAAGTTTGCCGTCTTTTCATCGATCGTTGGTTTGGCATCAACCATCAGATTCGCTCATATTCAATGAGTAGTGGAGGAATTCAGAATCCTGTTTCCAGCCCAGAGATTCGCAGGCTGCCTGGGCGGCAGTGTTGTCGTGTTTGATTTCCAGCTGAATCCGAATGACCCCCAGAGCGCGAGCGAATTCGGCAGCGGTCTCCAGCAAAACCGTACCCAGGCCCGCGCGGCGAGCTGACTCAACCACATATAAATCGTTAAGGATCCAGACACGGCCCAGACACACGGACGAAAACATCGGATAGAGCTGTATGAATGCAACGGCTCGGTCGTCGTGTCGGGCGAAGAAGATTTGAGATTCGTTTGACACCAGTCGCTGCCGGATAAAAGTCCGAGCCCCGCCAAGATCACTTTCCTGTCCGTACCAGCAACGGTAAGCATCAAACAACGATGCCACTTCTTCTGCATGATCCACCAAAGCGTGCACGATTTCGAGTTTGCCGTTCATCCGTGAGTTCCGATGATTTTTGCGGGAACATCTGACGATTCATGAGTATTCCGGGCGTCCAAAAGAGACAGCGACGGCTGCCGACTCACGGGCCACGATCGCTCTAACTGCAGCAGGAACTGTTTTTGTACCAGCCCTCCACCATAGCCCACCAGTTTGCCATTACTGCCAATCACTCGGTGACAGGGAATGATAATGGAGACTGGGTTTCGCCCATTGGCCAGACCGACGGCCCGAGATGCCGTCGGTTGACCAATCTCGCGAGCCACTTCACCGTAAGTCATCGTTTCGCCCCAGGGAATCCCCAGCAATGCCGACCAGACTTTTCTCTGAAAGTCTGTTCCATGAGGTGCCAGTGGCAGGTCGAATTTGGTGAGCTCTGCTGCGAAATAAGCCTTCAGCTGTCGAACTGCTTCATCGAGATGCCCGGTATCCGCCCGCCACACATCTCGGCCATCGTTTTGGCCAGGCTTCGGCGGCAGTGGACATCGGTTGGGTTCAAATCTGCCTTCAAACTTCAGAAAACGCAGCCCCTCATCGCTGCCCGCCAAAAGCAGCCGACCGACCGGCGTTTCATCAAGGTATCGATAGTGGATCAGGGTTCGTCTTGTGCGGGTCACGGCGAATTCACTTTCTGAAAACTTCGGTGGCAGAGGACGAAGCATCTGCCATCCGGCAATTGGGACCACAACGGTTCTATCCGATAGATTTCAGCTGTTCAAACGCCTACATTCCATCTCAGAGTGTAGATGTGGATGGCAGCCGGCGGAACCAGGGCCCGTATGCCCGGAAGAACCCCGCGATGAGGTCGTGCTGTCTCAGAATCAGCCTCCGGCGGGTCAGATTCCCCACGAGAGAAACATGACGACAGCTCAGCCTTCCGATGATTACCAACAACTTGTGGATGGACTGAGATGGCGAAAATTCTCTGTTCTCAACGATGGGTTCGTGTGCCTGGTCGATGTTATGGGAGATGACAGCAGCATTGTCCAGGCCGCTCGTGTCAGCTACGGAGAAGGCACAAAGAAGGTGTCTGACGACCGTACACTCATTCGGTACCTCTTGCGGCATCGCCATACCACGCCGTTCGAAATGGCAGAGGTCAAGATGTTGATTCGTGTGCCCATGGACTGCTGGCGGCAATGGATTCGACACCGGACAGCGAACGTCAATGAGTACAGCACACGTTATTCTCTGGCCATTGACGCCTCGCAGACGACGTCCCCGGATGAATGGCGCATACAGGCGAAGTCCAACCGGCAGGGGAGTGGCGGCACGCTGCCGCCGGATGTCGGCACTAAACTGACGGAACAGGAATCCGACCTGCAGGACAGGTTGCGGGACGTGTATCGGACACGGATCGACATGGGAGTAGCCCGTGAGCAGGCAAGGAAAGACCTGCCTCTGTCGACGTACACTGAAGCCTACTGGAAGGTCGACCTCCACAACCTGCTGCACTTTCTGGCTCTGCGCATGGACAGTCACGCTCAACTGGAAATCCGCAAATATGCCACGGCGATCGGTGAGCAGATTATTCAGCCATTGTTTCCCGTCGTTTGGGAAGCTTTCCTCGACTATCGAATGCAGTCCATGCATTTGACACGGCTGGATATCGGAGTCATCCAGCGACTTTCGACTGGTGAAGCTGCCGGAGCACCATATTCGGAGGACGCCTTTCTGGCTGCCCAGGATCCTTCATGGGTACCGCTCAAACGCAGCCGCGAACGCGAGGAATGCCGCAGTAAACTGCAGGGTCTGGGACTGATGGAGTCGTAAGATGCTGGTACAGTTGGCACAATGATGCTGCCGAGGGCATTTTCAGAATGCCCCACTTCTTTCAACGCTTGCTCCCGGTTTTCGGACTAAGACATTGACAGTAAAAACAGCTCATACCTGTCCAATGACCCACACACAGGTGATTGACGCCTATTTCATGGAGCACCGAGCGCGACTGATCGACATTGCCGCGTTCCTGGACAGACTGGAGCGGGCAGTCAGTGACAGTGACAGGGTAGACATACGCGAGTCTTCGTTTTGCTTGGCACTTGAGATCCTGTCGGACGGGCACTCGCAGCGAGCTGCCAGAATCCTGAATCTGCTCAGTGATCACACGGAAGAACTTCCGCAGTCGGCTGAAGGCATGAAGGGTGCCTCCGGGGCTCCGATATCGTTGATCGGTGAAGACAACTCATGAAATACATTGACCCCCATATCCACATGGTCTCCCGTACGACCGATGACTATCAGCGGATGTCGCAAGCCGGCTGCATTGCTGTGACGGAACCCGCTTTTTGGGCCGGCTTCGATCGTTCATCCGCTCAGGGATTCTATGACTACTTTCGGCAACTGACAGAATATGAACCGCGACGGGCTGCTCAGTTCGGTATCCACCACTTCACCTGGCTGTGTATCAACCCCAAGGAAGCCGATGATCCCGGGTTTGCTCGGGAAGTTGTGTCGCTGATACCCCAGTTTCTCAACTGCAAAAACGTACTGGGCATCGGTGAAATCGGCCTGAACAAAAACACTCGCAATGAACTCATCATTCTGGAAGAACAAATCGCTCTGGCGGAAAAATACAATCAGATGGTGCTGGTGCATACGCCCCATCTCGAAGACAAACTCAAGGGGACCCGCATTATCATGGATGCGCTGTCCGTGAGTGGTATCGATCCCGGCAGGATCCTCATTGATCATGTGGAAGAACACACCGTGGCCGAAGTGCTGGACCGAGGTTTCTGGGCCGGAATGACGTTGTATCCTGATACCAAAGTGACGCCTCAGCGGGCAGTGGACATTATTGAGATGTACGGATCCGAACGAATCTGGATGAACTCCGCCGGCGACTGGGGCTGCAGCGATCCTCTGGCCGTGCCAAAAGCTCGTTTGGAAATGAAGCGCCGTGGGCACGAGGATCAGACTATTGATCGAGTGACTCTGCATAATCCGAAAACCTTTCTGAGCCAGTCCGGCCGGTTTGATGTTGAGGTGTAGAGCGATATGTCCACAGACTCCGACATTGCAGCCTTCCTTGACGGTGCACACTATGCGGTGGTCGGAGCCTCCACCGATCGATCCAAATACGGGAACATGGTTTTGCGGACCTATCTGCAAAAGAAACTTTCCGTAACTCCCGTCAATCCCAGGGCGGACATCATTGAAGGCCTGACTGCAGTACGGTCACTGAGCGAGGTCGATCAGCCGGTCCATGGGATTTCAGTGATCACCCCCCCCGCAATTACCGAACAAGTTGTGGAAGAGGCGATTCATCAGAATATTGGTCATATCTGGATGCAGCCAGGAGCAGAGAGCCGTGATGCGGTGGCAGCGGCAGAGGCTGCGGGTGTCAATGTGATTCATGGCGGACCTTGTCTGCTCGTGGTACTGGGATTTCGAGATGCCCTTTGATGGAACAGAGATCTTCGACTACGAAGATCTCTTTCGGCAGCTGGAGCAGGATGGTCAGTGTGAGTGGGTGCAGTCGCTGCGGTCAGCATGCCACAAAGCACTGGAGTCGCAACGGCACGGGTCGCTTCCAAAGTGGCTGCAATTGCTCAACAGGTTTCCCGCCTCGCCCAGTCCGTCCTGGCACATCACCAGTGGGCGTGTCGTTGTTCCGGGCGAAGCGACATGTAAGAGCGAAGCTTCTGCTGAGCCGACGGATCTTGCGGGTCTCCTGCAGCAACTCCATCCGTGGCGCAAAGGGCCGTTCGAAATCGGATCAGTGACAATCGACACAGAATGGCGGTCCGATTTGAAATGGAACCGAATTGCTGATGCGGTCGAATGGCGCGACCGCAGCGTACTCGATGTCGGTTGTGGAAACGGATACTTCGGCTGGCGAATGCTGGACGCCGGAGCACGCTCTGTCACAGGACTGGATCCCTTCCTGCTGTTCGTCATGCAGCATAAACTCGTGCGGCGTCTTGCCGGCCACGCAGAAAATTACGTCCTGCCCCTGACCGATGCCTGTCTGGTCCCTCGGTTGAATGCATTTGACATCGCCGTCTCCATGGGAGTGCTGTACCACCGCACCGATCCTGTTGACCATCTGCAGATGCTGCGAGAGTCACTCAGGGCCGGCGGTCAGCTGGTACTGGAGACACTCATCGTTGATTCCGAACAAACAACTGTTTTGGTCCCCAGGGACCGCTATGCCAAGATGCGAAATGTCTGGTTCATTCCCTCACTGTCGATGCTGGCATTGTGGCTGAAGCGGACGGGATTTTACCACATTAACAACGTCGACGTCACACCAACCACGTCCAATGAACAACGCCGCACCGACTGGATGACATTTGAATCACTGGATGACTTTCTGGATTCGAACGATTCCAGCCAAACAGTCGAAGGTTATCCAGCACCCCTCAGGGCTGTGGTGACGGCCCGTTTACCGTAATACCCGTTTCACACACAAGCCGAGCCAATATTTGAGTCCCTGCGTTAACGCTGCTTTACTCTGGTTTGCTGACAGACAGCTGCAGCGGGACAAAATGAAACTGAGTTCGTACCGACACAAAGATTCCGATGCATTGGCCGAGCTTGGCGGATGAACACCTGCCTGGCACCTTATGGCTGACGTAAATGCCTCCGCACGACACAAAACGGGTACAGTGGCTCGTCGATACTCCTGCCGGTTGATCTGGCGTAACTGACGAAAACATACGCACGATCGGTCGCTGCAGTCAATGAGCTTCCAGCCAGTTTTCACCGACACCCGTTTCCACGACGATCGGCACCGACATTGGCAGAGCGTCGGTCATGCACTCACAAATCACCGTAATCACCGTGTCCTGCTCGTTACACTGCATGTCGAATACGATTTCGTCATGAACTGTCAGCAGCATCTTTGTGGCGAAACCACCGGTGTTCAGGGCGTCATGAACCCTGATCATAGCCAGCTTGAGCATGTCGGCTGCCGTGCCCTGGATTGGACTGTTCATCGCCAGGCGTTCAGCTGCTGACCGCAGCGAATGATTGCGGGAATCAATATTTCTGAGATAACGTCGTCGGCCGGTTTGTGTTTTGACATACCCGTGCTCCCGTGCGAATTCAATCGTCGAATCGATCCATTCGCGGACACCGGGGTATTTCTCAAAGTAGTTGTCAATCAGCTCACCCGCTTCCGATCGAGGAATATTCAGACGCTGCTGCAAACCGAACGCACTGATCCCGTAAATGATCCCGAAATTGACCGTCTTGGCTTTGTCCCTCATCTCACGCGTCACGTCACCAGGATCAACCTTAAACACCTTTGATGCGGTCACACGATGAATATCTTCATTGTTGATGAAGGCCTGCTGCATGGCTGTGTCGCCGCTGAGCTCGGCCATAATTCGCAGCTCAATCTGTGAATAGTCGGCCGACAGAATCCGGTGATGTTCATCTCTGGGTACAAATGCGGCACGAATTTCCCGACCACGTGCCTTGCGCACAGGAATCGTCTGCAGATTGGGATTTTTTGACTGCATGCGACCGGTCGCTGTCCAGGCCTGGCTGTAGTGAGTATGCACACGACCGGTCTTTTCGTTCACGGCGCCGGGCAGCTGGTCCACGTAGACTGACTTGAGCTTGACCGCATTGCGATATTCCAGCACGTTGTGAACGATTTCGTATTTCGGCGCCAGACGCTGAAGTTCTGATTCCCGTGTCGAATGCTGCCCGGTCGCCGTCTTTTTCGGGTTGTGAATCAGCTGCATTTCTTCAAACAGCACAACACCAAGTTGCTTCGGAGAATCGATGTTAAACTCATGACCTGCGGCCGCAAAAATTGCACCCCGAAGAGAATCAATTTCCTGTTGCAGGCGGGTTGAGTATTTGACCAGCGCGTCAGCATCCAGCCGAATGCCTTCACGCTCCATGTCAACGAGGACCCGAATCAGAGGACATTCCACCTCGTAACACACCTGGCTGACACCTCGGTGTTCGATATCCCTTTTCAGTGCAGCAGCCACCTGTAAAGTGAAATCCGCATCCTCGCAGGCATATTCCGCCAGCTGCGCCAGCGGCACGTCGCGCATATTTTTTTGTTCCTGGCCTTTCTCCCCGATCAATCGGCTGGTCGGTATCTTCCGGTATCCCAGGTAAAGTTCCGCCAGATAATCCAGACCATGGCTCATCTCCGGCTCTTTCATCGAATGAGCCAGCATGGTGTCCAGCAGCGGTCCCTGGACGTCAATTCCGTGCCATTTCAGCAGTGTGATATCGTACTTGAGATTATGGCCTGTCTTGGCAATGTCTTTGTTTTCGAACACCGGCCGGAATTCTTCGAGTACAGCCGTCAATTCCTGCGGATTTTCCGGACACACCACGTACCACGCCTGATGTGGCTTAATACTGAAACTAATTCCCAGCGGTACGGCTTCGCGGGGATTGAGTCCTGTTGTTTCGGTATCGAAACAGATACTGGAATGTTGATTCAGCTTCGTAATGAGTGCCGTGCGACCTTTGGCATCCAGCACCGTGTGATACTCGTGCGGTACGTCTTTCAGCGTTCGAATTTTGGCTTCATCATCATCAAACAGCGTTTTCTGGATTTCTTTTTCACGCTTCTCACGGATCACCATCTGCCGCGACTGACTGGATGAAAACGTCTTGCCAAAAATCCGCCTGCCCAGCGTATCGAATTCCAGTTCCTCGAACAGTCTTTTGAGTTTGGCCTCGTCGAAGGCCTCAACAGCCAGGTCTTCAAATTCCACCTGATGCGGGACGTCCCGGATAATGGTGACCAGCCGCTTTGAAAGCAGCGCGAGCTCAGCGTTTTCTTCGACACGTTCTTTCTGCTTCCCTTTAAGCTGATCAGTGTGGCTGAGCAGTTCTTCCACACTTCCATACTGGGCAATCAGTTTTTTAGCGGTCTTGGGTCCGACGCCTGGAATTCCAGGAATATTGTCGCTGGCATCTCCCATCAGCGCAAGGACGTCAATGACCTGATCAACGGATTCGATCTGCCACTTTTCCAGCACCTGCGGAACACCCGTAATCTCGTGGTCAGAACCCTGACGCCCGGGTTTCAGAATCACAGTTCGATCTGTTACGAGCTGATGGTAATCTTTGTCGGGGGTCACCATCCAGGTGTCAAATCCAGCGATCTCCGCTTCCACGGTGAGAGTGCCAATGATGTCATCTGCTTCGTAACCTGGCATGCGAATCGTGGTCATTTTCATGGCGTCGAACAGTCGATCGATGTAAGGAAACTGATCCACGATGTCTTCCGGAATAGTATCCCGCTGAGCTTTATACTCAGGGAATTCCAGGTGGCGAAAGGTCGGTTCCGGAGTATCAAACGCCACGGCAATGTGTGTTGGCTGCTCTTTCTTCAGAATATCCAGTACGGTATTTGTGACACCAAACACGGCCGACGTGCACAGCCCGCCGGATGTATAACGCGGTGTCCGAATCAGGGCGAAATGCGCACGGTAAATGAGCGCCATCGCATCGAGCAGGAACAGACGTTTGCTGGCGAACATGTCAGACATGGGCTGTCGTTTCAGCAGATAACCGGAAAAGAAAACCAGGTTACGCACGCAGGCGCGATATTCTGACACGACCATCACGCCACACAAGCCCAGCGGTGCTCCATCCTGAATCCTGATGTCGCTGCTGTTATTTCTGACTGCCACCGGGCGTACAACCGGGGTATCAGCGGACTGTTCAAACAGCAGAACAATCTTAGGTCCGGTGTAGACGAGTCGCCTGATGAAAACGACAATGGCTCAGTAACTTTTGTCATTCTGGCGTCTGATTGGATACCAGGGAGAAAATCACATGCTGCGTCTGTTCTCACTGTTTTGCGGAATTGTTCTGCTGACCTGCCTGACGGTCACGGCGGAGGAATGGCCACAGTTCCGCGGGTCAGACAGCAACAATGTGGCCACATCCACCGCGCTGCCGACGGCGTGGGGACCTGACAGGAACCTCGCCTGGAAGGTCACAATTCCAGGCGACGGGCGTTCCTCACCCATCGTATGGGGTGAGAAAGTCTTCGTGACAACAGCCGTGGAAGACCAGGCGCCCGCCCTCAAAGGCAACCGTTTACTCGGTGGTCTCTATCGCTGGGAAGTGCACTGCCTCGATCTGGCTGACGGCGCGACCCTGTGGAGCAGCGTCGCAACCCAGGGTGAACCTCGAATGTCGACGCATATGCGAAACGGCTATGCCTCTGAAACACCCGTCACTGACGGCGAACGTGTCTATGCCTATTTTGGTATGACCGGACTGTTTGCCTACGACTTCCATGGCAGCCTTGTGTGGGAAAAGGATTTCGGTGCCTATTCAATGCAGCGGAACTGGGGAACGTCCAGTTCACCGCTGTACTACGACCATCGACTCTATCTGCAGATTGACAGTGAGGAAAAATCGTTCCTCGTGGCTCTCGACCCGAAAACCGGTGATGAAATTTGGCGGGTCGAACGCAGAGAAAAATCCAACTGGAGTACGCCGGTCATCTGGCAGAATACAAAACGAGTGGAACTTGTCACCAATGGCAAGACTGCGCGGTCCTACGATCCCAGGACAGGACGGATGTTCTGGGAACTGGACATCGGCGGCGGCCGCTGTTCCGCCTCGCCCACGGCAGACGGTGATCTCCTCTACCTCGGCTCCGAAACACGTTCCACCGGTGGCGGATTTCTGTTTGCCATCAAAGCAGGTGCGACGGGCGACATCACCCCGCGAAAAAAAGAAACCACCAGTGTCGGAGTCCTGTGGTCGAAAGCGAAAGCCGGTCCCCCGATGGCGTCGCCGCTCGCCTATCGAGGACTGGTGTATATCCTCAAGCGAAACAACGGCATTCTTGTGACCTATGATGCAAAAACCGGCGAGGAAACGTACAAGACCCGTTTATCCGGCGCACAGTCATTCTGGGCCACACCCTGGGCTCACAACGGGAAAGTCTATTGCCTGGACGACACCGGAACCGTACATGTCCTCATGCCTGGACCCACCTTTGAGCGGGTCACTCAGAATTCACTCGAAGGCGAGTTTTGGTCGTCACCGGCAATGGCGCGCGGAGTGATTCTCCTGCGCTCCGTCGATCAGCTCTACTGCATCCGCGGATAAGCGATTGCAACGAGTCTGTTCGAACAGTCGGCAATTCTGTGGATGCAACACCGCATGTCTCAGTCCATGGGAAACACAAAGTTTCTCCCCGGGTTGAGTGGTCTGAAATCCGGTCCAGAATTTGGTATGCGGAGCATCAAACCGGCTTCAGACCCCGCGTGGAAGACTGATCGGACTCGTTGAATCTCTCATTCGGTTTCAGTATTGCCCCGACTTTCCGGGAACGACTGTCGGCATCAGGAAAATAGTCACATCCAGACCCAGAGAAAACGCTGTCTTTCCGTCGGCCGTGAGGCTCGTCCACATCGCACGACGCTTGTCCCGACAGTCCCGAACGGCGAACTTTCCTATTTCAGCGACAGCCAGTCGATGTGGATCGCAATTCACACTGTTGGCAAACTCAGTTCAGTCAAGACTCGTCAGGTCAGCCAGTTCTGAATATCGTTCACTCTGATCAGGATGATGGGAAAAGCTAAACGAATCGTGCCAGCGAGTGCTTCATTTTCGCGAACCGCCAAGGTCTACGATGCAGGTTCGTTCCCGACGGTGAGAGTGTCCAGATCATCTGTGAATCGTGTGCCGGGGACAGTCCCGTAGTATCGGCCATACTCCCCGGCGCGAAGGGAGAAGCATGCTTCTAATGCTGCTTCCTGTGCAACTTCCCCATGATATCAGGTGTGCTCTGGTGCGGGTGTTGACTGCATCGTGGTCACGCGGACTTGGGTCATTGACCTCCTGCCGTTCCTGTTACCGTCTGTCTGATAACAAAGAGCAGGTTCGGCTGCAGGACGAGAGATTTAACTCAGGTGGTCAATCAGTCTCGCCTTCTCGGTCTCGAGGAGCTGTTTTGTGACTTCCAGCTGCACTCCCTGGTATCCATCGACCTGGTATTGTTCCACGACAAATTCCGACAGCGGCAGCAATTCTATCTCAAAATCTCTGAACACCTGGAGCATCTTTTGGATGTCCTGCAGATTCGACACGTCTTCGAATTGTCCCCGTTCGAAACGTTGCTCCTGTTGCGGGGAAGCCTGCAGAAATCCGGGAGAAACCCTGCGTAATTGTGCGATCGTCTTTGAAAGTTTGACTTCAGACAATTCCATTTCATCCTGCGACTGGTTCTTTCCGATTTTCGCCAGAAAATCCTGCATAATTTTGGCAAAGCTCTCACGCAACACCGGACTGGAATCCGTGAGCGGAACTGGCACCTGTTGCTGACAGCCGGCCAGGAAAATGCACAACATCACGGTCATACGATGCATGGTGGATTCCTTCGTTTGCTCCTGCCGAAAAACGACGGTCTCATCTCACCGATACTCATCGCTTTCGTCCTTGCTCATTTTCCGCCATTTCCACGGCGCTCAATTCCTCTCCACACGTCTCGTCAGTTCCGCTTTCAGCGGCCGCGTCGTCTGCAGATCGACCAGTGCCCCGACAGCCGCGAACAGCACCTGATTCACCACCGCCGGTTCCTCAACAGCCACTCGCTGAAACGTTGACAGTTGAGGCATCGTCGCATGTGTAACTGCTATGAAAGTTGAGTCCCGGATGCCGTCCTGGTTTCTTTTGTAGCGGTCGAACTTTTACTTCTTTCTCAAGCATCTGGCCAAAAAGAAAAAAGGCCGCAGCATCAGGGACTGTTGCTTTGTTCTGAATAGGACTTTATCGAAGCATTCCTTTTGAATATTTGCATTGATCGCAGCCTTTTTGTCGTCTTCAACCAGCGCAGCCCAGAGTTCATGCCCGGACTTCACATCGGTTGGCGACTTGATGTGCCAGGAAACAAACTCAGCAAGTGTTCCTGTGTGACGTTCTTCCACCAGTCCGGCATTCGCTAGTTTCGCGTGTAACACGTCGCCGATCGAGGCCAGCCACAGTGCCGTTTGACGATTCAACGTCCCTGTTGACGCACCGCAGGCGACAAGTTCATCAACATGGCGACTGATCTGCTGTGCGGTTGCTTTGTTCGTTCCTTTACCAGGACGAATCTGCCGACGATCGCCCCTGGGATCGACGAATAAAACCTGCCAGCCCTTTGTATCTTTGTTTACGCTTGCCATTGGTTAATCCTTTCGTTTGCGTCTTTGTGCCGCAAATCGCACAAGTGCGCAATAGTTGGTGTCAATCGGGCTGTGTAACGGGAAATGGCACTCCGGTGCGGGTTGTTGACAGTGCTTAGACGGCCAATGACCGCTTCTGTCCGGTACTCAGCGCCCTGTGCTTGTGTTTCTGCGGCGCTAACGCTCAGACGCTGGTCATTACTTTAGATCTGGTCGGTGTTTTCTGCTCCATTTGGTTGTTCTCATTTAATCGGATTGGCACCGTATTTGACCCTGTCCGCAACAAGTATACCGCTGACGGCGGCATGGCCTTTATCGGAGCGGCGGTCACCAGCGACCGTGACCAGGATCTTCTGAGAACAACGGAACGTCTGATTCCCACCGCGAGGCTTCAACGTGATCACAACATGAGCAATGGTTTGGGACGCATAAGGTCGCGTACCTCGGTACAGCAGCGATATTCTGATAGACAGGTGCGCGCCCGTGATATTAGCCGGCATCGATTCTGCCTTGAACGGGGCCAGGAATAACCCAAGTCCGACGGTACGATCTATCGGCTCGTTGCCAAACGCTTCAATCCACTGTACTTTTCGCGGCAAAACACCGCTAAGGGGCATCTTGTAATTACGCCAACCGGGGGTGGTTTGGTCTAACAGGGGTCCGTGGCCAGAGTGGGTGTAAATGAAAGTAACAGCGTCACCCCACTGGCGGCTTTTCATGATAACAAAGCCTATCCTGGGCACGATAACATTTACCGCCGTCTTCTTCGGCCTGGGCGTTAGTAGCTGCTGTGGCATTGCTTACTCCTCCGTCGGGGCTGAACGACACGCTGGTGACTTCAGCGGTATGTCCTTTGAATGTGAGTGTCTCCTGCCGCGTCGCCACGACAGCCAAACGTTGTCAGCCTGAACACAGAATGCCTGCAACAGACACGAAATTTTCAGGCACGAAACAGAATCAACGAACAACCTAATCCGCGGTGTCCGCTTCCCTCTATAAGGCAAATGGTAAACACGGCCGCCAAACGATCACTAAAACGGATCGAAACTCAAATTTTCAGAAAATTCACCGACAGACAGCGATCCACTATCACAGAGGACAAATGTCGAAATCGCGTCCAGTCACGCCGGTTGCACGTCGGCAGAATATTTTGGCCTTACGGTCCTGACCGCTTTGCCCGTGAACTGACGGCAATCACAGCTGCTGCTGAAACGTTGACAGTTCATCACCACCGGCCTGCAGCAGCTCCCGCAGCTGCGTGTTCAACGCGGATGTGAGCCGGAATTCATCGGTTAGTTCCAGACGAGTGTGGGTGTCGCAGCCTGTCCGATGCGTCTGGAGGGCTGAGCGGGTCATGGCCCTGCTCTAAATTTCTGAGATAGTCGTCTGGATTCGGCGCGGCGACGATGTCCGGGGG
>CAUZPL010000073.1:0-33074 GCA_963581585.1 Planctomycetota bacterium
ACATCGTTGGTACAAAAGGGTTATTCACACCGCACTGCCAATGGCAGGTTTGCCCTAAGTTGGGCAACGGTAAGACTTTGAAAAATCGGGGCGACAAGATTTGAACTTGCGACCTCTGCGTCCCAAACGCAGCGCTCTAGCCAAGCTGAGCTACGCCCCGTTGACTTGTTTTGACACCTGCTCCCGGCTGAATGTTCGGGAACCACGGCCCGAAGCTGCCGCATGGGAGTCTAACGGGGCCCCGTGAGAGTTTCCAGATCTTCACCGCAGGAAACCACCAGATCGGTATTCCCTGGTGTCGACTGTTGATGAACACGCTGAAACCGACCACTGAACCTCAGGGAACTATGCCATTTTTGATTCGTGATTGATATAATTTGCACTGTGGACCATTCACCGGCCGAGATCTTTCCGTGCAGCATCATTGCCAGCAATTCATAGACGCTCCAACGTCTCGACGGGATGCACTGGGGCAGTCTGCGCTCGGATTCGGGTCGGTGGCCCTGGCAAGCCTCGTGCAGAGTCAGGCGCATGCAGATTTGCGTCATTCACTGCTGCCCAACGAAACACATTTTCCGTCGCAGGTCCGCAATGTCGTCTTTCTGTACATGGACGGCGGTGTCTCACAGGTGGATTCCTTTGACCCGAAGCCAGAGCTCGATCGGTTCAATGGACAGCCCTTTCCGCAGAAAATTGAACCCACTCAGTTCAACAACATTGGAAACTCACTGGCCAGTCCCTGGAAGTTTCAGCAATATGGAGATTGCGGCACACCGGTCAGTGAACTGTTTCCTCATGTGGCAAAACATGTTGATGATCTGGCTGTCGTACGGTCAATGGTCTCAGATTTTTCAGAGCACACCAACGGCAATTACTTTCTGCACACCGGCCACGGACAACAGGGTCGACCATGTATGGGAGCCTGGTGGGGTTATGGGCTGGGCACTGAATGTCAGGACCTGCCTCATTATGTCATCCTGAACGGCGGATTGATTCCGCCAGGCGGACTGGACAATTTCGGTAGCGGATTTCTTCCGGCCAGTTATCAGGGATCGGTTTTTACTGGCAGTGATCCACCTGTCGCCCACGTACGTCGCCGGGAATTAAACCAGGCTCTCCAGCAAAACAAGCTGAATCTGATCCGACAGCTGGACGCAGAATCATCAGACCGATTCGGTCAGGCCGCGCAGGTGGAATCCGCCATTGCCAACTACGAATTGGCAGCGAGGATGCAACTGGCTGTTCCCGACCTGATGGATCTGGGGGAAGAATCAAAGGAGATACAGGAAAGCTATGGCCTGTTTGCCGACTTCAATAACACCAAAACATTCGGCCGACAGTGCCTTTTGGCCAGACGCCTGGTGGAACGCGGCGTGCGGTTTATTCAGCTGACATGTCCTGGTGGCAATGGTGATCGCTGGGACCAGCATGTAAAATTGCGCGATGGTCATACCAAAAACGCACGTACAGTTGATCAACCCATTGCAGCTCTGCTGCAGGACCTCAAAGAACGTGGCCTGTTCGAACAAACGCTGGTGGTCTGGACCGGAGAATTTGGACGCACTCCGTTTGCTCAGGGCACCGACGGACGAGATCATAACCCATTCGGCTTTTCATGCTGGCTTGCCGGCGGCGGAGTCCGTGGCGGCACCGTTTACGGTGCCACCGACGAGTTTGGTTACCGTGCCGTGGAAAATCGAGTGGAGATTCATGATCTCCATGCCACCATGCTGCATCTGTGCGGCATTAACCATAAGCAGCTTACGTTTCGCTTCAGCGGTCGTGACATGCGGCTCACCGATGTCCACGGCCACGTGGTCCACGACATTCTGCAGTAATGGTCAGTTTCTCTTGTTGTGGTCCTATTCACAGATTAAGCGCACGAAACGGCGCAGCAGTTCGACGGAGTCCGGGGTTTCTCTGAGCTCTGTCGTGCATTCCTGGCCTGGCAGCCCGGCAATATTTTCCATGTACTGCGGATAGGCCTGGAGTCTTTCAATCAGTGCCCGTCGACTCAGCTCCGGGTGAAACTGTGTGCCGTAAATAGGCTTCCCCTGAAACATCATGGCCTGATTTGTGACTCGATCACTGGACGCCAGACAGACCACACCTTCGGGCAGACATTCGACAGTGTCCTGATGACCGGACTGCACATCCATGACTGGGGGGGCCATACCGAAGACCGGATCCTGTTTGGCTTCCAGTGTCATAGAAACCTGTATGGTGCCCACTTCTGCGCGTGTCAGATCTGTCACAACCTCCCCACCGAGTGCCCGGGCCATCGCCTGGAACCCCCAACACGAAGCAAACGACGGCTTACTGATGTCGTGCAGCATGGCCATACTGTCGGCGGCAGCTGCCCACCAGGGACCACCTGCAGCCACGGAATAATTTCCACTGCCACCGATCACGACCAGGTCATTGCGTCTGAGACAGCTGTTACTGAAAGGGCAACCTGAAGTCAGGTCAAACATTTCGATCTGATTTTTGTCACATTGAAGTGCCGATTGAAAGCATTCGACTTCCTGAGTCTTCATGGGATCATCAGAATCGCGGATCTGAACCAGCAGGATTCGAAGTAAAGGTGAAATTATTTGGTTCAATCGACTGATATCCGTCTGCGACAGTTGGTGCGCACTTTGGCCGCATCATGGATGCTGAGGATCTGACCCAACAACGGCACGTTTATGTCCAGTAACACTCTGTAACGTAGAACAACAGACAAAAACAATCGACGAACCAGAAGTGTAAACGCCTTGCCGAGGCAGGATCGAAGGACTTTCATTGATCGCTCACCGAGTTGCGATCGGCACAGGGATCAACCTCGGCCGCGACTTAAAGGAATCTTTACACGACCGTCTTCCGTTCCAACGGGCACTCGCAGTCTTTCGGACTGTTCTCGACTGGTCCCACTGTAGCGAGTGACTTCCAGTATCACGTGCCCGGTAATCACGCGGCCCCCAATCAGGTGCAGCACCACCTCGTAATCTCCCCCGGGGCCTTTCTGACAGCGATACTCTTCTGTCTTTCGCGATTTGTCTGCACCCGACTGGCGAGTCAGCAGGCCACCGTTCTTCGTGATTGGACTCCGTCGGTCGCAGGTCTCATTGCCGGGTTCGATTACAGCAAGGTCAACATCTGCATCTCCGGCCCATCGCGCGGTGATTGTCAGATCCCAGTTCAAAGCCTCTGACCTTGCTTTATGAATTTGGCTGATGAGTTCCTCTGCTCCGGAATTTTGTGCCATACGCAACAGGTCATCGATGACCAGTTTCGCTTCCTGATGGATTTTTTTGGCATCACTGGTCCACACGTGTCCCAGAATGCCTGTGCGAGACCACAGTATATGTCTCGCGTCACCCGAACGGTCAGCGATACTTTTGGCCAGCAACCATGTTTCCGAACGCCATGGATCGTGACGAGTCGCTTCCTGACACAGCTCTATCGCCCGATCCCAGAATTTCATTCTTGACAGCAGAGACGCTGAGATCAGGACCTGCGACAGGTCACCTGTTGCAAAGTCGACGCGTGACAGAACCGCACGCTCGATTTCTTCCTGAGGCCTCTTGGCAAGCTGCATTTCCAGCGGTAGCACGGTGTACATCCAGGGCTGCCCCTGATTGTTCCGAATGGCGGCCTGCAGAGCTTCAACCCCAAGATCGTACTGCTCGGCATCACTTAGCAACTCTACGACCGCCCGCAGCACTGATGACGAGTTGTTTGAACCGGCGAGAATCCAATTCCAGCGTTCCGCAGCCGTTCCTCGAGCTGCTTTGGCGTGCCGGATCAGCTGCCGCGCACGAGAAACCGCCGCAGGTTCCGAGTGCCCGGAACCTTGCGGCGGTGTGCCCGATTGCTGAAACGAGACAGTTCTATAACGAACCGAAGCGGTCTTTAACGGAGTTGTTTTTTTTTGAGACTTTCATCGGTGATTCCGACGGTATCGGCATCCAGCAGGACCTTCCATTCGGGCGGAAGGCTGAACATACCACCACCCATCATACCACCGCCCATGCCACCCATGCCGCCACCCATCCCGCCGCCACCCATGCCGCCACCCATGCCGCCACCCATGCCGCCACCCATGCCGCCACCCATGCCGCCCATGCCGCCCTGCGGTGGATTGGGCTCAATCACCAGATCACCGACCTGGTAGATGCGAGTCACCAAGGACTCCGGTGAATTGGCTTCCTCTTCAGTAGTGATCAGCATGACATCATCCTGAATCACGTACGTCAGTCTCGGATCGTCGGTTTTGCGGAAAATCAGTTTCAGTGCCGTCTTGAGAGGAATTCCCTCCAGATTGATATTTGAAATCAGCACTTCATCGAGCGACGAAATATCTGCAATCTCGAGGGCAACATCGTCTGGCCAGATGGTCATCCGGAAGTCGGACCCGGCACTGCCACCCACACCTCCCCAAACCGATGTGTAGTGGTCTGCGAGGTATTCCAGAATCTCACCGAGAGAAATCTCACCTGGGTAGTCCATACGAGGAACCGGCTCTTTAAGCATGCGGTTAAGCCATTTCTCGGTTTTACTTTCGGGGTACAGCGAGACAGAGTCGTATCGTGCCTTTCGACTCAGTGTCAACGCCCGCCAGACATCTGCCGGCGGATACTGAACCGGTGGCTCGTCCGGGAACGGAACATGAGACAACTCAACCTGGTAGAGCGTTTCAAGGAATCGGTCGGCACGCAGCTCACGCAGTACACGTGCTTTGTCAAGCTGACCGGCCGCTTCAGAAACCATGAGTGCCTGTAGTGCCGGTCCATTTCCCGGTTTCTTGGTGATAGCAACACGAGCGGCCGTCTCGGCATCTTCGTAGGAATCGATGTCTCCATGACGACCTCGATCCAGCAATCCCCGCACCTGATCAAGGATCGTCTGGAGATCCAATTCCAGTACATCCTGCTGAATCACCAGATGCTCCTGAGCTTCATTCGCAGCGCGGCGAACGGCGTCCAACTGTTGCTGCGCAGCGGCCTGGTCTCGCCGGTTCTTAACGGCAAGGATCGCATTTACAACTCGACGTTCCAGCTCGTCACCAACTTCAGGAGCAACATCGTAAGCCGACTGTACTGTTTTCAGCAGATCCTTCAGCAGTGACTCAGCGTACTCCGGCTGTCCGACAGCATAAGTATCCGCCCTGTCAATCTCTGCATTCACGGACTGCGTCAGTCGCTGCGTACGCACCTCTATCCGTTCTGCTGCTTGCCGCAGCGGATCACTCTGATCGCCACTGACCTTATCGTAAAAACCGTCGTCTGCTGAGCCGTCCTGAGCGAAAGGACTTGAGCCACGCAGCGACGTAAGAATCGTGGCGACCCGCGGATTATCGGTATCGAGTTCGGCGGCGCGACGGGCAACTGATTCCGCTTGCCGAAAATGTCCCATCCGCTGAAGCTTGGCGGCTACCGTTGCAGACGTGGTAATCAGCGTCTGGAATTGGGTCGCTGTATTGTCAAGCATTGTCAACGAGGCCACCGGCGTGACCAAACCAGCGGTCTGTTGCGTGAATTCGCACAGATGTCGGATTTCCGCACCACCTGTTTCATGAGCAATATCATCCCAACGGACGATGCGACCATCAGCCAGGACGACCTCAATGGTGCTGACGTGATTCGAATGATTGGATTGAAAAGCGATGGCGTGCCGGTCTGATCGTAACCAAACTCTGCTGTTCGCTACGTCGATTGGCGAGCCATCGGCGGTCAGTATCTGTATCTCTGTTCCAGCTGAACGAAGCGACGTTGCGATATGACCTGCACATGAAATTGCCTTTGTGAAGCGATGCACAACACCGCCTGTCAAATTTGCCAGGGCAGCTGGCAATTGCGGGTTCGTCCTTGGTCCGAGGACAACCGAATGCACCATTATATGTGCATCGGTAAGTTGGCTGCTAAGATTCGCGATCTCATCCACTTTGAGTGTATGGATGGCGGAAATCCCGTCACCAATCCACAACAATGATGTTGGTGTGCCGTCGGCCTGATGAACTACAACACCCAGCGATGTTCTCAGGTTGGTGGCCCCCAGCGGTGTTCGTATTTCCAGCCTTTTGACTGCGTGAGCCCACTCAGCAGACACCGGAGTTACAAATCCGTCTGTCAGCGGCTGACACGATGTGTCCATGGCCAACAGCTGAATTTGATCTGTGGGCGGCAGCTGCTTCGCAACGTCTTTGACAAGCTTCAGCCCGGCTTCGCGAACAAATCCCACCTGGCTGGCGGACGTGTCAATGAGCAAGACATGACGGTGAATCTGCTGCTTTGCGGGCTCGGTGTCGCGTAACGCGAAAGCCTGCCAGGCTCCTTGGCGCGTTTTATACTGCCGGATCAATGCCGATGGTTCGGTATCCTCGGCACCAGCCAACTTTACAGGTGTACTCAGTCCGGCTGTCAGGAGTAAGGCCGCGACACAGGCGGAAAATCGGAATTGCCACATTGAAAACATTGAAATAAGTCCCTTTCGGTCAGACCGAGAAAGGCAGAGATCTGAGGTTCAGAGCGTCTTCAGCCTGAAATCAGTGAACATTCTATAGTCGTACTCGGACTGGTTAGAAAGGAATTCCATGCAAAAACACCTGTTGAGCCCACGATTTGGCGGATCCGTGGTCCGGTCGGCGTCGAAGTTCCTTCCCTCGTTAAAGTCGCTCGAACCGGCGTCCCGAAAACCACTACCTAACCGAATACGACAACCGAATCGTCAGATCCTGGCAAATCCTGCTGACTGCTGATGCCATCACCGTCCCAGCTTAATTAAGCGCCGCCTCAGTTTGCCGATTGGGTCAAGTTATCCGACCAAGCGACTCGATTCATTGTCCAGTGGCAGTCAATTCGGAGTAAGGGGAGCCGGGTCTCTCAAGGGTGGAGTCAACTGGTCGTGCTGCTGCGCGGGGGGGGGAGTTTGTGTGGCCGGGCTGAAAATACGCGCCCGATGGACCCTGGTGTGCCATTCGGGCCTGTACCAGAGGTGCGTTGTGGCACTGATCTGCGTCACTTTAGCCGGTATCGTTCTCTCCGGGCGTTACCAGATGGTTCCGCATGATGCAACCCGCCGCTTCGCAACATATTCAGCGTCCGGCCGGCTTCAACAACCGATAACTCACCAGACTGCTGGGCCTCGCCTCGTCCATGTATCCGTACCCGTTGATGTCGGGGATCGTTTGATCGTCAGCAGCCTGGACGAGACAGTACGCCTGCACGAAATACGGATATCGCAAACAGTGCGACCGCCTGGGTCCCGTGGCAATCTGATGTGTGACTGTCCCCCTGGGGTTGATTTGTGCCGCACTCAGTCTTGTGGCCTGATCTGCAACGATTGCAGCCGGCCGAACGACGATGTCCGGGTCCAGGCTGTCGAAAATACAGACATCGGGAGCCATCGAGCCTCAGACTACGGTGAGCGGAGCCTGATATCTCATCTGACACGAAGCGAGAGACCCTTCCGCCTGCCCTGGTTATCGGCGTATCAGGAGGATCGTTCCACAACGACCCACTATTCAGATCGAATCGCAATCTGCCGCCAGGTGGCGGGGTCGAATCCGGTTCGCGTCTATACGGCTGGACTGGAATTGTCCGCGCGTCGCATTGAACACCTGATCACGATCATCCAGGACGTAATTCTCCCCAGTGTAACGGATCAACTTGGGCCGATCGCTGATATTGACGGGGACGGTTGTTTGAGTGTCGTGCTGTGCGAACTCTCTGACAACCAGAATGACACAGAATCTCCTGTGCTGGGATGCGTCTACGCACCTGATTTTTTTCTCGAAGGTCCGCTTCACGGCGACATCATCTATCTGGACTATCGTCTGCTGGCCTCCGCCGCATTGCCCGCCGTTGTGCTTCACGAATTGACCCATGCCGCTGTCTTCTCGCATTTGCGGAAACTGCGTCTTGATGGCTATGACATCAATCGTCTGCCAGTATGGCTGAATGAGGCAATCGCGCACTCCTGCGAGTATCAAATGTATCCGGAGAGTCCGAATCTGGCCGATCGAATTTCAGCCTATCTGCGACAACCAGGCCAGTGGCCACTGATGCTTGCTGCAACTCCAGGACGTAAATTTTCAGGCCGGGGACCAATGCGTGCTGCCGGAATGTTCTACGTCGAGTTCCTGAGACAGGCAGTGACACTTCGGCAACTGATCGACCGAGAACTCCTGGTGATTGATCCAGATAAGACTCAGAGCCGAGCGACGTTTGCGGAGTCATTTCGTCGTTGGACGGTCTGGATGTCAGATCGTCAACAGGCTGGTCAACTGCCGCTGAGAATCCGCAGTTTGCCATGCGGCTCCCGAGCCGATCAGATTTCAGTTCGTGGGACCGCAGCCACCTGGTGGCATTGTAAAGACCCTGGAATCTTCACCATCACCACCGGCTGCCAATGCGCTCTTCAGGTAACCATTGTGAAAGCGCAGCACGAACCACTGACCCTGTCACAACACAATGAATAAAAAAGGTCGCGGACCATTCACGGGACAGCATTCTTTTGCCACGCGTCAGTCACTAACACTTCCGGCTCGATTCCTGAGCTCTGTTCGCCGCCGGAACACCTCTTTGAGCTTCTCTCTTGAATACAGCCGCACGATATTACCCTTGTAGCGAATTCGGCCGTTGTCGTCTGTTTCCAGATGTTCTGCTACGTCCGGCAATGCACGGTCGGCATAGAGGGCTGCGAACGTTTCGGGGTCAACACCGCGTCCTTCTTCGAGATCCTGCAGAGAATCAATGCCACCGACGGACAGCGCGAAGAAATTTTCCCCTTCTGTCGCAGATCGGTGACGCTGCTCCGCGGACAGCATATCACTCAGGGAATCCAGGATCAGTCGTGACTGCTTGTAAGTGAGCAAAGATTCACTTGACAGACGTTGACTATCCTGCGGTGCTGCAACCACTTCAGGCGGATGCAGCGATTCTGCAGAACCCAGCAGATAACCTGCTGCAAAAAGTGCGGGTGCAAACACAATTAGACTCAGCTTTTGCATTTTGAAAACCATCCGATCGTCAACGGCGGAGTCAAAAATGAACGATGGAAGATTCATTCCATCATTCACGAAGGAACAACACTTCGAATATTCAGGTGTGCCTGGGACTAAATCATCCGTGGCAGTCTGGCGATTGCCGAAGTCTCCTGCAACACAGGGTTTGTCAGAAAAGCCCGCTGAATCACGGTTCAGTATCCTGTGGTGTGCCAGACAACACCGCGAAGGTTTATAAACCGAAAAAAACGGGACGATTCGTGTATGAGTGATGTGAGACTTCCGACAAACCAACGTGGAAGTCCAATTTTTTATGAATCCGTCTGCAAAAACGCTTCACCGCATTCGGTGCCGGTTACCTGGAATCGGCTCGTGGTTTCCAAGTCATCGCACGCAATGCAGCACTAACAACCGACATCATCAGGCTGGTTAACGCCCTTTAAGCTGCTCGTTGAGAATCATCGCCGACCAAAGACTGGGAATGTGATGAAGATGAGGTGGGCCGGACAAGGTGAAGACCACCACTGCTCGACGGGAGTTGACTGCCTGACTGGCCAGCAGCACCAAATTTAAAGCTAAACCCGATGACAAGGCTGCATAGCCCCAACGCGACAAAGCACCCTATCACCGCAACCTGATTGTCGGAAAACATTAATTGAAGATCCATTATTGACTCTTCTCAGCTGTATTCTGCAACATTCGTTCATTTCGCTGCGGAATCGGGAGAGAAATCCGCCACCGCCTGAATGAACGATACGGAACCCTTTCACTGAATTCCGTGGTCGTGGTCCCAGTGACAACCTTCGGAAAACGACACGGGTCAGCTGCAGCATTCCCGGCAGGCATTGCCGAAACGTGCAGTTCGAACGCGGGACAGACCCAATTTGCCATTCGAGCCGCCTGGGTAAATCTTGCCCGCGGAAGAATTCAGCCGATTCGTATGGCCACCAGCCTGTCGCGTGAAACTATGACGATCAGGCAATGACTGTCGTCTGGCCTCCAATATACCAGCTGAATTGGTTGTCTGGAATGGATCAGATCGAGGCGTTTCTCCGGCAGTTCCGACGTTGTCAGACAGGCAATGTGACTGCGTGCCTTTGACGATTTCCAGGAGCGAACCCGTCAAATCACCGGTGCCAGCTGAGGCTCGACTCGAACCTGTCAACGAAAAGACAGGGGCAACGAAACAGCCGTCCAGTCCTGGCCGGTTTGGAGCCTGAAACCGTGGTCACTTTCGCCGAATTGCTCCGCACCGAATACGGCTTTTCCGATGCCCAGGTGGATTGCGTTCTCGAAGCAGCCGAACGAGGGGCAGTGGAATTAAGCACCTGATTGGCCACAGCCGGTTCCTCAACAGGCAGTTGCTGAAACCGATCTTCCAGCATGGCGTTAGAGAATTCCGGTCGTGACCGGTTATGTATTAAGCAGTTTTCCGTTCTTCGACGAGCTTTTTTCTAGTGGAGACACGCACGCCGCGACTAGCCGGTTTTCGGGCCAACTCGACTTGAGCGGTGCGGATCAGTTGTGCCACCGAATCGCGCGGCTGCGGAACGTTGTGCAGCAGTGATTTTCCCTTCACGACCACTTGCATCGTGCACAACGTTTTGAGTTCGTCCAGACCTTCTTCCACGGTGATGTCAAGCGACCGCCAGCAACGCGACAACTCCTGCACCGGCAAGCAGGCAAGCATCAGCACAAACAAGTGACCACGAGTCCGCGGCGGTGATCTGTGGGTCTCTGAGGTTGAGGCTGGTCAGATTGATCAACCCCCCGTCGATGGTCGCGGAGCCGTTAAGATCAACACCAGCAATCTCACGCCGTCTATTTCTTTTTGACGGGCGCTCCAGGAATAAGAATCCCGACCCGGGGCAGACGCACGACGAGATCCGACATGTCAGGATCGGAAGACGGGTCGCTCGATGTCACCCATTCACCATCGACGATTCCGCAGGACCCATCAGTGCCGTTGTCGTCTGCTTCGTTCTCAAAAACACTGTACAGCAGATAGCCATCCCCCCGACGCTCATACAGGAAAGGTTTTCCGGAATAGAGGTCGATGGGCATGCTGTCCAGACAAACGGGGACTAATGCCGCCAGTGTCTCCGGATACGCATCGTTGGCCGATCGATAAACTGCCAGCGCAGCTGCCACACACGTTAATTCCAGTCTGGTGACAGCACGATCTGCGGCATTGCCTGGACTATTCAGGCTCGGCAACAGCAGGCCCGTCAACACATCAGCAATCCACTCGCTGCGATTGTTTCGACTGACGATACCGCCAAATATCCTCGCTGGTTTGAGTATGGCCGCACCTGCGTCCTGTCTAAGATCAGTCCAGTCCCGGTTGATGCTGTTCATCTTGACCAGGCGTTGCGAGCGTGGTTGGTTTGTAGCCTCGACTACACGGTCATACCACGCATTGCCTTTGCGTATGACCACGTTCCAGTCAATACTCATGGAAAGAATCAGTGAGGCTACAGGAGATGAAGGCAATTGCGACCATTCCTTCCCCGCAGCCAGTCGCATGGTACTGTCCAGAAAACCGAATCGTTCGCCTTCATCCAGTGCCTTTGTCACTGGGGGCAAATTCGGCAGGGCGCTGAGGTCAGCCAGTATTTGCCGGGCCTGTTTAGCAGAGAGCTTGCCATGATGTAACAGCGTCTGAGTGCCGGTGCAGGCGATTGATTCAATGGACGCACCAACCAGTTGTTCAATGAGAAAGGCTCCTCTGCACGTATGGCGTGCGATGAGGTGAACCGCGTGAAGGTCTCGCCAGGCATCCATGGGGCGTTCTTCCCCGACGTGCCACATGGCTCGTGTGGCAAGGCTCCGCACTGCGTTTCTTAAAGCCTGGACACCCGGCAGTAGCATGTACGCCATTTCGTCATCTTCTTCCGTCAGGTATGTGGGCGATGGTGAATAGTACCTGGGCCGATTCGCTGCCTGCACCAGCAGATCCAGAGGAACACGGTTCAGTTTCGCCCACTCTGCCAGAACCGGCAGCTGATCGCTCGTCCAAGCCGTGTTGCGTGCCATCTCAATGATGTCCTGTGCGGTTGGATGACCCTGTTCCTGATTTGGTTCAGGAGGCAGTACGCTGCTCACCTGATCAATGACTGACTGATCGTCAACGTCCACCAGGCTTTCGGCACCGGATGGGATCTCCATTCCCAGCGCCTCACACATTGGCTGGTAATGTTCGGGACGGAGTTCGCCTGGCCAGAGCGCCTGCCATGCGAGTACAGCGGCATTGTTTTCCGAGGTGACACCGACCCGCGCGCGGGTGTACAAAAATTCGGCGTAATTCAGCCGCCCGTCCGGCCACCGGGGTGCAGTGATGCGGGTTGTTTCCGGTGAGATAACAGTGTCCGGGTTCGGCCCGAACAGCTGCAGCAGAAAAATTGCCAGAAGCAGAATCGGAATCAGCGCAATCCACCAGCAGCCAGGCTTCCATTTTTTACGCCTGGTCTCTACCGGGTTTGACGTGTCGTCAACAGGTGCTCGGATGTCGGCAGGGCGATCCTCAGAACCTTCACTTTGTGCAGTCTCGCTGCGGTCGGCGTCCGGCTTCTCCTGTGGTTCATTCATGCTGTGACCCCTTCGGTCTGGTCTTTCGGTATGAACGTTTCCTGCCCGGACTCCTCGACCGGAGTCGACAACTGTTCCTGGCATGCGGCCAGGAAACGGAACGTACTCACAGCATATGCGGATCATGCTAAATTCCTGAGGTCACTCCAGCCGAAAAATGTCGGCTCAGGTCACCGATACAACTCCCGTTCTTCCCTGCTCATCTTCTGCCAGCCTCATGGAAGAATCGGTTTCTTTTCCCCACTCCACAGGCCGGTCTGCAAGTCCTACCCGCTTTCGTCGAATTGCTCCGCACCGAATACCAATTTCAAAATGATGATGTGGCTCGCATTATCGAATGCTGTGGAACAGGCGGACAGGGGGGTGAAGCCTGCGGCACTTCATGTTCTTGTCCGCCCTGTTTTTGTCAGTATACCGCCATGACCCGACATGTCTCATTTCCGGCAGGCGGCCTGTTGCTGCTGGCGGTTGTCCCGAACAGGACCGCGCCCAAAGAAGTGATGATCATCACCTCGGGAAATAATGCCCCCGACACGACGTATCTCTCCCGAAACGTACAAGCACTGGAGCAGGTCCCGCTGGACGGTGTGGCCACCTGGATCGCCACGCCGGTGCCCGTTTGGATTGACGGCCAGCTGGACACGCCCCACCTGGCGAGCGGCCGGCTGTGCCGCCATCCCAGCGGAGCGGACACCGCCGACGTAGGACAGACCGTCGTGCATCGGCACCGGATTCCCGACGAGCACATTGCCCCGGCAATCGCCGAACTGAAGGTGGCGAAGTTCGATCGCTTCTCGGCCAATTTCATACACTGCGTAACCGGCAACGCCACCGGTCCCATGAACTGGCTTGACGACCAGTGGTGGTAAATCATCTGCCATAACATGGGCATGATGGCCAGAGTGGCCCAGCAGAGCGGCTGCCGCGGCATCCCGATCGATCCGGAGGTCTACTCCTGTTCCTGGTGGTCCTACTGCCATGCTGAACGAGACGGATGGCGGTAACTACGGCTATCGCCGGGGCAACAAGGAGTTTTACAAGGACAAGACCTTCGCCCAGGTGCGTGACAAAATGCGCCAGCGCGGCCGCGAGTTTGCCCGGGCGATCAACGCCGAATTTGACAACCCGGTGATCATGTTTTTTCACGCCTCGGGTTATACGGCCAGGCAGATCTATCACGACCACCTGAACCGCTGGTTATCGATCAACGAGGCTCCCTTCGGCCTGATGGTTCCGTTCATTGATGGCATGTTGGAAGGGTCAACAGACCAGACCGTCATCGTCGACTGCACCAGCCAGGCCAAGTGGTGGACCGAGCGCGAGCAGTTTGAGGCGGCCCGCAAGCTGGTCAAGGAAGACGCTCGATCGCTCTCGGGGGTGCCGGATCTTTTTGACCGGAAGGTGCAGGTCGGCTTCTGTTTTTGCCTGCGCGTCAACCCGCAAGAGGAAGTCATTGGGCGGCGGACACGAGTTCCCCTGCCCTACGAAAGCTGGATGTATGATCCGGCTTCACCCGATTCCAATTTTTACTCGCCCCGGACCTTGGAAGAGACATTGAAGCGGGCGCTGGAAATCGGAGATGGTTACATTCTGTTTTGGAATTACCGGGCGAGCTGGTGGCTGGGCCGCCCGGACGACCGCCCCGCAGACGGGGCGCCGTTGAATGAAAAAGCAACCTGGGTGCCGCCCGCCTATCGGCAGGCACTGCGTAATGCCCGCGCGGCGGCCTCTCCGGGCGCTGAAGACGAAGCCAGCTAACACAGCACACTAGAATGACCAGCCGACAGATGCGTACTGCCTGAACAGCTGACGCATTAATTCAGACTGGCCTTACCCGATGGGGGACAAACGGCTTCCTAACCGCCTAGCCGGTTTTCTTATTTGGGTATCGACAGTTGAGAGTCGATTGCATGCAGGATGCACTGACACGCCTGATCAAAATTCTCAACGACTATGTGGCGGTCGCTCGAAGTAGCGGAAAAGCCTTGCCGGCTGATTATGTTTGTCAGCTTCTTAGTCCAGCGAACCCGCTTCTTCCGGAACCGGACGCGTGCCAGGCCGAGGCAAAATAGTATTTCAAAGCCGACAGGGCCGTGCGCGGCGTTGAATCTGACTCCAGCCAAACAACGTCCCGACCTGAGACGGTTGTCGCGCGTCTACAGAGGACGAGCGCGTCGCCTTGCCGCACAGGCTCGGCATCAACTCTAAAGGCGCAAACGACCGGCTGAGAAACAGACGCCCCGTTGATACGGAACACTCACGTTCCTTCTTTGCGGACCGCAGTCGTCTGATGAATTACCGTTCTAAGATTTAGCAGAACGGGACCGGCCAGCCGTCGATAAAACGGTGAAACAGGCGGCAGCGGCCGTGGCTACGTTGAGTGAAGACACGGGACCGTTAGCCGGAAGAGAACACAGTTGATCACATTTTTCTCGCGTCAGTCGCCTCAGACCATTACTCTCGCTGCCTACGACCAGCATCCAATGGCGGTCGCGCGGCACGTCCCAAATACTGGCTGCTGAGCGTTCACAGGTTCCCACCACCCAGATCCCTGCATCATGAACCGTCTGGATGGCCCTGGCGAGGTTCGGCACCTGTGAAAACGGCACATGTTCCACACCACCGGCCGATACATCACACACGGTTTCTGTGACAGGGGCACTCCTGTCACGAGTCATAACGATGCCGGAGATGTTGAAAAATGCGCTAAGGCGAAACAGGCCTCCCAGATTTTGCGGGTCCTGCACCTGATCAATCGCCAGCCAGAGTCCGTCGGCTCCGTCATGTCGGGCAAGCAACCCGGACAAGGGAACCGGTGACGGCGGCTCGATCAGCGCTGAGTTGCCGCCAGCGCGCTCAGTTTGCTGACGGCGGTGGCGCTGAGGTTGTCCGGACCGTTGAATTGTCACGGTGATTCCGCACTCAGCCGCTCGCTCCGCGACCTCTGACCAAGAACCTCCCTGACGACCAGGGTGGATCTCAATCGATTTGACTGCCGAGGGGCGTTTTTGAATTGTGGCAAGAACGGTATGGGGATTCTTCAGCCGAAACATAAATGACACAACCGCAATCGTTACAGAAGCTCGAACAACGTTTGAGTTCGAAGAACAGCGGCGTTCTCAGGGAATGTATGAAATGCATGAACCACGAGTCCCGCCTGAAGGACATCGCACTTGAGCAGGCTGATGCAGTCCGGACTCTGATCTGTGACTCCGGGAACGGTGATTGCCAAAGCTGCGTTGCGTGCATCCGCTTCCATTTCCCGATGCAGCTGCAGATAAATCTCCAGCGGTACATGTTCCAGTTGATAGCTGCAGTGATATCGGATACCGGGCAGATCAATCATGTGTGTCCGATAGCCGATGAGCCTTCGATGGATCACCTTCAGATGCTCAGGCAGACTGTCTTGTTTGGCGGTAGCGACTTCCGTCAGTGTCTTTTCCGCCGTTCGAAACACCAGCACGTGACCGCTCATACCCAGCCGCACTGTTGCTCTGTGACCGCCGACAGAAAACGTGCAGGATCGAATCGATTCAAACAGCTCTGGATGCAGCGGCCGTTCATAGGTACGCAGTACCATGTCTGCCACGTCCGGTCGTGTGAGCTGAATCGGCATCAGTCGCCTTTTACTGATTCTGGGTGGTGTCGTTGTGCATCCGCCAGCTGAGATCAACATAAGATCAACAGTCATTGCGCGATTGCATCCTGTACCATGTCCAGCACTGGATCTATCAATTCATTATAGATCTGAAGGCGTCCTCCCTGAAATGAGTGTTTGAAACGGATTGACCAATCGATCGATTTCTGAGAAATTTCGTTTGCAAGGTTTCATTTAGCCGACCCGGCCGTTAAGCGCCGTACAGTGCACGTCGGTTCCACACGTAGTCGCCGAACAGAAAAAAAGAAAACGCCATAACTGCCCGGCCAAAGAAATCCTGCTCAACAGCACGGCCACGTTCCGATCAAGGGCCAGACAACATGCTGCGTACCCCAGGAGACAGATGGTCTCGACAGGGCCACAGCGCATATTGAACAAAACACACAGTCTGGGATGAATTATGCGGTGTTGGTTTAATTAGGACATTGGAATCCATAAACAGTCCACCTGACTTTTATGGAGGTCCTCCGTGTCCAGGCAAAACCAAAAACAGCATCATGTTGTCCTGTCGGAGATTGTCAGTCAGTTTCAACCGCTTGAAGAGACACGGTCATCGGTCAATCAATGGCGTCCGTTCACCAGTGTTCTTGTCATAGCTGTGTTGGCTGGAACCGATGGTGCCACACGGTGATTCGCAAATGCACCGAATCAAAACAGCAGATGCAGAAAAAGCCCACTGCATTGGCGAACGCTGTTCTCTCCAAAGATGTGTTCCGAAGAATTCTGATGTCGCTGCAGCCTAAGGTATTTGAGAGCTGTTTTGTTGCGTGCCTCAATTCCCTGCGGGCGGCATCAGGTGATGAGAACGAGAATTCAAAACCCATCACGGCAGTTGACGAAAAGACACTGAAAGGAAACCCTGAACGCATTCGGGCCCTGGGACCAGTGCATCCGGTCAGCGTCTGGTTGACACAATCCGGCCTGTCTTTGCGGCAAGTGGCCACGGACAGGAAATGCAATGAAATCACGGTGATTCCGGAACTGTTAAAACCGGCAGACATCAAGGGCACCGGCATCAGGATTGATGCGACGGGAACACAGAAATCCATCGCCAAACAGATCGTGGAACCCGGTGGAGACTATGTGCTGACGTTCAATGGAAATCAGACTCGTGTACAAGAAGTTGTGTTGATTCTTGTCGACGCACAACTGAATAACTACTTTGCAGTTGACAAGGCACGCCGTATGGAAGTGGAAGAAACGAAATCTGGACGCCAGGAAATACGAACCTGTATTCCTTTCACTCTTCCGAACGTCCTGGCTGGCAAGTCCTGCACTCTTCCCCTGCGACAGAAGAACCTCCACTTCGCGAAGCTTCTGAATGATCTCCTCCGGCAGATATCGTTTACGCGGCATCTTGTGCCCCCTCATTCTGGCAACCAAACCTAAGAGGATACCACTCAAGGTCCGGTCGCGGTTAAGGGGGACAGGTCACCGCGATGCACGCTGCGATTCGATGACTTCGAGTTTATTGTCTTTCAGTGACGAGTTGCAGCACAATCACCTGTCCCGTGGAAACATGTAACGAATGTGCAACAAATTTCATTGAATTTTCAGAAAACCAATTGTCACACAGGACTAATCCGGACCTATACTTAAATCAGCATGGCAGGTTCTGGAATGGAATCCAGGTTCCTCGACTCACACTCCACAGCAGGATAGTCCGAAAATGCTCTCTTGGCTGTTTCGTTGTCCGTTCTGTCGCAGAAATCTTAAGGCAGAGTGCGCAAACTTGGTTACGTATATCACAATGTGTTTTGGTGTACGTTTGTACCGATGTCCACATTGCTACTGGCTCTACTGGCGACCCGGCGGACTGCTGAAATACATGCTGTGCTGGCTGGGACCGCTCGGAACTCCCGTCAAGTCTCACAAGAAAAAAAACGGCACCGGACACGTTTCCCAACAGAAATCACCGACAGCGTCAGATGAGACTGCTTCCGCATCCTGACGCCTCACTGACCCGCTTTTTTCTTCCCCTGCATCAGATCGTCCCGACTCAGCCCCAGGGTCTTAAGACGCCGGTAAAAACTCGGACGCGTCAGCCCCAGCCGTCGGGCCACTTCGGCCTTGTTGCCGCCGCAGGCTGTCAAAGTCGCCTCCACAATCCGCCGTTCTGTGGTACGCAGCAGATCATTGAGCGACTGAAATGGCTGTGACCTGCCGGGCGCAGCACCCTGGGCATCCATCCCTGCGCGAAATGCGAACGACATGTCTTCAATTCGAATCACTTTACCAGTGCAGTTCTGACACGCATCGTATATGACCTCCCGCAGTTCACGGACATTGCCTGGCCATTGATAAGTCAGCAGCTGACTGGCAACATCCTGTGCCAACTCAACCGCAGTCGTCCGATTCAGTCGGCGATTCTGCTGAATGAATTCATGCGCCAGCAGGAGTACATCGTTCCCTCGACCATGCAATGGAGGCAATATGATCTCAACCGGCGCAATCATCTGCTGGAACTCGACCAACATCCAGCCGTCGGCAACAACGCGTTCAAGTGGAACACTGGTCGTGGCGGCTAAACGAACCGAATCGCTGTTCGGAGACTGATCCAGCAGCCACTGCTGAACTTCTCGGGGCAGCCGGTCCACATCAACCAGCAGCAGCAGGCCCGGGCGTTCGTGGGCACCGGCACGTTCAGCGACCATGGTCTGAAGTTGTCGCAAGGCATCAAACAGAGCCTGTGTTGACAACAGGTCACAATAGACGAGCACGCAGGATGATTCGGCCGCTCGGCCACCCACGTGAATGCACTTAGCGAGATGACGGCGTCCCGTTCCGGAGTTTCCTGCGATGCTGAAGTAACAGTCAGCATCCTTCAGTAATGCAGCCAGGGGCCGAACCCGGGTGAGCGATGCATCGGCACCAATGAACGAGTCCCAATCGTAACGCGTCCGGAAGTCAGCACGTAACGCTGCGACTTCAGCATGCAGCTGCTGAGCTACCAGATGATCTGACTGAGTCCCAGGTACACTTGTCCCATCGGCCCGGACCATCAGGACACGCTCGACCTGGCCGGACTCACTGCAAAGAGGAATCGAACAGAATTGCGACCGGACAACCCCGCCCGAGGCTGTTGGCAGAACTGCACGCCACAGCTGGACCTGTCCTTTCCAGCTGGCAGTCCCCGGATTGAAGGCCGCAGCCAGCAAATCAGCCGGAGCCGCCTTTTCGACTGCAAGCCCTTCACATGAGAGTCCCTCAATGTCGGCCGCTGACCACCCGGTCCAGGCTTCCATACCGGGGCTGAAAAACCGCATACGCCGTCTCGCATCTACAATGCACAGACAGCTGTCGGAGACGACAAGGATTTGGTCCAGAAGATTCCTGCGTCGCGAGTTCACTCGGCAGATCCTTCCGCGACGCCCAACGATTCCGACAACATCCGATTCGCCTGCTCAACAGACAACTCATCCTCCGGACGGCGGGAAATCAGCGGGCTGGGAATCTTCCTCAACCAAAAAATCGCCACAAACCAGATGCCCGCGCCGAAGCAAGGCACAGCATTCGGAGAAACCACGGTTGCTGTAATGCCGGCAACGAGTGCCGTGGCCGCAGCTGCGAGACTGCCAATCATCAGGACCACGGTTCGACTGCTGTGCTGCCATGAGTCAACGAAGGACTCCCCTACAAGTCCGCTGCAGCCGCACCAGATCGCGGCGGCGACGGCTCCCCGGCCAGGCAGTATGAGTCCTGACCAGCTGGATGGAAGCCAGGGTGAAACTCCAAAGACGACGATTCCTGCCAGACAGGCGGACAGCAGCAGCACAGCATATCCGGTCAGGGGTACGACCGCCTGAAATACAACCGTCCCCAGCAAACATCCGGATACAACCAGGATGACGGGGAACTGCCAAACACTGTTCATCAATGCCGGAAAAATTGCTCCAAACGCATACATGCCCACAAAGGCTATGCAGGCTCCGAGCCAGACGGGCATGGGAGTCCACACAGGCCGATCGCCACAACATTCTTCCGGGATGCTACCGTCTGAAACACCCTCGCCGGAATTGAGAGGTGGACGACTGCCAGAATATTTCACTCCTTCCTGTGAGTCGCCCACAGCTGCTGTCGGCAGCAGGAAAGCTGTCTGGTGAGTGACATCAGCAGAACCAGTCGGAGCAGCACATTCTCGCGTCGGTCCCAGGACTGCCGCGACACCGCAGCATGTCAACGCGATGACAGCACTCGCCGCAAATGAAACTGTCACTCCCGCCCCGACAACTACGATGGCAAGCAGAGCACCAACAAACAGCACCACACTGTGGATTCTCATGCCTCGCCACAGATGTGTTGACGACAGCGAACGACGGCTGAATTCTGCTGATGGTGTCCACTCCCCAAATAATCCCAGGCCAACGAGTAAACAGCCGGCCAGAGTGCCCCATGGCATGGCGCCGACGGTCACCAGAATGATTCCCCCCGCGGTGATGACCATACCAATCCTTGCGGAGACATGAATTCCCCGAACGCGACTGAACCGTGAGTGCAATGGCAGACCTGCACCGACTCCGATCAACAAAGCAGCGCTAAGCATTGCAGTCCACAACGGAACGAGTGACACATCAGCAGCGTTCAACTTCAGGCGAGCGAATGGCAGAAAGACAGCGTACCCGCAACACAGCTGGTGCAGCAGTCCACAGGCCGCGGCAGCATAATCAGTGGTTTGCAATACGGCAACTTCTTCAGGCTGATCGGATTGGACATCCTGCAGCAGCATCAAGAGCATTCTTTCTACGTATTTGTGACACACTTCGTATCACGGGAGGTGTGTTACAGTCTGAAATGGCTGTTGTGCCGGCGTCCCAACGCAGCAATGTTGATGCAACAAATACGGGTCCCGTCCCGACACAGCTGCGCCCGCAGACGCGTCGAGAAAGCAGCACCAACAGCTTGATGGTGGTTGGCCCATGATCGCTCCGCGAATCCTGAATATCCGGCGGCGACAGGTGTTGCAGACATGTTGAGCTTCGGAAGGCCTCAATACAAGCAGTCAAAGCTTCATGCCCATGTAAATGGCGCTGCGACGACGAATAAGTTCATGAAATCCGATCGCGAGATAGAATCCACGGGCCACGTCGTTGACATCACTCATTCCCAGATGCACACCGGGGGAACCCCTTGAGCGAAGACGGCCGACCAGCTGTTCGATCATTCTGCGACCCATTCCCAGTCCACGGACTCGTTCCAGAAAATCGATGTGCAGGTGAGACGGGTATTCTGCATACGGTTCCGGACAGAAGTAGTCTGGATTGTGATACAAGTGGTACACTTCCTGTACGTGACTCCAGCTGGATGGGTCACCCGATGGATCCGGAAACTGCTCACACAGGGCCGGCCGCCATTCGTCCTCATAACGGCTAAAGAATTCGCGGGAATCAAATGTTGCCAGAGCGTAGCCGCAGACACCCTCGTCGTCTTCAAGGATCAATGCCAGTTCGGGAGAAAACTTCAGGTATGGGGCCACGTAGATACGACCCAGCGCATCTGGGTCATCTGTGTAGAACAGCTCGCTGTCTTTGCCGTGGTCACCGGTTTTCAGGCAGATGTAGCTGGCTGTCTGTTCATCACCAGGCCGGCAGTCTCGAATCGTGAGTGTCATGGGTTCGCGTTTCGCTGGTTGGCGCGGAATCGTCCCATGGTATCCATCGTTGTGTGCCGCTGCAGTTTTGCTGTGATGCCGCCGCGGCAGGTATGCGGCAGATGGTGCTCGAGTGCGAATCCCTGAGATTCATCCTTTCCTGTTTTACGACGCTCCAGCCATGACCCGAGCAAACCCAATTCTTCTCGCAACTCCCAGACGTGACGGCTCCATGCATAGAACAGTTCACGGTCGCGAAGTTCAGTCACTGCATCAAAGATTGTCGTCACCCGACGGTGGTATTCGAGGAAGTCATCATATTGAGTGCCCCACGAGTCGGGGGGACTTGTCATCAGACTGGTGACCAGACGCTGAAGCTGCAACGCTTCTTCCCCATCTTCAAAAGGCAGGTAATAGCAGTCCGTCAGAAACATCAGGTCACGAGCGTTCAGTGTACCGTGGACCAACTCGTAGTGGTCGATCCATTCTGAAACAGCCGTCACATAGGCTGAACGAGGTTCATAGTTGTCGGGATCATTCAGACACGATGCCAGCGTTTTGAGCGGCACAAAATTAATTTCAAACTCGTTGTTCGGATTTGCGAGCACACCGCGGACCAGCCTGACGGTTTCGGCTGACCGGCCACAGTACGGACCACAGAACAATCTTCGCAGATCGTAATCGTTGGCATGCAGGTTGTCCCAGATCACTGGATTCCGACCAATCCGTGAAGCCAGTTTATTAATGGAATCCGCTGTGATCTCCTGCGAAATGATCTCAGGACCGGTCCACAGGCAGTCAATTTTCTGCAGCAGCTGCTGCCCGATCTGATCCAGGTAGTCGTCGCCTCCAAGCTCCCAGCGGTCCATTCGATCGCAGTAAGGCGTAGGACAGAACAGAAGTCGGCTGTCATCGAACTGCTCACGCAGCCATCGGAAAATCGCGTTCGTCACGAAACATTGAGCCGCCGGCACAGATTCAAAGGACTGCAGGTCATCTTTCGTTATTTTTCCTGGCAGGTCATCAAACAGCAATGCAAAGTTCCGCGCACCGACCCTGATCAGCTGACTCATCCGTTGTTTGATCGTGTTCAGCTCAGCGACGTCCGAAAAACGAATGTCCAGTCCCGGGCTGAGTCCATAAATAAAAGTCAGGCCATGTTTGTTACAGGCCGCAATCAGTTCCCTCATTCGCGACAGCTCGTTGTCACTGTAACACTCTCGCCAGATTGCGCGGTGTTTCAGATCATCTTTGGGGGCATAGAAATAGGTGTTCAGACCCCACTCCGACATCTGCTGCAGCAGACGAAGGCGTTGATGCTGAGTCCAGGGCTGGCCATAGAAACCTTCGACGACACCTGCAAGGTAATCTGACTGCACGTTCGGTTATCCGTTCAGTTTCTGTTCAACGATATGGCGAATCACACCGGCAGCACGAAGTACATCAGCTTCGAGGCCGAGCAGTACGTTCTGAGGAATCCAGATGGCATCACTGCAGACCTGCACACAGACAGGGCAGTTCGTCATTGAATAATCGACTCCTTTGCCGGCAAGAGGTGATCGGATGCCATGCGGTGGCCCCGCGCCGGCCTTCTGAAATAATTCATTCTGATAAAGTGGCCGATACCAGCCAGCAGACACCGGAATGCCGGCTGCCACCAGTTCGCCAACGATTTCGTCACGTACCAGGCTGAGGCCTTCCTTCAGACGGAATATATACATGTGGTAACTGCGGCGTGTCATGCGCAGATTACTGGCCGGGAGCTGAATTGCAGTGACGTCACTCAGGACATCGTTAAACAGTTGCACACTGCGTTCTCGCACGGCGATCTGCTGTTCGAGGCGTCGCAGCTGGGCACTCAGGACGACCGCCTGAAATTCCGTCAATCGCAGATTACTGCCGAGAACATCATGGTCATACCAGGCAGAGCCGGGAACACGACCACAATGAGTATAACTGCGACACAGGCTGGCGATTTCTTCATCGTCCGTGACCAGTATCCCGCCTTCACCGGCAGTAATGTTTTTCGTTTCCTGAAAACTAAATGTGCCGGCACGGCTGAGTGTTCCGGCTCCTTTGCCATCCAGCTGACTGCCCCATGCATGTGCAGCATCTTCAAGAACCGCCAGACCGCACCGGCCTGCGATCGCATTGATGCGATCCATGTCAGCGATCAGACCCGAAACGTGGACAGGAACAACCGCTCTGGTACGAGGAGTGATCTTGGCCTCGACATCCGCAGGATCCATGCACAACGTGTCGGGACAGATATCAGTGAAAACGGGAATGGCTCCGACTGTGACGACGGCACTGGCGGTTGCCATGAAACTGTAACACGGGACGATGACTTCGTCACCTTCAACGACACCCAGTGCGCGCAGCCCCATTTCGATGGCGGTCGTCCCGTTCGTGCAGGTGACCGCGTATTTCGATCCCTGGAACGCGGCATATTCGCTTTCGAATTGGCTCACCTTTTCTCCGAACCACCACTTACCCGATCTGATTACCTTCAGCAGGGCGATTTCTTCGGTCTCATCATGCACCGGCCAGGCTGGCCATACGACGTCGCAGACCGATGATGAAGTCATCATGAGAAGACACAGGTTGAAGTAAAGAATGAGTGTGTGAAAGGCGAGATGACGTAGGTACGTGTGTAGTGTATTAGGTCGACATACGTATGTGGAGTTTGATCAAGCAGCATGTCGTCGTTTGGAATGACGTCTGCCGGACTACCTTAAAATCGGGCTCCTCAGTTTGAAAAATTCCGCAATGAAGTCAGACGTTTGCAGCTGATTCCCGGAAAACACTGTGCTGACGTGAATTATCGGGGAACCTGGACGGGGAGCCCAGGGCTGCCAGATAAATACCGGAGGTTCCCGTTTGTATTCGTCATGTGATCCTGACCTAATATTACGGTAAACGGTGTGTGTGGTCGTTCGGCCTCGCGGGCAGTTGACACCGTGCAACCCATGACGTCTGGTGAAACACGTGAGCCATATTCGCTGCGATACGCACACCTGGTCCGTCATTCAATGGCAACTCTCAGGAAAATCTTATGCAGAGTTCATCGCGACGAGTGTTTTTGCAGGAGGCATCAGTAGTACTCGCGGGAACTGCTGCAGGCAGTGCCCACGGTGCAAAAGCTCCGCCATCTGAGCGCGTGCGAGTGGGAATCATAGGTGCCGGCGGCCGAGCCCTGAAACTAATCAAAACATTCTCGGAAAATAATTCTGTCGAAGTCGTGGGCATCGCTGATCTCGATGCCAACCGCCTGCCGAAAGGGTTAACCGAATCCGAGGTTCGTCAGAAGAAACGACCTCGTGGCGAAAGTGACTTTCGGCAGCTCATTGATGACGACACGATCGACGCAATCGTCGTGGGGACGCCTGACCACTGGCATGCAATCCCAACCATTCTCGCATGCCAGACCGGCAAGGACGTGTATGTCGAGAAACCCGATGGCCACAACATCGAAGAAGGCAGGCGGATGGTGGCGGCGATGCAGAAACACAAATGCATTGTCCAGATGGGGTCGCAGCACCGTTCAACTCACCGACTGCAGTCCGCGATCGAATTCCTGGAGAGCGGCAGGCTGGGCCGTTGTCTCGTGGCCAAGGCGTGGGAAAGCAGCAAACAGGGGAACATAGGACGACCCGCTGACAGCCAGCCGCCGGCTGGCGTCAACTACGATATGTGGCTTGGTGCTGCCCCGAAACGTCCGTTCAATGTGAATCGATTTCACAGTCGCTGGCGCTGGTTCCACGACTACGGTACCGGCGACCTGGGCAATGACGGTGTTCACCGTCTCGATATGGCCATTGCACTTCTGAATGCCGCGTGTAAAGGTCAGGGTGAACAACCTGTGAGAATGCCGTCAAAGATTTCGTCTCACGGTGGAAAATGGTATTTTGACGATGCTCAGGAGTTCCCGGACACCATGCAGGTGACATACGAATACGGTGCCGGTCTGCGGACAAAAATCCTGACCTACGAAATGCGAGTGTGGGCTCCGTATCACTATCTGGGACATTCCGAAGGGGCTGCAGTGTTTGGTGATGAAGGCTACATCGTGATGGGCAATATGCATTGGGCTGCCTACGGACGTGGCGGCAGGATCCTGGGCCAGGGCAAGGGCGGCAGTGATGAGAGTCCGCACGTGCAGAACTTCGTCGACTGCATCAAGTCCAGAAACAAGCCATACTGTGACCTGGAGACTGTCGGCCATCCGGCATCGATACTGTGCCACGCCGGTAATGTTGCGGCACGGGTTGGACGGACACTGGACTTTGACTCAGCGACGGAGACATTCCGCAACGATCAGGAAGCGAATATGCTGAGGACTCGTCCGGAAAACCGGAAGCCCTGGGTGTTGCCGGACGTGTAATTTCATGGACTAACCCTAGCTGTTTCGCGGGAAACAAACACCATACTGTGTCCGTTCCGTTCGCTTAAAAGAGCGGCCGGATTCAGGAGATTCTCCCCGCTGGCTGAAGTAAATCTGTATTCACTGGAGAAAGTAAAGATGAATAAAACGTATCGCGTGGGAATCATCGGCAGCACCGGACGAGGGAACTACGGCCACGGTGTTGACGTTGCGTTTACGAAGCTCGCAAATGTCGACATTGTTGCAGTGTCGGATCCCGACGATGCCGGGTGTATGGCAGCTCAGAATCGAACGGGAGCAAACAGAGCCTGGTCCGACTATCGGCAGATGCTGAAAGCCGAGAAACTCGACCTTGTTGCCATTTGTCCCCGCTGGATTGATGAACATCACGCCATGCTGATGGCCGCTGCAGAAATGGGCTGTCACGTCTACATGGAAAAGCCATTCTGTCGAACACTGACCGAATGCGATGACGTTGTTCGGGCGCTGGAAATGCGACACCTGAATCTCGGTATTGCGCATATTTCACAATACTCGCCGGTACTCGACATGGTTCTGTGGCTCATCAAAAATGGTGAAATCGGTGAAGTTTTGGAAATCCGGGGTCGAGGCAAAGAAGACCGTCGCGGCGGTGGTGAAGACCTGTGGGTACTGGGGTCTCATGTATTCGGGCTGATGCGCAGTATTGGTGCCGGACATCCCGTGTCCTGCGAGGCCACAGTGCGCAGCAAAGGACATCCCGTTACCAGGGCAGATGTTGGTCAGGGAGCCGAAGGCATCGGTCTGCTGGCAGGTGATCACGTACAGGCTCGCTACGCGTTTTCCGGAGAAGTGTTCGGACATTTCGCTTCCAGGCGTGGCGCGGCCGGCCGGCCAACTCGATTTGGCGTTCAGATCTTTGGTTCCAAAGGGATCATCGAAATGCAAAGCGGGTACCTGGCCCCGGCGTACATTCTGCGCGACAGCAGCTGGTCGCCCGGCCGAACCGGTTCAAAATGGGAGACAATCACATCGGCCGGCATCGGCCAGCCCGAACCTCGGACCGATGGCTCCTACGAAGGAGGCCACATTGCAGCTATCAACGACCTGATCGACAGTGTTGAGAACGAACGAGCCACAAAATGTTCTGCCGAAGACTGCCGAGGGATCGTGGAAATGACGGCAGCAATCTTTGAGTCACATCGCCTGGGAGGGCCGGTTAAACTACCGCTGAAGACTCGCGAGAACCCGCTCTCATTGCTGGCGGACTGATCCTAGCTTTCCGGGTCTCAGCGGCCGTGTTTGCGAGCATGTTTATTCACCCGTGTTACAGCAGGGGCTTTTTTGCCACACAGATCATGGATTTCACAGACGCCGTGAATTGGTTGTCCGGTCTGCACGAAGCGAAATGACACAGCCGGCTTCGCCACCGGCCGGATCGGTGATTTGGGGAAGTGGCATCAGGCAGCTGGTTCCACAATGCGGATTTCTGTGTCGTTGAGGATCGCAGTGGCGGGGGTTCCGTTTCCTGCCTCGAAGTACCGGTAGTTTTTTTCCGCCACAACCGATGCCGCTTCGATCACCTGCACCACATCCCGCTGGCTGGCAGCGGCGGGATACGTGTCTTCCAGTGATTCCGGAGATTCTCCCAGAAAGCGGCGCCGAATAATGGCCAGCAGGCCGGATGCGATTGAAGCCTTTCCGTATCCGAACAGTTCCAGATGACCGCCGTGATGCTGCATCCGGCCACCGAAGGACGGATTGCGCGTGCGTGATCCATCGCCAATGACGGCCTCCCGGTAACCACGGTCCTGTTGATCAACAATGGCTCGACCATAAATACCATACAGCTCAATCTCCTGATTGACTGCACCTTCAAACTCCGCTGGATTAATCCAGTTATTGTTGTAGTCACCGCGCATGCCGCTGTCGTATGTCACGGCCACGTCCATGCTGTCCCATGTGTTGATGGAGTGCCGACGTCTGAAGTCTGAAGGTTCTGTGCCGCGTCGGCGAGCTACCTCAATATGAGACTCGTCCCAGTTTTGCAACAGATTTTTCTGCCCGGTCGCATAAACCGTGCGCGGCTTGACCCCAAGATAGTGATGGACCACGTCCAGCCAGTGACACCCGACATACGCAAATGGATTACTTTGCTCCGCCCACGCAAAAATGTCAGTACTCACTTCGAGTGGCTCTTCAAGAACTGCGCGGACCCGATTAATCACTCCGTATTTTTCACGCGCGTTTACCATCATTTCGCGAACAAACGGATCGAATCGTTTGTGCATGTCGACGGCAACAATCCGCTGTGCCTGTTCTGCCGAAGCCAGAATCCTGTCGACCTCCGACACTGTCAGACACAGAGGTTTCTCCGTGATGACATCACAACCCGCGTCAAGCGCGTCCAGAACCGGCTGTGTGTGCACGTGGTCGGGTGTGGCTACGAACAGGACATCCGGCCGGTGTGCCCTGATGATGTCCTTCCACACAGTCTCCCCGTAACAGGCTGCGATCTGAGTCTCCGGAAACTCTTCGGCAAACCCCTCAACGATCCTTCCAGCTGTCCCGCTCTTTTCACTGCGAGTCCCGATCGCAGACACCCGGATTTTCAC
This sequence comes from Planctomycetota bacterium, assembly GCA_963581585.1. Classification (GTDB taxonomy): domain Bacteria; phylum Planctomycetota; class Planctomycetia; order Planctomycetales; family Planctomycetaceae; genus S139-18. The sequence continues at coordinate 28,798 of CAUZPL010000073.1, forward strand.
GGCAGCGACCTCGGGTGCCAAATGGCTCATTCCGATGCTGTTCAGAGCTCCGGCAATGCCGCCGCGGATGAAGTCCCTGAAGCTCTGCCCGATGATTTCATCAAAGAACATTCCGCCACCAATGATGGCGACGTTGAGTGTCTGTCCGGAATTGATCATGAACTCCCCTGGCGGTTCGCTGGAATCGACCGCTCCACGACTGAAACAATGATATTCACATGTCTGTTGGGTCAATTTCACTGGAAACGATCTTTGCATCAATGCGTAATTCGGCCAACTGCGACGGCCAATCTTTCCGAAATCCTCAGGAAATCAGCCGATGCGCAACCGACCAACCAGCTGATCGAAATTCGGCAGGTACGATGGACCAGCTGGCTGCCGGACGAATGTCAGCCAACTCCTGCAGTTACTCAGTAATGGAACTGATCAAGTGTTCATTCACTAAAAATACCTTCTGTGATTCCAAAGATTTAATTGCTTCGTCTAGCGACGTGGATAGACTCACCTCCGATGCGGGCCCGGTCTATTCTCAATGTTTGGGTAAATCGGGAGATTTCCATGCCTACTTTTCTTTGCAGTTCAGATGATCAGTTTAAGCAAAAATCAAAACTAAAGCGGTCAGTATCGATCTGGGCACCCATTATGTTTGTGGTGGCCGGTTCGGTTGCCCAGGCAGCGGCAGTGATCGTCCCCAGCGGTCTCAACGCGAACGATAATTATCGATTGGCCTTTACCACTTCTACCACCCGTGATGGCAGTTCTGCCACGGTTGCCGATTACAACAGTTTTGTCGACACGCACGGAGACACCGCTGTTTCATCAGCCTGGACAGCCATTGCATCGACTCCCACCGTGGACGCTCGGGATAACACCAGTACGCAAAGCGGCAGTGAAGGTGCTAGTTTCGTCGGGATTTTCAATCTGGCCGGTGAACTGTTGGCAGCAACGTATGCCGCTTTTTGGAACATTACTGACGACCTCGATAATGGATTGAACTACGACGAGACAGGGACCGCCATCAGCGGGTCTCTGGGGGTATGGACGGGCACACAGGCCGCAGGTCAAGGGGAAAGTGATGAGGAGTTAGGAAACTTAGGTAGTAACCAGCCGGTGCACGGCGATGCCTCGCTTCTGAACAGTGGAGACATAAATTCATCTCCAGAGGCAATAGTTGGCTGGGTTTCAGGTAATACGCAACCCAGTTCGTCACACCTGCGTCTCTATGGCATTTCCGATATCCTGACCGTTCCGGAACCACCAAATCCTATGCCTGTCCCGGAACCCGGGTCGCTGATTCTGGCGTCAATCGGAGCAACGCTGGTTTGGGGTAGAGCGCGTTGCCGCAGAAAAACGAGGGCCAAATGATCGTCGTGAGCCAGCCCTGTGGCGGAGATTCTCTGCTGGTTCCTGGTTGCACATTGAGCGTCAGCCGTGAGAAGACAGTGACGTTCCCGTAAAGACCGTACCAGGGTCCACAGACAGAGTCCGACCTGCAGGGTTCATTGCCCTTATTCTTCTCAGTTGATCCGGCAAGCCGGTGCTCTTTATTGGCTGGGCCTGTCGAAGCGTACGCTTTACCGGGTTAACTGCGAAGACTGATCCACGAAAACTGCCGTTCAGCGGTGATCTGTCCAGGAAAGTCATTGCAGACGCAATGACAGTGGCGGATGACTGATGGGACGGCAAATTAAGGTCTGTAACAAGGCAGTCCAATTTCATTCAACCCATGCGCTGTGGATGACGTTAGACAACCGCAGGTTTGCCACGGTCGTTGTTGTACACGTAACGCGCGATTTTTGCCAAAAGAACGACAGAGGCGAGCTGCGCTTCGTTCTTCGGGTGCAGGAACACCAAACCTTTCTGAAATCGCATGATGTCGCCGACAACTACCGAACGAAAGATCTCCTCCGGAACGCGTCGCGCGGACACTCTCTGACAAAGACGACTGTGTACCGCTGTCGCGCCGCAGGTCCATTGACTCCACCCTGCATATGAACCGTTAGTGACTGACAGGAATGAGGTAGAAGACTGCATCGTGGTAAAACGCAACGTTCCCTTGAATGCAGCTGTACCATCCAAACTTCTTAGTCCGTGAGGCATCTTTATTCACGGGGCCTCTTCCCTCCGGAAGGAATACAAGATCAGATCTTTCTGCGTTTCGCCATTTTCGCGTTGCTGCCTCAGCCGCTTGATTTCTCACTGATTCGATGCTGGCAAATGACTCTGTCGAAACGTGCTGTCAATGCATCATATTTCGAGAAGCAATTAACGGCTTCCATGTTCGAACCAATACGAATAGAGACTCCCATTACGCAGCGAGAAGCGAAGGCTCACGATTTTTTTGGGGAGTTCGGTGAGGCTGATGGACTCCCATGACACCTTGGTCTGAGGACAATCACTGCTGATTGTTCTCGAGGCGGCGAGTACCTTGCCGGATTCATCAAGTACTTCGACAAACAGACTTCCTTCGCGGGCGTCGACATTGACAAACAACTCGACACTTGGCAGTGCAAACGGCTTCGTCAGGACTGTGCCCGGCGTCTGGCCGGCATCGAGCGACATGAAGCCATCCTGGCGCAGCACTGCAAGGCATATGGCATTGGAGGGGAGGTGCCGGCCATGTTCAAGGAGCACGGGACCATAGTACTTTGCCGCCGTGTAATAAAACCACAACTCGTTACCCCGTACCAGGGGATATGAAGGCGGCGAAACAGAACATTCGTCCCACGCTCCGGCACCCATGTGCGAGGCAGTCAGGAACGGTTTCCGCTTGCCCAGACGCCGCCACGACTTCAGGTCCCGGCTGCACATCAGCTGGACATCATGAAATCCAGCCCAGTCTCCATCGCGGCGATAGTTCACCAGCATCGCGTCCGAGATGGGCAAACTGTCAAACCCCGGCCAGTCCGGCGGTACTTTGCCGGTCTGGTGGTACATCTGAGGCAAACCGATGTACAGCGATTCATAACGAAATACGGCCATGTTATAGACGTCGACGTTATAGGTGGCTGGAATATTATAAGCCGGATGATGGCGGTTTGGATCGGCGAACCGCGCCCGGATCCGCTGTCAGCCAATCCTCTGGTCTTCCGCGTCGGCGTGGAAGATCAAACCATGGTCGGTCCAGCATTCAAAGTCGGTACTGGTTGCCAAACCCACTGATCGGCCGTGCGGGCCGCTGCGCTTGTAGGTGTGGATGAAGCAGGCCATTTTGGGAATCATACGAGAAGTTCCCTTCGTCCTTTCCCGGAATAGCCGAAACATCAAGTTTCGTCCAACGAATTCCATCAGGTGAAACGATGAAGCCACTGCTGTGAAGCACCGCCTTGAACCGACGCGCCGGATCCTGTTCGTTCAGATCGCGAACCATCATGCTCGAGCCAGCTAACGCCGAGCCGCAACCGGCAGGAAATACTGCCGTCCAGTGCAGTCCGTCCGGACTGGTGCGATACCGTGATTCAGTTCCGGACAGCCAGTATTTGAAGAGTCGTTCGTGCGGATCCCACACCGGGGCACCACGGACCTGGATTGCTTCCTCACCCTTGAACTTATCCGGACGAATCAGTGCACCCTTCTTTTCCGGCTGATGCATCGTTCGTGTCAGCTCGATCATCTGGTGCAGGCCAACGTCGTCCACGAACAACTGCCGTTCTCCGGGAGACACAGAAAACACTTCATTGCCCACGGCGTTTGACTGAAACCGACTGACCAGTACCACGGACACCAACGACAGTGCAGCCACGCAAATCCAGCATTTGAGTCTTATGATCATCCTCCCGCACAAGCTGCAAGATTCCACCGACATTTGTCGAGTTTAACAGTCCAGACAGATTGCAGCACGCCTTGATCGCTGGAAGTGTTCCGCCAGATAGTCAGGGTTCCGTCCGTCAAATCATCGCTGCAACCGACTCCGATGTAAGTTACCGACCTCAGGCGAATGTTCGAGACTCGATTCTGCTGCTTGGCCGTCAAACGCAGCAAGCCAAACAGACGTCGCAAGTGTGACTGACCTGCCCCCACGGATGGTGCCGGTGCCTGTGTTAGATCCGGCCTGAAATTTATTGCGGACAGAACAGCGTCCGGCGCTGGCGGCCGGTACTCCAGCGAGCTGTGCGGACGTACGGCATTGTAATGACGTCTGCAGCGGTCTGTCAGCACTCGAGCTTCCGGCAGAGTGCCAAACAGCTCCACCTTAAGCCAGTCCTCTCGAAGCTTTCCGTTGAACGATTCAGTAAATCCGTTGTCCCATGGACTTTCCGGCTCAATAAACAGAGTCC
>CAUZPL010000074.1:0-32657 GCA_963581585.1 Planctomycetota bacterium
GGTCCGTGGGACTGGCGGAGGATGAGTAAGGAAGAACGCTCACTGGTGCACATCTGACTCAGGATCCTGGCCAACTAATCAGTATCCGTGACGTCGAGACCCACGTTTAGCGCGCGCCGATCGCGTACAGGTGTTTCTCCCCGCGAATGTAGATCCGCCCACCGCTGATCGCCGGTGACGCGGAACATCGCTCTCCAAGTTTGTTCATTGCAACCACGTCGAACTTCGGGCCCGGTCGAATCACTGTCATCGCGCCTTCGTCAGAAAGGACGTAGACCTTCCCGTCCGCCGAGACCATCGAGGCGCTGTGTCCGCCGCCAATGCGCTGCATCCAGAGCCGCATTCCACTCGCCGCTTCGAAGCAACTGCCGATGCCCGCATCGGAAACGACCAGCAGATAAGGGCCTTCGATAATCGGTGACGGTACGTACGCAGCGCCACGCTTCGTCCGCCACTCAACATGAGTGTCTGTCACGTCGCCCAGGCCATCCGGACGAATCGCGAGAATATGCTTCTCCGGGTATCCGGCAGTCAGGTAGAGCATCTTGTCGTCGGAAACCACCGACGCGACGAACTGTTCGGTTGGACCCCGCATGTTCCAGTGAGCCCTTCCGGTCGTGGGGTCATAGCTGAAAACAGACAGACTGCCGCCGAGAACCATTTGAGTTCGACCACCCATCGTGCGAATGATCGGCGTGACATAACTGCGTGTGTTGTTCGGTCGACTGGTCTTCCAGCGGACTTCACCATTGGCTCGGTCGAGCGCGACGATGTAGCCGTCGCCGTCGTGATCGCCGTTTACGATGACCAGGTCACCGTACAGTACGGGATTGCTTGAGAAACCATGCGCGCTGATGAATTCGCCCGGTTTCACCTTCCACTGTTCGTTGCCGTCGAAGTCATACGACGCGACCACCATGACGCCAGGAGTGATTGGGCGAGGCGTGCCGACGTTTGGCGCCGGAACCGTCTTCCCGTCGACTTCCAGAAAGACAACGAACACCGACTTACCATCAGTCGCCGGCGTACTGGAGGCCCGGCTGTTGAGGCGGTGCAGGGTTTCGAGTGGCGCGCTGACGACCGTCTGCCGCCATATTGTACGTCCCGTGTCGCAATCAAGGCAGAGCAAGACTCGCTCCTTCGTGTCTTCGACACATGTCACGAGAAAGATTCGCTCATCCCAGATGATCGGCGAGGCGTGCCCCCTGCCCGGCACCTCGGCCTTCCAGGCGACGTTGCGGCCGGCCTCACCATCCCATCGCAAAGGAACCTCCGTTTCGAGACTCGTCCCGTCGCCGCGTGGACCCCGCCAGCCACTCCAGTTTTCTGCGAGGATCGCGGGAGTCTTCGCCGTCAACGCGAGCACCAAAAAGACAAGCACCCTTTTCATGACCGATTCTCCCGTTGTACTGAATTATCACTGAGAGTTCACAGGCGAAGTCTTCCTGCCACTGAATAACGTTGCGTTTTTCTTGAGCCCTGCTCGTAATCAAAAGACGATCATCACCGCAACGAACGCAAACAACCGACTGGACGGAATATGGTCCCAGAATAGCCCTTCCGGCGACAAACGACGTCGATCTCATCAGGCAGCGCAGTTTTCGGCATGGTTCTCAGTCTTGTGTTGTGGGCGTTGGAGCTGAAGCGTAGTCCATTGGCGATGAATTGAGGACCCATAACTCGGGGATGTACAGCCCATCGAGCCCGGTACACTCTTGCATCCACCATCGCGTCGACTCCTGTTTCAGTCGAGCCTGATGAAGAAAAAACACGCCAGGCGGTATCAGGTACCGCTTTTCGCATGTACGGTGCTAGGCGTGAGTGTGTACCTTAAAATGTACCTTGGCCGGTGGAAACATCGGACACAATGTACACTGGTCGGAGCACAGACCTTGTGTTTTTCTACGTCAGAAAAACAACGAACAGTCCGGATACAAAGCAGAAGAGCAAGGTTGGAAACGGTTGTAACACTGAGCGCGGTGGCAGTCACCTCAGTTGATTTTGTTTGAGACACCAATGACAGACATCTTTCAAATCGCTGTTTTGTCTGGCGATGGAATCGGCCCGGATGTCGTCACGGAAGCGACGCGAGTGTTGCGTCGGATCGCCGTCGACTGGACGGACGTACGACTGGACCTGACGCAGCACCCTGCCGGCGCGGCGGAATATCGTGCCAGCGGCAATCCTTTGCCGGCCGCAACATTCGAAGCGTGCCGCAATGCAGACGCCATCCTGCTGGGTGCAATGGGGTTGCCGAATGTTCGCTGGCCTGACGGACGGGAGATGGTTCCGCAAATCGACCTGCGGGAACGTCTTCAGCTCTACTGTGGACTGCGCCCAATCTATCTTTTTCATCCCAATGACTCACCGCTGAAGGGTTACTCCGCAGGCGACATCGATTTTCTGATCGTGCGGGAAAGCACGGAAGGACTGTTTTCCGGAAGAGAGACTGCGAGTGACTTGGCGGCCGATGCCGTCGTGGACATGATGCGGATCACGCGTGCCGGTTCCGAACGGCTGTTCCGGTCGACCTTTGAACAGGCTGCTGCACGGCGAAAGCACGTTACCCTGGTGGACAAGGCAAATGTTCTCCCGTCGATGGCGTATTTCCGATCGTTGTTCGATTCGATTGCCGTCCGGTATCCGGAGATTGCAACGGATCACTGCTACGTGGATGCAGCGGCTTTGTACCTGGTTCAGCGACCGGAGTCATTTGACGTGATTGTGACGGAAAATATGTTCGGCGACATCCTCTCCGATCTGGCCGCCGGCCTGGTGGGCGGAATGGGAATGGCTCCCTCGGCCGACATCGGCAACGACCATGCTGTCTTTCAGCCGTCACATGGTTCAGCGCCTGACATTGCCGGTAAAGGAATTGCCAATCCGGTAGCCACGATCCTCTCGGCCGCGATGATGCTGGACTGGCTGAACCACGAAGAAACTCGCGCCGGGGCACGCCGTGTTGTCAACGCTGTCCGCACCGTACTGCAAGACGGTGCGAACCGCACACCGGATGTCGGCGGCACAATGACCACCCGCCAACTGGGAGACACCATCATCGCGGCAATCGACGTTACAGAGTGAATTCCTCGTATTCCATCCCAAATGTGTCGGCCACGGCTTTGTTGGTCAGCGTGCCGGCAAACATGTTCACGGCGTCCCTGAGCCCCGGAGCGAATCCACAGGTGCCCGGGAACCCGTCATTGGCAATACCGAGCACATACGGAAATGTTACGTTGCACAGAGCGTACGTACTGGTGCGCCCCACAGCGCCAGGCATGTTGGCCACGCAATAATGCACAATTTCTTCGACGATAAATGTTGGTTCCGAGTGTGTGGTTGGACGTGATGTTTCGGTACAGCCACCCTGGTCGACCGACACGTCGATAATCACGGCGCCGGGTTTCATGAGACTGAGATCGTCCCGCGTCACCAGCCGCGGAGCGCGGGCACCGGGAATCAACACAGCACCAATCACGAGATCGGCCAGCTGCAGCTGTTCACGAATATTGTGCCGGTCACTGAAGAGTGTGTTGACATTGGCCGGCATGATGTCTTCCAGATATCTCAGGCGATCGACATTGATGTCCAGAATGACGACGTCGGCCTGAAAACCCGCAGCAATCCGTGCAGCATTCTTGCCCACAATCCCGCCTCCGAGAATCACAATATGCGCGGGCGGGACACCGGGAACGCCGCCCAGCAGAATGCCGCGACCTTCCTGCGGCCGTTCGAGGTATTTGGCTCCTTCCTGCACGCTCATCCGGCCGGCCACCTCACTCATTGGTGTCAGACAGGGCAAATCACCGCGGTCACCACGCAGTGTTTCGTAGGCAATGGCCGTGACTGAAGTTTCCAGTAACCCGCGAGTGAGTTCTTCGTCCGCGGCAAAATGAAAATATGTAAACAGCAATTGACCGGGACGCAGCAGCTGCCATTCATTCGGCTGAGGCTCCTTGACTTTGACCACGAGTTCCGCTGCGGAAAACAACTCTGCTGCTGAATCGACGAGCCTGGCGCCGCTTTCTGTGTACAATTCATCCGGTATTCCGCTCCCCAGTCCGGCACCGCGTTCAACAAGAACAGTATGGCCGTGTTGCGAGAGTTCTTCAGCTCCCACCGGGATCATCCCCACTCGGTATTCGTCCTGTTTGATTTCGCGCGGCACTCCGACAATCATGATTGTCCTCCTGGATCCTGAAGTCTGTGAAATCTGCCCGTTAGCACCGCGGACAAGCCGAAAACCGTTCAAACGATTTTCAAACCAATCAGTCTAATGGCGCCGTGCAGCAGAAGAAATCCGGCATTGTCGAATGATGGTGTCCGGGAACTGATACATCCAGTCCCGTTGCTGGATTCGGCGTTCGGCAGGTGAAGCACGCATTCGTGGATTATAAAGCGGCGCGACTGGAGCAATTCACATCTCACGCCAAGCGACTGTGCAAAATGAGACCCGGTCGTTCGAAGATCATTCGGATACGGTGACGAGAGCCTCACTGATGGGTCCCTGAGACTGTCCGTCAATTCGAATTTCTGCTGTGATCAGTTGGCGCGTGTTGTCAGCTTCGGGTGGTGCAATGGCACTGAGTTGCAGCTCGCCGCACTGGCCGGCTTCCAGCCTGAGACTGCAAAACTCGGGAGACGTGTCCCATCCTGACGGAGCCTGCAATCGAGCCTCGTAGTGTACTGGTCGCTCCAGGTTGTTTCTCAACAGCAGCCGGTAGTCTGCCGGCTGCCCTGGCTGCACAACGCTGACCCAGGGCAGGAGTCGTGACCAGAACAGGTCGATGTAGTGATCTGCCGGCTCGGGGACAAGTTCACGGAAGACTCGTTCCTTTTGCGCAATAAAGTCACAGTATGTGTCCAGTTCCTGTTTGTTACACTGGAGTACGTCGCGGTGTCCGGGACAGATGAGTTCCGGCTCAATACGGCGCATGACGTCGGCGCAGCGCCGATGCATACCAAGCTGGAAACTGTTGCGCAGGACCGTTGTCTGGTAAGGGCGAGTTTCCGTCTTTCCGCCCGCACAAACCTCGGCTGTGAAATAATTGTCTCCGGTAAACGCGACTTTACGCCCGTCGATCACTCCGGCGTAAACGGAATGGAACTCGGTCTGGCCTGGAGCAAAGTGAATTTCGAATTCGTATTCCTCCCACTGAAATGTCTCGCCGTCTTTGAGCCAGCGATCGATGCGAATCGGTTTGGGAAACGTACAGGGCGTGCTGGTCCAAGCTGCCGGGTCGGCCAGTACCTGCCCGACCTGTTCCAGTGCCCAGCACCTGGTCGCGTGATGCCTTTGCAGGAACGGAATACCGCAGGTGTGGTCATCGTGGATGTGTGTCGGAACCACCAGATCGAACTGTGTGACGCCATAATCGTCACGCAGCTCGTCCAGATGGTGCTCGACAAACCGCATGGTCTCCAGACCGTCGTGGTCGGGACCAGTGTGCATGTGCGGGAAGAAGGCGTGGCCATAATCGACGAACAGAGCCTTGCCTGTATCGCTGAGCACAACATAAAAGTTCGAACAGGTCCAAACGCCGCCCCACAGCAGATGTCGTGAGAGCGGGATGAATTTCGGCTCCGGAAGAAAGAGCGTCTCCGGGATACTGTCTCGACCGGCGATCCGCATGCCGCGTCCCAGTTTCACACAGTCCATCAGACGCCGTCCAAGGACGTCGATATCATGTGCGACGCTGGTGATTGGTTCGCCGTGGGATGGATATGCGATCTTGAGAGTCTTTTTACGCAGCGCCTGAATCGACTGCAGCGTAAACAGGATGCCTTCCATCGCTCCATAACAGTATTCCATTGCGTGAAGCTGATACAGCGTACCTCCTGCGCCCATCAAATCGCCGGTGAAGGCAAGCGTGCTGCCGTCCACTTCAACGATCAGCGCGCTGGAGCCCAGCGTATGTCCCTTCGCCGGCAGGACATAGAACGTGTATCCTCGCCACTCGAACGTTTCATAATCCTCCAGCACTTTTTCGACAGTAATGTTCGTCCCAACTGAAAAAAAAGTATTTCGATCGTTGTAGTTGTCGAATGTGCGTCGCGTCTGCCAGAAGAGTTCGGCCTGGTCAAACAGATGTCGCTCATACTCGGGAACGGCGACCTTCGCTCCATGCTGGCGCAGGCGTGGAGTGCCTGAGCACTGGTCGCGGTGATGATGTGTGTGTAATACCCACTCAACCTGCCGGACCCCGATCTGATCGAGATGTTCGACCACCTCACCGGATCCGGAATCGATCAGCAGCGCATCGTCACCGTCGGTAATCAGGTAGACGTTACAGGTGTCCGAATACCGGTACAGGTGTTCGGAGAGTCGAGTCAGTTTGTCGGTCATGATTGTCCCCATGGGAGTGGCAGTTCGTTTGATTCGGCGCAGCGCACGGCTCACACTTCCCGTTCGGCGTTGAGGTACCACTTGATTGTATCGGGTCCGTTCTCAGGCTGAGACCTCCGGTCACGTCCGTATTGAGATTCAGTGGAACCCAGAACGGAGTTTCGTGCCAAAACTCATTCAGTTTGGTTGCTCAGGTTCTCGAACCGAGGCGCCCCGTTTAGGGAAAAGCCTCCTCGTAGGCCGCTCAGTAGTACGCAGCACGAATGGATTACATCACGTTGGTGGCTGGTTCTTCGGCAGGTTTGGCTCGGTTCTTCCTGTGGCCATCACCGCTTTGTTCGGTCAGACGCTCGGGCGTGAATTCGGACGCCAACTGTCCAACTCCGGATGTCATCCCGCTGGAAGAGGAGCCTATCTTGAAAACAGGCATGCCGGTTCATCGGGATTGTGGCTACGACTCCCACCCTGGTTACTGACAACGGACTCCGTGGTTCAATGGTAAAGACACCTGCGTAACGAAGGGGTGATGATATTCCACGTCCGCTCTTTCCGCCGTGGTCCGGTCCGACACTGGATTCCGAAAACAGTGCTGTGAGACTTCCGGTACGCCACGACACTTGCTTTATCCCGGACAGTCAGACACCTTACTGCGGCTCTCATTTCCAGAAATTTAATCGGAAACTTTGCCGTCTGTGCAATCAGGAAACCAGCTTCTATGGCCGTTCAGACAATAACACGACGCTGGTATGGACGGATAGGCCCCGGACTGATCACTGCATGTGTGGTCATAGGTCCTGGCAGCATCATGACCAGTTCAAAGATCGGTGCGAATAATGAGTATGCGATGCTTTGGGTGGTCGTGGTTTCCGTTGCATTCATGATGCTGTTTATGACGCTCGGTGCGAAACTGGGCGTTGTTGCGTCGGCATCTCCGTGTGACATCCTGCGGAAGAAGGCAGGTAAATGGCTGGCCATGCTTGTGGGTATGGGAGTCTTTTTTATCGCGGCTGCCTTTCAATCCGGAAACAACATCGGAGTTGCCGCAGCATTTGAGGCATTCATCGATTCGAAGCCAGTCGTCACTGGATTAATCATTTTGTTCAATCTGCTGTCTATCTCATTTTTGTTTCTCTTCAAAGATATCTACAAGGTTCTCGAAAGAGCAATGGTGGGATTCGTTGCGTTAATGTTGACCTGTTTTGCAATCAATCTGGTTCGCCTTCAACCTGATCTGACTGCTATGGCGAAAGGATTGATTCCGTCGCTGGACGAATCCGTCGATAAGTTGGCCGTACTGGGGCTGATCGGAACGACATTCGTCATTGCAGGCGCTTTTTATCAGGCATACCTCGTCCGGCAGAAAGGCTGGTCTCTGGAAGACGTTCGAAGTGGACTGGTCGATGCCAGAGTCGGATCGATTCTAATGTTCGTCATTACCCTGATGCTGATGTCCACGGCAGCCGCGGCTTTGTACACCGGCGAATCAGTTCAGCTGAAGAATCCGGTTGCAGTCGCAACATCTCTGGAAACGACGTTCGGCCCGACCGCTAAGATTGTTTTTTGTGTGGGGCTGTTCTCGGCAGCTTATTCTTCGTTTCTGGTCAATTCCATGATCGGCGGTATTATGGCTTCGGATGGTTTGGACCTGGGAAGCAACCCAGGTGATGCTGGACCCAGAATCCTGACCACGGTCGTGCTGCTGACCGGATTGTTCGTCGGCATCGCCGTACTGGTGTTCGATTTTGATCGAACTCCGACGATCATTGCAGCCCAGGCGGTGACTGTTGTTGCGGCACCGCTCGTTGCCGGAGTTTTGTTGTGGCTGACCAGTTGTCGAGATGTTATGGGTGAGCATGTGAATCGTCCGATGACCATCGGTTTTGGACTGGTCGGACTCGGAATGCTCATTGCGATGGCGGGCAAAACAGCCTTAGTGGACCTTCCTCGGAAAATCGAATTGTATCTGAATCCACCGATGGTTTCGAAAACGATCAATCCGGCGACAGACGTGGTCTGGTCACATCGATTCGACTGTATACGTAGTCCATTCTCGTAGCCAGAATGTCGGCCGGAACACTGCGGCACAATTCGTACCAATTGATTGCAGCGAGTACATGATGTACCCGCCGTGCTGTCCGCTGTTTCCGTGACATGGAAAAACACAACGTCTGCAGTCTGTCCGCGGTGTTGACGTCCTGACGTCGCCACTCTTTGCAACCTTCCTGACTTACTCATATTTTCTATATTACTGAGGTCTCATGCATGGAGCGCGCCTCGTAATTCAACGCAGAATTCTTGAATTACTCATCTTTGCTATATTACTGAGATTTCATGCATGAAGCGCGCCTCGTAATTCAACGCAGAATTCTTGAATTACTCATCTTTGCTATATTACTGAGATTTCATGCACGAGGCGCGCCTCGTAATTCAACGCAGAGTTCCTGTATTACTTAGATTGCTATACTGCTGTAGTCTAACGCATGCAGCCCATCGGCCTTATCCAGAAGTCCATGTTGGAATTATCAAGTCTCCGACATGTCCTACTTTATATAAAACTCGCGTTCTGCTTATTACATCTATCCACTCTGTTTCCTACGCTGCCGTTTCGTGTGACTCCCGACAGCAGCATCGTGTTGTTTTCGGCTGGACCGATCTGGCGCGTGGGCTGTCTGTAAAGTGACAAAACATCAGCTGCGGCTATCAGTGCTCGCGGTTACATCGACCCTTTGCAGCTAAGGACAACTATGATGGCCCGGTTCAAATTGGCGAGAGCCATTACAGCACTTGTGCTCACCTTGTCCTCCACGGCCAGTGCGGCCCCGGTGACGTTCAACTTCACGAAGCTTGTGGATACGAACACCGTCGTGCCGAACGGGTCGGGGACGTTTGACTCGTTCTGGGAAGTGGGTGTCGACAATGGAAACGTCGCGTTTGAGGCTAGCGATAGCAGCAACGGGCGAGGTCTCTACATGGTCAACAACGGTACGCTGACCGCAGTTTTCCTTCAGGGAGACTCCGTGCCCGGCACTACGGAAACCGTCGAGTACATTAACGACAACGTCCAATATCAGAACGGGAAGGTGATCGGCAGAATAACTGATACCTCATCTACAAAACACTTGATCGAAGCCGATGAAACGGGAATTACGCGGGTGATTGCCACAGCGGGCGTCACTCAAGTTCCTGGTATGCCCTCCGGCACAGTCTTTACCGGCTTTGACAGTGGGGAAGGCTGGGGCTTCGACGGCGCCCGGACAGTGTTCAAGGGTTTCTTTGATACTGGTAGAGGCCTGTTCCTGGATGTCAATGGAACCCTTTCGGCGGTAGCCCTGAATGGCGATCCTTCTCCGACCGGGGCTGGAACCCTCAGTGCTTTTGAGGATCCTATGGTTGATGCCAATGGCGATGGTATTGTTTTTGTGAGCACCGACACCTCGGGTGCGGGTTGGAATCTCGTCGTAAGCGATAACGGCGTGGTGACCTCGATCCTTACTCCTTCGGGAACACCTATTCCTGGTGGCACGGGTAACTTCGATACTTCACCTTACCATAATCCAGATATTGACGCCGGCCAGGTAGTTTTCACAGGCGGGCAGTCTGCGATAAGCCAGAGTGGGGTTTACCTGCACGACGGATCGGACATCCAGCTGATCGTCGATAAGAACACAACCCTGCCAAGCGGAGATCTGTTTTCCAGCACGGGCACGGGCCATGCCGCGTTGAGCGACGGGACGATAGCTTTCTTTGCAAACGACAGTGACCTGGTGGTTTGGCGGGGCGATACGCTGTATAATGTGCTTTCCCTGGGTGACGTACTGGACGGTATGACAGTCGAGTACATCAATGCAAACAAGCGACAGAACCTGGATGGCAACTTTCTCGGTTTGGACGTCACATTTACCGACAATTCTGCCGCCGTCTACGTCGTGGAAATCAGCTCTCCCTCCGCCGCCGTTCCCGAGCCGAGTTCCATCACGATGCTGGGATTGGGAGCCATGATCCTGGGCAGCGTGTGGTACGGTCGTCGCAAACAAAACTCTGGCGCGGCCTGAGGCCAGCAGCAGAACCGAACGAAGCTGGCACGTTGAAAGCTGCCCCGCAACCTGAGAAACTTTGGTCGCGTCTAGAGCCGGGCGCTCGAAACCATCACTCTCGGATGTGGCACATTTTCATCCGAGACAGTCCGTATACGAGAGCCGGGCTTATGGCAACAAAACGGCTGGCGGCCGCCACGGTCACAGGTGCATTTGGTGACGCATCGGATTGAATCCGGTTGCCGTGATGCAGTGATGTTGGTTCCAATGCCTTCGGGCATGTAGAAAAACCAAACCAACTGTAGAAACCAGAATCCCGGCTTCGGGATCCATGGCAGCACGGCAGGAAACAACCGTGCAGGCTGTCTCAACTACAGCCTTGAAAGCCTACGGAACTCGAAGTCGGGATTTTGCTTGCGCTGGAAAGAGTCCTGGCAGAATTCCGACGGAGCCGGGATTTCACAAAGGGCGAATGATCATGAGTAAGCGAGCGAAGAACGAAGGGACCATATTTCAACGCAAATCCGACGGGCGATGGGTTGGTCGTTTACAGATCGGCATTGATGCTGCAACCGGCAAAAAGAAAACAAAACTGTGTATGGCAAGACTGAGACTGAAGTGCTCGGAAAGTTGTCTGCCGTGCGTATGCAGTCGGGAAATGTGCTCGATTTCGAGCAGAAAAAAAGCACACTGATGGCGTATCCGGCATGGTGGCTGCAAAAACGAGGTGAAGCCGAACCTGGCAGCCAACACCGCGCTTAGCAGGTATCAGCCGATGATTGATCGGTTCATTTTGCCGTACATCGGCATGATAAAGCTTGGCCGGTTGAACGCGATGGATCTTGTCGCGTGGATGGGCGCTTTGAGGCGGCTTAACGTTACGGACGGCCTGAGGAGAAAGTCCCACACGGTGCTGCGCAATGCACTCAACTCGGCGGTCAAGCTGCAACTAATTACAAATAACCCATGCGGCGCGATCGATCCGCCAAAAACACGGAAACCAGAAATCAAGTGGTTGGAGCTGAACGAGTGCGAGAGGCTGGTTGAGGTGTGCAAGGGCCATCGACTCGGTGATGCTGTTATCCTCGCCGCCATCACAGGAATGCGGCGAGGCGAGATTCCGGGCCTCAAGTGGTCGGCTGTGAACCTCTCTGAGACACTCCTGACAGTCAGAGAGATCGTCGACGAGCGGCCAGGCGTGTTTATTAGACTCAAACCCCCGAAGACGGAGTGCAGTCGCCGGGTCATGATGCTGGGAGACCTCGCGATCGAGGTCTTGCGGCGCCGCCGAGAGAAAGTGATTGCGGAGAATATGCCGCCGCGCGAGGTACAACCGGTGTTCCCGCATCGTCAAGGCACGCAGTGCCGGGGCAGGAGTTTCTACCACTGTGTGTTCATACGGCTCCGCGACGCTGCAGGCATCTCCGAGAACTTCACTTTTCACGGGCTGCGACACACGCAGGCGTCCTTGATGGTGGCGCCGGTGTCCCCATGAAGATCGTCCAGGAGCGGCTCGGCCATAGTTCATTCGCGGTCACAGCTGATACGTATCAGTCCTGTTGCAAGGTGTCCAGGCTGACGCGACGCACCAAGTGGATCAGCTCTTCGCGAATGTACCTAGATGAACACCCCAAGGTACATTTTCAGGTACACAGCAGCGTACCCGAGCCGGGTCACGTCGATTTGACCAGAAAAAAACAAAGCGAAATGCTACAGGATGTTTTCAGTGCCCGGAGACATGATGACTCATGCAGTTGACTTTGCTTGTGTGGATATTCCGGACTGAGGCCGGCGATCTTCTCATACAAATCACGCTTGGCACCGCATTCGATCTGTGTTCCTCACTTGATTAAGGCATACGGTCACTGAATCACCCTACGTCACCCATTGAAGGCATTTTTCCGAAAGATGATTCGTTGACGAGGGTGTCGAACCGCTTCAATGAGCTGGTCTGATTCACCGGGAACGTCAATCAAAAAATGGCTGTACAATAAACCAGTGTTGAGCATGTCCGGCAGTAGCATTGGCGCTACCGTGAATTGAGTCCGAGAAGGTAGCTGAGATTCGTGGGGGACGGTGGACCGAATCGAGGCTCAATTGAGAAGGCAATACCCACGTTATCTTTGCTCGTATCGATACCGAATCCCATATGGAACACAAAATCGAGACCCACGCGACTTAACGTCACTGACGACCCTCGCGATTCATTTTGCCCAATATCGAAAGAAAACGCCGCAGTGGAGATCCACTTGGGACTCATCTGGTAACTGTAGCTGGAGGTAATAATTTCGCTGTCCAGAAAATTGCGTGCCTGCACGTGCTGATAGGACACATAGACACTGCCGCGAGTGCTGCGCTGATTCAGTACTCCGACATTCCAGTAATTCTGGCGGTTGCTGAAAAAGTCCCATGTCCCATCGGCCAACAGGCTGGTGCGGTCGTTGAGATTCCAGCGATAGTTGTGATACAGCAATCCGAAGTCTTCTCCAAAGTTATCGGCTGCTGCATCAGGGAAGTACGACACACCGGATTCCCAGATCATCCAGTCACGGATTCGTGGATTGTGGACCGGTCCTGTTTTGGTCTGCAGCCGATTGCGCCAGCGCAGCCGCAGGACCTGCTGATCATCAACCAGTTCGTGATAGGGAGCACTCACCCACAGGCCGGCGCCGTTGCGGACTGCATAGAATCGAGGATTGAATTCTGCAGGCATCATCAGCGGGGGAAATATCTGGCCAACGATTCGATTGCGCAGTCGTTCCTGCGAGTTTTCATCTAACTCGTTGTACTGAGCGATCTGACCCAGATTTTGTGACGAGTCCGTGTACGAATACTCAAAGATTTGTTCACTTTTGTGAGCCAGTCCGTTCAGGTTGAGTACGTGGCTTCGCACGAACGGCATAACGTTTGTCGCTGTGAGCGTGGCCCGCACACCCGCGTTTGCCACAAAGCGACTGATATCACTCGTCGTCAATCCTTCATCCCAGAACGCAGCTTCCCCCATCATCCAGGGATTAATGTTGACTGGCCCCAGCATGAACGGGACATCAACACGCTGCCGCGTCATGGCAACAAGTCCGTCGGTGTCCCGAATATACGGCGTTCCCGACAGGGTGGGTGAAAACGGATCTGTGAGATCTGTCGGCAGCTCGGTCGGATCCAAATGAGCATAACCGGCACTGGAATGCGAGCTCCACCAGGCATGGCCATTCAGCAGCGGCACTGAGAATCCATAGATGTCTCCGCGCGGCAGCCACTCGGTCGTCGTTTCAAAGGGATTCAGTTTCGGACGCACGAACAAAAGGGAGCTGATGGGGCCGGAATCCTGACGAACGCCGGCAATTGTCTCGACATCTTTGCCTTCATCAAACTCAGTCTCTTCGTACTGTTCCAGATAATTGCGGTCGGAAAGGATCCCAATTTCGCCGAACAGTGTGATGCCTCCACGACTGTGCTGCCGATGCCTGAGGATCAACTGTCCGCGGTTTTCATCCTTGGGCGTTAGAGACCGACGGTCTCGGCTGAGTACATCTCGGCCGTAATCATATTGGTAGATCGTCTTTCCCTCGCCGGTCACCTCTCCCATGCGATTGAGGTAGTCGTAGGTCCACTGAGAACTAATCGCCGGGCCGCGGCTGCTGTAGTAATTGGCCAGCAAATCCCACTCGGTGCCGGATGGCATATCAACTGACAGAATCTTGGTCAGGTCCCAAACGGTTTCCACCTGGAATCCAAAGATACGATCCTGACTGAACGAAACACGACGAATGGGAATTCCGGGGTCTTCCGCAGGGACGCTGAACCGAGGAATTGTTAACAAAGGGATGTCTCCCACGATGAACTGTGAGTTCTCCGCCGTAATCCAAAGAGACTGTCCGGAGCCGGGCTGTCCCGTGATGGGATGGATTCCCGTCCACGAAGTTGGCGGACCTGGGTTCAGATAAATATCTTTTGACTGCAGCCGATACCCAGGTTTGCCATAAGGACTCGTAGTCGTCCAGGCGTTCTGCGCATGGAAACGGTCGGTTGCCAGTTGACGCAGTTTCTCGGCGTGAACACGTATTTGCTGTCCGTTCTCGGAAACGACAGCTCTTAACTCCGCGTTGAGTGCCAGAATCTGACCATTGGCGGCATCATAGAACGCCTGGGAGGCAACAATCGTACCTCGACTGTGACGCACAAGGATGTTGCCTTCCAGATAGACCTGAAATCGTGTGTCCGATGCCTGCAGCAATGGCAGGTCGCTGTTAAGATCGCGAACATTTGAGGGTGTCTTTTCCATCCAGATCACAACGCGGTCGGCTGACAGATCGATCACTGTATGGGTCGGTTCACCGTGAATGCTGATTTGCTCACCTTCACTCAGGACGTTGACGCCGCCGGTGATCACGTACACATTTTCAGCAGGCACGCTGTTGGACTCCAAAACCTGGGCGTCAAACGGCTGATTGGACCTGGGGCGAATCTGAATCCGTCGCGGCGGAGCCGACTGAACCGCGGTATCGATGCCGAAGCCTGGCTGTGACAATGGATCCTGTACGACCGTGAAGCGGACATCCCTGCGTTCAGTCTCCAATCCCGGAAATGCCAACGTCTTCGCCCATTCCATCACCGGGTCCGGCTGTACAACTCTCCTTTGGCTGGCCGCCAGGGATTCAAACGGACGGATGGACTGCAGTCTGATCGTGTGTGCCGGTGAGTAACTCCGCTCTCCAGGTCTTTCAAACAATGCTCGCACCGCACGGGAAGATTCCGCGACGATTCGCACATCGGTCAACCCGTCGGGAGTTTTCTGCTCAAAAACAACAATGTTCTGGCCACTCAGTTTCAGCTGACCCTGATGCAGGACCGCGCCGCCGCGAAAGGAATGCACGGTAGTCGAGTCGTCCCAGAGAAAGATATGTTCGACCGCCGCCGTTACCTGAATCGGTTGCTGAATGTCGTTATCCTGAACAGGCAGCCCATCCTGTGCGCGCGCCGACGAACTGGTCAACATGACCGAAGTCACCAGACCCATCAGGTGAAGCCACGGGCGCGGGATAACTAGCATTCGAACGGAAGGATACAACGCTGCTGATGCACTGTGGATCGATGAGCATCGAGTGAGGCAGAGACTTGTCCGGCAGTTGCCCGCCACGGTCACGGACTCAAAGAAAACTGACCGTACGGAAGGGATTCAACAGATCGACACACTAAGCCGGCATTTAAACACGTGGACTATACGGCGTTTTCGAAGCCTCGGTCAATAGCGACCGGGTTCAGTAACTTGGACTTAAGTCGGTGTCTGACTGAGGCTTATTTCAAAATTTATGTTTCATATTCACCGACAGATATTTCGGCAGAAACCGCCGGAACAGTCATGCAGAAAGCCCCACTGGTGGCCAGTCGGGCTTCGTGAAATTGCGGGATGCTCGCGAGTGCCAGAGACACCGATCTACGATTACAGCTGCAGGGGGCGTTCCAGTTCGTAGAGTGCCGAATTGATGTCCTGCGCCATGTCAATCATGTGAGCCCGATCACTGGTCGGACACCGCGTCAGATAGTCATACAATCCGGTCCACGCGGAATTCAGGTCAGTCGATTCATCCCGCAGTTCGCTGAGCGTCAGCGGACTTTGAAGCAACCGATGCATTTGCCGACATCTGAGTACAAACCGTTCCATGGCTTTGGTCGCATCGGCGTGATAAGACTCCTGGTCTCGCTCCAGCCAGTTGGTGACATCGAACTCCAGATGATCGGCCAGATTCTCCAGCGACGCTGCTATCGTAATCAGCTTTTGTGTATCGACAGACGCAACGGTACCCGAGATGTTCAGTTCAGCCCGCAGAGATCCGATGCTTGACTCGATTTCCTGCAAAACAACTTGCGCTGCCGAGCTTCGCATCTGGGTGAACGAACCTATGAATTCATTTCCATATTCCTCGACATAGCCATAGTTTTCCAGCAAAGTCGCCTCGTCTTCATCGTCGTCAATACTCTGCTTGAAGTGCTGAACTGTGCCATAAAAATCGTCTGCTTTTTCAAGAATCGAATCCACACTCTTTAGATGTACCACCAGTCTCAACGGTGTCCGGTTGAAGAATTCATCCACGCTGCGGATGAGAGAATTTGCCAATTGTTGCAAATCTTCCCGATTGACAGACTTTTCGAGCCACAGCAGGTTGTGAATTCGACTGTCGGCGTCAACGATATTCCGAATTCCGCGGTGAATGTAACGGTTTTCAATTGGACGCAGTTCTCTGAGCATCAATGCCCACTGTGTTGAGAACCGATTAAACTCGCGTACGATTCGATCGTAACTGCTGCCATCCAGAACCAAGTCCTCAATATGACGAGGCTGCTGGCCCAGTTTTCGAATTTCGTAAATAATTTCATTGGCTCGATCAGTACCCCGGGAATCGTATTGCAGTTCCTGGAGGAGATTATTCAGCACCGAATGCAGTCCCGCGAATTCATTCACCAGTGCTCTGCGGTCCAGCTGAGGACTCAGCTGAAGCATTTTTTCCATCTCGCGTTCCAGGCGATCAATACGGGCCACGATATCCAGGCTTTTGCGACCGATGCGCGGTGATTGACCGAGTTGATGAGACAGCAGACGCCAGTCTGTGCTGAGTTTCTGGATGCCTGGAAACAGACGTTCCAGACTTATGCCGCGTTCAAGATCCTGGATAGCATAAGTGGCAATGTTACGCAGTCTGGAGATATCCTGCAGGCTGCTTTGCAGCTCGCGGCTGTGAGCGGCTTCATTGCGCAGCGACGTGTACAGCCGTTTCGATTCCTCGGCAGCCGCTTTGAGAAGGTCGATCAGGGGCCGTATTTCGACATCGGTTAAATCCACCTCGGGTTGTTTATTCAGACTGGAACTGCCCCGAAGATTCAGACCAGGCGTACGACGCCCGTCATGGCCCAGGACATCCTCAAAACTCCGGCGTTCCAGAGCAGTCAGGCGTGTACGCTGAGCGAATGCAGCGGTTGTCAGGGACACGGTCACGACCCCCGCAACGACGGACCGGGTCAACAAGCCTAATCGACTGACCTGCATTTTGGATTCCTTTCCACACACTGCCGGATCACGGCAGACATTGCTTTGCAAGAACGGAGTTTCGCCTGGAGCAGTGCTCCAGGTCACCGGCATGACACGGCCCCGCAGATAAAAGTTTAAGAGAATTCCTCATTTCAGCGAAACAGGAGTTTTCCTGATTATCTGTGAATGGTGTTGCAGCCGGAAAAACAGGGACGAAAAGTCCACTGCACCGACCATGTGGCAGAAAATGCCGAATTGCCAGACAGTCCGTACTGTGACCGAATTCAAATTTAGTTACTTGTAGCGGACCTGCAGAATCACACTCTTGCCGTGCCGGCCGACAGTTGGATATTCGGACAGCAGCTGTAATTTGACCTGCCTGAGGACTCCCGCTTTTTCAGCTTCCTCACGTTCCCTTTGCCACGACGGACCTTTGACCAGTAACAGGCGTTTCACACGACGTCGCCAAGGATGAAACCACGGGACTAATTTTTTCAGAGGTGCGACGGCTCGCGCAGTGATCGTATCGCAGATATGTCTGCGCATGACGTCTTCTGCCCGTTCTGAAAACACGGTGATCGGCATATTCAATGCAGCGATGATGGCTTTAAGGGCTGTTGCTTTTTTTTGAGTGCATTCCGACAGGGATACTGTCAGTGCCGGGTTCAGCAAAGCCAGTACGATGCCGGGTACGCCCCCGCCCGCGCCGACGTCCAGAATCGATTCGCCCGGCTGCAGATGTTTCTCCAGCTGTTGGGTATCACGCAGATCGCGTGTAACGAATGCTTCATAGTTCGTGTGGCGAGTAAGATTGAGACGTTTGTTCCAGTCCCACAAATGCTCACAGTATCGCTGCATGAGTGCGTGCTGGCTGTCCGTCACGGTAACCGCGTGTGCAGACAATGCCTCGGCCAGAGCATGACAATAGCTCACGCGCCGTTCAGTGCGAATACCTGATCCATGTTTGCGGAAATTTCCTGCAAACGGCTCAGGTCACCACCGCGAACTTCGGCGGCCGCCCAGCCTGAGAATTGAATTTCCAGCAGAGCCTTGCGCACATCGGCCCAGTCCAGATCTCCCTTACCGATTTTGGTGAAACTGTCCTGAGCACGCGAGAACCCCTTAAGGTCCAGCTTGACAATGCGTTTCCCCAGCTGGCGAATCCAGTCTCCCATGCTGCCATATTTCCAGTGATTGCCAATGTCAAACTGCAGACCCACCCAGGGAGAATTCAGTTGGTCGACAAACTGAACATACTTTAGAGCTGTTTGGTGGTGATCTCCAAAATGGTCATACATGAAGTGGTTCCAGACGTTCTCGACAGCAATAAACACTCCCAGTTCCGCAGCCAGCGGAATTGCCAGTGAAACGTTTTCAGCACAGCGTTTCCAGATTTCCTCTTCCGAACCATCCTTGCCATGTCCTGCGACCAGCAACACGGTATTGCCACCGACAGCGTGAGTTTCTTCCAGTGATCGTTTGAGCGCATCAAGGGCTTTGGCCCGTACATCCGCTGACGCATCAGTGTGCCTTACTTCCCAGTGGCTGGATATGACAGATCCGTCGACTGGCAGTCCGCTTTCCTGTATTGCTTCTTTTGTTGTGGCGATATTCAGACCAGGAGTGCTGACTTCGACGCCATCAAAACCGGCTTTCTTAGCGGCCTTGAATTTGTCGATCAGTGACCCGGAAACCTGAATCATGCCACTTTTGAGAGTCTTGTACAATCGTCCCCTGAGCGTGTCTGGAGACGAGCTCTCCGCCCGCGCCATCCCGGGCAGCAACGAAGATCCTGCGATGAGTCCACTGGCTGTCAGTGCCGATTGCCGGAGAAATACTCTGCGCGAAGTCATCAGTGACGGTCCGAATTCAGAGACAGGAATCGAAAGTAGGCTGTGGATCCAAATCGTAGTTGTCGGACGTGACAGTTGAAAGCGGAACCCGAAAATGGTCCACGTCCCGGTTGCAGCTGCTCTGCATGGTTCACGGCCTGGACAAATGCAAACGAGCGGAATATGACTCTGAAAGTCACTGTTCCACCAACGTACTTCGCAGGAATCGGGTCAAATGGAACTACTCAGGACACTCACTCAAATCCCCTCCGTCGCAGGACGTGAAGACCGCATTCGTGACGAGATCGAGAATTACCTGACATCCGGTCAACTGCTGGACAGCGTGCAGACGGATGCGCTGGGGTCACTGATCGGCGTGAGGAAAGCTCGTCCGGTTAACGGAAAGACAGCACAGAAACCGCTGCGGGTGATGATGGCCGCACACATGGATCAGATTGGGTTCCTGGTACGACACATCGACGACAGGGGATTTCTACGTGTAAACCCTGTCGGAGGATTTGATACTCGGAATCTCTTTGCTCGAACGGTTCGTGTCTGTACGCAATCCGGTGACATGGCTGGTGTGATGAATCCGTCCGGTCGGCCGATCCATATCGCCACTGAAGACGAAAAGAAAAACATTCCGAAGATGACGGAGTTCTGCATCGACCTAGGGCTCTCGGGCGACACGGTCCGGGAAAAGGTGCAGATCGGTGACATGGTTGTTCTGGACGGGCCGTTTCATACTGTGGGCGACTGTGTGGTATCACAGTGTCTTGACAACCGGGTTGGTTGCTGGGCACAGATTCGTGCACTGGAGAGGCTTACCAGCCACAACTGTGATATCTACGCGGCATGGACGGTGCAGGAGGAAGTCGGTCTGCGAGGTGCCCTGACGGCGGCGTACGGGATAGAACCGGACATCGGGATTTCCTGCGATACGACATTGAACTGCGAAACACCCGGTGTTCCGCAGGAAGATTGTGTGACGCTGTTTGGTGAGGGGGTAGCTCTGGGACTGATGGACTCATCAATGATCGCGGACATTCGACTCACTGAAGACATTGAAGCCGTGGCAGGTACCAGAAGCATCAAATGCCAGCGAAGTATTCTGCCGAAGGGAGGACAGGACGGAGCAGTCATCCAGCGCAGCCGACATGGTGTGAGAACAGTCGCATTTGCCTGTCCGGTCAGAAACATCCACACCGTGACAGAAATGTGCCATAACGATGATCTGGCCAGCTACCCGGCCCTGCTGGCCGCCTGGATTGAGATGTTGTAGGTCTCTGAAGCCGTCCAACCGAGTTCACCCCGCAAACATCACTCTGAGGATGACTCTTCTTTTACGGGAGGTCGCTCGAACCACTGAAGCCTATTCCATGTACGCTCTTAATGAAGGAGTTGTCACCGTTGAGTATTGTTCGCGTACCGTCACAGTAAGCGCAGCGTTGACGGATTCCGTTCGGAATTCCGCTTCCCCGTTTACCGGGAGCGGTGTTGCCTCTTTGGCAGGTCGAAAACCAGATAAGACGTGCCGCCGGGTTTTCCTCGCAACACACGCATGCCCGCCAGGGCCGCACGTAATGGATCTGGCCAGCCAGTCTTCAAAAGAATTGTCCTGAAACCGCATCGGCCGATATGCACTACGAGTGTCGGTACGGCGGTATGGCAATTCCACATGCCGGGCCGTGCGGTCCACGTGCTCCAGTCAGCTGGAACACGAATCGCTCACACGGTACATTCATCCAAGATCTTGCGGTGCGTATCGATGCCCTACTGATAATACTGGTAACCATGGAATGCGACGTCGCGATCATCGGGGGCGGAATTGCGGGCTGTTCCACGGCGGCGCGCCTCCAGTCTGCCGGCCTATCCAGCATCGTCTTCGAAGGCCACGGGTAACCGGGCGGATGTGCCGGGTTCTTTCGGCGGCGGAGGTTTTCATTCGATGTCGGGGCAACAACACTGGTCGACTTTGAATCTGACGGTGGGGGGGAGAGTTACTGAGATCGATCGGCATGGCTTCCATCCGGGGGGCCATGCCTGGCTATATCGCCTGGCTTCCCGACCGCCGGGTGATTCTGCAGCGTGACGGGAAAATGTGGGAGAGGGAACGACGCACGGCATTGGCAACCTCACCGGGACACCTTCGGTTCTGGCGCCTTCTCGACAAACTTGCCGATATTTTCTGGAATGCAAGTCGTCGCGGAATCAAGCTCCCCATCCACAATCTTGAGGATGTGCTGCGGGGCATCCGCTGCGTCGGGTGCGCAAACTTACCGAGGGACTCATCACGTCAGTTGGAAACAAAGATGTTCACTTCCGAACTCTTACAACTTGTGGACCTAAACTCGGGGGCATCCCACTCCGGTCGACTGAAACCCAACACCACCTGGTTGGTGGCGCCCACTGCTCCGGAATCGTCGACGTGAATTCGGGACACCTCACCGACCTCCGGCATTACTGATGATACTCTTCCCTCGTCTCACGAGCTTGCCTGAGTAGTGGCTGAGAGTTTCCAACAGCCGGAACATGGAGTCAGTTTTCCGTCTCGAATACTTATTCCCTGAACTTATGATCTTTGTCATTCGCTCACGGATCGAGTCTTCCGTAAGCGTTATCAGGCATGAATCTGACAATACGGGTGTCGCCGACAAACCGAACGGGCACTCTTTCTCACGGGCGCTGTTCCATTGGAGAGCGGCCACGCCTACCGTACGACCCATCTGCAGCACCAGCGGGTCTTTCCGGAACGCCACGATCCCGAAGGCGATCCGGCCAGGATGAGTTGGTGGAGGGCAATCTTCCATGGACTGATCTTTCTATCGAGACTTTGGCTGTGGATCTAACGAGCGAATCGTCAACATCGAGATCAGAGAAGATGGCTGGCCGTTGAAGCGATTTTTGCCATTGGCGTTTGTGGTGGAGGGCTACTGATTTTGCAATGGACTCCGATCGTACTTCAATACGCGGTATTGGCGATCGTCGGCAGCTGGGTTTACCCGCTGCTGACCGTCCATTTACCGCACCGCAATTACGGCGAAACACCACTGACCCAGACACACACGTTACGAGGCTCGGTGATTCCTAAACTCTTTCTCGAACTGACCTATCACCTCAAGCATCATCTGTACCCTCAAGTGCCAAGCCACAATCTGGCAAAACTGTCTCGCAGACTCACTCCGTATCTGCAAAGCTATGGTGTCGTGCCCCGTCGCGTACTTTAGCGCGTCTAATGCCAGCCAACCTGAGCATCTACCCTTTAAGCTGACTTGATACGCAGCGCAGACGTGGTTCCGTGAGCGCAAGACCGGGAACACGTCAGGATGAGACGGGTGGGTTTGGCGCATTTGGCGTGGCTGACCAAACTGCAAAGTGTCCGCCCGCGTTTTAATTGCAGTTTTGAATACGCTGGTTTGGTACCGCGGTACGCCCGCTTCCTGGAACAGGAGATCCTGCCGGAAGTTGCCAAGTGGCAGCATCTGAGCGGAAACACGAACGACCGGGTGATTGCCGGCAGCAGCAGTGCGATCTGTATCTTTACCGCAGCTTGGGAGCGGCCTGAGGTGTTTTCAGGACTTTAGGGACTTACATCTCGTTGGAAGGAAGGACCCGGACAAAGGCACGGCCACCCATCCTCCACCATTCTGTCTGAGACATGTTCGCCACTCGTGACCTTGAAGTTCGTCAACTTTACCGGCAGTGAAAACTTCCGCAAGCTCGTCTTCCGAGCGACAAACCACACCAACAAGGAAGTCGAAACCCTGGACCTCGAATTCAAATTTCTCGATGCCAGTGAAAAAGTGCTGAAAGAAATGCCGTTCGGAGGTTACTCCGGTAAACGTATTGCGGCTGGAGATGAGCTGGAATCCGAACACGCAGCGTTCTTCATGACGGAAGGAACAAAAAGCGTAGAGGCAACGGTGAGCGAGATCGAATTCTCTGATGCTTCTCAGTGGAAAAAGACCCGCGAGCAGAGACCACGTCTGGACGGATACTGCCGGAAAATTTATCGAAGCTGCCGATGTTGAGGGCGTGACAGCTCCACTCCGACTTGGCTAATTGCAGTGGATCTACGTGTATTTGGTTGGCATAAATCAGTGTGGAATTGGTGTGGAGACTTCGTTGTTAATGTAAGTCCTCTTTACAAGCAGGTGCAGCCAAATCGCGTGTCTATTGAGACGATAGATTTGGTGAATTCTGTACTTTGCTCAGCTGCGTTGCGAATAATCGTGCCATGGAGTGTCTGCTGCACTCTAAACGCTCCTGCCAAACCCAGGATTACGTAGATCACAGTGGCGGTGTCCCACAGCAGCACCCTTAAACTGATTAAATACATTGGGGAGGGGCAGTTTGGGCATGACCCACCATTCATTTTGACCGGGAAACTGACGCGGCCTGCTGGAGTACTGTCAAGAGTTGACGAACGCGTTCTGTCGTGACTGCCGCACCACGATGTCCGTGCTCACATACGGCACCGCGAACAGCAATGATATCCGGATCCACGTTCAGAACCTGTGGCAACAGCGTAGTGGTGATTTGTCCTGCCAACGCCAGCTTCATCCCGTATTCTCGAGACCGACAGCGGACTCGATGTAGTTCTCCTGCGGGGATCCAGTCGAGCAGACTTGTCCCATCCTTCTGAAACGTATCGATCAGCAGGACCGGACACCCGATTCGGTATCCTTCTTCAAGCACATCAAGCACAGGAGGGGAATGGGACCTTTGGTCATCGGCATAGGCAACCGCCACCCATTTCATGGCGGGATGACGCAAAGTCACAGTCTCTCGAAACCTGTACCACGCATCCTGCCATGGAACCAGATTCGGATAGAGAGTGGAGAGTCCGGACTTTACCAGGTCGAGCCGAACCGTCTGGGAGAGAGCGATTCCTGAAGACGTCTCTGTTTCGGCAACTTCACCCAGCGCAGCAGAGACAATTGTGTTCTGAGATCTGCGGCGTACCAGTTTGGTGATCTCTGTAATCACGTCGGACTGCGCACGCCCCAACGGACCTTCTGCCGGCTCCTTGACATCGATGATGCTGGCTCCACCGTCCAGCGCAGCCGACGCTTCCTGTGGACTGCGAACAGAGACAAGCAGTTGTGGCAACATCTGCATTGAAGACGAACAGGTAGTGCGTTTACTCTTCAGCGTCGGCTTCTTCCTCAGCTTCGTCGCTGTTTTCCACAGTCACCGTCTTTTTACGGGTTTTTTTACCAGCCGGTTTCGGTGCTGCGACCGCCTCTTCTGTTATTGGCACACCTTCAGAATCGAGAGGTTCCTTGATCGGCTGGATGAAGTAACGACGTTTGCCTCTCGCATTCAGTTGTTTCAGCTTTTCCTCTGCCTTGTCCCGCTCATGGTACAGGTAGCGACCTTCTTCACGCATGGTGCTGTTGTACACTACCCATATCAGCCGGCGGCGCGGGACCACATCTTTGCTTTTCCGAGTGCGCGGCATGACAGCTTTCTTACGAGTGGTCTTTTTCCTTGCCGCTTTTTTCTTAGTCGGCAGGGTCTGCTCTGCTGCCTCGGCTGCCTCGGCTTCGCGTCGCTTGCTGAGTCGACTTTTGACCATTGTTTGCCCTGTCTTCGTGAGGCTAAAGCCTCGGTGTACGTTGACGAACTCCGGCATTCCTGACTGTGTCGGCGGAGCCGAATGCTTTCTCAGTATGAACAGAGGGGCGCCTTCGATCAGTCAAAAGTCACCCAGTCCGAAACCAAGGACTGACGACGCGGTCGGTGCCGAGCCTGTCATCGACTACCTGATTGATTACGACGCTGAGGCCCCGGAGGCTAGCAGATGGGAAACTGCAGTTCCAGCATCGGTGGGTCATGCAGAGTCCAGGAATTGCGGGGCACACAAGACAAAGTGTTCTCAATCAATGGAAACGGGATTCTTCGCCAGATCAAGTGTCTTCGATGCCGGTAAACCCGGCTCGAATGAGTCGTGACTCTCGGCTGTCAGATTTCTCGGCGTTGGAATATGCCCCGTTCCAGGTTCGAAACGCAGGAATTCGCCGTCTGAGACAGGTTTCACGGTTTGCGGCATGGCGTTCTTCACGCTCGATGTTCCGTTTATGGGCGGCTGTGGGGTTCCGTACTGGTCGTGATACTCCAAATTGGCGTCCGCTTCGTCCGCGAGAGATGTTTTGAGCCTCCGCATGACTTTCGCCGAGTCCGGACCGAAAACTTCAAAGGCGGCGGAATTCACAGGCGTGTGTTCAGACCGGACGCCGCCGGCCTGCTGAATCACGTGTTGAGGGTGCGAAGGTCCCACCCCGCCCTGCTGGTCTGTCGGTTGATTCGAATCGGTTGGCTGCTGAAGGTGCCTGGTTCCCGAAGAGCGAGCCAGCATGTTGCTTGCGACCTCCTTTCTCAACTGATTACGAACTTGGACTGTCTCACCACTGACATCAGGGATGGAAATGTCGTCGATCACCCAGCGATCGTGCTCCTGAATCAAGTGGACTTTCGCCGTATCAGATGATGTCAGGCCCATGTGAACTGTAGCCCGTTCTTCTGTCACTCGTGTGGATCTGAGTGCCGTGTCCAGTCGGTCTGCCAGGTGAACGGTATCCGGTGGGAATGTGGTGAAATGATTCAGCACCAGTCGGTCAAATGCCGTGGAACATGTTTCCTTCAAAAGCGCCAAATCCTCGGCTCGCCAGGCCGCTGCGAATTCAGCGATAGGAATCTGCAGAGCTGACTGAATACGCAACGACAGGATCTGGTTGTCTATGTTCGGAAACTGAATGTCATCCACCAGTAATTGTCCAACCTGTTCCAGCATGCGACACTTGATATGACCACCCGTCAGTGTCCTGAACGTCAGTTCCGTCCGATGACCACGTACATCACTGTCTTCCAGTGTCATGTCCTTTAACTGAGCAGAAGGCAGTGTCAGGCGATGCAGCATCTCAGGAGATACTCTGTCCCACACTGCTTCATTGAATTCCCGAGTTGACAGCTGTTTCAACATCTGAAAATCACGTGTCTGCAGGGCTGTCACAAACAGAGATACCCGGACGGGGGCGGTAAATATAGATCCCAGCGTCCGTTCAATGCGTCGAGTTCGATCATTGAGGATAACATTATCCACCAGAAATCGGCCGGGAGCGTCGAGGCGAGCGACATGCTTTTTGGCACTTTGATCCGGATCCATCAGATCGAATCGCACGAAATCACGTGCTGTCGGGACGATGATTGTAACCCTGCCTGAAAACGCGCGGATGCTGAGCTCATCGGGGGCGACATCGGTCGAGGGCAGCGAAACAAGGTCCAAATCGGCGAACTGCAATGTGCCGTTGTAGAATTGCGGGGTCGAATTGTCCTGCAGCTGTTGCTTGTCACCAGTGGAAAATGCGTTTAGGAATCGGCTGAGACTCCCGACAGCCTCAGCCTGACGTCGCACCGAACCCGCGTGCCCGGATTCGCTCCGACTGTGGATTTCAATGTCATCCATCAACCAGCGATCGTTGATCCGGACGGCACTCACCAACAGATAACCGCCCCGCACCGGCAGGCGGACCACGGCGGTGCTGTCGTGCAGCTGCGCCTCGGGCTTGCGGGCTAATGCTGAATCATAGTTCTTCGCAATTCCGTTCGTGATCAAAGGCAGCCATGACTCCGGTACCGACTCAAGCGACGCCGCTAAGGTGGGAGATGACTTCTCCAGAATCTGATTTCGTTGCGACACGGACCAGACCTCAAGATATTCCCGCACACTGAATACGAGATCCAGGACCTGACTTGTAGGCCATGCAACGTTCGAGCGTACTTTTTTCCACTTTTTCTGCTGACGAACAAGCACGTCATTCACGACCCATCGCTGTTTCTCTGCATCCTGAATCAACTCAAATCTGTACTTGTCTCCGGAACCATCACTCACCACGACGCTGCGACTGTCTTCGGACGGCTCTGCGACGTCTAAAACTTCCAATTCGCCTTTCGGTAGTTTCACGATATCGAGGTCTCGCAACACATCGTCAGAGCGCATCGCCTTTTGTTCAAACTCGATAGACACAACCCGACGAATCGCGGGCACATTTTCTTCTTCCAGTGCCTCCACGAATTGAGTAATGACTCGCTTTTCGAGGAGTAAGGTTGTGCATCCGGAAAATGTACACAGCATTGCGACGGTGATGAGAGCGGATTTCATCATAAAAACCATACAGAAAGTGACGATTCGACACGGCTGTTAAATGAAGGAAAGCAAATCCGGCCGAATGAGAGACTGAACCGGAAAGAAGACAGACAGTCAAAGCGATCATCGGCAGGATGCGACCGGTAGTTCTCGCAAATCAAAGATGGACGCGTCAACTGCTGAATCCCGTAGCATGCTGTACACCGACTGGGTGTTTTTGTGAAACGCCGGCCAGTCGGCATGTTTCGCCGGTTTGTTGCGATTCCTCATTTGCACAGTCCCCTGGCCAGTCTGTATTTCGGCAAAGACGGCCGATCAAACTCAGTGATGTTAAGATGGTGGGCCTGTCTCGTTGCTGCTACTCTTCACTGTTATCTGGTTCTGTTTCGTACAGTTCCTCGATTACACAATTCCAGCGAGACGACAGCCGTGAGGCAATTCAGCATTCTGATCCTTACTGTGTTCACTTCCGTTACCAGTGCCGACGACTGGCCTCAATGGGGCGGTCCACTCCGTGATGCGGTCTGGCGCGAGACCGGAATCGTCGACAGGTTTCCAGAAGGAGATGTCCTGCCAAGAGTCTGGTCGGTGCCGGTTGCTGAGGGTTATTCGGGGCCGGCTGTCGCCGACGGGCGGGTGTTCGTGACGGATCGACAGGCCAGCGAACGGAACGAACGTATTATTTGCGTCGATGCGACAACCGGGACAGAGATCTGGAAACATTCTTATGCTGCACGATATGCCATCAGTTACCCAGCCGGTCCCCGAGCAACTCCGGTGATTGACGAAGGACGTGTGTTCACGATCGGGGCTGTCGGCCACCTAATCTGTTTCAATGCCGTCAACGGCGGTCTCCTCTGGAAAAAGAACTTCACCGAGGACTTCGGTACTGGATTACCGACATGGGGAATGGCAGCATCACCACTAGTCGACGGCGATCGCCTGATCACTCTTGTCGGTGGAGCAGATGGAGCGTTGGTCGTTTGTTTTGACAAGGTAACCGGAGAGGAAATCTGGCGAGCCATCGATGACCCGGCCATCGGATACTGTCCCCCGATGATTTTCGAATTTGGGGGAAGACGACAACTCATCATCTGGCATCCGGCCGCTGTGACCGCGCTGGATCCGGACAGCGGATCAGTCATCTGGGAGTTCCCCTGGAACATTTCATCCGGTCTGGCCGTTCCGACTCCTCGCAAAATTGGTCAACAATTGTTCCTGACATCGTTTTACAATGGTCCTCTGATGTTGAACGTGACAGCCGATACTGCCGACGTCGCATGGAAGGGAACCAGCAACAGCGAACGCAATACTGACGGACTGCACTCCATCATGCCCACACCGATTGTGGACAAACAGAATATCTTTGGAATCTGCAGCTACGGACAGCTCCGGTGTCTGGACACTCAAACAGGAAAACGTCGATGGGAGTCACTGGAAGCCACCGGCAGCGGGCGCTGGTGGAATGCCTTCATTATTGCTCACGAAGATCGATACTTCATTCACAACGAACAGGGCGACCTGATCATTGCTCGTTTGTCCGCAGACGGTTACGAAGAAGTCAGTCGGTCGCAGCTGGTGGCTCCCACGCGAAAAGTCCAGCGGCGCATGACGATCTGGTCGCATCCTGCATTCGCGCAAAAAAGTGTCTTTGCACGAAATGACACGGAACTGGTCCGCGTGGATTTGTCAGATCCTGAGGCTCGTGAGGGTAATTGACGTTACACATGAAAAGCGAATTCACTGCTTATATCTAAGGCTGCACATCGTGGTGTTGTCAGAGGCAGTGACTCCATATTCCGGCAACAGCCCCTGCTTCCTGTCAATAGCAGGCGATTACACCCAAGGTTGGTCGGTGGTGAGCGGAATTTTACCGTCCCGCAGTGGTGGGTTCATAACAGGTTCAATCTCAGAGCTTGTAGCAATAAAGCGTTCATCGATGAACAATTGCTTTCGTGAACCAATGTCGATGCCGGCCGGCTGATTTGGCTCAGCACATCGAGCCGAAACTCCCTGCAGCTGCAAAAGGGCAGCGATTGAAACGAGCAATAATCTGGTAATACAATTTCTTCGCATGATCGTGTCGCCTGTCAATCCCGTCGTGGCAGCCGATGTTAAACGAAAGCACATATTCGATCGCAAAGCCCGCCAAAGGGTGACTCGTCAATAACGAGTTGCTTCATAACCGATTACGGTCGACGCACGACCTGCGGGACTAACATCGGTCATGGCGTCAATGTAATGAAACACGACAGGTACTGCCGGTTCCACATGCAGACAGATCACCGGTGGCATAACTATCCGGACGCGAAAGTGTTTAGCAACGCGAGCGGCGAGTTTCAGGTCCTGTGCTGTGCCGGCAGTAACGAACTCCGCGGCGATCAGGTCAGCTTTTCGCCTTCGTCCCCACAGATGATCGGATCCTCTTTGCAGTACACCTGCAATGCGACGACGAAGGAAGCTTGTGTGTTCGTCAATTCTGCCCAGCCTGTATTTTGTCAGGTCATTGGCTGGCGGCTGTACCAGAGGATTAATGTGACCGAACGGGGCGAATGAAGCGCCGAACCAGCAGCAGCAAGGGAGGTCAATCGCGAGCCTGAAGCCGTGCCCGCCGGTTTGACCAAATAGACGTTCGCTCCGTGATCCATGCCCCACGCAACATCAGAAATGGACGAACGAGCTGTCAGCAGGATGATGTAGACGAATCCAGTGTTTTCCGGGGCGCAAACGCGGCGAACAACCTTCAGCTCATCCACGTCCGGCATTTGCCAGTCAGTGAGTACGATGGGACAGACACATTACTCAAATGGGTTCCAGGCGTGCGAGCCCTCGACGACGTGGAATCCTCCTGAAGTCAGATTTCCGGCCTGTGCTGTACGCGTGGTCGCGCAATCAGAACTTTCATCCGGTCAACATTCGACACTGGTTGATCTGCCGGTCTGGAACCTCCATAAAATCGGCTGCCGGTATTGTCCTGCCGGAATCCTGGCTGTTGCGAACAACCTGTAATTCTATCGGGTGGTTTATTGTTTGGCAGCGTCTAAAGGCAATCCCTGTAGCAAACGGTTAACCTGCTATGAGTGAACTGGTTTGGAGAAGATCATGCGCCCGGCACTGCTTTGCAGTACGCGGGTGACAACCGAGTTGACTTCCTTGCCGATCATATTCGACGCTCCTTCGCACACAACCATCGTACCGTCGTCCAGATAGCCGATTCCCTGACCCGAACCTTCACCTTCCCTCATGATTTGGATGCGGACCCGTTCACCTGGCAGAAACTGTGGCCTCAGGGCATTTGCCACGTCATTCAGATTGATGACTGCGATGTCCTGGACACTTGCCACCTTATTGAGGTTAAAGTCATTGGTGATCACACCAGCTCGCAGAATTTTGGCAAGCTCCACCAGTTTCTGATCCACCGACATTGCCGGAAATTGGCTCTTTTTTTTTGTTTCATGGACGCGAACATCGACATAGGGACTTTGCTGCAGTGTTGCGAGTACTTCCAGCCCACGACGCCCTCGAATACGGCGATTTCTTTCACTGCTGTCTGCAATGTCCTGAACCTCCGCGAGGACAAAATCGGGGACAACCAGCTGGGTATCGAGAATTTGTGTCTCCACCACGTCACTGATTCTGCCATCGATCAGAGAGCTGCTGTCTACCAGCAGAGGACGACCACTCTTGAGGTCCCGTGCAAATTCAACGTAGGGAATGATGAATCGAAAATCGTCGCGTGTCTGCAGCAGCAGCGAGACACACAGATACGGCATGCCCAGAAAAATCACCATCACCATCGCGGTGTGATACTGATTGTTTTTGGGGTCGATCACCAATGAAAGTGACGCAATCATCATATACGCCAGCAGAACACCAACCAGCAGCCCGAAGTATGAGGCGGAGATCAGGTCGATTCGCTTGCGCCGCACGCAAACATCCAGCACCGTTACGATCTGTGTGATCCCCAGCAGAATGAAAAACCAAAGTCCCTCATGTGCCTGCATTGCGTCTGGCAGCGGGCTGAACCCGGGATCTGTCACATCAGGAATTGCCGACGAGTAAAAATATCCGGCGATCGCCCCGGCACAGGCAACAAAATAAGCTGTGCGCAAGAGAATGAGGACCATGGGAACCGGCTCCCGAATGATTGAAGAGGAAAAATGAAGAACCACAAATAATAGGGACCCATTTTTGTGATTCCGGGGGCCAAGGCAACCAGCCGGCTGAACCAATCGGGAAACATATCGAGACGTCCTCAGGAAGTTCCAGTCTGTTCCAAAGAAGAACTGTGGAATTCCGTGGAGTCCCTCGATTGGGATCTGTATCTGTAAAAAAACGGTGACGGGCCACCAGGAAAGGAGCCTCGTCACCGTTCTCATTATTTACCGACAGTTCCACCCATGCAGGTCATCGGTGGAACTCAGGCGGACTAATGATCCACCAGTGTGTTCCCCCGCGAGGATTCCTCACGTTCCTCATCCAACATCTGGGCGGAAGGCTTTGCTTGAACCATGAACTCCGACTGCGACAGATCGCTTCATCAGGATGTCAACTCGCATCAGTTATCATTGCTGACAGCTGCTCGGGGCGGAATTCACGACAATCTGCCCCATCATCTGACAGCCAAAGTTCGTCGGTTGATTACGCAACCTCACGCCGCATTCAGTTAGTCGCAGGGAGCGCAACAGCTCGGAGCAACAGGAGCACAGCAGGTTGGCTCGCAGGCAGCCGGAGCACAGCAGGTCGGTTCACAGGCAGCCGGAGCACAGCAGGTCGGTTCACAGGCAGCCGGAGCACAGCAGGTCGGTTCACAGCAGTCGTTGCCACAGTTGCTGCTCGTTCGACTGAACAGATTGAGCTTTGGCAATCTGATCTTCGGCAGCCTGAACCAGCCCCTCTTCCCTGAATAGCCGTTGTTACAGCCGTTGTTACAGCCGTCGTTGCAGCCGTCAGTCGGAGCACAGCAGGTTGGCTCACAGGGAGCCGGAGCACAGCAGGTTGGCTCACAGGCAGCCGGAGCACAGCAGGTCGGCTCACAGGCAGCCGGAGCACAGCAGGTCGGCTCACAGGCAGCCGGAGCACAGCAGGTCGGTTCACAGGCAGCCGGAGCACAGCAGGTCGGTTCTGAAGAACAGGAAGAACAGCCGTTGCTCTTGCCTCCGAACAGACCAAACAGGCCTGCATTCGCGCTGCTTGAAATGGTCAATACCATCATTGCAGCTGTTAAAACTATCCCTTTCATTGTTTCACTTCTCCTAACACAATAGAGGGA
>CAUZPL010000075.1:0-32332 GCA_963581585.1 Planctomycetota bacterium
TCGCTTAATTCCGCTGGAGATCATTTGGGTCGGATTCAACGAGACACTCCCGCCACTCTAGACAGATTCGTGCTTTTCATGCCTCCCCACATACACCTTAAAATCCGACAACAACAGTGAACAAATTACTGATCCAGGAAATGACTCGTTCGGCCATGTAAGTACGTGTGTATATCCCATTAGTCAATGGCAAACACTACAACTTTCTATGCCAATTGAAGAGGCCGGAGATTCCTGAATCTCCATGAACACCGACTCATCAGGCGGTACTTCCGCCGTGAACTGGTACACCCTCGACCGTAATTCGCTTCTGAGATGAGGTTTGGGGCTAGTTTTCTCAAAGCGAATAAACCGATTGCTGGTCCCAAAGAACCGCACGGGAACTTTGGTGCCTCACGCCGGCTCGTTCCCTCTTGGTCATTTAGCCTTCCCTGAACACTGCGGCTCAGTTCCCTAGGACTAGATTAGAACTTGGACCGGTTTTAGAGGGGAGGCAGGCCAAGGTTTTTCCCGAGTCCTTAGGGCTTGAGCTATGCCCCCTTCGCGCCTCGCCAGAGCGAAGGCCAAATGTCACATCCAACCTCCCTCAACATAGGACGTGATATTCACAATAATCTTCAAGTGTCTCATCGCTTATGAACCCATGGCGATGCAGGACCCCCAGCGCCTTGTAATCACTTGGCCTGTAAAACTCAAGCAAGTTGCCAATTGCCAGATCTGACAATCCTTTGTCGTAATGGTAAATGTTCCTTCTTTTGTATTGGCTTTGATTGACGTCGGTTTTTAGCAACTCGGACAGAAGATTTAAATCCTGGCCAATGTTTTCAAGTGTCCCTACAAAAGAGATGTTCCTTAAGTTCTTCTCTATGAATTCGCCATTGTGCAGGTACCAGCCTATTCCCTTAGAAATATGCTCAACCTGCTCGTTGCTCATTAACGAAAGAGCCTTGCTCTTCAGTTCGTCGTTGTTAGAAGATAAGCTTTCAGCCAATGCATTTGCGGATTCAAAATTATTCATTAGGCACTCATATTCAACTCCGGTTTCCCCCTCGTCGAAAGGGTGTCCCGACTCAAGTTTGTTGGCAGTCTTGTTCTTGAGCCCGTAATACGGAGTTCCCTTGTCGTTGATGAGCATGTCAAAGCTGTATTCAGAAGTGTCAAAATCAATGAGGCTCTTGCTGTGGTTGAAGGCGGAGACGAAGCGGGCCAGCGGGTTTCTGATGAACATCAGGT
This sequence comes from Planctomycetota bacterium, assembly GCA_963581585.1. GTDB lineage: Bacteria > Planctomycetota > Planctomycetia > Planctomycetales > Planctomycetaceae > S139-18. The sequence goes on from CAUZPL010000075.1 coordinate 1,234, forward strand.
AGCTGTCCCTCGGGTCGGCCTCAATGTCGGGCTTGTACATGTGTATGTAGGTTAGTCTGTCTCCGAATGACTTTGTTATGTATGACCCGCCGCATTTGCCAATGTGGATGAATTTGTAATGTCGTTTTCTAAGCAGTCTCTTTATATGAGAGGCATACCTTTTGACGCGGGAAAGTCTGTGGGGCGTCGTTCGTTTCATGGTCAAGACTGTTCTCTTTGCAATGGATGTCCTGAAAATGGACTATACTGACATTTCCCATTTGAATCTCGCATCTGCGCCTCCGCAGATCGCCGCTACCAGCATATCGAGCGGGCGGACGCAAATCGTCGCCTTCTCCACGCCGTTTCCGGTCCTGATCGAGCTCTGAAGTGTTAGACCGGGATCGTCTATCCCTTCCGTGTTCCTTCGCGCTTCTATGCCGTCTTTGAGCGTCGAACGTGGGACTGCGTCGTCCGCTACCGTGGGTTTTCCAGGCCTGTTCGATTGATGTGTACGCACTGACACGCGATACTGGTTATTGGTGCGGGAGATCTGAGCCAGGGGCGCATGTCACGTTGAGGAACCGATGGCATTCTGGCGAGCTACTGTAGCATGATTTTCGTTGCTTCGCCTGGCGCCCCTGTTGTTCCCCGCGCTGAGTGGTGTCGCCGCCATGGTGGCCGATCCCGAGATTCAGTGGATCTTCCCCAACGGTGGAAGGCGCGGCGCTGTCGTCGAGGTGGAGGTCCATGGAAATGCGCTCGACGGGATTTACGCGGTGTGGAGCGAGAGGGGGGGCTTTTTTCTTGTCCTGCGCTGACGTTACGGACGTCGTTGCGCTCGCTCTCGGCGTTACGGTTTTCTTCGTTCGTCTCCGCCGTTTTGTCAGCGATGGACTCGGATTGACCAGAAACGCCGACAGTTGGTGCAAGAAAAGAACCGCCCTCGGTGCCCGTTGTCTTCTGTTGTTCCGTGTCGTCACCGCAACCCAGCGGCAAAGACGGTAGAACATCGAGGGCGGCGGCGCCGTCCCGAAACTGGAGGCCTGTCCGAACCAGGCGATGGCCACCCTGAACTGGACTGGACGTCGATCTCTGGACGACATGTGCCGTGATGGCTGGGCCTGGCAACAGGCCAATCCGCAGGGCTATCGGACGAACTGCTGAACGGTGGCAATAAGCAGGCACCGTCAACTCCAAAGACGTCGAGCCTGCTCCAGGCTTGGCAGGAGTTGGGCCATCTCCAACAGTGAGACGGCTGGATAGGCCGGCAGCCGATGGCGGTTTTCCAGCAGCAACTGCCTGTACTCATCAAAAAGCCTGCGGCAGTAGGTTTCATCGCTTTCACACAGGTATCGCCTCAGCAATTGTTCCTCGAGGTTACGATCCACGTTCGGGACCTCCATCAGGCCAAGGGGGAGGTAACCGTTCTGCAGACTAAGGAAGGCCAGCAGCCGCAACCGGATCGGCAACTCCCCGACGCGGATGATCGTCAGGGCCTGATCTCGATCGGCGGACTTGGCGTCCACGAACCGATTGTGGAAAACCTTCAGCAGGCAGTCGCGAAAGCTGCGCGTCCAGAAATGTACGAGGGCCAGACCGTAGGTGCCAATCGGCACCGCCCCCGTCCTTGAGGAGGTGGTCGATGCATCCGTCAAAAAGTCATGCGAACTCGCCACACGCACCATCCGGGCTGAGCGCACCACCGATTTGCCGATATGGCCCCAGTAACCGCCAGACGCGAAATCGCTTTCGCTGATGATCGGCCGCATCAACCACGGAAGGTAGAGCTGGGGACTGTCGGGAAAATGTTGAACAACTGCTTTATTGAGCGGCTGGGATCCAGGGTGCAGAAGTACTCATCGCAATCCACCATCAAGGTGAAGGAGGCGTCGCCAGCAATGGCTCCCAGGTCAAAGACCTTCAGGGCAGCCGAAGGATCCAGTTCCGCTGTCAGCCTGTGCACAACGATCGGTAACACGGGTTCTTGTCGAGCAAAGGCAGCCAGAAAAGCCTGATCCTCATCCATCTGCACACCCACATGCAAACCATGAATTCCCATGGATCTGTAGTGATCCACAAATGCAGCCCAGTAGGGCTGCTCGGAACAACAGAAACGGGTCAGAACCTGAACGTCCTGAAGTGGAGATGCAGTTGTTGAAGGCGCAGGGAGACGGGAATTAGTGGCAGGTTTTGAGCCAAAACCATCACTTGGATTAGACCAGAACTTATCCGTGGAAATCGTCGAATTTACTCGCGTGAGAAACACACGTAGCGGAGTCTTCAAAGACTTCAGGACTCGCTTAATTCCGCTGGAGATCATTTGGGTCGGATTCAACGAGACACTCCCGCCACTCTAGACAGATTCGTGCTTTTCATGCCTCCCCACATACACCTTAAAATCCGACAACAACAGTGAACAAATTGCCCGGGTTTTCGGAAAATCCGGGCATTATGTGTTTATTCTCTGCCGGTGGATGTCTCAAACATAACTCAAAGTTACGACAGTGCATTACGTCGCAAAAGACTGGAGAGCAAGCGTTCCAGACTCGCTCCGCCCTCGGCAGCTACGGCCAGAATTCTCTCAATATCGACCGGTTCCAGAGCATCTGGCAGGCACATGTCAGTGACGATGGAGAACCCCAGTGTTTTCATGCCGGCGTGAAGCGCCACAATTATTTCCGGAACCGTCGACATCCCCACAATGTCCGCACCCATTCGTCGAAGCATGCGGTATTCCGCTCTGGTTTCCAGACTCGGCCCAGGAACGGCCACCAGCACACCTTTGTGTGCTGTGATGGACAACTCCAGTGCCGTCGCCTGGGCCTGCGTGATGAGTTCACGCGTGTAAGGTTCGCTCATGTCGGGAAAGCGGGGCCCCAGCGAATTATCATTGATTCCACGCAGCGGATTATCGGGCATGAGATTTATGTGATCTTCCAGAATCACAATGTCGGCAAGAGCATACTGAGGATTCAATCCACCAACAGCACTGGTAACCACCAGAGTTTCGGTCTCCAGAGCCTTCATCACCCGTACAGGAAATGTGACTTCCCGTAGCGAATAGCCTTCGTAGTAGTGCAGGCGGCCTTCCATTGCGACCAAGGGAACTCCGTGCAACTGTCCACACACCAACTGGCCCGAATGAGATGGCGCGGTTGATTCGGGAAAATGAGGGATTTCAGAATAAGAAATCCGAACAGCGACATCGATTTGTTCAGCCAGACCGCCCAGTCCTGTTCCCAGGATGAGACCGACTGCTGGGGACGCATTTGCCCACCGGGACCTTATTGCATTTGCGGCTTCCGTCGCCTGAACACTCAAACCCCGCATTGCCCGCAATCCTGATGAAGTCCAAAGAAAACAGACGCCCTGGCCAAACGGAGCGTCCGTTGCTGATTTTCAATGTTGCGTTGAACAGGCGGACTGTCGGCGGTAGTGATCAGAAGTCACCATCGTCGTCGAAATCGCTGTCATCATCAGCATCTTCTTCGGCCTCAAAGTCTTCGTCGAAGTCTTCGTCGAGGTCATCATCGTCGTCTTCGAAATTATCGTCATCGTTGTTGTTGTCCTCAAAATCGCCCAGCTCTTCGACGTCATCACCGTCGTCATTGAATACGTCGTCCTCGCCATTCGTGACGGCCACACGGTACGGACTCGCCTGGATCCGAGGGCCGGTAAAACCCCGTAAATCAGAAGACCGTCCAATCCAATATTCCAGTATGACTGTCAACAACATGACTGACCTCGTCCAATACCTGCCGACTATAAGATAAGAGAGGTGAACAGACCCAACAATCGAACCTTGAATCAAGTGTGATAGCCACAGGGTGAAGCTCTTGTCAAGGTTTGCCTGTCGCAGCAACCGCTAAAAAGCGGCGATCTTTTATTAGTGGGTTTGGTCGCAATCTTACGGCAAACTGTCGTGGGCATTCCAAACCTGCCATCGACAGATCGGCCAAACCTCTGTCAGACTGGCTCAGAATCCTGTGAGGACGTCGTATTGGAACGTTCTGTCGGCGTCTGAGGCACTACCAATCAGGAATTTCTGCTCACGCCGACTGCATCTCCGGCCACTCTCCAAATGAATCAGCCCGTCAACGAAATCATTCTTTGCGATACCTCTTGGTGGATTATCAGCCGTGGTCGCACGTGGGGGCCGTTTGACTATCAGTGGAGCACCGATCTGCGGGGAATTGAACTCACATTCCAGGGAGAAAAGTTCGGAGAAGTCTGCAGTACGGATGAATTCTTTGCCGATCTCGCTCCGTTCCAAATCCCGATTTCGGTGTCTCGGATTGCAGCGATTGTGGCTGGATCTCTGGCTGTATCGCTCTCATTAGTGGAAGAATCTGGCGCTCGCGAATCACGCCTCTCCCGTGCCCTCCTCGAATTTGGATTCGGACGATTCGTAATCCGCGACAGCGATCAGCTTTCCGAAGAAAGTCAGCCTCGTTCTCAGGACATTTAGATGGTCCGCCGAATGCGCGCTGCCCGATCCAAGAATTCAGCGAGATCCTTGTGCTTTCCGTCACGCAGGGCAATCGAAAGCTGCGCCAATCCGGCTTCGGCCTTGCGGATTGCTTCTAGAAGCTGCGTCCGGTTGCTGCACAGAATTTGTTGCCACAGCTCTGAGTCGCCTGCAGCGACGCGTGTCGAGTCACGAAAACCTGTGCCCACAAACTTCAGATCGGTCAGTTCGGGGCAGCAGGCTGTGACAGCCGCCATAACGTGAGGCAAGTGGCTTGTCAGTGCGAGAATACGATCGTGTTCCCGCGAATCCAGGACAGAGACACGGGCTCCCAGGCTGCTCCAGAGGTCCTGACATCTCTGCTGGAGGGCTGCGCCAGCGGCTGACACAGTCACGATACACGGTCGATCGACAAACAGTTCGGAATCCGCGAATTCGAATCCATTCTTTTCACTGCCAGCGATCGGATGAGCACCTACATACCGCGCAGCTGCGGCTGCGGAGCCGGCGATTCCATGCAGAATTGATTGTTTGACACTTCCCGCGTCCGTGATGAGGACTCCTTCCGGAGTCACTTCCGCCGCGTCGATCACGGCGGCTGGAATAAGATCCACTGGCAGACAAACAACGACAACGGTTTTGCAATCAATCGATACTTCTCGAATTGAGTGAGACCAGTCATTGAGCAAGCCGGCATCCCGAGCAGCCTGCAGCCGTTGGGCACGCCTGCCGACTCCGGTCACACGACATGACGGCCAGCGGCGTCTCACGGCGGCAGCGACGGACCCACCGATCAAACCAACACCATGGACAACAATATGTTCGTACGGTTGTGCTTCGGACATCCGTCCAATAATAAGTTCGACTGAGTCACCTCGCAAACTCACCCAATATTCTTACGCAGTGTGCACAGCCTGTTCGGCAGTGGACTGGGTATCGGAAACCACGCATATGCTCTTGATTACGTTCTCCGGAACCCGAATACTACAGTTGGCAATCGGAATTGCCACGGAGTCAGCCTGCGTCGATCCCTTATGACCAGAGACGAAACAAATATCGGCTCCGGAAATGATGACACGGTTCCGAGCGTCCAAGATTCCACACGGATTCCCGGCGGCACCCCTGCAAAGGATAATAGACACTTCTTGATCAGTCGACGATCATCAGCACGCAGGATACCACGAGTGGTACGACTGTCGATTTCCTGGACGACGGGACATCCCTTGCGGACAGCTGGATTGGTCCCTGCCGTGTCATCAGGGAACTCGGGCAAGGGTGGCATGAGTACCGTCTATCTGGCTGAATAACAGGAACCAGTGCAACGTCGTGTGGTCCTAAACATCATCAGGGCGAGAACGGATTCTGATCAGGTCATCGCTCGTTTCAAAGTTGAGCGTCAGGCTCTGGCTCTGATGAGCCGTTCCAATATCGCGACCGTGCTTGATGCCGGAACCACTGAATCTGGCCGACCATACTTTGTGATGGAGCTGGTGGATGGTGTTTCTGTCATTGAATGCTGTGTGAGTCAGTCTCTGGGGATGACCGAATGCCTGCAGCTGTTTCTGAAAATCTGGGGCACCGTCCAGCACGCTGATCAGAAAGGTATCATTCACCGTGACCTGAAACCGTCCAGCATTCTGGTATCCATACAGGACGATGAACTCGCTCCCAGAGTTATCGATTTCGGCCTCGTCAAAGCGACCGGGCAACTTCACGTCGGAATGCAGCAGCTGACGGTGCAGTGGCGAATCGTGGGGCCTCCGGAGTAAATGAGTCCTGAGCAGCCAGAGTTCGACGCGTTTGATATCGACACACGCAGCGACGTGTATTCTCTAGGGCTCATCCTTTACGAACTGTTGACCGGGAGCACGCCACTCAAACGAGAAACGGTGCGTAACGACATAATCCCGAATACACTACGGCGGATTCGGGAAGAGGAACCGGACCGCCCGAGTTTGGGAGCCATCGAGTCGCGCGGGTAAGCACAGAGGATAAAAGTCGATCTGGACTGGATCATTTTCCGGGCCATTGAAAAAGACTGTAACGCTGCAGAATCGCAGTTACGCAATTCAACGAAAACTGAATGTTCAGCAAGTGTTTGAGCAAGGCGAATTCAACGATGCCATTATCGTTGGACGGCAAAGTGAAGAGTTGCATCTGAATCTCTTCCAGGATACCAGGAGTGATGTAGAGTTATTGCTGACTGCCTCGGAGCTGGTTGTTTTGCAGGCTAAGTCCCACGAGTCACTGAGCCAGTCCGCAGACGAACTGGCGGCCCATGAGCGAGCCATCAATTACTGCCGGCGGGCCATCCGGCGGACTGCAACACCCACCATATCAAAACAACTTACAGCACTGATGGATGCGACGCTGGAGCGACTCTCAGAGGTAGGTTCCGGCATTGATAATAAGACGCTGAAAGAACGTATCACGCTGCTTCAGCAGAGCAACACTCAACCGCACGACGAACAATCTGCTCCCTCTGAACACCAGGTATTTTAACCGTCGCTCAGCAATGATGTCAGCGGCTCACTCTCCGTAAAACTCACGGGCCGAGCGACGTGCGTCATGACTTCCTTATCCCACCGAATTCCCATCGTCTTAAGGATCGTGGCATAAAGCTGTGGCACCGTGACAGGATCAGTCGGCTTCGGTTTCGGTCTCCCGGAACGTCGAGGCGCAGGAATTTCGCCTGGCGTGGCTCCCAGGACATGACCGGCTCGAAAACCTCCGCCGGCAACAACGCAGGAGAACCAGAGAGGCCAGTGATCACGGCCAGAAGCCGGATTGATCTGCGGTGTTCGGCCAAACTCTCCGATGCACAAGATCACGGTCGAATCCAGCAGATCGCGGTCCGCAAGATCCTGCAGCAGTGTGGCGAAAGCCGGATCGAGTATCTTCAGCTGGGTTTGATGGCCATTCAGATTCGCCACGTGGGTATCAAATCCGTCCAGTGACACCTCAATTGCACGCACGCCGGTTTCTACAAGTCGGCGGGCAACAAGGCAGCCGCGTCCGAAACGGCTGTTACCATACGCTGCTCTGACCTGGTCCGGTTCGTCGTCAAGTTCAAAGGCTTGCAACTGATCCGATGACATCATCCTCAGTGCATCCTGCATTGTTTTCTGATGCAGTGTGGTGCGTTCTGCAGTCGGCCGTCCGCGACGAAAGCTGCGATTCAGGACATCCAGGCCACTCAGCCGGGTCACCTGCCGATCGTCTGTGACGGCGGACTTCAGATTCGCCTGCGAGTGACCGGGATCAAAAATACGAAACGCGTCCCATTCGTTTCCTAGGTAACCTCCGCCGGGCCAGAATTGATCTGTGCCCAAACAGATGTGTTGGGGGATTTCGACAGTCGGATCCGGAAGCTGGGAAGCCGCAATGGCGCCGAGGGCAGGGTAGGTAAGTGTAGGATCCAGACGGTATCCGGTCTTGACGAAGAACGTTCCTCGTTCATGGTCGCCTTCTTCCGACGTTAGTGATCGGATCACCGTCGTCCGGTGCATTTGGTCTGCCATCTGTGGAAGGAATTCCGAAATCCGAAGCCCATCCACAGACGTGCCAATAGCCCTGAGGTCGTCACTGGACGGAGTGCCCGGATGAGGATCCCAGGACTCCAGCTGGCTCATGCCACCACCCATCCAGAGTGTGATGACGGACTTTGGTCGTTCGATCCTGCGGCGACCGGCTGCCTGAGCACTCATCACGGTCATTGACAGCGTCAGGCCTAAAGCACTCATCGCATGCAGGAGACGCCGGCGCGAAGTCGTTTCGGATGCAGGCAGCATGTTAATCGCCCTGATTGAGGTTCAGTGGTTCCACGAAAACTCCGGTGCGTTAAACAGCGTCCAGAACAAATCCTCGATTGATCTCTTTCGGTTTTCTTCCTGATCGCCATCATCTGTGTCGGTCGTGCTGGCCAGTCGCCGAACAAACTCCTTCTGCTCTTCGGTCGTTGGACGCCGCGTCAGACATGTCAAAAAACTGTTGTCAATAATGGATTCATCGGAACTGGAATAAGAGAGAATGAGTGCGGGGCTGCTGAGCAGATCTGTTTCAGTCAGGTCACGCGTAAACTGGCCGTTCATACGCAACAGAGCCTGGGGAATCGTGCCAGTCTGCTGCAGTAATTCGTCTTCGGGGATTTCTCCATACTGCTGCAGAAAATCGTTTTCGCTGGTGAAACGGGCAAAGCGAGTGAACACGTGAGAGTTCTGGTCGATTGTCAGAACGTTACCCGCCTGAAACATGGACCCGATGACCTGCTCCGGGCGCAGGCGCACAAGCGGGAAAACAGCCCAGTGTTCTTCCATCTTTCCATAGGTTTCGTCTGTGACATGCGGTACATCAGACCTCAGTCGAAATGCATCTGAACGAGCGATCAAACGGATCAGAAACTTCAGACTGTCGTTGTGATTCTCGAATTCCTCGGCCAGAATATCCAATACATCCTGTTTGTTGTCGGGATCCGGCAAATCGTCGACCGGTTCACTCCACGCTCGACCGAACAGGAAGCCCCAAATTCGGTTCGCGGCGGATCGCCTGAATCGTCGGTTGTCCGGATGAGTCACCCAGGACGCTAGTTGCTCTCGCCGAGTACCTTCGCGTGACTGCCACTCAGAATGAAACGGAACCGCCGTTTCCACCAGTCGACCGTCTTTGCTTCCGGGTACGACGACTTCGTAGACCACGGGCCGGCCACCTTCCATTTCCCGATCGATAACACCGCCGACAGTGACTCGCACCTGTCCATAGTAGGCCGCGAGACCTTCAAAGTCTGTCTGTTTCCATTCTGCGAAGAAATGGTCATGGCACTGAGCACAGTCAATTCGCTGCCCCAGGAAAGTTCGAACTGTCTTGCCCGCCAGTCTGTTTTCATCGATCCCTTCATTTTCGACCAGTGCTGAAGTAATGAAATTGGAATGTCCGTCCTGAGTCCACAAGCCGTTACCTGCAATCAACCGGTCGACGATTTGTGACCACGGTCGGTCCTGAAGAAGCTGTTCGGTGAGCCAGTCCTTCAACCGGTCGCGACGAAAAAAGACAAATGGACCCTCATCGTTTCCCACGAGCATCCGCACGAGCCGTTCACTGAAATAATCGGCAAAACGCTGATCCTCCAGCATCTTCGACAGCCAACGCTCGACTCGGTGCTTCGATGTGTCGCTGGTGAAGCTTCGAATTTCTTCGAGCGAAGGAATTGTTCCATGAAGAGCCAGAGACAAGCGGCGGAACAAGGTCAGGTCGTCGACATGCCCGGCGGGTTCGATCCCTTCTTTGGTCCAGTGGCTCCGAAGCCAGTCATCCATGCGCCGCACCGACGCGTGGATCTGTTCCTCATCGTTCAAAAATGCCGCTGCTCGCGGAGGGGGGGCAATATGGCCAGTGGTTCTGATCACGAGAAAGAGGAAACCTGCGATACTTCCACAAAACAAAATAGACAGTGGTTTCATGATCACGTTCTGGAACCCGATGTCCGTAGCCTGGATTGTCTCCGCGACAAATCACTACGCTGTGCATTGGTCAATTCATTTTTCCGTCGACATCCTTGGCAAATGTATGCTAATTCTCATCATTGAAAGCCGAATAACTGCCACACACCCATAATACGTCCGGTTCGAGGTCAGCTGAAATGCCACCAGCGACAGAGACTGGTACCGAGCCCCGTCCGTCCGATATTGTTGCATCGGTGATACCAAACCCGGCTCAGCCATCCGCACCACGTGTGGACGACCAATGGGATGCGATGAGTCGTATGGTCGGCCCCGGTCCGTTTCCTGGCATCTGGTCCCCGTTGAAATCCTTGGTTTGGCTTGTTCGCGTCATTACAGGAATCGTGTTCCTGATTGGGTTACTGGCGGTGTTCGCCGCTGTACCCGGTCTGAGTCTTCTGGCACTGGGTTTTATGCTGGCCGCCGAGGCTGAGGTAGCTCGCACAGGCAGACTGCGCCATGCCTTTCCATTGCTCCCAGTCTCCACCCGGACCGGCACGATTCTGCTCATGGTTGGTGTGTTTCTGCTGCCAATCTGGCTGACATCATCTCTCGCGGCTGCACACGGAGTCATTGCTCAGTCATCTCCCGTCGCACCAAATCCTCAGCGCACAGTATTGGTTGTGCTGCAGGTTCTGATATTCGTCCATCTGGCTGCGGCGATTGCCTGTGGAGGGACGTTCTGGTGTTTCCTTCGCCCAATCCACAACGTACGCCATTTGGTCAGCGGTCTGCAGGATCGTTCGTGGTACAAAAGTGTGGACCAGTGGTCGGAATGGCTGATGAATGTCTTTCGGCCTATGGAGCACCTCATTATCGCGATCAAAGCTACGTTTGGGGCAGTCATCTGGTTGTTTATTCCGACGGCAATGCTGGCGATGTCGACGCATCCTCACGAAAACCCGAACGGACCCGGAATCATCTCCGTCATTGGTGGAATTCTGTTGATCCCTGTTGCCTCGTGGCTGCCGCTGCTCCAGGCTCACCAGGCCGTGACCGGTCGATTCTTAGATATCTTTGCCGTTCACACCGCTAGGAGAATCATCGAACGTGTTCCGCTTCACTGGGCACTCGCCACAATTCTGTTGTATGCCGCAGCGATTCCCCTGTATTTCACTAAAGTGCGGCTGATCGACGCGGGTGCTCTCTGGCTGGTGACGCCGTTATTCATCGTACTGATCTATCCGACGCGACTTATGTTTGGCTGGGTCTACGCACGCGGCCGAAACCACTCCGTGCCTGCCAGTCGCTTGGTACGCTGGCCCGTGAACGTGGTCATGACCCCGGTTCTCGCCGCATATGCTGGCATCCTGTTTGTCACACCAATGATCAGCGAAACCGGTCACGCGGCCATTTTTGAGAACCATGCTTTCCTGCTGCCGATTCCCGGCCAGTTTTTTGGTTCATAGTCATCGGTCAGGGTTGATCGAGAGTTGGCTTTCTTCGTAGTTTGGTCATCTTGTCGGACCAGCGTGGCGTTCGAAACTGGCCAGATGAATTTGACGTGGAGTTCCAGGGTGACTGCATGAAGCAATGCCCTGAACAAACCGCGTCAGCTATCACCTTCGAGTTGGTGTTTAAACAGCGTCACTGCAGTTATCGAATTCGATATCTGCGTCCGAGAGCCAACTACCCGCACCCACAACAAGCAGCAGCGATGACTGAGTCCTCGGATTTAAACCCCCTGTTCACACAACCGCTTCAGGGTGTGATCCCACCCATGATCACGCCGCTCACAGAACGGGATACCATCGACGAAGCCGGCACGGAACGACTGCTCAACCACGTTATCGCAGGTGGCGTGGCCGGCGTGTTTATCCTGGGTTCAACGGGTGAGGCACCCAGCCTGAGTTACCGGTTGCGTCGCGATTTCATCCACCTGGCCAGCGGCATTGTTGACAGCCGAGTTCCTCTGCTGGTTGGCATTACAGACACTTCATTTATGGAGTCAGTGGAACTGGCTCATGTCGCCAAAGACGCAGAAGCTGCGGCCGTCGTACTTTCCACACCGTATTACTTTCCGACCGGGCAGACGGAACTGACTCAATATGTGCAACATATCATCAAAGAATTGCCTCTTCCGCTAATGCTGTACAACATCCCAAGTCTGACCAAAGTCAGTTTCGAAATTGACACGCTGAGACATCTGTCAAAACACGCACAGATTGTGGGAGTCAAAGACAGTGGCGGCGACATGGGCTATTTCCGCGAACTGTTGACGCTCAAGGAGTTGCGTCCGGACTGGACGATCCTGGTTGGTCCGGAACACCTGCTGGCAGCAGCCGTTCAGGCCGGTGGAGATGGCGGCGTGAATGGGGGAGCCAACATTTTTCCGGAGTTGTTTACTTCGATGTTTACCGCCGCCCGAGACGGCGACACTAACCGTATCGCAGCACTCCAGGAACAAATCAACAAGCTGCAGCCGATTTATGACGTCGGCAAATACGCCAGTCGATTCATAAAAGCGACAAAATGCGCGGCGTCACTCAAAGGTCTGTGCAGCGATCACATGGCTGAACCCTTCAACCACTTCTATGAATCGGAACGTCGGATGGTCGCTGCGATTATTGACCAGGTGACTGAGACTCCGTAGTTGATTCGTTCCATGAACTTTCGTCGTTCAGCACTTCTTCCCAGGGTGCAACAGGCGATCGCCGCGATATCGATTGACCGCCTGCCCTCAGCCGATCTGCCCTGCGAGGCAGGCACCAAAGTCTGCACGATTATCTCGGTTCTGACTTTCGAGTCCGTGATACCTGCAATTGTCGGCAGCCCTGTCGATTACGCCACTCGGCTAAATGCCCGAGTATGGCATACAGTTCACGTGGGGCCGTACAGACCTATTTTGCCATCTGTCTCAACACCGTGTGCAGAATTCCACCGTTGCGGTAGTACTCCACTTCTACGGGCGTATCAATGCGGCAGGTTGTCACAAAGTGGACTTCATCACCGTCGTTTGTACGAGCGGTTACTTCAACGGCCTGTTGTGGCTTGAGCGAATCATCCAGGTGAATGTCGAATACTTCGGTGCCGTCCAGGTCCAGACTTTCGCGGCTTTCTCCATCGCGAAACTGCAGCGGCAGCACACCCATCCCCACCAGGTTGCTGCGATGAATGCGTTCAAAACTGGTTGCGACTACCGCCTTGATACCCAGCAGAAACGTGCCCTTGGCAGCCCAGTCACGAGATGAACCGGCTCCATATTCGGCCCCGGCCAGAACGACCAGTGGAGTCCGTGATTCCCTGTACTGCATCGCAGCGTCATAAACCGACGTCTGTTCACTAGTCGGATGATGAATCGTCACGCTGCCTTCAGTTCCAGGGGCCAGCAGGTTTTTTAGTCGGAGATTGGCAAAAGTTCCGCGTGTCATAACCTGGTCGTTTCCGCGACGACTGCCGTAACTGTTGAAGTCCTTGATTTCGACTTTATTCTCCTGCAGATAACGGCCGGCAGGGCTGTCGGGCTTAATGGCGCCTGCCGGACTGATGTGATCAGTTGTGGTAGAATCACCGACGGATACCAAACAACGGGCGCCTTCAATAGCTGCGATTGGTGATGGTTCCACCGGCATGTCGACGAAGAACGGTGGCTCCTGCACATAGGTGCTGTCGGCGTTCCAATCGTAGATATCGCCGCTGGAACTCCTGATGACCTGCCACTCCTCCGGTCCCACGGTTGCTGACGAATACTGCTCCGTAAACATTTCCGGCGTCATCGACGCGGAAATTGTCGATGCAATTTCCTGCTGATTCGGCCAGATGTCTTTGAGGAAGACATCGTTGCCGTCATGATCTTGGCCCAGTGGATCATTGACCAGATCGATGTCAACAGTGCCGACCAGTGAATACGCGACAACCAGTGGCGGACTGGCCAGATAACTGGCTTTCACCAGTGGGTTGATTCGGCCTTCAAAATTACGATTGCCTGACAATACCGCGGCTGCAACCAAGTCTCCTTCGTTGATTGCAGTCGCAACCGGTGAAGGTAAAGGACCACTGTTCCCGATGCATGTGGTGCAGCCATAGCCGACCGTCTGAAATCCCAGTTCGTTGAGCGGTTGATCCAGCCCCGATTTTTTCAGATACTCAGTCACCACTCTGCTGCCCGGTGCCAGGCTGCTTTTCACCCACGGCTTCCGTTGCAGACCCCTGGCCACGGCATTGCGGGCCAACAGGCCGGCTCCTACCATGACGCTCGGGTTACTCGTGTTGGTGCAGCTGGTGATCGCCGCGATGACCACAGCGCCATCCGTGATACTAGCAGTGCTGCCGTTGTTTTCGACTCGTAACGGTGCCGCCGGTTCGCTCTTTCCGAATGTGTCGCCAAGCGCCGACTGCCACGCTGTCTGCATATCTCTCAGCAATATCCGGTCCTGAGGCCGTTTAGGTCCTGCCAGCGATGGTACCACGGTGCCCATGTCCAGGTGCAGTGTGCTGCTGAAACGTGGTTCAGGTGTGTCATCCGTGCGGAACAGCCCCTGTTCTTTGGTATATCGTTCGACCAGATCGACCAGTTCGGCTGAACGACCCGTGAGTTCGAGGTACCGCAGTGTTTCCTCATCGACCGGGAAGAATCCCATGGTTGCTCCATATTCGGGAGCCATGTTCGCCAGTGTGGCGCGGTCGGCCAGACCGAGCTGTGTCATGCCACTGCCGTAGAATTCCACAAACTTACTGACGCAACCATGTGCTCTGAGCATTTGAGTCACGGTGAGTACCAGGTCGGTCGCCGTGGTACCTTCCGGAAGCTGACCGTTCAGCTTAAAGCCAACGACTTCCGGAGTCAGCATATAGATCGGCTGCCCCAGCATGACGGCTTCGGCTTCGATGCCGCCAACACCCCAGCCCACAACTCCCAGGCCGTTAATCATCGTGGTATGACTGTCGGTACCGACGAGACTGTCCGGGTAGGCAACACCATCGGTCACCATCACAACCCGGGCGAGATATTCCAGATTTACCTGATGCACAATACCCGTGGCAGGTGGGATAACTCCAAAGTTGGTGAATGCCTGCTGCCCCCAGCGCAGAAACTCATAGCGTTCTCGATTCCGCTGAAACTCGATTTCAACGTTGTTTTGCAGAGCGAACCGGCTGGCGAACTCGTCGACCTGGACGCTATGGTCTACAACCAAGTCACACTGCACGAGTGGATTGATCTTTTTCGGGTCACCACCCATCCGAACCATCGCGCTGCGCAATGCGGCCAGGTCGACAATTGCTGGCACGCCGGTAAAGTCCTGCAGGACAACTCGACCAGGTTTAAACGGCACCTCGACCTGAGCCGGTGCATCGGCATTCCAGCTTGCCAGATTACTCACATCTTCGTCACGGATGACGAAATTATCCACGTTCCGTAAACAGGCTTCCAGCAGTACCCGGATGGAGAAAGGCAGGGTGTCGATATCACCGATTGAGTGGTCAGTCAGTTGCCTCAGCCGAAAATATGTTACATCACCAGCTGATGTGGGAAGAGTGGTTTTTGCTCCGAATGGGTTTGGACGATTCATAGGAATGCTCGTGCAGCTCAGCGTGTAACGAAGTTCTTGCCAAATATGAGATGGTATTGATCAACCATCGACCCCGATTTTAAACAACTCCACCGAAGTCGCAAATATGACCACTGTGATCAGCGGGCGCCGCCGTGTCTTCTCAGCATGACTGATTATTCTTCTCAATCTTGGGCAGGTGACGGGCTTGGAGGGTCAATGCCGGAGTAAATTGACCAGGAAATGAAGCTGCCGTATCTGAGCATTGTGGTGTACGACCCGACGGACCCGGGCGTGCTCATCCAGCAATGCAAAAAGGTGAATCTTGAATGAGGCGAGAAACCCCGTTAACCTCATGGGAACCAGTTTCAGGCTGGATCAGTGAGGGCACTGGTCCACATGATCATTTCAGCGCAATCTGCCGGTCCTGATGCACTCCGGCCCACAGGGTTTGCCGCTCATGCGAACGTTCAGTCTGCTTTTATTCCTCACACTGGCAGCCACCTCCTCTGCCACTGACCCCATCGATTTCCGTCGCGATGTCCGCCCGATTTTGTCGAGTGCGTGTCTGTTGTGTCACGGACCAGATGAAGAAGCAAGACAGGCAGATCTGCGTCTCGATCAACAAAACGACGCCGTCCGCGAACTGGATTCCGGCACGGCGGCTGTGGTTCCGGGGAATGTGGCTGCCAGCGAGCTGGTTGTGCGTATAACGAGCGCTGATGAAGACCGTCGGATGCCGCCGGCAGACTCGGGGATTCGGTTGTCGGCAGAACAAATTGATATTCTGACACGTTGGATTGAGCAGGGGGCAAGGTACTCGAAGCACTGGGCCTACATTGCTCCACAGAGTCCACCGGTGCCGGGCGCTCCGGGTCAATTTGCAGAGTGGCCTCGCAATTCCATTGATCATTTTGTTCTGCACCAAATGTGGCAACAGCAGCTGAGACCCTCCGAGCCAGCAGATCGCTACGCACTGATTCGTCGAGTTTTCTTGGACCTCACTGGCCTTCCTCCAACGATTGTCGAGGCGGACGAATTTTCAGCCGACAATGATCCGAATGCCTATGAAGTACTTGTCGACGATCTGCTGCAACGTGAAAGTTTTGGTGAGCACTGGGCTCGCAAATGGCTGGACCTTGCACGCTACGCTGACAGCGCCGGTTATGCCGACGATCCCCCGCGCACAATCTGGGCCTGGCGTGACTGGGTGATTCGAGCCATCAACAGCAACATTCCCTTTGATCAGTTCACGGTAGAACAAATGGCCGGTGACCTCCTGCCGAATGCCACCGAGGATCAGGTCATCGCCACTGCATTTCATCGCAACACGATGACCAACAGCGAAGGAGGTACCATCGATGAAGAATTCCGTAATGTGGCAATCGTTGATCGTGTGAACACCACATTTGCCGTCTGGATGGGGACGACAATGGGCTGTGCCCAATGCCATTCTCACAAGTATGAGCCAATCACTCAGGACGAATACTTTCAGGTCTTTGCCATACTGAACAATACGCAGGATTCAGACCAGCGTGATGAATTGCCACTGTTACAGGTATTCTCGAGCGAACAGCGCAGCCGTCGCCGTCGCCTGCAGCGGCAGATTGCTGACCTGCGTCCGGCGTTCAACACGTCCACTCCAGAACTGGTTAGATCTCAGGAGATGTGGGAGAAAGGTATCAGCACTCAACCTAAGTGGTTGAGTCTCGTGGCTGCGGAAGTCATCCGCAGTTCGGGTGAGGAGGCATCGATAGAATCTGACGGGACTATTCTGATATTAGCAGCGTCTGCAAAGGATACCTATTCCGTCGATTTGACGTTAACTGATACTGCCAAAGAAATCGCTGCTATCCGTCTGGAAACGCTGCCGCATGGGTCCATTCCGGACAAAGGTACCGGACTAAGCGACGGGAATTTCGTGATCACGGGTTTGAAGGCCCAAATTATTCCGAAGATCAGCCAGTCCACGGAGGCCAGATACGTACGAGTCACGAATACGGGCAACGGGAAAATCCTCTCACTGGCCGAAGTCGAAGTTTTCAGAGATTCTGAGAACATCGCGGGGAAGGGTAAGGCCCGTCAAAGTTCCACCGACTTCGAAGGTCCACCGGACTACGCCATCGACGGTAATACCAATGGAGAATACACGAAAAAGTCGACAACCCACACAGCCATGGAAGACGATCCGTGGTGGGAACTTGATCTCGGCATTATGCAGCCGGTCGATGCTATTAAGATTTGGAATCGTACCGACGGTAACCTGCATGTTCGGCTGAAGGACTATCGGATTGATCTGCTCGATGAAGATCGACAAGTGGTGTGGCAGACCATTGGTTCACAACCGCCAAATCCGTCACAAAAATACGCAACGGATGGAAGTCACGACATCTCACTCACCGCTGCGTTCGCCGATTATCATCAGCCGGAATTCAAAGCGGCCGATGTCCTGACGGGAAACACGGGTGATGAAGACGGTTGGGCGATCGGCGGAAAAACGAAAGAGCCTCACCAGCTGGTCGTCGTTCCCGAAACGACGATCAGGTTGGATGAGGCGTCGATGTTGCGGGTCATCATCGAACAACAGTCACCTCACGCTAATCATCTGCTCAGACATTTCCGGATTGCTGTTACTGCAGATGACAATACCGTTCGTCGCAGTCAGTTGCCCGCGGACATGGTTACTCTGCTGGATCAGCCGGCCGAAAAACGCAGTCCGCAAGATGCCGCCAGGTTCGCGCAGTACTACCGTGAGCACATCGCTCCCGAACTGGCTGAACCACGCCAACAGCTGACACAGGCCACGGCAGCGCTGGGCAGTGTGACTCCGGTCACATCTGTCCCGGTGATGCGAGAAATCACAGATAAACGCCGTGACACACATTTGCAGTTCCGCGGCAACTGGCAGCACACAGGCCACCAGGTAGCGGAAGGCGTTCCAGCTACATTTCACCCGTTATCTGCCAACCAGTCACCGAATCGCCTGGCACTGGCAGAATGGCTCATCGACGACTCCAATCCACTCACAGCCCGCGTGCTGGTGAATCGTTACTGGGAAGCGTTGTTTGGTCATGGACTGGTGGAAACCAGTGAAGATTTTGGTTCCCAGGGAGAACTTCCGACTCATCCACAGTTACTGGACTGGCTGGCCACTGAAATGATTCGAATCGGCTGGGACCGTAAAGCAATACTCAAGGAAATAGTGATGTCTGCCACGTATCGCCAGAGCGCCCGTGTCACTGACGAAGCTGCAGCCAGCGATCCGGATAACCGCTGGCTGGCGCGGGGTCCTCGGAATCGTCTGAGCGCCGAGATGGTGCGTGACCAGGCATTATCCGTGAGTGGCCTGCTCAGTTCGAAAATGTATGGTCCTCCCGTGAGACCACCCCGGCCCAACCAGGGACTGCGAGCCGCCTTTGGCAGTTCGACCGACTGGGTGGCAAGCGAAGGTGAAGACCGGTATCGACGTGCTTTGTACACATCCTGGCGACGCAGCAATCCATATCCATCGATGGCTATATTTGATGCACCCAGTCGGGAGGTCTGTACGGTTCGGCGGACCAGTACAAACACTCCGCTTCAGTCACTGGTCACACTGAATGATCCAGTTTACGTGGAAGCTGCTCAGTCGCTGGCGAGGAATGCTCTCCAGCGGGAGTCATCACTGGACGAACAACTGACACGAGTGTTCCGTGAATGTTTGATACGCAAGCCGACACAACAGGAAGTCACAGCCCTCACGAGATTATTCAATGACGTACAGACACGACTGGCTGGTCACGAAGAGGCGGCAATTAAACTGGCAACTGATCCGCTGGGTCCATTGCCTGATGGAATCAGTGTCAGTGATGCAGCTGCAATGATGGTTGTTGGCAACGTCCTGCTGAATCTGGATGAAATGTTTTTAAAGAGGTGAGTCAGGCTGGAGATTTGATTCCAGTTCGAAGAGCAACATCTGAACGACAACACGGCCAATGTGGCTGGTGCGGGGCTCGCAATTGTCATCGCCCGTTTCACTGAGACTTGGTGCTGATCAGAAATTGCCGCTCCCGAACTGGCTGTGATGGCCGCGTTTCCCCGGACTCACACCTGGTGCCGCTGGAGGGCTGTCGATGTGGAACTGAACCACAGGTCCTGGCCGCTGAAGAGAATCACTATTGTTACTGTCCGGACAGACATATGAATCCATTGTCAATCCACTTGGTTCAAACAACACGTCGCCATTTTCTGTCAACGTCCGGGATCGGACTTGGCGCGATGGCTTTGTCGACGATGTCTGGTGTACCGAGCCGTGCCGACATCGATATCAACACGATACAGCCTCTGGCGCAGCGGCAACCACACTTTGAGCCCAAGGTAAAACGTGTCATATATTTGCACCTGACAGGTTCTCCTCCCAACCTCGACTGCTACGACTACAAGCCGGAACTTGTGAATCGCAGCGGCGAAGATTGCCCACAGTCCTTTCTGAAAGGTCGGACGTTTGCCTTCACCAAAGGCATACCGAAGCTGCTGGGAACACCAAGAAAGTTCGCTCAGCACGGTAACAGTGGAACTTGGCTGTCAGACGCCGTTCCAAATCTGTACGCAGTGGCCGACGATCTGTGTCTGATTCATTCGATGACGACGGACCAGTTCAACCACGCTCCGGCGGAACTCCTGCTTTACACAGGGTCACCTCGTTCCGGACGACCTTCGCTGGGAGCCTGGGTGACTTATGGACTGGGAACGGAGAATCAGGACCTGCCTGGGTTTGTGGTGCTGATTTCCAGCGGAGTGCAGCCAAATGGTGGAGCAAATTCCTATGGCTGCGGTTTCCTGCCGAGCGTATTTCAGGGAGTCCAGTGTCGTTCTCAGGGAGACCCCGTGTTGTATGCGTCGGACCCCAGCGGCATGGACCGGGGACTTCGCCGACGTTCTCTGGACACTCTTAAGCAGCTCAATGAATTGCAGGCGCACGAACTGGGGCACCCGGATACGCTCACCAGAATTGCTCAGTACGAGCTGGCTTTCCGAATGCAGACGGCTGTCCCGGACGTCATGGACATCAGCAGGGAAACGAAAGAAACGCACAATGCCTACGGAGCCAAACCGGGCGTCGCCAGTTTTGCCAACAACTGCCTGCTGGCCAGGCGGCTGGTTGAGCAGGGTGTACGCTACGTGCAGTTATTCGACTGGGGCTGGGATTTCCACGGAACATCAAACGACAATTCACTGCAAACAGGACTCTCGAATAAATGGGCAGCCACTGACAAACCCATCGCGGCTCTCATTCGAGACCTCAAAGAACGTGGCCTATTCAGCGACACACTGGTCATTTGTGGTGGCGAATTCGGACGAACACCTTTTCGCGAAGGTCGAACGGCGAAATTCAAAACCCTGGGGCGAGACCATTACCCGGACTGTTTCACGATGTGGATGGCCGGGGGTGGCGTCAAAGCCGGGTTCAATTACGGCCAGACGGATGAATTGGGCTTCAGAATTACTGAAAACCAGGTTCACGTTCACGATCTGCAGGCCACGATCATGCATCAGCTGGGTTTCGACCATGAACAGCTGAATTACCGTTTTCAGGGTCGTGAGTACCGTCTGACCGATGTCCACGGCCAGGTCATCCATGATGTACTCACCTGAACGTTTCCAGCCTCCGTACGACTCAACGTGGCGTGATCAGTCTCTGCTGCGGTAATCCTCCACCGGGATCGCGAGTTGCACACGATTTCCTCCCGTTGTGGTTGCGTTCTGCCGGGTCGAAACAATGATGGACTCGATTCATTTCTACTTCCAGCCAAATCGGAGGCATCATGTCCAGTCGCCAGTCAGAGGTACAGCAAGCGACCAAGGAGTTCGACTTCAATGTCAATACCTATCAGCTTGAACTGAAAACCAACCACGGTTCTATTCAGCTGGATCTGTTGCCGGACGTCGCTCCTGGACACTGTGCCAATCTGCTCGCACTGGCAAAGATTGGCTTCTACGACGGTTTGAAATTTCACCGAATTATCGATGGCTTCATGATTCAGGGTGGATGTCCCAAGGGAACTGGAACGGGTGGCCCCGGTTACAGCATTGATGCGGAATTCAACGACACGCCACATGTCGAAGGTGTACTTTCGATGGCGCGCTCAACCGATCCCAATTCAGCCGGATCCCAGTTCTTTGTCTGCCTCGGCACTCACGCATTCCTGGACGGTCAGTATACCGCTTTTGGCCGCACTACTGATGATACCGGCTTGGATGTGGTTCGTAGGATTGGCGGGCTGGAGACTGACAGTCAGGATCGACCGAAGTCACCAGCTGTTATCGAATCGGCAAACCTCATTATTTTATAGCCGGACACCTGACGTTTGCCCGCACCTGACCCGCTACAAAATGATTGCGGATTGATGTTGCCTGAATTGAATCAGCGTTCAGCCCGACTGGTGTCTCAGGCTCTGGTCGAAGCGGATCTGCTGAAGATTGGAGTTTCGGAGCAGTCGGGCACGACTTTGCTGGACTTTGGTGTCGAAGCGCGCGGTGGACTGGATGCCGGAGTGCTGCTGGCACGGATTTGTATGTCGGATCTGGCTGACATCAGGATTGTTCCATTCCACCACCAACTCAGTGTGCCTCAGGTTCAGGTCACCACAGACCACCCGGTCGAGGCGTGTCTGCTGAGTCAGTACGCGGGCTGGAAGATTGCCACGCACGACTACTTCGCAATGGGATCCGGTCCCATGCGAATTCTGGCCGGTGTAGAAGAACTGCAGCAGAATCGGAACGTCAGCGAAGACAGGAATTGGTGTGTGGGAGTGCTGGAAGCATCGTCCCTGCCGTCTGGATCGGCCGTCCAGTACATCCGAGACACGGTGGGACACGTCTCAAACATTGCACTGCTCACAGCTCCCACGGCCTCAATCGCCGGAACCGTACAGGTCGTGGCACGCACTGTGGAAACGGCGCTACACAAGCTGCATGATCTGAAGTTTCCGCTGGAAGTTGTTGTCAGTGGTACAGGTATAAGTCCGCTGCCACCGGTTGCGAAGAATGATCTGCAGGGAATTGGCCGTACGAATGACGCGATTCTTTATGGAGCTCACGTCAATCTGTGGGTGGAGTGCGACGATGCGCTGATTGAATCAACTGGACCCGAAGTTCCGTCATCGTCTTCAGAGGCGCACGGACGAAGCTTTGAGGTATTGTTTGCAGAAGCCAATCATGACTTCTACAGACTGGATCCGAAACTGTTCAGCCCCGCAGTGGTCGTGTTCCACAATCTGCGTTCCGGTCGGTCGTACAGTTACGGACACTGTGTTCCGGAGCTGCTGGTAACTTCATTTGGAATAAGCCTATAGATGCGTGGAATTCGCTCCTCAGGTAGGACTACGACCATGAAAATTGGTGTCCTCGGAAACGAAGGCAGCTGGTACGTCAATGAATTGTGTCAGGCAGGACGGGAATTGGGACACGTTGTTTCGCCGCTGGCGTTTCCGTCATTGACCGCTCACAACAGTAACAAGCAACTGCAGTACAGCTGTGGAGAGACCGGCCTGTCGAGTCTCGATGCAATAATCGTTCGTACGATGCCACCGGGAACTCTTGAACGCGTTGTGGCACGCATGGATCTCCTGCGCGGCCTTGAGGACTCAGGCGTGCGGATCATCAATCGGCCGAAGGCGATCGAATGTGCTGTCGACAAGTGGCTTACAACTCAAAAGCTGATTCAAGCGGACATTCCCGTCCCGGCAACGGCCATTTGCGAAGACTCGGAAGCCGCCATTCAACTTTGTGAACAACTGGGGGGTGATGTTGTCGTCAAACCACTGTTCGGCTCCGAAGGGCGGGGCATCATCCGAGTTGACAGTCCGGATCTCGCTTGGCGAGTGTTCCGAAGTCTGGAACAGATCGGAGCAGTCATGTATCTGCAGCGCTACATTCCCAGTGCCGATGGTGATTATCGAATTCTGGTGCTCGATGGCTGTGTGGTCGGATCAATGAAACGCAGAGCGCCGGTTGACGATTTTCGTACGAATGCGGCACAGGCCGGTGTTTGCACGCGCTGGATGCCCAACGACTTACATGTCGATCTTGCGCTGCGTGCAGCAGACGCGATCGATTGCGTTTTTTGTGGAGTCGACCTGATCTATGATCAGGATGGGCAGGTTAAAGTACTGGAAGTGAATGCGGTGCCAGGCTGGAAGGCATTACAAAAGGTATGCGACGCCTGCGTACCAACGCGATTGTTTCAATGGCTGAACGAAACTGTTTCACCCGGGCGCGCCGGGATTTAACTGAGCGAATGTCGATACCCGACGAAAGCTGCCAAACCGGAAGAAACAGATCATGTCCCACCACGAATCGGTTATCGCTGAACTTTCACGTGTCCTGCCTCCGATCCTCCGCTGGAGCGGGGCTGTGGCCAGGCGTCTGCGTCAATTCGACATCGCGGTCGCTGGCAAGTCCAGTGGCAATTCCAACACTGATGCGCTGACGCTGGCGGATCTGTCAGTTGAGGAACTCATAGTTGCTGCATTACGAGATGCCGATTCGGTTCTGCGACAGTGCCGGATCGAAGGAGAAGAATCGACCGGTGACATGTCGCTGTTTGCAGACGATGCAGAACTGGCAATTTCAATCGATCCGATCGATGGAACCAAACAGTTTCGCGATAGGACAGGCAACGGTTATTCCGTCATCGTGCATCTGCATGACGCTCAGACGCCACTTTATTCACTGGTTTATTCGCCGGAAATGGGACCCGCCGGAACGTGGACCGAAGTGACGGAAACGAAAATTGTCTGCGGCCCGGACGACACAACTCGGCCAGCCCGAACAGTTCTGGACACACTGCCGGATCTGAGCTGCAGCCATCGGCGGCTCGGAACCGGAATCTACCTTATCGGATTCCAGGAACAGGACGCAGACCGAGCAAGGCAAGTCGATGCCCTGGGACTTCAGGGACGGACATCCGACGAAATGCCAGGCAGCATTTATCCGTTGATGGCGACTGGTGAGTATGCAGGGTCATTGATCCACACACCAAACATCTATGACTTCCCCGTTTCGATGCATATTGCCCGCAAGCTTGGCGGAAACGCTGTTCGCGCAGACAATCGCCAGCCGGTCGGTTACGCCGATTTGTGGATGGATGAACGAGCAAGCATGCTGCGCTTCTCCGGTATCATTGCCTGCAGCGAAGATCCTTCCATCATTGACCAGTTGTGCGGCTTGGCGTCTGACTGGGATCAGGTGAGGTACGCGCGGGATCGCTGAGATTCCGCCGGGTCAGGCTGGCACGGTTCTGACTGTGACGGTTGTTTCACAAGTTCCACGAGGATGCCGCCCAGCTTGAGCATTTCGTGAAGACGGGTGAACCAAAGTTCTTTCCTCCAGTCGAGGCCAACTCTTCCACATACGGTTTTGAGTTCGTGGCGTGAAAACGTTCGACACCTCCAGGTATGGCTCGTGAGCAGCCCGGAGAATGAGTCTTCCGTTGCCAGTAACAGAATCGTACCGCCCGGTTTGAGGACTCGAGCGAACTCAGTGAGTCCAGGCTGGGGGTCGGGCAGGTGCTCCAGAACATATCCGCAGGTGATACAGTCGAAGCACTCGTCGAAAAACGGCATCTGCGTCATGTTGGCAGCCACGAAACTCGGACGATGCGATTTGAGCCGTACACGGGCTCGACGCAACATTTCAGCTGACAGGTCGAAGCCCACAATTCGAGTGTGGTCCGGTGTAGTCTGCAGTAGATGCCGGATGATCTGGCCTGCGCCCGAGCCAACATCCAAAATGGTCTGAAAGCGGGAGACATCAAATCGGCCGGAGCGAAACAGCTGGCCCATCAGTGGTTCATGAAGGGAAATCAGGCTGCTGTATCTCAATGCTGCCCCGTGTGGACCGTCGTACAAACGCCGGACAGAAGTTGGATAGTTATCCAACGACTGGCGCTGGATACCCCAAAATTCGGTAAATTTCCGGACATGCCGTTTCGCGGATTTCTTCCACGTTGTTACCAGATTTTTCACCACCGTCATTCGTCCTGATGTTAAGCAACTTAGTCCAGAGTCGTGCCAAAAGACGATTTGCCGACGCTTCTCAGGACATATTAAAAGGAGATACGCTGCCGCATCACAATGATTGTTGAGTCGCCGGGAGCCAGTCCAGCATAAAAGCTGAAACTGGATGTCCATTTTACATAAACTAATAATATAACGCAGGTTACAGATTTTGATTCGCAGTTGTTGCGCCTCGAAAATGACTTGAATCACTCAAATCATAGCAGGCCCCCTCTTGAGATTTCGGCGGACAGCAGGCATCATATCAAAAAGTAGGATTGTCCCTGAAATTCGCCAGTACAATCAATGGTTAGCCTCCAGTCCAATTTTCTGTGGATGTAATCCAATGCACCCGATGTGTGGGGAGGTTGTCGCAAACGGCAGACTGACGAATCGTTCCTGCTGGCGGCATGACGAAAGGAGCACCTTTTGAGGGTGCTGTTTGTATGTACTGGAAACACATGCCGAAGCCCCATGGCTGAAGCGATCTTTCGTAATCTGTTTAGTCAGCGCCTCGGATGTACGGAAGATGAACTCAGACGCCGCGGGTATGATATTCTGTCCGCCGGGATTGCGGCTGTGGGCGGTATCCCGGCCTCTCAGGAAGCTGTGGACTTGTTGAGAGACCAAGGTATAGACCTGTCCGACCACCTGAGCCGACAGGTCACTACGGAGATCCTGTCGGAGTGCGACCATGTGTATGCGATGACAAAATCTCAGCTGAATGTTCTAGCGGAAGCACGCCCGGATCTGACGGGTCGCATGCAGCTGGTGACTCAAAAGGATCAGGATGTATCTGACCCAATTGGTAGGGGAACAGAAGTGTATCGCGATTGTGCCGACCAGCTCACCGAAGCCATACGACGGATTGCTGATGACCTCATCAGGAGAGAGGAGACAGAACCATGAAAATTGCCATCGCCAGCGATCATCGCGGATTCCAAATGAAAGGCCGATTACAACAGGTCATTGAAAGCTTGGGATTCGACGTGGATGATCTGGGTCCGGAATCGGGAGAGAGTGTGGACTATCCCGACTTTGCGGCGCGGCTTGCCGCGTCCGTTGCCGCAGACGAACACGATTGCGGAATCCTGATTTGTGGTACCGGCATCGGTATGTGCATTACAGCTAATAAATTCCCGGGAGTTCGAGCGGCACCCTGTCATGACACAGTGACAGCTGAATACAGTCGCCTGCACAACGATGCGAACGTCATTTGTCTTTCTGCCAATCAGTTAAGTGATCAGCAGGCCGAGCAGATAGTGCAGATTTGGCTGTCGACGGAATTTGAAGGAGGGCGACACGCGAGGCGGCTTGAAAAGATTTCAGAGCTTGAACGTGGCGCGGGAAATCCATTTCCCTCGGAAGCCCCTGGCTGTGGTGGGTAAGACGCCATCAGTAACCGCCTGCAGGGTTATCGTTGATCCGGTGCCGCTGTCGGGTGCGGTCAACATGGCACTCGATGCAGCACTCCTTCGGGCTGCAGATGAGCAGCCAGCGGCCCCGGTCCTGAGGGTTTATCGATGGTCGGAACCCACAATATCACTTGGCTACTTCCAGAAGTCAGATGATTTAATGGCACATGAGACTTTGACTGGATGTCCACGAGTGCGACGACTGACTGGCGGTGGCGCCATTCTGCATCATCATGAGCTAACCTATTCATGTGTCATTCCGCGAACTCACCCGATCCGGTATGACCCGATTCGGCTTTATAGACTCATGCATCGCACCATTTCGCAGGTCCTAGCGGTTTGCGGAGCCAATACTGACTTTCGTTCAGATATTCCGATGCAGGCTGCCGAACCTGACGCTCCCGCGGGTAATGAGGAAGAACCATTCCTGTGTTTTCTGCGTACAGATCCCAGAGATTTAGCTGCATCCGGCAATGGAATCACGGGCCGCCCCAAAATTACGGGAAGTGCTCAACGGCGTCGCAGAGGAACGATCCTGCAGCACGGAAGTGTCTTGCTGAAGGCTTCTTCCTTACTTCCGGATCTGTCGGGCATCTGTAACCTGTTTCCAGCATTCGAGTTGTCGGCATTTGTTGACATGCTGCCAGGTCGACTGGCAACATTGATTGGCTCTGGCCAGATCGCATCCGATTATACGGACCGGGAGCGTCATTTCGCGTTCGACGATGGGAGTTCAGTCGGACGAGACGCAAATCAATGCGGCGACTCGCAAATTGGAGTCTTGCGTAATTCACAAACGAGCTGACAAATGCTTGGGTGTCTTACGTCATCCTCTCTGGAAGCTAAATTTTCAGATGAAGTTCAGATTAACGGGCGGTGAAAATTGCATGGACGGCTGATTTCGTGGCTGGACGATATTTATCTTACATGCCAGAGTGGTCATACTGTGGCGTGCTGTGTTGGTTCATCCGGCGAAACGGTTACTTGGTGACTTGGAATTGCCATAGATTCAATAGTTCGTATTCTGCTGGATTACGCGTCGTGGTTTTGAAAGTGGCCGAAACATATGATCGAAGCTGAGCTGCGTGTCATCAGCGGAAAACATTCGGGACAAGTGATCCGTCTGAACCGGCGTAAGTTTTTAATTGGGCGTGAAAGTGATTGTCAGCTTCGCCCGAATAGTGAACTCGTGAGCCGGCATCACTGTGTATTCTCCAGCGATGAATATTCAGTCCGATTACGAGATCTTGGCAGTACAAATGGAACGACGGTGAACGGTAAGAGACTTGTCAAAGAGACAACTCTCAACCTTGGTGACAGAGTTGTCGTTGGGAATCTTGAGTTTGAGTTCCGAGCGCTCAGTTCGTCATCGGGAGTCGGTGAGGAGACGGTCGTTTCCGGTACAAAAACTGTGATGGAAATACCGTTACCTTCAGACAGCCCGACGGGGCAGAACACAGGGGCGGCCAATTCACGTGCGGCAGCAACCCAGCAGGACCCAGTGGCGATTGACGATCCGCAACCGGTCACGGGCGACACGACCGTGATTCCCCAGCAGCCAATGATGCCGGGACAGACTCTCTACCAGCCAATGATGCCGCAACAGATGGGGTTCCCCGGCCAGATGTACGGCGGGTATCCATACCAGTCCCAGCCGCCAATGCCAATGCCAATGCCAATCTACCCTCCGGGATACCCTCCGCAACCGCAGCCCATGATATCAGGACAGATACCTGTTTATCCGCAACAGCCTGCACCGACCGCTCCATCTCAGCCTGGGACCGGGGTGCCGGGAGTATTGTTGCCGGATCCGTCAGAAACGGGTGTGGTGGAAGAACCATCCGAGCCGAATACTGAATCAGGAGGTGGCGGTGGGAATGACGGTGATCCCATCAATGCAGCTGCGGACATCATCCGCCAGTACACTCAGCGCCGTCCGGGATAGAATACCGAGCTGATGAAGTTGCGTTAGCCGTTTGAAGAGGAGCGGCCCGGCCACAGCGTTTTTCTGTGTCTTCGCTGATTGGAATTTTGAGTCACAGATTTGCAGAGTGCCCCCTTTGGGAGTGCGTGTTCATACGAGCCAGCCTGTGATCGTGTTGAACTGGTGGAACGCTCGCAAAAGTTCTTAACAGCGGCCGTTGAAGGAAAGATCCGGGGACCCGTGAAGTCCCGGATTCTACGCCGTCTGCAAGGTCTTCTCGGAGGGACCAATCCATGGCTGAACAGTCTGAACAGTCTGAACAGTCTGAACAGCAACGTCGCTACAAAGAATTTCTGGACCTTTTGCCGCTGACCATGTCGCTTGCCGGACTGCCCAACAGTGAACCGGGACGATACTTCAGTGCCGAACAAATCGAATCACGCGTTTTTACGGTAAAGCACGCATACAAGTCAGCTCGCCAGATGGTCCGTGACTGCGTTCAAGGGCAATGATCCAGTGGGTCTGTCCGCGGCGGTGAATGGCTACTGCCGTTATTTCACCCAGGTTTCGCCGGGTGGTTCCGGACTGTTGACAGATTGAAACCTGAAGACTATTGTTTCGGTTTCCACTGTGTGCTCGGGGTTTGCTCCGAGTTGCTCCGGACTCAGTTTTCTCAACGGCGGGTGATGTCATTCACCGTCCGGGACCGAGGAAGTGAAGATGGAAATGTGAATAACGCTGTCACCTGACGTGTGCTTTTTCGGGGAAGAATTTCGTTCTTTCATTCACGAGAGGTGCATGGTCAGGCCGGTTGGGCCGGGCCGTCGAAAGACGGTCAGCGGTACTGCAAAAGTGGGACATTGTCCCACTTTTTTTGTTATGGCGTCATTGCTGAACGGCTCTTGACCATGAACGGACCCGAAATTCTGCGGATCGTGGATGCGATTCATCGTGATAAGCTGATCGATATGGAGATCGTCTTCGAAGGGATTGAGCAGGCGATCCTCTCAGCAGCACGAAAGCACTTTTCCGAAGAAGAGGAGCTGATTGTGCAGGTGGATCGGATCAGCGGCGAGCCGTCGCTGTCGTGTGATGGTGCACAGCTGGAACCTGACCTGCTGGGAGACCTGCTTGGTCGGATCTCAGCGCAGACCGCCAAGCAGGTGATGATCCAGAAAATTCGCGAGGCTGAACGCGACGCCCATTACGAAGAATTCATGGATTTCAAGAGCCAGATTGTGTCGGGCAGTGTGACTCGTGTTGATCGCGGTACCGTAATCGTAAACTTGAGCAGGCTGGAAGCCATCCTGCCCAGGAGCGAACAGATCCAGAAAGAGACTTACCGCGTCGGCGATCGTGTACGGGCGTCCGTACTGGATGTTCGTAAGTCCGGATCACGCGTCCGAGTAATCCTTTCACGAACTCACGCGGACTTCGTACGACGGTTGTTCGAAGTGGAAATCCCGGAAATCAGTGACCATGTCATTGAGGTGCGTTCAATTGCTCGAGAAGCGGGCTATCGATCCAAGGTCGCCGTTTCTTCCAATGACACGTCAGTCGACTGCGTTGGAGCATGTGTTGGTGTGCGTGGAGCAAGAATCCGGGGTATCGTCGAGGAACTTAACGGAGAACGAATTGATATCGTTCGATGGAATGATTCGCTGCGGATTCTTGTACCGAACGCCCTGCAGCCGGCGGAAGTTGAAGATGTGATCCTTTGTCCAATGCTCGGAAAGGTACTGGTCCTGGTGCGCGATGACCAGTTGTCTCTGGCGATCGGTCGTCGAGGCCAGAACGTGCGATTGGCTTCGAAGCTCGTAGGCTGGGACATCAATGTGATGACCCAGGAGTCACTGGACGAACAACTTGATGTTTCGATAGAAGCGTTCAGCGTTGTACCTGAAATGGCACCGGAACTGGTGGAAAACCTGGTGTCTCAGGGATTCTTCACCTTTGACGACCTGTCGGTTATCGAACCCGATCAGCTGGCGGAATTGGGTGGGCTGACGCAGGAACAATGCGACACAATTGTCAATTTTGCAGACGTCGAAAGTTTGCGAATTGAAAAAGAGGAACGACTGGCGGCGGCAGAGCGAAAGCGCAATCCACCGCCATCAGCGGAGGAGGTTGCCGCAGTGGAAGAGGCTGCCGCAGTGGAAGAGGTTGCCGCAGTGGAAGAGGTTGCCGCAGTGGAAGAGGTTGCCGCAGTGGAAGAGGTTGCCGCAGTGGAAGAGGTTGCCGCAGTGGAAGAGGTTGCCGCAGTGGAAGAGGCTGCCGCAGTGGAAGAGG
>CAUZPL010000076.1:0-30924 GCA_963581585.1 Planctomycetota bacterium
CCCTGCAGAAATAGGAAGCCGCCAAGGTGCATTTTTGAGGTACACGGCGATGAAGATGGGGACACAAACAGCCATTTTGCCAATGAAAACACAAGTACGCCCGGCAGGATTCGAACCTGCGACCTGCGGTTTAGAAGACCGCTGCTCTATCCAGCTGAGCTACGGGCGCGTAGTCTTGTCAGTAGTGTTCCGTTGCGGAATGATGCTGTGAACAACGTTTCTGTCTGTGGCGATGTCGGTCGAAAATCGCACAGGCATCGGGGTGAAACGCCGGATTATGTCAACCGGAGCACTGGACAGCAATCCGAAGCTGAACACCGTAGCGATTGTCTTCGTATCCCGAGAGCAGCAGGAAATGAAAGGGACTGCATCACTGCCAGGTCATTGGCTGGTCTGGTCGTGTGAAACATCAAACAACCTGAGTTTCAGACTACCATTCCGCTTTTTTCCGCCACGTGCTGTGAGTCGTATCGACAAGCCGTGCCAGGATCCGATGATCCAGCTGAATTTCCACCAGGGGTTGATTATCAGCGGGAGGCTGCCGCAGCCCCGGTGGAAGGTCGGCCAGACGATGCAGCAGCAGGACCAGGCCACGCTGTTCGTCAGGCTTATAATAGAATGGTTCGAGCTGAATCTGACGCTGCCGAATGACAGGGATCATCGCCATCATGTCCTGCAGCAAGACAGGGTGAAGCACAGGTGCCACTGCAACGGTACTGCCTTCCGGGACCTGTTCCCAGAAATCTGAGTTTAATGCATCACCCCAGTAGCTGCATTCGAATGTTTCATTGTCCGGATTCAGGAGTTGCATGACACTGTTATAGGCATCTCCGGCAAACGGGCCGAGTCGGGTGATTGTCACTGCCGCGTCTGCAAGGCACAGGCCACAGATGATTGCTGCGAGTGGTTTGGAAACCCCCGATGGACGGGAGGTCTTGTCAGGAATCGTTACTGGTCGGGAGACCCGGACAGTGGCGATCCATAACATAAGACCTCGTGCTCCCAGTATCGCGAGTGCGGGCATGATGAACAGAAACAGTCGTGTGCCGTCATATACCGGTGTCCCGGGTACAGCGAATGCGAGCATTGGCAGTGACACCGACAGCAGCAGCAGTCGTTCGACAGCGTCCAGCCGACATTTCAGCAGCCGCAGAACAATGCAGCAAACCGCATGCACCGGGACCGTGACAGCCACCATCACGAACGGATAGTGCCAGGGAGTTGACGTATCCTCAAAACGGTGACCCATGTACCAATTATTTACTGTGACTCGTTCGGTCGTTGACATTAAATAAGACAGCGTATTGTTGACCGGATCCAGCCACAGCCAGGGCCAGCCACAGTAGAAGACTGCTATTCCGGTGAGGGCCATGATAGTCAGTGGTCTCAACGCCCGCAGACCGAACAGTGTAATCGCGTAAAGGACGATCACCGGCGGCAGGAACACTCCCTGAATCTTGACCAGCATCAGGATGCCCCACATCAACCCGCTGACGAAAGCCTGGCGGGATGTCGCCGGGCGTTCGCCTGTCCACCAGTTCAGTAAAGGCAGCAACGCAGCAAACCACGCCAGTGTTGTCAGAGTTTCGAGAGACGCGATCCGGGCATGTCCAATCACTCGTGGCATCATCATCAGCAGTGCGGCTGCGAGGATAGCCGTTGCAGTTCCGTAGCGACGACCGGTCCACACGGTCATCAGCAGAACTGTGAAAGCCAGAGCACCTGCGGAAGCCAGCCGTGCAGCCGGTACATTGACGACTGAGAGTTCAGCACCCGATATCATCCATGACAACAGTTCGTGAGAGGCCCCCAGCAGAAAACGCCCCAGGGGAACATAGTCCGACAGATAGGCCGCATCGCGGTAAACCTCCTGTGCCTTCCCTGGAAACAGCATCAGAGGACCATGTTGAGCGAATGCTTCGAACAGGTAGATCCCCTGTCGAATATTAATCGATTCATCCGTGGTCAGACCGGGTCCGTCCGGAAGCGATGAGGCTGCCAGGCCATGGTTGATTCTTGATGCTGCCAGCAGGAATGCGACAAAGGCTGTGACAAAGGCCAGCGTCCACATGAAATATGGACCGGAACCGGAAGAATGACGATTCATGAAGATGGCAGACGGCGAAGCCGAATCAGTACTAGTGTTTAAATCACGGTAAAGTCCCAGTGGTCAGTGATTGTGACGATATGCACGTAATTCGACCACCGGATTCCAGTCAGCAGTGGCACACGCCATTGACACTGTCGGTCTTACATCGCGGCGACTAGAATCGTGAGTCCTCCTCAGGCAAATCGGTATCTGCTTCAGACAGACCATGAAGACAAAATCCGTATCAGTTTCGATTACCAGTAAGCTGCTGCTGGCATTTATTTTGGTACCGCTCATCGAGTTGACGCTGCTGGTCCAGTTGTATCAGGGAACCAGTTTTTTCACGATGCTGCTGGTTGTGGTATTCACCGGGATACTGGGTGTCAGTCTGGCACGTCGGCAGGGTCTGGACGTCTGGCACGGCATTCATCGGCAACTGGCTCAGGGAAAAAATCCGTCGGTTGAAATCATCAGCGGTGTAATGATTCTGCTGGCCGGAGCATTCCTGATGACGCCAGGGCTGCTCACTGATGGTGTGGGCTTTGCACTGCTGGTCCCGTGGCTTCGAAATCGTCTGCGAGTTCGACTGGCGAACTGGTTTCGCAAACGTACGATAGGTCAGTTCGGGGGCTCGTGGTCAGCGGATCCATTCCAGCCACAGGACGCATCGGTCGCGGAACAGGCGTCTGTTCGGGTGGTCGATCCTCGTACGGACAATATTCGGACCAGTGACATCATCGACTGAACGGGCGCTGTGGTCACGTTGTTTGCCGTGAACTGAGTCGTGCGTCACGAAGTGACGCAGGCGATGGACCGTGGAATGATGTCGGTGAATGAAGATTCGTCGGATGCGCCGCCCCCGGTTCGGGTCAGGCAACAGTTGCAGTTGCTCGGCGACACGATAAGACTGTACGTCAGTGATGTTCGTTTGTATGGGAGACCTTTCCGGATGCCTCTGTATTTAACCTTACAGCTGTCAGTCCTTTGCAGCCTGATGACGTGGTTTATGAACAGCGAGTTGGTCGCCGGTTCCTTCAATGTGCAGTTGCGCTACCAGGCAGAAACCGGTCTCCACAGCGGTCGCTTTCACCGTCTCACGCGTGATGAAAGATGGAATGCAGAAGAAACGGCGATCGTCGTTTGTGATGTATGGGACCTGCATCACTGCCGCAATGCGGTCAGACGAGTCGAAGAATTAGCACCTCGGCTGAATGAAGTCCTGACGAAGGCTCGCGCACTGGGAATCACGATTATTCACTCTCCCAGCGGCTGCATGTCGGCGTACGTTGAGTCTTCTGCTCGAAAACGGGCACTGGAGGCGCCGACAGCCGAATTTGTGCCTCATGAGTGTGATGAATGGTGCTCTGTGATTCCATCAGAAGAACGGGCCGTGTACCCGATCGATCAGTCTGACGGCGGCGAAGACGATGACCCGGCCGAGCATGCCCAATGGGCCGCACTGCTTACAGAGATGGACCGCGACCCTGGCTCTCCGTGGCAGCGTCAGTCAGACCTGATCACGATTGACAGCCAACAGGACTTTATCAGCGACA
The DNA here is from genome assembly GCA_963581585.1 of Planctomycetota bacterium. Lineage (GTDB taxonomy): Bacteria > Planctomycetota > Planctomycetia > Planctomycetales > Planctomycetaceae > S139-18. The sequence continues at coordinate 3,643 of CAUZPL010000076.1, forward strand.
GTGGCACAGAAGTCTGGAACATACTGCAGTCGAGAGGCATTCGGAATGTGATCCTGACTGGTGTGCACACAAATATGTGCGTGCTGGGACGACCATTCGGGTTGCGCCAGATGGCCCGGAACGGCATAAACACTGTACTGATGAGGGACATGACCGACACGATGTATAACCCTGAACGGTGGCCCTATGTCAGTCACTTCACCGGCACGGATTTAATTGTGTCCCACATTGAAAGATACGTCTGCCCGACCATCACAAGTGATCAGTTCATCGGTGGAAAGTCATTCCGTTTCTCAAAGGACACACGGTCACATCTGGTGATGCTCATTGCTGAGCGGGAATACCGGACCAATGAAACGTTACCCGCGTTTGCTGCATCACATTTAGGGCGTGATTTTCAGGTGACAACCGTGTTCGATTCTGAGGCAGACCGCAATTCCCTGCGTGGTGTCGAAGCTGTCGGAATGGCCGACATACTGCTGGTCAGTGTCCGCCGGCGTGTTCTGCCTCCGGCAGAGCTAAAATGGGTACGTGATCATGTGGCGGCAGGCAAACCTGTGATTGGCATCAGAACCGCGAACCATGCCTTCACCCTCCACGGAAAACAGCCGCCTGTCGGGCACGATGCCTGGCCCGAATTCGATTGGGAGGTCTTCGGCGGGAATTACCATGGTCATCACGGCAACAAGCTGAGATCGACGATTACAGTCACCGCAGCTGACCATCAGATCGTCATGGGACTGACGACGAGGATGATCACCCAGGGTGGGTCCCTGTATAAGACGTCTCCTCTGGCTGATGGAACTGAGATCCTCAGTACAGGAACTATTGCAGGCATGCCGACCCAACCGGTCAGCTGGACGTTCATGCGCGCTGACGGGGGGCGATCATTTTACACGTCCATGGGACATATTGATGATTTCAGGAATCCTGGATTTACTCGTATGCTCTATCAGGCTATCTGCTGGACGGCCGGGATAACACCGACGGAACCGCCTGTAGCGGACGACTGGGTCACAGGAGAAATTCCTCCCACAAGCGTTTCCGATGTGCTTTCAGGGGGCGGTCAAGTCTGGATGCGTTGCGCTTTTCGTCTGCCCCGGATGTGGACAGACGATAACGATACTCTGACGCTTGGTGTTGAGACCGGGCTGCATGATATTTCTGTCTGGACTAACGGATACAGGCTGGATCAGCCTGTACGGACGTCAGACGCAGATCGTGTGTACAGAATCGAAAGTGATCAACTGTTTCCAGGGGATGCAAACCTGCTGGTCCTTCGTGGTCCCGCGAAGTGGCTGACAGAAATGAAGAAAGCGCCGGTGATTGAGTCAACACAGCAGTCGCTCTCACTTCGGGGACGCTGGCAGCTGCGTACAGGATCGGAGGAGGAATTTGCGAGCATTCCACTGCCCGCAAAATTTGCCGCGCCGACCGACATTGTTTTTGCACCAGCTGAACCATTGTGGACAACACGACCCCTGACACAGCCGAACGCGTTCACTTCAGGGATTGAGGGACCGGCCTGCGATCCCGTGGGAAATATCCTCGCAGTGAATTATGAAATGCAGGGGACAATAGGCCGTGTGAGTCCGGATGGATCCTCAGAGATATATGTCACACTCCCTGAGGGCAGCACCGGAAACGGGATCCGCTTTGATGCGAACGGTGACTTCTTCATCGCCGACTACACCGGTCACAATATCCTTAAGGTTGATGCAAAAAACCGGAAGGTAACGACATTGGCCCACAGCGATCGCATGAATCAGCCCAACGACCTCGCGATAGCTCCCGACGGCACGCTGTATGCCAGTGATCCAGCCTGGGAACACGGAACAGGGCAACTTTGGCGGATTGACATGGATGGGACCGTGACACAGCTGGCGGAGCAGATGGGAACAACGAATGGTATTGAAGTCAGCCCTGATGGCAGGACTTTGTATGTCAACGAATCCATCCAGCGGAACGTCTGGGCGTTTGACATCACCTCAAAGAACCTGCTGGCGAATAAACGTCTGATAAAACAGTTTCCGGATCACGGCTTTGACGGCATGCGGTGCGACGTGGATGGCAATCTCTACATCACACGTTATGGGGAAGGCACGGTGGTTAAGATGTCACCGGTCGGTGACATTCTGCAGAAGGTGAATGTTCTGGGGGTCCGTCCATCCAATCTGTGCTTTGGCGGTCCTGATGGCTGTACTGTTTACGTCACCCAGGTCGAAGGTGCCCGCATCGTGAGCTTCCGGGCAGACCGCCCAGGTCGTGCCTGGGCGGAACGGCAGGCACGGGAATAATGAAAGCCCACCGAGCTTGAGCCCGACCTTCATGCTGTCCTCGTTCAGAGGACCAATTGTTGCCTCGACCACGGTCTGTTCGACCCCGGGGTGAATGTTGACACGAAATATAATGGTTTTACAACAGCATGACGACACCATTCATCCCACTGAGCCGGCTGTAAATCGCCAGTACCTGTTGTGGTGATTCACACTTTGGTTCCAGCGTGATTGCGATGTGAGTTCCATTTTTTGTGGACCTCATTGAGTATTCCGGGTCAACGTCCATCCCCAGTTCGTGACGGACGGCCTCAATGACTCTCGCCAGAAAGTTGTCGTCTGTGCTGCCGATCACTTTAAACGTATATGCGCACGGAAAGTTGTGATGAGATTCCAGGGATTCTACAGATGGCAGCGGCATCGACAGGCTCGAATCACGTTAGCATCGGCTGGCTGACGGGCGACAGACAGCCGATAATTATAATCTGTTGATCAACAACACAGAGACAAATTCTCTGATTCTCATCGTGTGTGATTCTCAGGCCGGTCATTGCGGAATTGATCGTTCTGTCGCATGATTGCAATTTATGGTGAAATCCGAACGATGATCCTGATTTAACGGCTGGCAGCCCGGTGGCAGGGAAGAATATCAGCACGATTTGGGAGTTGATAACCGTTCGGCGGGCCACGGAACACGTGATCGGGAGATTTTCGTCGCCCGTCGGGCTGATTCATTCTCAACGGCCGGGCGCCTCAGCATGGATGCCGTCAAGTGACTTCACTTCATTCGGGACAGATCAGAGTTGCCTTCTGGAACCTGCAGAATCTGTTCGACATCGAACCGTCCCCGATCGCATCTGAACTTGGGTTTACCACGATCCGTGGCTGGGACCGCCGGGCATTCGAAGCCAAAGTCAGGAATCTTGCCAGTGTGATTCGCGGACTATTTGATAATGACGGTCCCGACCTGATCGGTTTGGCAGAAGTGGAGAATGTAGAGGTTACTCAGTACCTGGCCGATGCGCTCGGACGGGATGATTATGTGGTGGTCACCGCCAGTCATTCTCAGATCACAGCTACCGGGACTGCATTGATATATTCGAAACGAGTTTTCGATGAAGAGTCAGTTCGAGTCCGCAGTCATTTAGTGCATCTGAGATTTCCGACGTGCGACATTCTTGAAGTTCAGCTGACCACACGGTTGAATCGCCGGAACCTTTCTGTGCTCGTGAATCACTGGCCGTCTCCTCGTGAGCAGAATTCGGATGCATTTCGACAGACAGTGGCCAGTTACTGTGCCAATGTGATCGAACAGCATCTGAAACTGAATCGGCGAGACTATGTGGAGTTGGCTGATACCGAGCTGTCTCGGCACCAGCTGGACAATCGCTGGAACTGCAACCTGCTTTTGATGGGCAGCTTCAACGACGAACCGTGGGCTAAGAGTCTTCATCAGATTTTGAATGCTGGCTACAGTTTGCGGGCGATGCAGCGGTCGTTGCCGTTTTCGCTCAACACCTTACCGTCCTGGCGAGCCTATGCATTGTGCCGACCTGAATTGTTTAATCCCACGTGGTCATTGCTGGCGCATCCGGACCAGGGGACCTGCGTGGATGTCACGGGTCAGCGTGCGATGAGCATCTACGATCAGCTGATGTTTTCGCGTGGTCTTGTGACCGGAGGATCCGGGCTGCGGGTGGCGACAAACACACAGGGGGTTCCACTGGTGGATTGCCTGTCTGCGGAATTACTCACGGATGAAATGGGCCACCCCATCCCTTTCAGCTGCGATAGCGGTGGTGGATTCAGCGATCGATTACCCGTTGGGCTGACACTGAGGATATGTCAGCCGTGAACTGAGGGGTCACGGTTTGGACTCCATGCAGGATGCAACATTTTCACAACAGGCGTGCGGCACATTCATCGGGCACATACGACACAGTGCTTCCAAGACATTAAAGGAACTGCCCCTGGACTCAGTTCACCTGCGAGCGTCACGAGTCAGTATCTGACGCATTTGCTCGACGAGTTCCGGAGTCTGCAGATCCTTACTCTTCAATATGAGATGTACAAAGTTATCGGCGAGGATTTCGTCGGGGTGAATAATGTACCGGGTATTCTTTCCGATCTTTGCCAGGTACTCCGGGGTTTTGTCCGGATCGAGCAAGACCGGAACGCCGTCAGTCAGGAGGGGGTTCCATCTTGCTTCTTCTTCCACGACCACCATTAATTTGAATTCAAGGAATTTAAAGAATGGTCCCCCCAGTTTGGATTCATATTTCTCAGGACTGGCGAAGAGGATCGGTGCCACCATGATCTCCTCTGCGTTTTGTGTCAGCGGAATCACGCAGTTCACCAGCGGCGCATCAGGATTTGTCAGTTTTCGATCCGAGAGTGACGGTGGCAGTTGAATTTCCTGACAAATCCGAAAGTCGATAATCGAATACAGCTGCTGCCGAAGACGAGGATTGTGGCTGCTCAACACATGAAACAGCTCGTGGAGCACAAGCCGCTCCAGACGATCTGCTGAAACTGCAACACGTGGTGCTGGCAAGACGATGAGGTTGCCACGGCAATATGCGGCTCCGCCTTCTTCTTTTCCGTCCGTTTTGATGAACAAAATCTGTTCAGGCAAGGGCAGAGTATAAGGACGACACTTTTCCTCAATGGACACGAGAACTGCTTTTATCGCAGTGATTTCTTTTTCGCTCCATTCGAGGACGTGCTGCGAAACGAACTGCAGATAGGCATGGACCGTAACATTATCATCGCTCTGCATACGACTTTGACGGTCAAAAAGACTCATCGCATCCACGAACTTATCGCGCCGAGACAGTTTTTCGATCGCGAATTCTTTGTCGACGAAACCTGCAAAGCTATGTTTGTGGATTCTGGTAGCGTCGTCACTCCGTGAAACACCAGCCAGAAGAACGCTGAAACCCGCAAATAAAATCAGCTGTGGGGACATGAGTTAAAACTGCAGGATTGGAGATATGTCTGGAGTACATTCAACATGATAGCGCGAAACAACGGTTCCTCGCTACCGGCGCTGTGTGCCGAACAGAATGACACATCGGTCCGTCGTTTCCGGAGCGGTCATTTAATCCGGAGCGGTCATTTAAATTGACGCGCAGAGCAAAATGGAATTCAGGGTAGCCTGCCCGCCGCTCCGAACCATGAGGCGATTGCTCAGATTGTTTCCTGATAATGCATCTGGTCCTGGAAATGGGTCCAGTCACGAGGAGAAGCTCCCAGCGTTACATGGATTGTCAATTCCGAGACCGCCGTGACCGAAGGCGGTTTGCTGATCACGCAGTTAGACAGGTTGCAGCGCAAACCACTGGATATGCCGGGCAACTTCACGCCTTCTCGGTACAGGCACTGCTGGCGGAATTCCCGGTCTTGGGATATGACAGTGTACTGGTACGACTGCTGTGGCAGAAATACCACTGCCGTGAACCGGCTGGGGCTGCTCCCTCGGTGGATGATTACAGGGAGTCGTTTCCCGATCTCGATCAACTGACCACGCCTGCGGGTGAGATCGTGGGGCCACGGTCCTCGGATGACACGGCGAACGAGGCGACAGCGGACGACCAGACAACGATGCCGTCATTCGGTACCGCGTTGTCCTCGGCGGTCGAAGACGCCGTGACACTCAATGCGGACGTGACGGCAACCCCCGTGACTGACGACCAGACATGGGCCACCGCTGTCGGTTCGCCTCAACCGGCTTCACTTCACGATGACGCGACGATCGTCGGTGAGGAGCCGCCGGCCGTCTTGATCGTCGACGACACCAGCACCGACACGATCAACACCGGATCTTCCGGATCGCCAGTCGTCTTTGATCCTGGCAAGCAGGTGCCCGGTTACGAGTTGCTGGGAGAACTGGGCCGCGGAACCATGGGAGTCGTCTACCGCCCCTTGGATACCCGCCTGAAATAGGTGATGGCCCTGAAGATGATCCTCTCGGGCGCCCACGCTGACGAGAAGGACCTGAAGCGGTTCCAGCGAGAAGCCGAGGCGGTCGCCCAGTTGCAGCATTCCAACATCGTGCAGATTCACGACGTGGGAGAACACGCCGGGCAACCGTTCCTTTCGCCGGAATTCGTCAAGGGAGGTGGGCTCGACGAGAAGATCAGTGGTGAGCCTCAACCACCTGCCGAGCGATCGCTGCCCCGGCGATCCGCGAGGCGATCCTGGCGATGCTCACAGGGCGCCCGAGTGAGCCAGCCGGAAGCCTCTTGCACTCGTGGGGCCCCTCCAGTCGCCCAGAAACCGAACCGCCCCCCACCCCGTTTGGCCGGGTGTCCCTGACGTATCCCGTGTTCACCGTTTCCGCCTTTCGGGAGGACGCTGGTTCCGTGGTAGTTTGTTGAAAACCACTGGGATCCATGGGCACAATGTGGCCTGTGAGATTCGAGCACACTTTTGGTTTCTCGTCCCCTCTGACAAGCCTCGCTATTGTCGGGACTGGGCGCTGTGATCGGTAACGGATTCATTTGCCTCCGGCCGTGACCACTGAAGGACCGAAGCAGCCAGTGCTGCTAGCGCCGTGACGATAGCCCAGTAAGCGTGAAGCCGCCTAATGTCAATAAGAGGAACATGGTAAGAATGCCCATTTAACGTCGCCGTTGGCACCGTCTGGAACAAAAATGCGTGCCCTCCCGGGTGAGGCAACACATCGCTGCTGGAATTTTTTAGATAAGAGAGGAAAGAGTCCGATTACGACAACGACTATCAGCCAAATAAAGAGTACGGCTTTCAGCCCGTCGGTCATTGGTAAAGAGAGTCGGAATCGAAAAACAGTTGGCGAGGTTCTCCTACAGATGTTGGGAAGGCCAGGGTTTATTTCCGCCGTATCCGGTCCGATCTGCTGCGCTTCGCTGATCGGGGGGCTGGACGTGTTCCCCGTACCCGGTTTGATGATGGCCGGTTAGCAACGATTCCGGGACGTTTGACGGTGTTGCGGTTATGGATGACGACGGACCTCAAAGCGATCAGGCACTGCAACCATGCCCTGGATCCGTTGCCAGTTTCCAAAATATGGCCAGGCAGTACGATCTGGATCCGGGCCTGCCGACAGCGTCGCACTTGCAGAAAATTTCGGCAGAGCGTGATTTCAAATATGACTTGTCTCTGGCCCCGTTTGATTTGCTGGCGCGCGACTGGCACCCGGACTTCATATCAACGGGCGCCAGGAAACAGGAATTGACTGGAGAGACACTGCGGAAACAGACTGGATCGAAGAGAGGAAAGGCGGCTTCCCTGCCGAACAGCCGTCCATGGAAGCTTCAATGAGCAACCGTGCCGCAAGGCGGGTACGTGTTGAGCGAATCAGCATCACCCTCCTCTCATTCGATCCGTTCTGCCTCCATCATTTCTAATTTGGCCCGGTCGGAAATCGAGCATGAAGCTCTCTCGCAGCCGTCACCATGCTTCGTCCCGTCGCTCGGGAGCGGTCTCGCCGGTCCAATGGTTTTGTCTCGCCAGTGGTTTGGTTTTGTGCTCTATCGGTCATTCCGTCAGGTTTTTGAACAAGTCCTCGAACTCCGGCATTTCATCTCGCAGGACGTGCATCCATATCGCTGGATTCCAGATCTCCACACAGATCACGGCTCCCACGATCACGACGTCATCTCCAGCCTGAACGTCAAGAAACTGGCGACACCCTTCGGGGATCAGCAGACGTGAGCGGCGTGCCAAGTTGACTTCCTGATGCCGTGTTGACAGTAATCGTCCGAGACGCTGGACGTCGGCCCAACGCTGCTCCATTCGTCCAGCTTCAATTTTCTGCTTCAGCAGGCCGATGCCGCTTTCTAGCCGCTGCTTCCACTCCTGCAGTGACCACAAACTCAGACAGCCGGATCGTTCTTTGACAAGGATCAACTCCCCTGTCCCGCCCGAGACGGCGTCTGCGAAATCCTGCGGCAACGTCAGACGATATCGATCGTCAATTGTGCGCTTGACTTCACCTATGAGAAACATGGGCCTGCCACGGGTCAAAATGCTGATTTTTCGGCTTTGGAACCAAAGTCCTCAACGACGCACGGCTCTGTTCTATTGGGCAGAAAATCCACTTTAAATGGTTTTTAAAAGATCAATGGGGCACAAACCCCGCAAATATAGAATAAGAGGGTTCTGCTGGTTGGGCAACCGTCGCCGTTAAGAATTCTGCAATATCGGCGAAATTGCCGACGACATCGTCGTCAGCGTTATCGAGGACTTGGCGCGTTACCGCTGACGTCCGGTATTTTCAATCGGAAGACGGATTGTTGTGGCCGTGGTAAAGACTGATGGCTGTCCGGAATTTTGGCTCTGGGTAAATCCAAACGCTCAACATCACGGAAACTCGTGATCTCTCACCGTATCGGACTATTCGTCAGAAACCCGTGCTCCCTGCGTGATAGGTTTAAGCTTCAACGGAGTTGTGTTCGCCCGTGGCTGTTTGCGCCCTGAGGCCGTCATGAACAACTTGAAACCACTGATTGTCGGATGTGTTGCTGGTTGCGGCGTGATGTTCATCGCACTGCAATACCACGTCGTGTATTCGCACGATGGATTGCAGCTTATTCCCCGGATGCCTCAAGCCACCCTGGGTCTGGCCTGGGCGGATGTCCGAAACTGGGATGCAGAACAGTGGTCGGATCGTCCGGCGCTGGTGCGAGCGCTGATCGCGCATGGGGCTTCAGATTTGATGTCAGAGTCGGCTGCCAGCAAGATCAGTGATTCTGTGGACACGAAGTCCGGCACCATCGGGCAGTTACGATCCCTGTTGAATGAGTCGCGGTCTTCCGAATTTGATGCCCCGCTGTACGAAGCAGACGATGATGATCTTTACGGCAGTGAGGATGACGATCTGGCGATTCCATTGTTTCAGGAAACACGTCCGCCACAATGGGACGAATCGTTTACCGAGGCGCCAGATCATGATCCTTCACGAAGTGATATGGGAAGCCGACCGGGCCGGTGGTTGCGGGATTCAAACGCAGATTTCAACTCCGGATTTGAAGAATTTGAGCCCCTCAGTGTCGAGAATCACGGAACGCGTAATTACCGTCCGATGCGTGATCACTTCACGGAATTTAACCAACATCCGAAGAGAGATCCGTCTTCGGAGGCGCAATCTTCACGGCCGTCTGATTCTCGTTCCCGTTCCGCGAACCGGTCAAAAGCCGATGCACGAGTGCGCGAGACCAGAAGCCTGGAGGACCTGTTGTTCTCGGAAGAAGACGAATCCGGACCAATGCCGGTCCAGGGAGAATCCGGTTTTGAGTCCGTGACCCGTGCACTGGACTTTCGTGCACTGAAGGCTTTGGAGGGTGCCGGTAGTGGACTCCACGACAGTTCCAGTGATAAGCGCGGCATGAATGGACCCGTCAAAGGCCATGTTCGTGAACGCAACCGGTCACGTTTACCAAGTAAAGACGACCGGGGTGTTGCTGTGCCGGATTCGATTCGTGCTCTGAGAGAAGGCTTTGATCCGTTTCTGAACTGATGCGAAATCAGGATCGGATGGAAACGATTAACAGGATGTAACCGTGGATTCGGGGGACCTGTTCGAATTGCGAATGTGTCGCTGACATCGTGAGAGGACGCGCGGGTCACCGTCGGCTTCCGGAATTCTTAGGGATATCGGGGCTGTGCACTTCTGGTTGCTGGTCAGTTCCGGTGCACAAGCAAATGCCACGATGCTATGTACACATCGTGGCTTCAGTTCCCTTTCCGGGCAGGCCTCTCAATCTTCTCACCTATACCTTCGGTGTCATCCAGAGGAGGTCGCTGACTCTTCTTCCTCCCCCTGCCGGGGTCTCTTTCACCCTGACGACCCCGCCCGAGTCGCTCACCAATGCGTTTTGCCGCCTCTTCCAGTTCACTCTTCTCAATTGAACCGTTGCCGTCGGCATCAATGCGATCAAATCGACGAAGAAGTCGTTCAGGAGCTTCATCCTTCGAAATCTTACCGTCTCCGTCCCCATCCGCCTTCATCACCATTTCGACGAAATTCTTCAGTGATGGTCGTTCGCCACGCCCACCGAAACCATGCCCACCGGGCCCACTGTGTTCAAAGCCTCTGTCTTCAGGCTCACGCCTGCCGGGACCTCTGTCTTGAAAGCGTCTGTCCCTGGGGCCACGCTCACCGAAACCACGCCCACCAGGACCATTGTCTTCAAAGCCTCTGTCTCCAGGCTCACGCCTGCCGGGACCTCTGTCTTGAAAGCGTCTGTCCCTGGGGCCACGCTCACCAAAACCACGCCCACCAGGACCATTGTCTTCAAGGCCTCTGTTTCCAGGCTCACGCCTGCCGGGACCTCTGTCTTGAAAGCGTCTGTCCCTGGGGCCACGCTCACCGAAACCACGCCCACCAGGACCATTGTCTTCAAAGCCTCTGTCTCCAGGCCCACGCCTGCCGGGACCTCTGTCTTGAAAGCGTGTGTCCCTGGGGCCACGCTCACCGAAACCACGCCCACCAGGACCATTGTCTTCAAGGCCTCTGTCTTCAGGCCCACGCCTGCCGGGACCTCTCTCCCGTGGACCACCATGACGCCCGAATTCACCACCTCGGCCCTGGTGATTCGGATGCAACTCCGGCATCGTCAGTTCACCATCGCCGTTTTTGTCCAGTGTCTTCAGGGCCGCAACAGCTCCTTCAATTTCAGTTGAAGAAATGACACCGTCGTCGTTGGTATCCAGCGCCGCAATAATCGGAGGAGGCCCGTGATGCCCAGGTCCACCTGGACCGCCTTCACGACGGCCACGTTGCTCCCGTTTTCCACGCTCGCTACGTTCTCCGTGTCCTGGAGCCGGTGTCTCTCCGGCATCCGATTGCTCCACCCCCAAGCGGGTCGGCTGAGAGTCATTATCGTCGGCACGAGACCAACTGGTCTCCAAAATCAAGCCTGTTGCCGCACCAAGGAACAAAAATGCTGTAAACCGTCGCATCAGCGGGGCCTTTCACTTTATGGTGGTTGTCCAGCATATTACTGGATTTCGGTCATTGTTCGTTTCTGTCTGATGGTACAAACCTCGACCGTAATTTTGAGTGTCGGTAAAAATCGGAGAAAATCGAATGTGTGGTTTATATACAAGATGGAGTAAATGGATCCTTCCGATGAGTTTGCGCCTTGTTTCTGCTGACCCACGCCGCAGTCTGATCCTGTGGCAGCGTCCACTGCGAATATCTCTCTTCTGTACCCAGGTTGTACTCCACTGGCAAGCAATTCTTCCGTTGAGCTCGATAGTGACGCGGAATACGTCTCTAAAAATTGCTGTGGTCTCGGCCGTCCTCGGCGGAATGATGCAGGCTGTGACAGTTGCGGCGGCAGACGACCGACCAGTCCCGGTTAACACGAGCTTTCTGGTACTCACAGGTGACCCTGCCGACAAACTGGTCGAAGGGGTTGATCGATTCCTGTTGCGGCAAATTAATGCAGTCAGAGATCGTCGAGTTCACCGCTGGAATGATGCGCACAGAGCAAATCAGAACTGGCAGGAATTCATTGCGGCACGACGCATCCGCCTGTCGCAGTTATTTGGTATCCGCGACGAACGGGTTGTCTTGGATGCGCTGGATCTCGTGGGAACGACAACAAATCCAGCATTGATTGCTGCGAACGGCCGGATCCGAATCGAACGGATTCGCTGGCCGGTGCTGGCCGACCCGGATCCTCAGCGCAGTCATCTCATTTCGGTGACCGGGGAGGGCCTGCTGCTGACGCCGACTCAACCGTATCTGGCAACGGTGATCGCCATTCCCGATGCGCAGCAGACACCTGAACGATTGTGTGGACTTTCGGACGATATCCCGGTGGAAAATCAATACGCATGGCGACTGGCAGACTTTGGATTTCGAGTGATTATCCCGGCGATTACCAGTCGGTGCAGTGGCCGAGCCAGTTTGACTGACCGGGAATTCATCTACCGCAGTTCGTTCGTGCTTGGGACCCACCTGATCGGATATGAGCTGCAAAAATTACTGGCCCTGGTCGATATGCTTGACAGGACGTGCGCTGATCAGTCGGAGCCGATCGGCATGATGGGCTATGGTGAAGGTGGAATGTTGGCGCTGTTTGCATCTGCACTGGATCCTCGCATCCAGTGCGTGGCAGTGTCCGGTTACTTTGGGCCTCGCGAAGGCTGCTGGGAGGAGCCGCTGGACCGCAATGTATTCGGGCTGTTGAACGATTTTGGTGCAGCACAACTTGCTGCCATGGTGGCTCCACGCCGGCTTTTGGTGGAAGCGGCCGACGTGCCGAACTTTCAGTCCACGGGTGACCGTGGTGCCCCCGCGAAGCTGACGTCACCGCGTTCTGCTGAGATTCAGGAAGAGGTTCGAATCGCTGCGAGTCAGGGCGCGAACATACAGGTCGTCACTCCCACACCCCACACATTTGGCTCAACAGAATGGCTACACCAGTTCATTTCCGCACTGACAGGTTCAGATCATTGTCCAGCGACGTTACCAGTGCGGCTCAAACACACAGGCCCTCCGGCCGAATTGCATGAGTTCACGGAGCAGCGACGCCAGCGTCAGCTGGACGAACTTGACCGTCACAACCAGGCGCTGCTCCGAGAATCACCGTTCGTTCGCAAGGCCTTTATGTCGAAACTCGACACTGCATCCGTTGCTGCCTACCAGGAATCTGTGAAGTCCTACCGTGAAATTTTCCGCAATGATGTGATCGGTTGTTTCGACATCGAACTTTTGCCACCCAATGCACAGAGTCGAAAACTGAAAGAAACAGATGCGTGGACAGCGTATGAAGTCAGCATGGATGTTTTCCCGGACGTCGGAGCGTACGGAATTTTGTTACTGCCAAAAGATCTCAAACATGGCGAACGCCGGCCGGTCGTTGTTTGTCAGCACGGACTGGAAGGCCGCCCGCTTGATACGATCAGCGACGATCATCGTGCCTATCACGACTATGCAGCGAAACTCTGCGAACAGGGATTCATCACTTTCGCACCACAGAACATTTATATCTTTCGTGATCGATTTCGCACTCTGCAGCGCAAGGCCAATCCGCTGGGTAAGACTCTGTTTTCCATTATGGTTCCTCAACATCAGCAGATCGTGAACTGGCTGAAGTCACAACCGTTTGTTGATGGCGAGCGTATCGCATTCTACGGCCTGAGTTATGGCGGAAAATCGGCGATGAGAATTCCGGCTCTGGTGACCGACTACTGCCTGTCCATTTGCTCAGCGGACTTCAATGAATGGGTTCTTAAGAACGCGTCAACCCGCCACAAATTCAGCTACGTATGGCACGGCGAATACGAAATCTTCGAATGGAATCTGGGACGCACCTTCAATTACGCAGAAATGGCTGCACTGATTTGTCCGCGACCTTTCATGGTCGAACGCGGCCACTTTGACGGGGTTGGAGAAGATGAATGGGTCGCGTATGAGTATGCCAAAATCCGCCATCTCTACGCTGCACGGCTGAAAATTCCGGAGCGAACCGAGATCGAATGGTTTGACGGCCCACATACAATCAACGGCAAAAGCACCTTCGATTTTCTGCACCGACATCTGGACTGGTGATCGTTGCGGCTGTTCACAGTTCCCTTCGTTTTGCCTTCTGATAGGCTTCTTCCATCTGCAGCAGAGAGGCGTCCTCCATCGATACACCGGCCCTATTCATCGCCGTTTCGATGGCTTGAAATCGCCGACCGAATTTGGCGTTGCTTTCACGCAGCGCCTCTTCCGGACTGATTCCCCAGCGCCGAGCAATATTTGCCAGCACGAACAGGACATCACCGAGTTCGTTCTGTACACGTTCCTTGCGCTTTGAACACCGGATTGGCTGATCGGGGACAGGTTCACCAACGACGCCCGCCGGAACATGAGGTATCCGGCCGTCATCAAATAACTCTGCCGCCAGTTCCCTTAATTCTTCGTTCAGCTTATCAAAAAGCATATTACGGTTCGGAAAGTCGTAGCCAACGTCGGCAGCGCGCGATGTGATCCGGGCCGCGCGGGCTAACTGAGGCATCGCCCGTGGAATACCGTCCAGTTGCGACTGCCGTGACTTCTTTTCTCCGAATTTTGCAGCGCGCCAGTGACGTTTTACGTCATCGGTTGATTTTGCCAGGGCACTGGCAAACACATGGGGATGCCGCTGCACCATTTTGTCGGCAATCTGACTCACCACATTTATCAGCTGAAACCGGTTTTCATCAGCTGCGATTTGAGCATGCAGTATCACCTGCAACAGCACATCTCCGAGTTCCTCCTGGATCGCCGAATTGTCATCTGCGTCGATCGCCTCAAGAAGTTCGTAAGTTTCTTCAAGCGTGTACGGCTTGATGCTCTGCAGAGTTTGCTGACGATCCCACGGACAACCGTCTGGAGCTCGCAGACAAGCGATCACTTCACAGAGTCGGCGGAATTCCGGCAGTAGCTGATTAAAGGCGGGCGGCTGGCCATAGGTGTCCGGATCATGATTCATTGTCCCGCCCCGGAAATCGTTCTGAGGTGCGCATCAAGATGGGAAAGCAGTGGATCAATCGCCCTTTCCTGAACTTCATGGGGAGGTTCCCACGCAAACCAGCGGAATCCGATATGTTCTGTCAGCCGAGGTTCACGTGGTTCGGCAACAGTCGCCAAAAAAATTCGTAACGTTTTCTCAACGTCAGTTGAACCAGTGATTCCATAACGTGCACTGGAAACTAGGTAACGCTGTTCGTAACAAAAGTCGGGGTCGATCAGCAGTTCGTGTTCAACGAAACCGGTCTCTTCTTCAAGTTCCCGCAGCGCACATTCCAGGTCGGATTCACCTGGATCAACGTGCCCCTTGGGAACATCCCAGCGATCTGGGTGTTCCATGAGCAGAAATGACTGCACAGGATTGCCGGTCACGATCAGAAACCCGCAGCTGCGTGGCTGTTTCAACGGTTTATTCTCCCGAGCCTGCCGAATTGTGTGATTGACGATTATGTGATGACGGTGGTGCAATGTTGCGTCGGTTCTTTGATATGCAGTCTCTGGTTTCCGGAAGACTCACACATAGCCGGACCCGCCCTGAGTTGGTGACTTGACCGTGTTGAAGGTTGAGGCTTTCGGCTGATTTGAGCTTGTGCAGGTGAGGCTGCACAGCTTCAGTAATTTTTTCACCGGAAGACGCAAAATTTTCAGATGCTGCATTCTGGATAAGTGCCGAAATCCGGTTTCCATGAATCTCATGCAGATTAATCGGGGAGTTGTCAAAGCAGTGAGACGCCGCCGTTCTTCATGTTTGCCTTTGGGAATGTGGCAGTTCCAAAGTTCAGAACCGGAGAATGTGGAAGCTGTCACTCCTTGAGGTACACCGGCACAGCCGCCGGGAGTGGTATACGGCTGCGGAACAATTCCCTCAGATTTTTCAGCTTGCCGAGATGAATCGATCCGTTGTTGGTGTTTTCCAGACAGGGACTCGAGCTGCTCATGGAGTGGATACTTAGAGAGGAATGCCACATCAGTGTCTGCGGCATCTGATTCCACAAAACTGGTTTGGGTGACCCACCGATTATTGTTTCGATCAATTCCGGACTGTTCCGAAGGAGTGCCCGGCGTGTCCACTGTTCGGCTTTCACGACCTCCTGAGGGCAGGTCACGTCGACCTGTCTCGCTGAACGCACTACTAAATTCGCTGGCACTGCCGTCGTTTTCTGTGCTGATGTCTTTGCACCGTATCAACAAAACATAGCGAGGCGAAACCTGGATGACGACTGAACCCGGATCCGACCCGTTTAATCATGGGTGGGTCCAGACAGCCATGATCGACAGGAACTTCGTCTGCGATCATTTCACCTGCGTCAGGGATGAAGACAAGGCACGTTTCGGGCTTTACCAGAACAACAGCCAGGTGACGAAGCATGGGTGGAGACACAACTGTCAGCAATATCACCGAAGGGTCCATTGTGTCATTTAGTTTGCACTGGAAAACAGTCTTATTCACGGTTCGACTGCGTACATCGACCGAATGAATTGAGCTGTCACCAATTTCTTCTGTTACAGATCGGTGAGTAACAGTCAGACAGCTCGTTTGTGCCCCTTGAACTACCTTCACACTTCACGGTAGCATCGTCACAGATAAATTGACTGCCCATGAAAGAAGTACTTACATGACGAGATTTGTGATATCGCCTGCGGCCGGGTATTTGCTGCTCCTTGCTGCCGCGCAATGTTGCTGCGCTCAAACCGAAATACCTGTCATTTCGATGAAAAATGTTGCAGCGCCACCAAAATGGGCCCTGATGCAGCGCCACGTGATGGAACAACTGGGCCCGGCTGCACATGAGTTTGTGAGGAAATACACTCATGACGATCACACGCTGAAGTGGCGCAGGGAATGGCCCGGCTTTGACGGGTCTGACGACGGGTATGAGAGCTTTTACAATTTTCCGCTGTTTTATGCGATTGGAGGTCCGAGTTCGATGGACCAGCTTTCGCGGGATCTGTGGGAGGGAGTCACCCGACAGTTTACTCAGTATGGCCAGATCCACGACGAATTTGATGCTCATTATGACTGGATGCATCACGGTGAATCCTACACCAACTTCTATTTCTTTGGCCTCTCCGATCCAACCAGCCAGGCATTTCAGCAAAGAACGATCAAATTCGCATCACTTTACCTGGGAGACAGTCCGTCCGCACCGAATTATGACCCGATACACAAGCTGATTCGTTCTCCGATCAATGGCAGTCGCGGTCCTCATTTTGTGAATACAGCGGAGGACTGGGTCACCCATCGGCCGATTCTTGCCAATTACCCGCTTCCATTCGATGACATACCGAACGTCACGTCGAGCGACGCCTGGAATGATGATGTATTGTTCCTGAATATCCTTAATGCGATGAATCACCGCATGATGCGCGGAGACGTCCCCCTGAATCTGACGTCGACAAGTCTGATGCTCAATGCCTGGATGGCAACTGGTGATGAACGATACAGAACCTGGATCGAGGAATATGTTGCCGCGTGGCTTCAGCGTGTCCGTGACAATAACGGAATTCTCCCCGACAACGTCGGACTTTCGGGCAAGATTGGCGAGTACAATGACGGCAAGTGGTGGTCCGGGTACTATGGATGGAAATGGCCACACGGCCTCGTCAATCAGATCGAATCGACCGTAATTGGCGGCACGAACGCTTATCTGGTCAGTGGAAATCCGGTGTATCTGGAACTGCCACGTTCCGTGATTGACCTGGTGACAGGCCTCGCCCGGAAAGAAGGTGGCGTTCTGCTGGTGCCGCACCGCCATGGAGACGAGGGGTGGTACGACTTTCGCCGGATGGATGTCAGGCATCTTTTCCAGCTGTGGTTCGTTTCTCGTGCTGACGAAGATTGGGAGCGGCTGGTACGTCTGGCAGACATTTCCGGATTTGATCAGCTCAATTATCGCAAGGGCAAGGGTGACTCGAATCACACCGGCTCCTGGGTCGCATTTGTTCGTGGCAGGAATGATGACTATCCACAGCAGATCCTCGAATCCTGTTACGCAGAAACCCTGTCACGACTGGATCAGATACGCAGCGATGAAACCACTCCCGAAGACCAGGATGTCCATCACTGGCAAAGGCTCAATCCAGTGATCCTGGAAGGCCTGGTGCAGCTGATGCACGGTGCACCCAATCACATGTATCACGGGGGACTGTTGCATGCGAGTCTTCGATACTTTGATCCGGAACAGCGGCGGTCCGGTTTGCCATCCCACGTGGCCGCTCTGGTGGATCGACTGACACCTGACGGAGTCCGACTCAGGCTCGTCAATCTCCACAGTACCGCCGAAAAAAATGTAGTGATTCAGGCGGGGATGTTTCGTGAACACAGATTCACGCGTATTCGTCAGGTCGAAACCTATCCATTTCAGTTTAATACGATCGATGGCCCTCACGTCACCATCTGTCTTGCACCTGGTGCAGTTTGCCGTCTGGATGTTGGGCTGCAGCGACACGTAAATCCGCCATCCTACCGGTTTCCATGGGCTGAATAGGATTTCAACTCAATGCGGCACAAGGAGTAAATGCAGACGATGTCGAAATCGAAGGTACTGTCAGGAATTTTTCTGGGCGCCAGCGCGTTGTTCTTTGCTGTCGCTGTGTCGCTGATTGTAAAAGCCGGTGTCTATGTGAATGATGCTTGGCTGAGTGCGTTGGTTCCGGGAATTGCCTGCCTTGCGATTGCTGCCAACGTTCATCCAAAATACAGAGCACTTGCCTTCAGCCTGTGGGTGTTGACACTGGTGGCTTTGGCAATGTTCCGCCCGGAGTTATTTGGAACATGGGGTGAATTTGAGCAGCAAAGGCTCATCGTGCCGCTGATTCAGGTCATTATGTTTGGCATGGGGGCTACGTTGTGCATTGCTGATTTCACACGGGTCCTGAAATTTCCATGGGCCGTCGGCATTGGCATGCTGTTGCAGTTCACCGTTATGCCGCTGACCGGTGCCGGGCTTGCGATGCTGTTTGATTTTCCGCCCGAGGTTGCTGCCGGAGTGGTCCTGATTGGATCGTGTCCGGGTGGTGTGGCGTCGAATGTCATGACGTACCTGTCCCGCGGAGATGTGGCATTGTCAGTCACCATGACGGCATGTTCGACGATTGTGTCGCCTCTGATGACACCGCTGGCAATGAAACTTCTGGCAGGCGAGTACATTCAGATGAATTTTAATGACATGATGGAGGCCATTCTCAGGATGATCATTGTGCCCATCGTTCTGGGCCTGGTGGCCAATAAGCTGCTGAGGCATTTTTCCCTTCTTGGTCGAAAGACTGAACAGGTCCTTTCGTTGGTCGCCATGGTTTCCATTTGCTATATCATCGCGATCATCACTGCGCTCTCACGTGACCAGCTCTTAAATGTGGGGTTTCTGCTGATCGCTGCGGCAGTGGCACACAATACCATCGGATATCTGCTCGGTTATGGTTGTTCACGGTTCGCCGGACTGGACGAAGCATCCGCACGAACTGTTGCGATTGAAGTGGGACTGCAAAACGGCGGTATGGCCTCGGGGCTTGCCGTCGACGTACTCAAAAGCAGCGACGCGTTACTGGCATCAGCGATTTTCGGCCCCTGGATGAATATCTCGGGATCGGTTTTGGCTTCGTGGTGGAGAGGCCGGCCAGTGGGTCAGGATCATGCTGAGGTCGACGGAGAGGCAGTCAGGGAAGACAACCAGCGCTGAGCCCCTGTGTGCTGACGATCATGCGTCAAATTTACCACGCTTACAGGGAGATTCTGAACATGTGCCGTTGTGACTGTTCCGTCAATGTCTACAAATCCCGGCGAAAAAAAGATGACATCACAGCCGGCCCACAGGATTCCGGAGGTTTCCTCGCAACGGGTATGTGTTGCGGGCGTTGTCCAGGCTCCGTGCGGTTTGGTCCTGATTGCCGGTAGTCCCGTTCAAACGCTGCTCCCAACCACTCTTAACAGTCAAAACACCGGGGCAATCGAAGAGACTCAGAAACGCAGTGTGCTGCGTGTCAGATTCATGCAGACCAGCGAAACCATTGTGTGGTGGCTCAGGAGGTGAGGAGCAGTACAGATTCAACTCAGACAGATAACGAGAACTCTGTAACCCCTCCGCTGCTGAGTCTCATTAAAAAGTACTGGGATATTTGAATCGATCTGACAGTCGCCCGATGCAGCGGTCAGGAGCGGTTGGTTTTCGGGAATCTGTCGTGATACCAGTGGTGGTCGTCATCTTTCAACGAAAGATGCAGAAGCTGCGTTCATGAGCGATACTGACAACAAGTGGAATGGGTGACCAGCACTCATACACACGTTGCAGATTCTCACGTCATAATCAGATTGCATTGGTCTAGTCCATGGCTGCAGATCGACGTAAGTTGATAAAATTCCAGCACAGTCCGCGTGTTTTGGAGCGGGAGTGACAGAATGAAACAATCGACGGTGGTTGCGGAGTCGTTCGCCGGGTCGCGGCAGGAGACAATTCAAAATCTGCAGGAAATCGAACGCAAAGTGCTGTGGCTGTCCACTTGGATGATCCATAACGCGAATCACCTGCGGGACAATGTCGATGGATTGAAAATCGGAGGCCATCAGGCGTCTTCTGCGTCGCTGGCCACAATATTGACAGCGCTGTATCTGGACGTCCTGAGGCCGGCAGATCGGGTCGCCGTCAAACCACATGCGGGTCCGATATTTCATGCCATTCAGTATCTGCTGGGAAATCAGACGAGAGACAGGCTGGAGAGGTTTCGGGGATTCCAGGGAGTGCAGGCATATCCATCTCGCACAAGTGATGCCGACGACGTCGATTTTTCAACCGGGTCGATGGGTCTTGGTGTGGCTCAGACATCGTTGGCCAGTCTGGTTCAGGAATACCTGCGTGCGAAGGGCTGGACGGGGCAATCCGATGAGGGTCGCATGATTGCGCTGGCGGGTGATGCCGAACTGGATGAGGGCAATGTGTTCGAGGCCTTGTATGAAGGCTGGAAGCACGGGCTCCGCAATGTCTGGTGGATCGTGGACTACAATCGCCAGAGCCTGGATGCCGTGGTCACCGATCGTCTGTTTGGTCAGATTGAAAGTCTGTTCCGAATGATGGACTGGCGAGTCCTGACGCTTAAGTACGGAAGCCGGTTACAGACAGCCTTCGAACAGCCTGGCGGCAAGATGCTCGAACGATGGCTGGATCGTTGTCCGAACGCGCTCTATTCGAAACTGGTTTACAGTGGCGACTGGCGAAGTCAGGTTCTGTCCGATCTGGACGGTGATCAGCAGGTTGAATCACTCCTGAAAAACTATAGTGACAGCTCGCTGCACACGCTGATGACGAGTCTGGCGGGCCACGACATGGAAGTCATCTGTGATGCACTGCATCGGCTGGATGATGATGTGCCCACGTGTGTGATTGCTTATACAATCAAGGGCTTCAATCTGCCGATGGCCGGCCATAAGGATAATCATGCCGGGCTGATGACCCGAGAACAGATGGATCGCTTTCGTGAAGAAAACGGCGTTCCGGAAGGACATGAATGGGACCGATGCGCCGGACTGCGGCTGACCGAAGCTGAACTCGACGCGTTTCTGGAACGCGTACCGTTCAACCAGTCAAAAACGCGGCGGCATCAGGCACCGCGACTGCCTGTTCCGGACAACGTTTTCCCTCGGTTCGATTCGATGACTTCGACGCAGAAGGGATTCGGTCGTATCCTGAATACGCTGGCTCGCGCAGGCGGACCGCTGGTCGATCGGATTGTCACCACGTCCCCTGACGTTTCAGTGTCGACAAATCTTGGTGGGTGGATCAGCCGACGCGGTGTCTTTCGCCGGGAACAGCTTGAGGTTCGGCAGGAAAAAAATGACGCTGTGTCGATGCTCAAATGGGTGCTGTCCCCGGGCGGACAGCATATCGAACTGGGCATTGCCGAGAACAACCTGTTCCTGATGTTGTCTGCGCTCGGTCTGTCGCACGAGTTGTTTGGAGAGCGGTTGATTCCAATCGGCACCGTCTACGATCCATTCATCAATCGTGGTCTCGATGCACTGAACTATGCCTGCTATCAGGACGCTCGATTCATCCTTGTCGCGACTCCGTCCGGAATCTCACTCGCGGCTGAAGGAGGGCTGCATCAGTCGCTGGGGACGCCGCTCATCGGTCTGTCCCAGGATGGCCTGGCTGCATTTGAACCTGCTTTTGTCGATGAACTGGCTGTGATACTGCGTTGGGCCTTTGATTACATCCAGCGCGACGGTACTGGTGAGGAATCTTCTGTTTGGCTGCGTGATGCTCGGGGCGGATCCGTTTGTCTGCGCCTGTCAACCAGACCACTCAGTCAACCCGAACGTGTGTTGTCCGAACTGCAGCAGCAGGCAATAGTCGATGGCGGTTACTGGTTCCGCCTGCCGGAGTCGGGAGCGAAGCTGGCAATCGTGTACAGCGGATCAGTTGCAGCAGAAGCTCTTGAAGCATTTGAGCGTTTGCCCGTCCTTGCGCCGGGAGCGGGGTTGCTGGCTGTCACATCGGCCGACCGCCTGAATGCCGGATGGCAGGCCTCACACAGGTCCTCAGACCATGATGCGAAGAGGTCCTGGATCGAATCGTTGCTGGAGCCGCTGGCTGAAGATGCCGCACTGGTGACGGTGATCGACGGTCATCCGGCTACGCTTTCCTGGATTGGTGGTGTCTGCGGTCATCGAGTCCAATCACTGGGCGTCGAGCACTTCGGACAATCCGGAAACCTGCCCGACCTGTATCGTCATTATGGACTGGATACTGAATCCATTCTGCGGGCATGTCAGCAATCATTAGCACAAATTTCCCACAGCTGACACATGACTGGTGGCTAAGACGCGCCAGGACATCGAATGTGTCAATGGCGGTGAGAGAGGTATTGACGAATGATCGAAGGCGAAATGGTGTTTCTGCTGCTGCTGCTGCTGATCCTGGTTCCTGTTGTCGGTGCAGCAATCGTGAGAGCGGCTGTCAGCCTGGCAAACAAGGTGCTGGGGGCCGGTGGCAGTTCCGTTTCGGACGGTTCAGCAAGTTAGACTGCACCAGCTGCGGATCCGTCAAATCCGTTTGCGACTCCGCAGGTAAACACAGTCGCGCGGGACGTGTCGGGTTCCGATGGTATTCCGGAGCTATATTTCGGTCTCGCAGTTTTGATTGTATTCGCCAAAATGATTGCAGACGCTGTTGTCAACTTTGCAGTTGGGATGGCTGTTGGTGTCACAATTGGAGGGTCAATCGGGCGCACCGGCGTCCCTGCCAGGTTGGTGAATATCATCGCATTTACGTTTCTGACGACTGCGGCCGTTTTTCACCTGGTGTTGCCGACCTTATTCGTGCGAGGTCTTCCGGTGACGTTGACGCTGTCTCTCATATACACCGTCCCACTCTTCGTGATCGTCTTCGTTTTTATATTTATGTATCAGATGTATATGCTCCGATGTGGAATGCGTTTAAACAAGATGAGCCGAGTTGGACCGTTACCGATTGGGCAATGATATGATCGAAGTGGCTTTTGGCGATGCAAATTTTGACGGTCGCTTCAACTCAGAGGATCTCGTCGTCATTTTTGAGGTGGACTGTTACTCGACGATGACGTCTGCCGTACGCCTGAGGAGGCCAGCTGACGATTTCAGGTACGCGTGTCTGGCCGTCCAGTTGCCCGGGCGAAAGACTGTACGGACTTGAGGCATTGATTCAATCCATCAATATGGCTAGATTCACACTTGTACCAGTATCCTGCGGGGCGTTTTTACAGCAGCGTTCAGCTGTGTGCGTATTACGAAGGAGTGACGTCTGTGAGTACAAAGCAACAGGGAGAAAAGGCTGAGCAGCAGCAGCCTCAGCCCAAGCAGGAGATTGTCGTCGACGACTCCGATGTTCATGCCGGTTATGCCAATTTCTGTCGAGTGGCCAGCACGCCGGAGGAACTCATCCTGGATTTGGGGCTGAACCCCAATCCATACGCGGCCGGTACTGTCCGGGTGAAAGTGAGTCAGCGGATCATTATGAGCCACTTCAGCGCAAAACGTCTTTTGAGTGCCGTGGCCACTGCGCTCAACCGGCACGAGCAGACGTTTGGCAAACTCGAGACAGATGTTCGGAAACGCGTTCGAGTTCCAGAAGAGCCTGAATCATAGCTGGGATAGTCCAATCGTCCCTTTTGCGATGGCAGTCACCGCGACTGCGGGTTCAAGACGGCTGACAGCGACTGAGCCCCGGCCCCACGGGTCTGTTCGGACGACCGAGTTCGAGGTGATTGCGATGATACGACGTAACCGACTGTGCGCTGGTTGGACCGACCGTTCTTCCGTGTGGGCACCTTGGTTGGCCATGGTGATTCTGGTCAGCCTGGCACCGGTTGTTTTGGCTCAGGCTCCTCCTGCCGACGTCGCCGCCCGGCTGGAAACCGGCCACAAGGCCCTGGTAGCTCGTGTGGAGACGCTGAAGCGAGACAAGTCGTTAGACCGGCGACTGGTGGCTGATGTCGACGTGTTCGCCAAGGCTGTTGAATGGGCGGTCCGGCACAATGAGTTCTACGCACCGAGCTCGGGAAAAGGTATCTCGGCTTGGATCGGGTATGCCGAGAAGTCTCTCGAGATCGGTATGAGGCGGGCCGAGGAACTGGCCGCTGGCCACCCGTCCTGGGTGTTGCAGCCGGGCAGTACGATTCGCGGGTACTACTCGAAGGTCGATGGGTCGGTCCAACCGTACGCCGTATCGCTGCCGACAGGTATCAACCCCCGTTCGGGCAGTCGTCATCGGTTGCACCTGAAGCTGCACGGCCGTGGGACCACTCTGAACGAGCTCAGTTTTATCGCTCAGCACGAGGGCAGGGCGTTGCCCGGAGGACAAATGTTTCTGCAGCTGGATGTCTTTGGACGCACCAACAATGCCTACCGGTATTCGGGTGAGACCGATGTGTTCGAGGCCCTGGCCGATCTTGAACGCAGGTTCCGTATCGACAACCGCCGCATCACGCTGTGGGGCTTCTCCATGGGCGGTGCGGGGGCCTGGCACCTGGGACTGCACCATCCCAGTCGCTGGTCATCTGTGGGCCCGGGGGCCGGGTTCGTCGATTTCTACAAGTACCAGGAGCAGACCGAGCAGCGGCCCGATCATCAGCACAAGACGCTGTCGATCTACGACGTCGTCCCGTATGCGTTGAATGCCTACAACGTTCCGGTTTGCACATACGGCGGAGAAATCGACAAGCAGTTGCTGGCCAGTACGACAATGGTCGAGCGGGCGAAGCGGCTGGACGTACCGATCAAGCTGCTGATCGGCCCGGGAACCGGACACCGGTTTCACCCCCGGTCGTTCAAGGAGTTCATGGCATTTCACGACAGTCATGCTCGCAAGGGACGTCGTACGTACCCCGACCGCACCGACATCCGATTTGTCACCTGGACCATCAAGTACAACACATGTGAGTGGTTGACCATCGAGGAGATGCAGCAGTTGTACCGGCCGGCGATCGTGCAGGCCACCCGGGCAGCCGATGGAACCCTGAGACTGAAGACGCGAAACGTGACCGCGTTGCAAGTGTCGCGCGATGTGGCTGATCATATCGAGATTGACGGTGTCAAGCACCCGTTGGCGACGGTCGCCGAGGGACTCTTGCCGGGTGTCTATTACCGGAAGAACGACAAGGACTGGACCGTCCTGGATTATGACAGTTCCCGGAACTTCCGGAAGAACGTTGAACTGAACAAACGGCGAAATCTGCAGGGGCCCATTGATGATGCGTTCATGCAACCGTTTGTCTGTGTTCGCGGCACCGGGACTCCCTGGACGAAGTCGCAGGCCGAGTGGGCCGACTGGACACTGGATCGGTTCGGCCGTGAGTTCGACAAGTGGCTCCGTGGCCGGATTCGAGTCGTCAGTGACACAGTGGTCAACGACGAGATGATCGCAGCCAACAATTTGGTGCTGTTCGGTGACCCCGGATCGAATGCAGTGATGGCCCGGGTGATCCAGAAGCTTCCGGTCGAGTGGTCACGGGAGGAGATCCGGGTGGCGGGCAAGAGCTACGACCCCGCGACGCATGGTCTGTCGATGATCTATCCCAATCCTCTCAACCCCAATCGCTACGTTGTCATCAACTCGGGCCACACGTTCCATGAGCTTGATTTCAGGAACTCCAACTCGTGGCTGTTTCCCCGGCTGGGTGACATTGCCGTCCAGTCGTTTGCGAAGAACAAGGCGGGAGGATACGACGAGTCGATCAGATGGGCGGATTTGTTTGATGCCGCGTGGCAACTGGCCGGTCCTCGAGATGGCAAAGACACGTCGAAGGAGCAGACGGGAGAATAGATGAGATCGGGCATTCGAGTGACTGCTGATTCCCTGGAGCAGTTTGCGTCGTCGTTGTTCCAGGCCGCCGGAGTTCCTGCGGACGAGTCCGACCTGGTGTCCGCCAGCCTGGTCGGCTCGAACCTCCGTGGTCACGATTCTCACGGGGTCGTCCAGATTCCTCACTACCTGCCGTTGCTGGAGACGGGTGAACTGGTGGGCGGTGCCGATCTGGCGGTACACTCGGAAACTCCCGCGATGCTCTGCGCCGATGCGGCGTTTGGTTTCGGTATGGTGCAGATGACACGGCTGATAGAGCGGCTGGAAGCCAAGGTCGACGAACTGGGAGTCGCCTGCGGTACCCTGGTTCGCTGCGGTCATGTCGGTCGAGTGGGAGAATGGGCGGAGGCGGTGGCGACACGGGGCCGGGCGGCGCTGGTGACTGTCAACGACAACGGGGTGCTTAAGTGCGTGGCGCCGCCAGGTGGAACCGAGCCAACCGTCAGCACCAACCCGATCGCGATCGGTGTGCCGACCACCGATCAGCCACTGGTTGTTGACATTTCGACCAGTGTTGTGGCTAACGGCAAGGTGCTGGTGCAGCACGTCGCCGGTGAGCCGTGTCCCGAGGGATGGTTGCTCGATGCCGACGGCAACCCGACGACCGACCCTGCAGTTCGTTTCAGCGATCCACGGGGCACAATTCTTCCGATGGGTGGCTATAAGGGCTTTGGGCTGTCGTTGCTGCTGGACATCCTCGTGGGAGGTCTCTCGGGGGGCAGTTGTCCTCCGGCGGCCGAGGGGATGCCGGGGACCAACAATGTCCTGTTGATGATCTGGGATCCCCAGCGATTTGCAGGGACAGGGCATTTTCTGGGCGAAGCTGACAAGTTGATCGAGTTCGTGCGAGGGGTCGATCGGAAGCCCGGTGTCGATGCGATCCGGCTGGCCGGTGATCGCAGTGCGGCGACGATGGCCAAACGGCTGTCCGAAGGCGTGCCGTTGAATGCGGGGACGTGGGACTCGCTGTGCGAGACCGGGCGAGGACTGGGCGTGGAACCGCCTACCACTCGAACCCCGGCATGACGCTCGACAATCCGCTGCCGATGAGCAACCAGGCGACACGGTTCACCGGAAGGCACATGCCCGGCTTCGTCCTCCATCGGGACGACCAATGGTTGCCGGAGGCGCTCAAACGACACTTGGCGCACCACATGGATGATCGGCAAGATGGATTGTTTTCCGC
>CAUZPL010000077.1:0-30143 GCA_963581585.1 Planctomycetota bacterium
TGGGACATTGCTATGGACAACGAATTCAACTGGCTGGGCACTGACAACGACCAGACGCAGGGAGATCGGATTATCATGCCCTTTTTCGGTGGGCACTTTGGCTGGGGTCATCGCTACAGCAGTCATTGGACTGGCGCTGGAAATCTTCCAACCGTTCCTGTGAGCGGTCCAATGACCTCCGGTTCCTGGGCAGGCATCGCCTGGTATGATGACGACCATTTTCCACACGAATATCGTCACGTCTTTTTTATCAATGACTGGATGTTTGGTACCTACGTTTACCGGCCAGGCTGGAAGGGTGCCTTGCGCGAATCGGCAGACGGTTTGCTCGAACCGTTCATCCAGCGGCGAGAGGGTGGAATGCTCTATCGCCCTACAGATCTTGCATGCGGTCCCGAGGGAGCGATTTACACGCTCGGGTGGGGCGGAAACTACCACTACGAAACGGGTCAGGAAGGGAGCTGGGTTTTTAGAGTCATACATTCAGAAAACGGAAACTCAATACGGCTGCCACAAATGCCACTCGCCAGGCAGACAGTCGCGCAGTTACTGACAGCGCTCGGACCAGGGGCGTTTCCCGCGCAGCGCGTGAACGCTCAGGACGAACTTGTGCGGCGGGGAGGCGTGATTCAGGAGGAACTGGTGGATGTGATCTCGGCGGGTGAACTTGGTACCGGTCAACAGACGTGGGCCGCCTGGGCTTTGGGACGGATGGTAGGACGAAATGATGAACTCACGGAAACGATCCGAAAATGGACGGTCCCGCAGATGAGTGTTCCCGCCGGGCGCCTGCCACGGAATCTGCGTATCCAGGCGATCCGAATTCTGGCCTTTCGAACATCAATGTATGGACAGCACGAAGCGTTGTTATCTGTTGTGGAAACGGCACTGCGCGACCCCGATCCCCGCGTTCGATTTGAAGCGATGCAGGCAATCCATCAGGCCGACCTCGTGATGGCAGTCGATGAGGTTCTGGTCCAACTTACGAAAGAACATGATCGACTTGTGTTTTATGCGGGCTGGCATGCGCTGCAAGATCTCGCACCCGTTGAGATCCGTCGATCATGGTTGCATCATGAGAACGCTCGGGTCCGGCTCGCGGCATTGCTGGGTCTACAAGAGGATTTCGCGATAACGCAGAAGGAAGTGCTGGATCTGGTCGACCAAGAGAGCGATCCCACGGTGCGGAGCTGGGCCTTGACGTTCGCCATGAATCCGATTCCGCCGGAGAAATTGTCCAATGAGCGTCTGCGCATCGAAATGGAGCAGACTTTGCCAGTCGGACAGATGATTGAGCGGGCTGGTGAGGCCGATCACCCGGAATTGCGAGAGCTCTACCTGCGTATGATTTCACGTGCCTCGGTTCGGGAAGGAGAACAGCAACGGCAACTGCTCGGATTCTACCGCACTCTGGAATCGGAGGCGGAGCGGACCCTGGTTCTGCCGGCCGTGGGGACAACGCTGGACGCCTTCCCGGATTTGTGGGAAGCCCTGGGGGGGGCGGAATCTCTGAAAAACGCAGCCATTCAGGGGATTGCCAATCTGCACAGACTTCGGGTTAAGCAATTGAGGTCATCGGAAGCCAGCGTCCAGGCGACTTCCCGCAGCGTGTCGTCGGTAAATAATTTCGCAACTGAGATCGCAAATCGCCTGATCAGAAAAATGGCGGACGTCGGACCGGGTGACGAACGGATCGCAGGAGCACTGCGGGCACTCGTTGCCCTGCCTCTGCCGACTGATTGGTCCATCGCCGACGATGCGCTGGAGGTACTGCTCACGATCCTGAAAAGTCGGCAACAACCGTCGATCCATCGGCGGACACTTCGCCTGCTCGGAAAACTGAAACCCGACTCAACAGCCGGAAGCAATCGAATTACTGCGGTGCTGGATGTCCTCTGTCAGGCGCCCGATACGCACCTCTACCAGGACCTGCTGGCTGTGAAAGCCCATCTTGGGTTGGTGATCGAGGTGCCGGTTCCGGAAGCGGCAACTGTAGCAAGCGTGCTGGCCACCCTCGATCAGTCGGATATCAATCGTGGGAAAGAAGTATTCTTTGATCGGATCAGCGGCGCCGGCTGCGCGGCGTGCCACCGGGTGCGGGGGCGTGGCAGCGACCTGGCTCCCGATCTGTCCGGTGTTGGTATCCGGCTGACGCCGGAGAACATGGTCAGGGCGATTCTGCAGCCGAGCGCGGCCATCACCGAGGGCTACGCCATGCAGCTTTTATTGACTACGAGCGGCAGAACCTACACCGGGGCAGTGATCAATGAGAGCAGTTCCGCGATCACGATCCTGCGTACGGACGGCACACGGGTCAGAATCGAAGTTGGTATGATCGAGGCGCGCAAAATACTTAACCAGTCGGTCATGCCGAAAGGTTATGAACTCTTTGGCACGGAACAGCTCGCCGACCTGACGGCCTGGCTGCTCACGCTCCGTGACCGAGGAAACGGTATTGACGCGGAAGTGGCTAAATGAATCATCGAGGATTTGGTTGGTCTCGCTGGCCGGGACCGAGAGAAGGACAACGGACTACTTGTTGTCTGTTGCATGATTGGTATCTTTTTATTGGCAATGATTCTGGCAGCTCTGGCCAGAGTCAAGTTGCCGGAACTCAACATTCGTACAAATTCAGATGAAGGAGATCGGATTACATGACCATGTCATCGCGTGCTGCGAACTGGTGCAAAATCACGTTCGGCGCTGTCATCGGTGCCGTACTTGCGAGTGGCACTCCATGGGTAAGCGGAAATTCTGAGTTGGCGTCAGACGCAACAGCCGTGGTGGGTCCAAATGACTGGCCGTCCGAATTCGGAGCCGACGATCAACGCGGTGCGAATAACCGGATTACACCGCACAAAGTTGTCAATTCAGCAGACCTGATTCAGCACGGCAAGATTTACCAGCTCGGAAGGCTGTACGAACATGGCATGCCGCTGGCTGGCAAACGTCACTTCAGCCTGACGATTCCCGGTCTGCCAACGGGAATGCCCACCGGTTCAAATCATATGGTTTCCAACGATGAGCTGTTCAGTGGTGAAATTGGGCAGGTCGGGACACAGTTTGACGGACTTGGCCACGTTGGTGTGCGCATTGATGGTGAAGATTATTTTTACAACGGCAACAAGTTGTCGGAATTCGGTGATCCCTATGGTTTAAAGAAGCTCGGTGTGGAAAACGCTGGTGTTTTTTTTACGCGCGGGATTCTGCTTGATGTCTGCGCACTGCGCGGAAACGACCGGCTTCCTGCGGGATACGTAATCTCACCGGACGAACTCCTGTCGTGTCTGGAAATGTCAGATCTGAAAATTCAGGAAGGCGACGTCGTGCTGATCCGCACCGGACACGGCAAACTCTGGATGAAAGACAATGAAATGTACGCAGCCGGTGAACCTGGTATCGGTCTTGACGCAGCAAAGTTCCTGACCGATCAACGTGTTTCCATGATTGGTGCTGACACATGGGCGATAGAGGCTGTCCCGCACGAGCGAGACGATTTGTCATATCCGGTACATCAGTGGGATTTGACAAAGAACGGAGTCTACCACATCGAGAATCTCGACCTGGAACCACTTGCAGCAGACGGTGTTCACGAATTTTGTTTTGTGTTCAGCCCGCTGCGGTTAAAAGGGGCCACAGGTTCACCTGGGAATCCGATTGCGGTTCGATAAATCTGCACCAGCCTGTCACCGTTGTGAATCTGCTGTCTGTCAGGCTTGGAATACTGTCGATCTGTTGCAGTACGTCGATTTTCAGAACTTCATCCAGACCACAAAATCGCTCTGTGATGGAATTCGTAGAGCAGGCATTCAAACCCAAAAACTTCAATTACTCCTTACCGGTCCCATGTATGGTTCCGTCCGTGTGGAATATGTGATTTTGAGCGTTAGCACGATTCAGAACAGGGTGAACAAATTACATCTTGTGATGTGCGTGCTGTTCATGGCATCGAGAGATTCCACGAGACCAAAACTCGGCAGAACACGAGGATGTCGCCGTATGTGATTCCTCGATGGTTATGGCTCCCGCCTTGGGACCTGTCTGAGTGCTGTGAAAAGACCTGCACGCTGAGAGTACAGGAGGAGCACCGGCAAGACTACTGATGTTCCAGTCAGAAATGTGTGCATCGGAGGCAGCGTTCTTCTTAACGGCTGGACACTGCACGTTCCGTTCGCCGTCTCAGATCCCAGAGCTATTGGAACGGTCCATGACCGGGCAAAACGCTGACGGGAATAGCGGTATCAGCAACGGATAATCCATGGAGTGGCAGCGTTTTTGTCTCAGTTCGTCGGTCACGCGACGAACGAAGTACTCCGGAGTGTCGTGTCTGCAGATGATTATGACCATCGGCACCATGCCACCTCGCCGTGCGATCAGATCACTGGCAGAAGTGGCGCGGACTGATCTGCTCGGTACTCAGTGGATTCATCGATGCATTCGTAAAACACATTTCGCTGTCGTGGCGTATAGCCGACGTTGGTGATACAGCCGCGGATCGCTTCCAGCGACAGATGATGGACCGTACCAGCTTCAGATACGACGTTCTCCTCGATCATCAGGCTGCCCATATCATTGGCACCGAACATGAGTGCGAGCTGGCCGACCTTTTCTCCCTGAGTTACCCAGGACGACTGAATGTTGGGCACGTTGTCCAGGTACAGGCGACTCACTGCCTGAGTCCTGAGGTACTCGAACGCACCCGCGGGCGGGATGTGATCCATGTCTGTATTGTCTGGTTGAAAGGTCCAGCAGATAAATGCGGTGAAGCCACCGGTTTCATCCTGAAGCTGTCGGACGCGATCGAGGTGTTCGATGCGTTCTGCCAGCGTTTCCACGTGTCCGAACATCATTGTTGCCGTTGAACGACCACCCAGCTGATGCCACACTCGCATCACGTTAAGCCAGTCATCGGTGAGTACTTTTCCTCGTGTGATCTTTTTGCGTACTCGATCGACAAGAATCTCGCCACCGCCTCCGGGAAGGCTTCCAAGCCCGGCATCCCGAAGACGTTCGAGTACTGTTTGCAGCGGCAACTTCGCGATTTTGGTGAAATGGTGAATCTCGGGCGGGCTGAATCCATGGACGTTGACCTGTGGGAACTGGCTTTTGATGCTGCGCAGCATGTCCTCATACCATTCCAATGACAGTTTCGGATGGAGTCCGCCCTGCAGCAGAATCTGGTCTCCGCCCAGGTCCACGGTTTCGGCAATTTTCTGCAGCAGCGTTTCGATCGGCAGCACATACACGTCCGGATGATCGGGCGGACGATAAAACGCACAAAAATCGCAGATGGCCGTGCAGGCGTTTGTGTAGTTGATGTTGCGATCGATGTTGTACGTACGAAACTCTTCGGGATGGAGGCGGCGCGTCACGGCATCGGCGGCTGCCCCGATTGCCGGCAGGTCGTATGACTGCAGCAGCGCCACACCTTCGTCCGAAGTCAGCCGTTCGCCGGCCACAGCTTTGTCGAGAATGGCTTGCATAAAATGACTCTGATTCGAATGTTGTTGTTCTGTTCCCGCGTCGGACTCATTTGAACAGCAATGCACATGCTGTCGGTGAGGTTTAAGTGCTAAAACGACGGCTGAAAAAATTTCACGCCACCGCACCGCTGGAAAGCAAGGGGAATGACTCCGGCTGCAGCAGGTGTTGTCGCAGTGCCAGCTGGCGAAAGAGTTCCAGTCCATTTTGTTCCGCGGACATGAAATGATAGTTCAAATTCTTTGTCAGATACGTTATTGCAGTGTCGCGTGTGATCCCCAGCAAGGGAGCCTGCTCTTCTGCAATTTTCTGGATGACTTCGACTCCGCGATCACGCGCAATATCCAGTGCCCGGCCGATTCCCGAAACATCAGCGTCTTCTCTGGCCACCCACATAGCGAAGACGAAGGGAAGTCCGGTCCAGTCATACCAGGTCTGCCCCAAATCCATGACTTCGAAGAACTCTTCTTCGGGCAAATGCATTGCCCGATCACCGATGAGCAGAATTGCGTCAGCCGGACTGGCTCTGGTGGAAGATTTGATTGGCAGACGTTCGGTTTCCGGAAACACACCATAACGTTCAGCCAGAATCACACGAGCAAGCACAGCGCTAGTTCTGGATCCTTCATCCAGAGCGACACGCCGAATTTCACCTGGGTGCCGTCGGCAGTACAGCTTGACACTCATCACCGGGCCACGAGCGGCGACGCAGGCGCTCGAAATGATTCGATAGCCCGAGCCACGAAAATACTCCACCGATGGAATGAGAGCCACGTCCAGTTTGTCACAAGCCAAGGCATCAGCCAGTCGACTGGGATAGTCGAGCACAATATCAGAACCCGGAAGAAGAATTTCCAGATCCTGAATTAGGGGTTTCGAGTTCAGATAGCTGACCGCTCCAAGTCGTACGGCAGCCAAAGGTGATTTCGTCATGAAACGGGGTTCCGAAACCCGGAAGTAACCGAATTACATTTGAAACAACACTGGAATGTCAGATTCTGAGGCGAGTCCATCCCCTCCGGTTCCGACGTTTCTCAGTTGCAGCGGGGAGGAGAATCAGCGCTGAGTCACTCGCCCTGGTGCAAATGTTTGCCATTTCAACACAACCGGCAATCAGTATAGAGCTCCTTTTTTTCGTCTCAACCGCTGCTCTTGTGTCAGCTGTGATTCTGGCGTCTTCTTGCTGTGGTTGGTGATTATTCCTTGTTATTATCCTCCACCCGTTACGCGAAATAACTGATTATCAAGCTGCTGCTGCGAAGAAATGCCGCATACTCCATTGAATATTGCTCTGATTGGGTTTGGCACCGTGGGTACGGGAGTTGCGCGTATCCTTGCAGAACAGGATGACCAGCTTCGAATTCGGGCCGGACGAAAACTGCATCTGTGTCGCGTTGTGGTCCGGGATCTCAGCAAAACTCGTGAATATCTACCCGCCGGCGTTCAGATTTCTGACCGTCTTGAAGACGTCCTTGGCGACGAATCGATCGATCTGGCCGTCCAGTTGATTGGCGGCACCGACGTGGCATTTGACTATGCCGGTCGGTTGCTCAGATCCGGCAAAGATCTGGTGACCGCCAACAAAGCGCTGATTTACGCTCACAGCCGGGAGTTATTTGAGATTGCGTCGGAACACCGCCGGACGATCTGTTTTGAAGCGGCCGTGGCCGGAGGGATTCCCGTCATCAGTGCAATCATGACGGCACTTAGTGGCAACCGAATCACGGCAATCGAAGGAATTCTGAACGGTACCAGCA
Organism: Planctomycetota bacterium; assembly: GCA_963581585.1. Classification (GTDB taxonomy): domain Bacteria; phylum Planctomycetota; class Planctomycetia; order Planctomycetales; family Planctomycetaceae; genus S139-18. Next base: position 7,239 of record CAUZPL010000077.1, read on the forward strand.
ATTTTATTTTGACTCAGATGCTGTCGGAGAATCAAAGCTATGAGCAGTCGTTGCGAGAGGCACAGAAACTTGGTTATGCAGAGGCCGACCCCACGCTCGATGTGGACGGCACCGATGCTGCCCAGAAACTGGCCATTCTGACACGTCTGGCCTTCGCCACAGATGTGCCCATCGATCAGATGGTCTGCAAAGGGATCAACGATCTGATGTTGTCTGATCTGGAGGCGGCTGCATCACTCGGGTACCGTATTAGGCTCATGGCTATGGCGAAACTGAACAACGGTCGACTTGAGGCGTCCGTGCAGCCTGCGCTGGTACCAAGCGATCGCGCGCTGGCTCAGACGATCGGAGCCGACAATATCGTGACGATCACCGGGAGCACGGTTGGTCGTTTGAGGCTGGCAGGTGCGGGTGCCGGCCAGTTGCCAACGGCATCTGCGGTCGTGGCCGATGTGGTCGACTTAGCTGCCGGAAGAGCTGTCCATACGTTTGAGGCGGTACTGCGTCTTCGTTCTCAGCAACCTGTCGGCATCCTCCCCCAGGAACAACCCGAACATCGTTTTTTTCTTCGCTGCTTGGTTGACGATCGTCCCCATGTGCTGGCCGACGTGACTGATATTCTTGGCCGTCACGGAATCAGTATTTCGTCCCTGGTACAGAAGGAATCCCGAACATCCAACGTGCAATCAGAGTCTGCCCGACTGATCATTATGACACACTGTGTCAGTGAGGGGTGTATGAGGGCTGCGGATGCTGAGCTGGGTGCATTGGATTGTGTTCAGGGGGATTGCCTGAGGCTTCCGGTGGCCGACTAAGGCGAACTGCGATGAATGTGATGAGGCCATGATCAGCGAATCAGAGATGCGACGAAAACGGGCACTTGTCGGTCTGCTGTCGATTGGCTGTACCGTTGCGGCTGTAATCCAGTTAACAATAGACTTCTCAAGTGCATTGGGGGCGGCGTTTCTCCGAGTTGGCCTGTTGCTGGGTGCTTTCTGGCTGGTTCTTCCAGCCAGAGATCGCCCGGCCGCCTGGGCGCGCGTGTCGCCGTGGACCGTGGGGCTGGTTGTGGTGTTGGCTTTGGTGCTGCAGAGAGCTCGGTTCTTTCTTCCTGTCTTCGTCGTCGGTGCGCTGATTGGGTGGATTGTTCGTCCGCGGAAAAAGAATGGACAATAATTTGCAGGCGGAACGGAGAACTCGCCAGATCGGGATCCATTGCAAAACGACCATATGTTGGTCAGATTTGCCGGTGCAGATCTATTCGTCATCACATGACAGCAACAGGGCTCCGGCCTGGTGGCCAGTACCGCAGAAAGCACCTTCGTGTCTGATATCAACAGGGCTCCGGCTTGGTGGCCAGCACCGCAGAAAGCAGCTTCGTGTCTGACATCAACTGGGCTCCACTCAGGAACATTATCGAGCAACATCAGTCATTCCTGATCACGACACATGTGCGTCCGGACGGTGATGCGTTAGGGGCTCAGCGTGGTCTGGCGGCGATCCTGGAATCATCCGGAAAACAAGTGACGATGCTCAATGCGACGGCTCCTCCCGCCAATCTGAATTTCATGAATACCGATGGCGCTGTGAAAACACTCGGGGATGATATCGGCAAAGACGAAGTACCGGCTGTCGATGTGCTGGTCGTCGTGGATACCAGTGCGTGGAAGCAGCTTGGCGACATGACAGAAGTCCTTCGGGCTTCTGACTGCCTTCGAGTCGTAATCGACCATCATGTGAGTTCGGATGATCTCAGCGCCACAGAATTCAAAGATATTCGTTCTGCTGCAACCGGTGAACTCATCTGTGAAGCGGCCGAGTTTCTTGGCGTGACCTTTGATGCGGACACAGCTTCGGGGCTGTATGCTGCTATTGCGACAGACACCGGGTGGTTCCGTTTCCCGTCGACGACATCGCAAACGATGCGTACTGGTGCAGCCTTAATCGACCAGGGAGCTCAGCCGGGCTTGATTTACAACTTCATTCACGAGCAGCATTCTATTGCAAAGCTGCACCTTTCCGGTCGGATTCTGAGTCGAATGCAGGTGGAATGTGATGGTCGGCTTGTCTGGATCAGTGCAGACCGCCGGGATTTGGAAGCGGCTCACGCGTCTCCGGCGGATACCGAGGGACTGGTAAATCAATGTCTCACGGTCGCAGGTTCACAAGCCGCATTTATTGCAGTGGAATTGCCCACGGCTCAGGTGAAATGCAGTCTTCGCTGTCGGCCGCCATACGACGTCAACGCCCTGGCAGAGCGACTGGGCGGCGGCGGTCACCGTCTTGCATCAGGTGTCACTCTGCCTGGTGATTGTGCGGCTGCCGTCGAATGTCTTCGCAATGAGTTCAGGTCCATGCTGGAAAACATCCAATAACGCTTCCTTTGCCCTATCTCCTTTTCATTCCTTTCTGCCATGCCACCTTCCAGTTATCTTGTTTCGCTGCCCGAGCTCCTGAGAATTCGTGCAACAGGTAACGATCGTGCGAAATTTCTGCACAATTTCTGTACTAACGACATCATCAGCATGGCCGCTGGTACATGGCGTGAGGCGTTCTTCACGAATGTCAAGGCCCGGATTCTGGCTCACGGGTTTGTACTGGCCGCGGAAGATCACCACGAGATCTGGATGCTGCCGGGTGATGAAGAGCTCCTGCTCAGTCATCTGAACCGTTACATCATTACCGAAGATGTGGCATTTGATTCGATCACGAGCACGTCCGCGGCGATGGCTGTCGTTGGAGTGAATCCCGATTCGTTGTCAGACGGAATGCCGTCGGAATCCGGCCGGTGGGCTGATGTCGCCGTTGATAACGCCCATGTGAGATGTTTGTTATGCCAGTGGGCTGGTCAACCGGTGTTATTCGTAAGTGGTTCGGTAAAGGAGATTCGGTCGCTGTGTCTGAAGATCACGGAAACCGTTCAGACAGGGGAGACGGCAGATCTTGAGCGGTTGAGAATCCAGGAACGGTTCCCACTGATCGGTCGTGATCTGAGTGACATGCATCTGGCGCCGGAAGCCGCGCGCAATCAATCAGCAATTTGTTATACGAAAGGTTGTTATCTGGGACAGGAACCAATCGCACGGATTGACGCCATAGGGCAGGTCAATCGTGTCCTTGCATCAATTGAGATCCGGACCGAATCGGAGGATTCAGAATCGGTATACGAACTGAGTTCATTTGATGACACAGTATCACCAGCCGTGGGTTTAGCTGTTATCAAAGCCGATTGTATCAGCTCGGGTTCGGCAATTGTCCGGACCACTGACGGCCACGTGTTTTCCGCGATCATCTCCCAACCCGCCACCGTGACCGGAGACGGAATTCGATGACTCAATACAGGACCATCATCGGACTGGAAGTCCATGTTCAGCTGCGCACCGAATCCAAACTGTTCTGCGGCTGTTCGCCTCGTTTCAATCCGGATGAACCCAATACTCAAACCTGTCCTGTGTGTTTGGGATTACCAGGAGCACTGCCCGTGATGAATCGTCATGCGTTCGATCTGGCACTCCGGACAGCTGTGGCTCTGAATTGCGAGATTGCCGAGTTCACGAAGTGGGACCGCAAACAGTATTATTACCCGGATCTGCCCAAGGCGTATCAAATCAGTCAGTTCGATCTGCCTTTTAGTGCCGGCGGCCGGCTGGTCATTGAGGCGGACGAACAAGGGGCAGAATCGCGACATATTCGGATCACTCGCGTCCACCTCGAAGAAGACGCGGGAAAGAATATACATGATGAATCGGGCCGAGGTGGAGATAGTCGTGTGGACCTCAACCGAACCGGAACTCCGCTGCTGGAAATCGTCAGCGAACCTGATCTGCGTTCGGCCTCCGAGTCACGGCGTTATCTGGAAAAGCTGCGCACGCTGTTGAGATTCATTGACGTATCCGACTGCAATATGCAGGAAGGCAGTTTGAGATGCGATGCAAACGTGAATCTGCACGTTGATCAGGGCAACGGTGTTTCAGTTGCGACGCCCATTGTTGAACTGAAGAATATGAACAGCTTTCGTAACGTCCAGCTGGCGCTCGAATACGAGATTAAACGGCAGCAACTGCAGTGGGAAAAATTTCACGAGACGATCGATGATGCTCCCAAATGTACCCGCGGGTGGGATGCCAAACGAGGTGTCACGTTCGGGCAGCGGGAAAAAGAAGATTCGTCAGACTATCGATATTTTCCTGACCCGGATCTGATTCCAGTACAGGTCACGAGACAGGTCGTTGACGAGATTCGTGCTCAGCTGCCGGAATCACCGGCGGACCGATGTGAACGATTTCAGTCTGAACTGGGACTTTCGGACTATGATGCAAAAGTGATCATCGACCAGGGGCCGCAGTTCACAGACTGGTATGAAAAGGTTGCTCGGGTATGCGGGGATGGCAAGATTGCCGCAAACTGGGCCACTCAGGATGTCCTGCGGGATCTTAATGCAGGCGCAGTCCTGATTCAGGACTTTGCCATCACAAGTGAAGTTCTGGGCCAGCTGTTAAACTACGTCGTCCATGATCGGCTGACCACGAAGAGTGCCAGAGAAGTTTATGGGGTGCTCAAGGCACAGGCGGAAACGGGCAGTTTGGTTTCGGTTGCGGATGTTGACTCGCTCGCGGCGGAACGAGAAGTTGTCAGTGACGCCGGATCACTTGGAGAAGCGGTATCAGCCGCTATCGCTGCAATGCCTCGCGCCGCTGAAGATGTGCGATCCGGAAAACAGGCAGCCGTGGGACCACTGATCGGAATTGTCATGAAACAGGTGTCCGGGGCCGATCCGAAGACGGTGCGCTCACTGCTTCTGGAGAGTTTGCACCCCCAGTAAGTCGCCAGACAGTCATCCACCCACTCCAAAATGGCTCCTGCACACAGGCTGATTTTCAGAACCCGACCAACTTAGTCATCTGCGACTTGCCGTGAAACGATGTATTATCTGCCGATGCGGTAAAGACCTTCAATCGTGCGAATCAACAGTGCACCATCGGTGGGTGTGATTGACGCCAGGGATCGTTCTTTAAGATCATTTCTGGCCAGTTCGTGAAACTTGGGGGCAGCCTGAATGACAGTACAGCGCCCGTCTTCGGACATGAAATAAATCCGCTCTTCGGCGAGCAGCGGAGATGCTGAATAGGTGCCTCCCACACGTTCTTTCCAGTGCAGATCACCGGTCTCCAGATCTCGGCAGGATGCAATCCCATTGTCACTGATGAGATATACACAATTGTCATAGATAATGGGTGACGGGCTGTGTGGCACAAATCGTTTGGCCCGCCAGACCACATGTGTCTCGGTGACATTACCACTGCCATTCGGTCGGATCGCCAGCAACTCCGCGGGGCCCTCGTAGCCTGTGCTGATCAAAACAAGGCCTCCTGCGTATACCGGACGCGGTACCACGGACCATTTTTCAGGATATTGGACCATCCACAACTGCTTTCCGGATTGCGGATCATATCCACAGACCAGATCACTGCCCGCACTGACGAGTTGATGCTGACCTTTTACGTCGATGACCAGCGGAGTGGAAAATGAGAACTTCATTTTTGCCAGATCCGGCCGTTGAGTGCGCCAGCGCTCCTTTCCTGTCGCAGAATCCAAAGCAACCACAAAAGGAGATTCGCTGCCATCACAATTAAAGATCAGCAGGTCTTCATAAAGGACCGGGGAACTGCCGGTTCCATGTATAGGATTGTAGTCAATCTTCTCCTGCCAGATGATGTTCCCGTCGAGATCCAAAGCGGCTGTTCCGTGCGATGCAAAATGCACGAACATACGATCACCGGTAACGATAGGTGTCGCACTCGCATGGCTGTTCTTGGGATGGATCCTTGTTTCCCCGGACAGCGCTGCAGCCTCCACGTTCCAGAGGACATCTCCGGATTCAGCGTCCATACACAGAGCCCGCAAAGAGATATCGTTGCCGGATTCGGTGGTGTTTTCCTCTTTTTTCACGGCCGTCGTGAGATAGATAAGGCCATGTGAAAGAACGGGGGATGACCAGCCGTTCCCGGGCACATTCTTTTTCCAGACGACATTGGTGTCCGGATCCCAGCTGATGGGAAGATTTTGTGACGTGGAGTGACCCTGTCCGCCAGGGCCGCGAAACTGAGGCCAGTCTTCTGCCGAACCGGATGTTGCGACCAGAAAAAATAATGGAATTGCGATCAGGGTTCGAATTGTCTTATTCACCGGGAGCAGGCTTTCATAGAGTAATCTGACTTGAAGCGATCGTGCTTCAGTCACGTTAACTGATCACGTCATGCAGGACATTGCCGTGAACGTCCGTGAGTCGATAGTCGCGGCCCTGAAAACGATACGTGAGCCGCTCGTGGTCGAAACCCAGCTGATGCAGGATCGTTGCCTGCAGGTCATGCACATGTTTTGGCTGCTCACGCACACCGAGGCCCAGGTCATCTGTTTTTCCATGAATCAGGCCCGGGCTGAATCCTCCTCCGGCGGTCCACATCGTATACGCGTCGATGTGATGATCACGACCGGGGTTATCGCGACCTTGACCCATCGGTGTGCGACCGAATTCCCCGCCCCAAATTACAATCGTTTCATTGAGCAGCCCGCGTTGTTTCAGATCCAGTACCAGTGCCGCTGAAGCCTGGTCCACTTCCCGGCAGACTGCAGGTAAGTCTGTTTCCAGATTCTGGGAGCTCCCTCCATGATGATCCCAGCTGGTATGATAAATCTGAACGAACCGAACACCGCGTTCCACCAGACGTCGGGCCAGAAGACAATTGCTGGCGTATGACGGTTCCCCAGGTGTTGCGCCGTAAGCTTCAAGTGTATGAGAGCTTTCACCGGACAGATCCATTAACTCTGGTGCACTGGTCTGCATGGAATACGCCATCTCATAAGCCGCAATCCGTGTGGAGATTTCCGGATCTCCAACTGCATCCAGATGCTGTTCGTTGAGGTCTGAAACCAGATTAAAAAACTGCCGTTCTCTTTGGCGGGTCATACCATCCGGACTCTTCAGATTCAGGATCGGTTCCGGACCGCTGCGAAAAGGAACTCCCTGATAAGTTGTCGGCAAGAACCCGCTTGACCACAGGGCAGAACCACCACGAGGTCCGCGCGGTCCGGACTGCAGAACCACAAAACCAGGAAGGTCACTCGCTTCACTGCCCAGCCCGTACGTCGTCCACGAGCCCATGCTGGGTCGACCTGGTTGAGGTGAACCGCTGTTGAGGAAGATCTTGGCCGGACCATGATTAAACACATCAGACTGCATGCCATGCAGCCAGCAGACGTCATCGACGATACGGCGGTGATGGGGCAACAGATCACTGAGTTCCTGGCCGGAATCACCCCAGCGTGTGAAACGTCGGGAGCTGCCCAGCAGTTTTTCGGTGCCTTTCAGAAACGCAAATCGTTTGCCATCCAGATAGCTCTGCGGAGGAAGCTTGCCATGGTGGGCCTGCAGGACCGGTTTTTCGTTGAACAAATCCAGCTGACTGGGGCCACCGGCCATAAAAAGAAAGATCACCGCCTTCGCTCTCGGCGCATGATGGGGTTTTGCACCAGTATCTGATTCCGCCGAGGCGTGTGCCTGGTCGGCATCCATCAGAGAGGTCAGTGCTGCCGCACCAACACCAACACCACATCGTTCAAAGAAATGGCGCCGTGTGGTCTGCTGTAACGTTTCCGGTCGTGTTTGGTGTTGACTGTCGTTCATAGCAGGTCCGACTTTATTCCCGCGTGATAAATTCGTCCAGATTGAAGAGCGTTCGAGCGACAAGAGTCCATACCGCCCGTTCTACAGAATTACCATTCTGCACCGTGCCGGTAATCGCTGCAGATTCTGATGGTGTCTGTGCCAGGTCGCGCCGTGCCGCCTTGACAAAACGCATCACGCGTCGTTGTTCTTTGTCCGTCGGAGGTCGCGAAAGACACAGATGCCATGCAAGTGTGATGCGGTCGTAGTCGTAGTTATGAGTTTCCACGAGCCGTGCCGCGAATGCCTGGGTGGCTTCGATAAATGCTTTATCATTGGCCATCGTCAGCGACTGTAAAGGTGTATTGGATCGAACTCGTCGTGTGCAGCTCGTATTGAAAAAAGGAGTGTCAAAAGTGGTCAGCATCGGATGGGGTGCACTCCGCATGAAAAACGTATACATGCCTCTGCGGTAACGGTCCGGTCCCTGGCTGGTCGGCCAGTCAGCCTTCCGCTGTGTAAACGCATAGACACCGTCCGGCTGAGGCGGATAAACACCAGGACCACCAATCACCGGATGCAATATTCCGCTGGCGGCCAGCGTCAGGTCACGAATAATTTCCGCGTCCACTCGAACGCGCGACTGGCGCGACAGCAGACTGTTGAGCGGATCGATTCTGTCCGTCGACGGTCGCATCACCGAGGATTGGCGATAGGTTGCAGATGTCAGAATCATCCGAATCAGGGAGCGCTTTGACCATTCGTTTTCCATGAAGAAAACGGACAACCAGTCGAGGAGGGCTGGATGCGTGGGTGATGTTCCCTGCAATCCGAAATCGTTTTCTGTTTCAACCAGACCTTGCCCAAACAGCTGCATCCATGTGCGATTCACTGTAACGCGGGCGGTGAGGGGATTGTCCTCATGAACCAGCCAGCGGGCGAGTGCAAGACGATTCCTTGAATCATTATCGGCTGGTGACATTGCAGGCAGAAAGGAGGGAGAATCGGGCAGGACCACATCACCTTTGCGCAAAAAATCGCCGCGAACCAACACATGTGATACTCGTGGTTCTTTTGTCCGCCGCATCACCATCGTTGTTGGAATCAATTTCTCGAACTGTGCTTTTAAATCATTGGCCTCCTGGATCGTTTTTTCCAGTTCAGTTCGCAGTGTTGTCTGAGCATCCGTCCGTTCACCGGCGGGGTGACTTTCATCGAAATGAGTCAAGGCTTGGACTGCAGCGGTCGCGGCGTCAATCAGCGCTGAAAGACGTTTCTTCTGCTGTGCTGTCGGTAACGAAATCGTCGGATTTGTTGTGTTGACGTCCTCAGTGCTGTTGAAGAACGCGAAGAGCTGGTAGTACTCTTGCTGGGTCAGTGGATCATATTTGTGGTTGTGACACTGAGCACAACCGACTGTCAGTCCCAGCCAGACGGCTCCCGTTGTATTCACTCGATCGACAACCGATTCATTGCGAAACTGTTCATCGTCAGTGCCGCCCTCGCCGTTGATGAGTGTGTTACGATGGAACCCGGTTGCGATGAGCTGGTTACGAGTTGGTGACGGCAGCAGGTCACCCGCGAGTTGTTCAATTGTGAACTGGTCAAACGGCATGTCCATGTTGATGGCCCGGATAACCCAGTCTCGCCAGGGCCACATTGATCTCGGAGAATCAATGGTGTAACCGTTTGTATCGGCGTAGCGCGCCTGATCGAGCCAGTGTCGTGCCCACTTCTCACCGTAGTGCGGGCTTTGAAGCACATAATCGACCATCCGTTCATACGCACCAGGAGATTCATCGTTGAGGAAGAGTTCGATCTCGGCAGCTTCGGGTGGAAGGCCGATGACGTCCAGGTAAACTCGGCGAATCAGCGTATGCCGGTCTGCCTCCTGGGCTAACGTTAATCCATCAGTCTTCAGTCGGTGTTGCACAAAGGAGTCGATCGGATGTGAGCCCGGTTCTGGGTTCGGAACGGCGGGTCGAATGATTGGACGAAAGGACCAGTGCTGCTGGAACCTGGCACCGCTTTGGATCCAGCGGTGCAGCAGAGATTTCTGGTTCTCCGACAGGCTCAGTCCGCTGTCAGGTGGAGGCATCTGCTCATCCGGATCATGTGAATTGATTCGGAAAATCAACGTGCTGGCATCCGGATCGCCGGGTTTGACGGCCTGGGAACCCCCGCGATCAGCGTAGGCCCATCTGGCGGAGTCCAGACGCAGATCTGCTTCACGCACTGCTTCGTCGGGACCATGACACTTGAAGCAGTAATTGGCCAGAATTGGACGAATATCTCGTGAGAAATCAATACCCGTATCACCGGCCTTCACTAATGTGGAACCTGCGATGATGAACAACAGCGCTGTGATGACACGAATAAAAAACACCGGGAATGACCACTTGACGGCAAGGCAGATCAGGGAATTGGAGTCGCAGAGACCAGAATAACGTCCGGTAGTCCTAAAATCATGTGTCATGACGTTTTCAGATGGTGACAGGAAAGTGAAGGCTGTACGCGCCCAGCCGGAATCACGCTTTCCAGGCGATGGGCTCAGGAGACAGCAGGACCTTGGCCCGGACAGACAAATTCATTGGTTTGATCTGTGTTCACTCCTGTCAGAGGGGGATCTGTTAAGTCAGTGCTCACATGACGTGACGCAGTCACTGTTCGATATTACATGAAGCCGGACTAGGTGGCGTTCAGGGGTGCACGAGCCCGTGCGACATTCATTTGTGATCCATTGCTTTTCGGCTGCCACCGAAGTCCAATACAATGAATGCAAGCCACGCCCAATTCCTATGTCGATTTCTGTTTCACGTCAAACGTTGCTCCCGGCAGGTTCCATGATGCGGGTTATATCAGGTGGGAAGCCTGACTGTTGGTGGTTCCAGTTCGCAGCGGACATGTTTTTTTGACAGGCGAATTTTCAATAAATGAGAAACATAATGAAAGCCTTCACTCGTTTATTTACTGTTGCTTTGCTCGCCGCGCCGGCAGTTGCCGAAAACCCGGTTGTCGTGATGAGAACCAGTCTGGGTGAGATCACCATTGAACTTAATCAGCAAAAGGCGCCGATTACTGTGGGAAATTTCCTCAAATATGTGGAGAAGAAACATTTTGACGGCACGATCTTCCATCGCGTGATTGACGACTTCATGATACAGGGTGGTGGGTTTGCCGAAGGCAAACCACCGACGCAGAAAGAGACACTCAAGCCCATAAAGAATGAGGCCAAAACCAGTGGCCTCAGTAATATCCGAGGGACGATCGCCATGGCGCGCACCAGTGTGCCTGACAGTGCCACAACGCAGTTCTTCATCAACGTGGCTGACAACGGCAAAGGGAAACTTGACCCCGGCGGATTCAGCCCCGATGGCTATGCGGTTTTTGGCCGGGTTGTCGCCGGCATGGACACGGTCGACAGGATCAAATCAGTCAAGACAGGTATCGGTGTCCTGTCATCGCGCGCACCCGGTGATCGTCTCGTCAGGAATCAGGTGAAAGACGTCCCTGTCGAGCTGGTGACCATCGAGTCGGTGACACTCCGGGTCACCAAATAGTTGAACTTACCATTACGGGCAGCTTTGTCGATACTCCCGGAGTCGAATTTCAGCATGAAACGTCGTGTGCGGTTGTGGAGTGGTACCTGATGTTTGGCCAGCGTTGTACAGGTTCGGTTCCGCGGCGTGAATTTCTGCGGATCGGAAGCCTTGCGTGTGGTGGTGTCACATTACCGCAGGTTCTTGCCGGGCGCGCTGCGGCCGGTGAGCCAAGTTGTGACACGTCAGTGATTGTACTGTATCTGCACGGCGGTCCGTCGCAGCTGGAGACGTATGACCTGAAGCCGGACGCTCCGACCGACTATCGCAGCGTGTTTAATCCGATTGCTACCAATGTTCCAGGAATGAATATCTGCGAACTGTTGCCGTTGCAGGCGCGGCTGGGAGACAGGATCGCACTGGTGCGTTCGCTGCATCATGAAATGAGCAGCCATAGTGACGGTGGTATCGAAGTACTGACCGGGAAAACACCGGTTGTTGCGGATCCGACTTCGCAATCAAAGAGTGATCATCCGGATATCGGCAATGTGCTCAGCCACGTTCGCCGACTGTCAACGCGCGAGATTCCTTCTTATGCAGCAGTTCCCAGCGCCACATATATGACTCGCCCGGCCTATCTGGGTCTGCAGCACGGTCCGCTGGTCTGTGGTGATCCGTCGCGAGAAAACTACCGCGCACCCGTCGCATTGCTCAATTCCGGGATCGACGGCGATCGACTGGGCGACCGCCGGTCGTTGCTGCGTCAGCTGGATGTGTTCCGTGCCGGGGTTGACCTGTCCGGCAATATTGATGCGGCTGATGAATTCACGCAGCTGGCGTTTCAGGTGCTCACCAGTCCGCAAACCGCTGCCGCATTTGATGTCAGTCAGGAATCAGACCTGCTGCGTGATCGATACGGTCGAAATGTATGGGGACAGTCCTGTCTGCTGGCGCGACGGTTGTGTGAAGCCGGCACAGCTGTTGTGAGTGTGTTCGTGAACACGCCAAAACACGGTCCGGAATTCACGAACTGGGATGATCATATTCTCAACGCCGGTCGTCCCGGTCACTTCGCTGATTACATGCGCAGACGACTGGTGTATTTTGACCAGGCGCTGGCCGCACTGATCGACGACATTTACACTCGGGACTTGGATCAGCGCATCATGGTGGTGGCGATGGGCGAATTCGGACGAACGCCCCGGTTGAGCACGAGTGCGAGTGGTGTGGGACGGAACCACTGGCCTCAGGCTTATACCGTATTGTTTTCCGGTGGCGGCCTCAGGACCGGACAGGTTGTGGGAGCCACAAACTCGAAAGCAGAATATCCGACCGAACGTCCAACAACTCCGCAGGACGTTCTGGCCACAATTTATCACCATTTGGGCATCGATTATCGCCGAAACCTCACCAACCACTCCGGTCGTGCGGTTGCGATTCTGCCCAGTGGAAATCCGATCGCGGAGCTGTTGTGAGAATCGAATGTCCCGAATCATCCCTGATATTGCGGGTTGTTGGTTAACCTTCCTGACTTCGCCGGACCCGCGTGTGCCGTGATTTTAATCCGATGATCCAGGGGTCGAGCTCTGCTGGCAAGCATGCGCCACGGCCACGACCGACCAGCACAGCCGCGGAGACCAGCACAGATGCCTGAACAGAACACCGACAGCATTGTCGTTCTTTTCCGAGGTGGACGTCTACCCTCATGGCACCAGTTGAGTGACAAAGATCGCAGTGAATACACACAAACCCATGTCAATCTGATGCTGTCTGTTGCCGAGCAGCATCAGATGAAGCGGATGGAAGGATTGCGCCTGATCGGGGCGCAGAACGACTGGCAGCGATTCTGGCTGATGGAATTTCCTTCGATGGAAGGTGCTGAGCAGTGGATTCAAGCGGAGATGGCGCCACCATATGGGCGTTACGGTTATTACGAGTACTATTTCTCCAGACAATTGAAGCCGGACGTGTTTTCGGCGTGGGTGACCGAGCCAGTGCCACCGACCGTCCCGCTGTCTGCCGATCCGCACGCCGTTCCGGAACTGTGGACCGACACGGAAAGTATCGTGGTGCTGATGTTTGCTCGGTACCGGCCCGGTGTGGAATTACTTTCGTCTACCGAGCGAGGTGATGAACAACACGTCAAATTGATGCAGGGTATTGCCCGCAGACACGGGTTAATGCGACTGGAAGCCTTCCAGCTTCTGACGCCGCAAAATGACTGGCATCGGGCCTGGATCATCGAGCTGCCGACGCTGGAAGCTGCCGAAGCCTGGATTGAAGGTGAAGAGTCCCTGCCGCATGGTATGCATGCGCAGAGGACGATATACCTCACTCGTAAATGGTCACCGGAATACTTCGCAAGCTGGGTCAAATCAGACTGACGGTGGACGGACCGCTTTCGGAGTAATCCAGCCATTGCCGGAGGACAAATCCCACCACACTGCACCCCATCGATCGAAAGGCAACTCGATGTCACATCGCGATAGTCGAAGAGAGTTTATGAAAGGAGCCCTTGGCGCTGGTGTCGTGGCTGAAGCCGGTTTGACGGCAGGGGAATCTGAAAACCGTCCTGGCCTGGAGACCGTGACAGGTCCAAAGCCACGGATCATGTTTTACCAGGATGGCCGTCACCCTCTGTTCTACATGTATGAACCGCCGATGCAAAAAGAAGAGTGCGAGGCTGCCGTCGACGAGTTGGCAGGTACACCGGTGGAAGTGTTGATGTTTTGCCTGGGTGACGGGCGGACGATGATGCACGATACGAAGGTCGGCGAGTTTTGGGGCCACCATGTGAAAAACTGGACACACCAGATTTTTCGCCGCACTTACCAGAATGCGAAAGGTCTTATCGACCAGGGGTATGATCCACTGCGTGTCGTCTGTGAGCGGGCACACGAGACAGGAATATTGCTGTACCCAACGCTTTTGGTGCAGCTCGAAAGTGGTGTACGTGGTGGGGGAGGCTACGACCTTCGCAGCTCCAATTTCCGCCTGGATAACAAGCATCTGGACATCGGAGGAGCCGGCGACGTCGATCAGGATTTCCCTGGATATAACTGTGCTGATTTCAAGCATCGTGAGGTGCGGGACGAGCGATTTGCCATCATTGAGGAGGTGTTGACCCGGTATCCAGCGGACGGAATTGAACTGCAGTTGAATTTCTGGCCGTATTACTTCCATCCTCACGAGGTCAAGGCGGGCCGCAGGATTATGACCGAATGGATCGCGCGTGTGCATGATGCCGTCAAACGCAGCGGTCCGGAACGTGAACTGGTTATCAGTATTCCGGCCGGCATCGAGACCTGTCTGTCGCGGGGCCTGGATCCGGTGGGATGGATCGAACGGGGCATTGTGGAGGTTCTTGTCGCTCACAAGCCTGCACGTCCGGAGCTGATGGATCCGAACGGCAGCTTCATTGTGTACGAAGGCTGGCTCCTCGATGATATTGGCGCGCTGGTCGAAGCGGCCCGGGGCTCGCAGTGTCGCGTGCATGCCGCAATCGACAGCCACCTTGATTCCGACCGGCTTGCTGAGGCTCCGATCGAAATGATCCGTGCCGCAGCCTGCAGTTTCTGGAACCGAGGTGTGTCCGGCCTTTACGTCTCACAGTGGCATGGTAACTGGCCGTATGATGCCTCATTCTACGAGAAGCTGCGTGAGCTGCCTCATCCTGAAATCATGGCGAGCAGGGACAAATTTTATCACATTCCCACCACGGCAGGCCGCTTCAACAATTTGGAGCTGACCAGACAGCTTCCCGCAAAGCTGGAGATGAACCGGCCGGTCGGAGTGCAACTGGAAATTACCGATGATCTGGCCCGGTGGGACGCCGTCGGACGCGTACACGACGTGGTGCTCCGATTACGAGTCATGAATACCACCGAACTCGATCAGTTGAACTTCCGTTTGAATGGAGAAGTACTGCCCGATACTGCACTGCGCAAAATCAACCAGATGTATCGCATGAGTGCTCCCCGCTATCGGACGGGTTCCGGTTACTGGTTCATCTTTCAGCTTGATCGTGACCACTGGCCACAGCCGGGCAGGAACAGTATCGAAGTGTGGCTCAGTAAACGTGATCCGGATTTAACCGAAGACGTATTTGTTCGGGACGTGGAACTTGAGGTCAAATACCTGATGGGGAAAAATTTTCATCGCGGCCAGGACCTCGATATTGGGCCTTCGGCCTAAAACGGCGTTAACCAGGTCGGCGCATGTTGCGACCGTATTGATCAGACGAGTTTCACCGGTCTGTCCGGTCTGTCCGGTCCGTGTAATCACGAACGACTCTTCCGTTCCGGGGGTGACGCGAGTTGATAAACCAATTCAACATGCGTTTGTGCCGGTCGCTCACAAGTGAGTTCACGCGGCCAGTACAAAAATTTTGCACGGCCCCTGTTGTTTCAGGGGAATCCGAATAATGCCGAAAGACTGTCCTGCATGCGGTTTGCAGATCCGCTTGATGTGGGACAATGAACTGAACGCTGCACCAGTACCGCTCCACGAAAAAGAACCACGGGCAAATGAACATCTATTACTTCACCATCGTGTTGATAGCATGTGCTGTCTTGTCAGGACATTCAGTAAAGGCAGCACAGCTTCTTTATCTTTCGACCAGTCAGGACAGAGCTGTCATTGCATACACAGTGAATCATCAGACCGGTGAGCTGGTTCAGAAGTTCAGGACGGACCTCCCATCACGCCCTGGCGTGATGACGTTTTCTTCCAATGGAGAATTCATTTATGCGGTAATGTCCGAGGGTGGTGCAGCGCGGGTTGCCACTCTGAAACGGAGAAACGACGGTTCATTGTCCATGAGCGGTGTCGCCAAACTCACGAGTGACGCGTGTTACATTCGCACCGACAGCTCGGGAAGATTCCTTCTGGCTAGTCACTATTCCGCTGGTGATGTCAGCATTTATCGTATCGTCGATGGTGTCTGCACCGAAGAGTTGACTGAACACAGGAAAACAGCAAGCAGGGCCCATTGCATCGAGTTCGATCCTTCTGGTCGGTTTGTCTTCGTCGCCCACACTTTACCGAACAAAATCTACCAGTTCCGTTTTGACATGCGTCAGGGCACGCTGGCACCAAATGATCCTCCATTTGTGGATGGTCCCGACAAAAATCACAAGTATCACGAGCCTCGTCATTATGTGCATCATCCAATGCTGGACATCGCATATACCTCCAGCGAATTCGGTGGCGGAATCACGGCGTGGAAGTTTGATCCACATGCCGGCACGTTGAAACGTTTCAAAACTTTGTCGACATTACAACCTGATTCGAGCGGTGAGTTTTATGCGGCTGACATTCAGCTGACGCCGAACGGCAGATTTGCCTATGTCTCCAATCGGGATCAAACAGCTGATCGGCCTGCTGAGTCCAGGCAGGATACATTGGCAGGATTCTCTCTGGATTCAGGGACGGGAGAAATGACACTCGTTGGCTGGTTTCCGACGCCGAACCAACCAAATTCATTTTGTATCGATCGAACCGGCCGATTCCTCTATTCAGCGGGGACCGATACGTCGACCCTGTTCGCTTATCGTATCGACCAGCAAACGGGAAGCCTCGACCATTTTGCCACATATGAAACCGGTCAGGTACCGATGTGGGTGATGTGTGAAACTGTGGACGAGTCAACCGGTGACTGACAAATAAAAGTCGTCATGACTGCAGCAGTCCGCTGTTTGTTGCCCGGACAGGCAAAGGATGTTGGCCAGTGACTTCATCGATCAAACCAGAGTGCGTTCCCCGGCGGCCAGCCCGTCCTGAAGACTGGCGACAGTTCGGTGGTGAACAACCCGTGTCGTATCGTGCTTAAACGGGGCCAATCAGATCCGTCGCAACGCAGTCCTGTGTGACGGAGTCGGGTAAATTTAACGGGCCCTGCGAGTGAATTGACTGGAAAGTGGACCGATGCCAGAAGTGCCGAACACTGAACCCAATGAGTCGATTGATGCACACAGCAGCTCTGTTGGACCTCCGCTTGCGGGGCTGAAGGTACTCGATCTGACTCGGGTTCTGGCGGGCCCTTACTGCACCATGATTCTGGCTGATCTCGGAGCAGATGTCGTAAAGATCGAACGGCCGGAGACAGGCGACGAGGCCCGTTCCTTTGGCCCCTTCCTTCGGTCCGGCGCAAGCGCATACTTTGGCAGCCTGAATCGAGGGAAGTCGAGCGTGGTGCTCGATCTCAAAGATGACGTCGATCGGCATACATTTCTGCGGTTGGTGAAAATGGCCGATGTGCTTGTCGAGAATTTCCGCCCTGGCGTCATGGGTCAGTTAGGACTTGGTCCGAAGATTCTGCACGAGATCAATCCGTCCCTGATTTTTGCGTCGACGTCGGGTTTCGGGCAGAACGGGCCCTACCGTGATCGGCCGGCGTATGACGTGATCATCCAGGCGATGAGCGGGCTGATGAGCATTACGGGCCATGAGGCCGACAAACCAGCACGCGTCGGGGCTTCGATCAGCGACGTCGTGGCCGGAATGTTTACTGCAATTGGAATCCTTGCGGCGCTGCAGGCACGCAAACCTGACGGACCCGGAATAACGCTTGATCTGGCAATGCTGGACTGTAGTGTTGCGATCCTCGAAAATGCGATCGCTCGATGTGAACTCACAGGTCGAACGCCGGAGCCGCTGGGAACACGCCACCCATCAATAACACCGTTCCAGGGGTTTCCAACCAGCAATGGTACTGTCGTTATTGCAGCAGGAAATGACGCGCTTTGGAGAAAACTGTGCGACGTGATCGAGGCCCCGGAATGCATCTCCGATCCGTTACTGGAGACGAACTCGGCACGTACCGAAAACCAGCCATACATGGAACAGCTTCTCAGCGAGCGAACTCGAAGACGTACCACGCATGAATGGTTGAGACTGTTTGAGGCTGCTGGCATACCAGCTGCACCGATTCAGACAATTTCGGACATGATGGATGATGAACATCTCAGGAGTCGAGGTATCTTTCATCGGATTCGCGGCCAGGGAGACGAATCCTTCACCGCGGCGGGTTCGCCTTTTCGAATCAATGGTTGTTCCCTCGAATTATCTGATCGATTTCCGGAACTCGGTGCGGATAATGCCGATGTTGTGTCTCGCTGGTTATCCGAAGCTGAATGACCTGATCCGTTGCCTGGTTTCAACACTGCAATTGCAGTTTCGGCTAATCCACGGACAACATCATGATTACGTGTCGCCAGGCGACTCTTGATGATGTCGATCAGATGACAGAGGTCGAAGCGGTCAGCTGGCCCGGTTCTCTGGCGGCATCGCGTGAAGCTATTGCATCCCGCGTTTCAGTATTTGCCGCCGGACAATGGGTGGCGGTCCGCGAAGACTGCATCATTGGAGCGGCGTTTGCCCAGCGCATCATTCCACAGCAACTGGAATCTCAGCCGCTGACATATGAGAAAGTTACTGATCAGGGATCATTCCAGCACACACATCTGCCTGACGGAACGATTTACCAATTGGTGGGCGTCGGTGTTGCGCCCGATGGTCAGGGAAGTGGATGCGGACGCGCACTGATCGACCGGCAGATTGATTTCGCACGCCAACTCGACGGTATTACACGCATCATCGGGTTTACGCGGCCCGTGCGATTTCACCGTTTCCCGCAGCTTTCAATCGAAGAATATCTCGAGCGGCATTTTGAAACGGGCCGTGTTGCGGACCCTGTGCTGTCCTTTCATCTGGATTCAGGCGCGCGGCTGATCTCGACTCATTCCGACTTTCGACCGGACGATCACGATTCACGAGGATTTGGTGTGCTCATTGAGTATCCTGTCTGACTTCCCACATGGTGCCTCATGTCCCGGATGTCGAATTCAGCCGTCGCTGAAACTTCGAGATGACAACAAACGCCGGCATGGAGACAAGCAGACCGACGTAGATCTCGTGCAGCCAGGCGACGGAACCTCCCAGAGCAACATTCTTTAATCCGAACCAGGTGGCGGCTGTCACAAAACCTGATATCAGTGAGCAAGTCGCAGCCGTTTTCGTTGCGCCCCCCCCCCCAGAAAAGTCCAACGATCAGCGTGGGCATAAAGCAGACAGCGTCCCTGAAAGTGAACTGAGTTCGACAACTCCGTGAGTTCTCATCAATGCCAGCGATGCCGCAGTGGCTGACAGGCCGAAGACCCAGATTCTTGTCCTGCGAACACTGCTGCTGTCTCCGTCTTTATCACACTTTGGCACGATATCCCGTTCGATGGAGCCGGCTGCGACAAGCAGGACAGAATCCAGGGATGACATTGCTGCGGCGACCAGTGCCGTCAGAAACAGTGACCCCGCAACAGTTCCCAGCACATGTCCCTCAGACGACAGCAGCCAGGGAACAACTTCGTCCGTCTGCAGATCCGTGCCGACCCGGAACAAATGCGTGGGCGAGCAATCCCACCGGCAGAACAAACAAATAAGTGACGAGCAGCAGCACGACCGCGAACCAGCGACCTCGAAGAAGCTGTTGTTTCGACGCCAGACCATAGAATCGCGACAATAGTCGTGGTTCAACAAGAATCTTCAGTGCGATTCCGAGTGTTGTTCCGATGAGTCCCAGCAGCGGAAGACCGGTTGTAAATTCAAGTGCGTGTGGTGATCGTGCCTGGACTGTATCGAGCACGCGGGCGATCCCACCCCCGCGACAAACCATTGCGATCGGCAATGTCACGGCTCCACACAACAGTACGACGCCCTGGACACCGTCAGTCGCCACAACTGCGCGAAACCCGCCGATCAGCGTGTATCCCGTCACAACGAGGAACACGAGCACCATAACAGCCTGCAGGTTGATTTTTAACAGCCCTTCAAGCGTTCTTGCGGCGCCGTCGTACACTGCAGGTCATATACACCAGTGAGGCAACTACCACCACCACACCGGAAACCTGCTGCAGTGTGCGACTCTGATACCGTGCTCCCAGAAATTCCGGGATCGTCAGTAACTGGAACTTGTCTGCAAATTCCAGAAATCTTGGCGCAATCACAAACCACGAGACAACAACAGCGGCCGTAAACAGGGTCGTGCACACCACTCACCATGCCGGTCCCAGAGACCAGCTGCGACCGGCGAGCCCGACAAAGGTTACCGAACTAACGAAAGTTGCCACGAACGACAGAGCGATCCTCACACCACCGAGTGTCCGTCCTCCGACCAGGTAGTCGCTCAGTGAATTGGTCAGTCTGGCGCCGTGCCACGCATGAACGAGTATCAACAACAGAAAGACAGTTAGAAAACTTAGCTCGATGGACATCTCTGATCACCGGACAGGACTGGCATGGACATTCGGTTTGGAGTCATCGGACCACAGGATCTGAGAAAAGGAACGTCGGTGCAAAATATGTTGGTTTAATGGCATGCATGAAAAAAGCGGCAAAACTGGAGGAAGTTAAAACAGACCGTATCAGATTGCTCATCCACGACGTTTACCAGTACGACGAATATGTCGTTGAATACAGTGATCACTTCAACCCGGGGTGAATATCAACGTGACCTGAATTCCTGGCGACCCTGAGATTCCAATATGACCTCGGGCGGGACAAAAATGAAACAGCACACAGATCGACATGCTGTTTCTGTCACGAGCTACTCACGTCACGGTCCCCTTTGGCCCTCCGTGCCACTATCACTCCGCCTGCTGACCAGGTCATCTGCATTCGGATCAATAATCTGTTTGTTCGAATGTTGAATTAATTGAACGGTGGTTAAGACCACGCAGGTTGCGACATGATTGATGCTTCGGTGTTTATGGATTCCGGTTTGCCATGGTCACGTAGTACGATGGAAAGTCGCTGATTGAATTCGGTGCCGTTCTCACCATCACGACGATTCTCAACACACATCACCACAAAGATCACACAGGCACAACGATTTGATTGTCGAGCTGCACGAGGTACAGGTGCTGGCACAGGCTGAGGCTGTTTCGGAGTTTCGCTTTCTCGCAGAACTCGACGTGTTGGGAGGCAGGCATGAAGGAAAGCGTGGAGATCTCCGCACCTACCAGCTCGAGTCGCCTGAGGCTGACATTCTGCCTTGTTGGTGACAGGTGGTACACCCAAGGACATTCGTTCGGATAATGGTCCGGAGTTTACGGCACGACGTGTTCGGAACTGGCTGGATCAGCTTGGCGTGCGGACTCTGTTTATTGAGCCGGAAAGTCCATGGGACAACGGATTTACTGAATCGTTCAACGGAAAGCTTCGAGAGGACTGGCTTAAGGTGGAGCTGTTTGACACTCTGCCGGAAGCTCGAGTGCTGACAGACCGCTGCAGACGTCATTACAATGCCGTACGTCCGCACAGCTCGCTGGAGTACCGGCCGCCAGCGCCGGACGCTGTTCTGTCCGCAATAAATTTCAGGCCGGATCTAACACAGGCACAGGCACCGGCACCATCCGCGGGGGCAGGTCAACTGACTGGGTGATGGACAGCGGGACAAGTTAACCTCCAACTGTGGCGCTCCTCGGCAGCCAGAGTACCATCCGCCAATGTGCGCACGGACGGCATGGCGGATGCCAATCGTCCGGATGCCGAGCCACACGAGCTGATGTACGTTGACATGGACACCTTCCCGGCCAACTTCTAAAGATCGCCGCGGACAGCCCCGGTAACCGATCTGCGCCGATGACGGTCCGAGGCGACGTTTGCCGGCGGCCATGCGGTTTGGGGGTCTTTGGTCCAAAAAGGACCCACGGCCGGCCGGAAGTGACAGTCCAGCCGTGGGCTTACCCCGTCATGTACTGACAGGCGGTGAGTCATGGATGCACCGCAGTGGTTAATGACTGATCTCACAATTCGGCAATGCCTCCTTGAGTTTGGCGACTCCCGCGTCGGTGATTTGGGTGCCGGCGAGGTGGACGCCAACAATCTCACCCTGTTCACTGACCTCAAAAGAGGCCCGTGATGAGCATTCATGGTTGTGAACTTGGTGCAGTTCTGCCGAGGTCTTAGGCGGACGGAAGCCGGCGGCGCCTGTAAGAACCGAGGTTCAGGAGATTCTGAGGGCCTTCCAGCGGAAAGATGAACTGGGAGCCAGTCAGGCTTCTCGGAGGCGTTTAGATTTCTCTAAACCGCCTCTGGTGAATCCTGTTTTGGTACAAACTGATTCACAAAATGCAACACAGGCACAGGGCGGTATAGCGGGCAGTTCTTCCAGCAGGGAAGGGGGTATGGGCTTCCAGTGCAATCACTCAATGAAAACGGGTCACCACCTGGCCGCCCGTTTTGTCCTGCGTTCGATTCAACCGAGGCCTTAGGCGGCCGATGTTTGCCGACGACGTCTGCCGTAGCCGAACAGACCCAGCGCGCCGATGCCGAACATAGCAATGGAGGACGGTTCGGGGACGGGGGTGGCGGCCTTTACCGTCACGCCATCCAAAAGGGTTCGGTAAAGATATCCCTCATAAAGGTTGTCAAAGTACAAGACTGCGGGATGCAATCGCCGTCTGTCCGGACCTGACAGAAGAAGCCAGACAATCGCTCATCGACATGGGCGATGCTGCTGCCAGGGGACAGGGAGGTGAAATTCTGGGTGTCATGACGGTCCAGAAACCGCCATTAAGCGCGCGAATCATTCCGCATTTCGGATGGCGTTAGAACCGAACTGCGGAAGAGTATGCCAGCGGGTCCTTTTTCAGCCTGATTCCCCGAAACCGCACACCCCAACGCCAACGAACCAGATCATTCATCCGC
>CAUZPL010000078.1:0-29954 GCA_963581585.1 Planctomycetota bacterium
CAATTAGTATGAGAACCGGTTGTTGATTATGAAAATCGAAAGCTGACGGACTGAGTAATCGACGAATCTATGTGACCGGCCGGCCTTGTGCAATTGATCACAGTTTTAGACTGTGCAGATGAGTCCATGTATACAATCCGGAATCATGGCCATCCGACCAAACAAACTTAAGCGCGTAATTACCAGTCAGTGAAACATCAACCAGCTGGATGTCTTCCGGTACACTTTCCGGATCCAAAGTCCGGCGTCCGCTGAATTCATCGATGCACACGGCACAGCGGCAGCTCTGTCGCAGCAGGCGAAACGAAAGCCGGGAAACCTCGTCTTCTGTCCAGACGATCTCCAAAACCGCATCGTCACGGTGGACACGGATGTTTTTCGGCGTCTTCATGCAGGAAGTGTTCCGGTAAGTGACTGGAGTTCAGGCGGCAAATGATTCCTGCAACAGTTCCACATATTCGCTCAGGGTGTCCGTAATCTCCTCAAACTCGACCGTTTGGTGATTAAAGAACACTACGCCGTGAATCTCATCGGAGAGATCAATTCCATAATAGTCGCCCTCGCCATTCTCACCTATGACAAGCACCTGACTCGGCCAGTCGAAATCGTTCCCATCCGGATCCATCACAGCTCCGTATCGTACTTCCTTGTTGATATCCAGAACGTCTGCCAGATTGCTCATCAGTTCAAAAGTGTTCACATAGCCTTCGGTTTCACTCTCATCATCAGCGCGAGCCAGTTTCTTTAAAGCAGCTGGATAGTCCGTAAGCAGTTCCATGTATTTCACTGGAAGAGCGAAGCCGGTTAATTCTTTAATAGACAGCGGCAGATCCATCAGCACCGTTCGGTTGAGCGAAACCTCCGACAAAAACGGGGATCATAGCTGACGGGTGACGTTTCGTCACGAATTGCCTCCTGATGAGAGTGCTGTTCTCAGATATTCAGCCGGACCGGTCCTCTGATGTCTGACAGTACAGAGACAGACACGGGCGGTGATTGTTGTTTTGATTTGCAATGTTCCACCCTCGGTCCAAGCAGGGTAGATAAGTCACGGACCTCCCCGTAGTGAGTATCTGATCACAGACCCACATCGACAAAACAAGAGCACCATGAAGCAGCTCCGGTTAACCGCATCTGTGTTTACCGGCTTGTTCTTCTGCGGCAGTTCACAGGCGTAACAACAACAAAATCCGGTGGCAGTCGATACCCGACTCACCGAAGAATTTCCGCTTCGATGCGGCAACAATTGAAATCGTTGCGAAAATCCGCGAATTCCGTACAACAATGAGAAACACTGGCTCATTTATTCCGGGCAGGACCAACACACCAGGGTTGAAAAGCCGACCTCGATCAAAGTCACACAATTGCCCGATGGCATTGAAACCGCCGAGATCCAGTGGTCGCCGACATCGCTGTCATTGGATGCCTATAACATTCTTTCTGGTTATTGACGGTACAACTGACCAGCCAGTAAATAGACGTTTCCAAAGTCCGATTCGTGTGCCGACCGGGTGAAGTGTTATACTGGAGTCCATGACCGTTATCAGAAACCAAATCAAATTCAGCCGAGTCAACTGGATGCGCACTGGTTTTGTCTGTTGTGCGTATGCCTGGATTGGTCTCACTACTCCGGCGGCGGACTGGCCGTTTCATTCACCCGAAATTTCTCAGCCTCCCCCAGTCGAATCCGAGTGGATACGCAACGGCATCGATGCCTTTGTTTGGCAAAAACTCAATGAGAACGATCTGCAGCCTGCCACAGCCCAAACTGACGAGGGACTGGTCCGACGACTGTACTTTGATTTGATCGGTCTGCCGCCAAGTCCCGATGACTTTCAGCGGTTCATAGATGATCAGTCGGATGGTCGCTGGGAGAATCTGGTCGACCAGCTGCTCGATGATCGGCGCTACGGCGAACGCTGGGCCCGACTCTGGCTGGATCTGGCCCGTTATGCTGATACCGCAGGTTACGAAGGTGACCCCGATCTGCCTCATGCCTGGCGATATCGGGATTACGTCATTGATGCGTTCAACGACGACAAACCGTACGATCTGTTCGTCAAAGAACAGATCGCAGGAGATGAATTTAACGAAGTCATGGGAGCTGGTGAGCTGCCGGACACACCTCCGGAAAAAGTTGTGGCGCTGACATTCCTGCGGCTCGCACCCTTCACTGAACCTCGCGGTGACGAAACGCGGCATGAAATGCTCAGTGAAATGACGTCGACCGTCGGATCAGTTTTTCTGGGACTGACCGTTGGATGTGCCAAATGCCACGACCACAAACATGACGGTATTTCGACAAAAGACTTCTATCGCATGAAAGCTTTCTTTGCGACCGTTTCTATGCCGCGGCCGGAACCCGGCGATATCTACCAGATCGGCGGTCCCATTCCCGCTGCGTTTTATCGTAATGGGGAAAAGAAGTGGGTTGATCAGCAGCGCAGCACGTTTGAGCGGGAAATCACCGAGTCGCTGGCGCAACTCAAACAGCTTCGTACCGAACTCACGGAGCGTCTCGGCTGCACCGCAGGATTCGGACTGCAGGCGATGGGTGGGTCTCTGGGTCACGACTACATCTATTCCAGATCCCGCGTAAACGACGGACGCCTGCATCAGTCTGTGGCGAACTGCGACGGCACAGAGTGGACATTTTTTACGGATAACGTACCCGAGCCGAAAACGGGCGCCGTTGCGGGGTCGAACCGTGGCCAGTGGTTCGGTGATTTGGCCAACCCACGCCATATCACACTCGGTCAATATTCCGGTGGTGCTAAACCGTTCATGTCTTCAAATCCGTATACTGGCGAATTTGCTCAAATACTGATCTATGACCATGCACTGGACGAGTCCGAACGCTCGCAACTGAATGAATGGCTGAACAAATCCAATCCCAAGGTCTCCGCCAATCCTCCTCAGTCGGGGCTGCGAGTGTGGTTCGACGCCAAAGATCTGGATGCCGACCCGGCTACCAAAAACCCGTCAGTGGGGGCCCGTGTCGCTGCATGGACTGACCGTGTCAATGGCATTACGCTCAAGCAGAATGATCCGGAACGACAGCCAGTTGTAGCTACCATCGGACACAAATCAAAGACCTGGACGGGGATTCGATTCGATGATGATTTTCTGGCTGGACGGCTTTCCGGCACTGGACTCACGCAGGACCAGCAGGGATCTCTGGTCGTTGTCTACACGGCAGAGCAATCCACTGAAGGATACGGATTGACAATCGGTGGCGATGGTGAGTTTATCAGCACATTCGTTAATGTCGCGGCAGCACAAGGTAAAGATCTCGAAACGGCGTTGGCGAACTCCGGTAATGAACTTGTATCTGCTGAACAACGAAAACGCCTCGCCTGGCTGAGCGACCGTGAACGGATGCTGAAGCAGCAGATTAAGCGGCTGAAGCCCCTCGCCATGTCGTTACGCCATTCCTATGGACCACCCTTTGAACCCGGTGTTCCCACATCTCGAGTCATGATTCGGGGGGAGTATGACAATCCAGGTGACGTTGTTGAGCCGGGATTTCTGAGCTGCATCACCGGGCACGAAAAACCCGCAAGCATCCGTCTGGACCCCTTCAAACGCTGGCCTACGCGCAGTCGACGAATGGCGCTCGCCGAATGGATCGCCAGCCCCGACAACTCGTTGACCGCCAGAGTGATGGTCAACCGGCTTTGGCACTGGCATTTTGGGCGCGGCATTGTCAGAACACCCAGCGACTTTGGACAACTCAGCGGCGGACCGTCTCACCCGAAACTGCTGGACTGGCTGGCTCTGCAGTTCGTTAAAGAGAACTGGAGCATCAAAGCCATCCATCGATTGATCGTGACATCAGCCACGTACCAACAAACATCGCTGCATCAGGACCCGCGGGCCGAACAGATCGATCCGGATAATGCACTCTTGTGGCGATTTAGAAGGCAGCGTCTGGACGCTGAGACGATTCGCGACGCAGTATTGTCGGTGAGCGGACGACTCAATCCGGAACAGTACGGGTTACCAATCTTCCCACCACTGCCGGACAATATAGAACAACGAGTCAAATACTCTCAAAATAAATGGGATACTCAGTACGGGGCGGAAGGCCGTAAACGCAGTATTTATGTCTATCAACAGCGGACGCTCACAATGCCGTTCATGCAGGCGTTCGATGCCCTGGTGTGTGATGAGTCGCGGCCAAAGCGCCGGTATTCTGTGACACCGTTGCAGGCACTCGCCATGTACAACGGTCGCCTGGTGAATGAAGAAGTGCAGTACTTCGCAGGTCGTGTCCTGGAGAGTGCCGGGGCGGATGCCGATGCTGCTGCACAGATTGAACTGGCTTTTCAGATCGCTCTAGGCCGCTTACCGGCCGACGATGAAATACACACGATGAGCATTCTGATGGACGAGAACGATTCCGGACTGGAGTCCGTTTGCCGAATAGTGCTTAACAGCAATGAATTTGTGTTCATTGATTAATCACCGCTAAAATGATGAGTCACGATTAAATGATCGGTGACAGCATTTTGATCCCCACCCCCCCCCACAGTCGTGAAGCCAATGAGATCTCCCATCACACGGCAGCATTTTCTCAACAGCACTTTCAACGGCATTGGTGCACTGGCACTGAGTGACCTGCTGGCAGGCAGCGCGGAGGCCGTTCCGTCGTCGGTTGATCCACTGACCGCCCAAAAGCCACACCTGCCGCGCAAAGCGAAATACTGCATTTTCCTGTTCATGCAGGGAGGAGTCAGCCAGGTTGATTCATTTGAGTACAAGCCCGCTCTCAATGATCACCACGGTCAGCTGCTTCCTCGAATCCCCCGTATTTCCGGTGAGCTGCAGGGACGGCTGTCATTTCCCCACGTGACTATCGGCAGCCCCTTCAACTTTCAGCAATATGGTGAGTCCGGGCACTGGTTTTCTGAGCTTTATCCGCACCTGTCCGATCAAGCCGACAAGCTCGCGTTCGTCCGAGGGATCAAGACGGACAATCAGAATCACGGACCATCGACGCTGCACGTGACAACTGGCAGTCAGTTTCCGGGAAGTCCTTCAGTTGGCTCGTGGGTGAGTTACGGTTTGGGCTCGGAAAATCGTGACATGCCCGGGTACGTGGTGATTCAGGACTCTCGTGGTGCGCCAGTGAACGGAGCGGCCGTCTGGGCCAATGGATATCTGCCGGCCAGCTACCAGGGTACATTGCTTCGATCCGAAGGGACACCTATTCTGAATCTCGACCGTGCTGAGGGAATCTCAGAGCAGCAGCAGCGGAGGGAGTTCGACGTACTCGCACAGCTCAACAATCGTCATCTTTTACGTCGGCCGGAGGATACAGAGCTGGCCGCTCGGATCAATTCTTACGAGCTGGCATTCCGTATGCAGTCCGAAGCTCCTCAGCTCGTGGATTTGACAGAAGAGACTGCAGCCACACAACAGCTCTACGGCCTTGATGATCCGGCCACAGCAGGATTTGGACGTCAGTGTCTGCTCGCTCGACGTTTGGTGGAAAGTGGAGTCCGGTATACATTGCTTGTTCATGGCGTCCAGATCGGCAAACACAGCTGGGACGACCATGGAGATGTTCAGGGTGGCATGATTCGGCATTCTCGGGAAGTCGATCAGCCGGTTGCTGCTCTGCTGGCCGATCTGGACGATCGTGGCCTGCTGGAAGAAACTTTGGTGGTCTGGGCGTCAGAAATGGGCCGCACACCATTCAAGAACGGCACCATGGGAAAGAAGCCAGGCCGGGAACACAACTCATGGAATCTGGTAATGTGGATGGCTGGAGGCAACGTCAAAAGCGGAGCGTCAGTCGGTGAAACCGATGAATTCGGGCTGCGTTCGGTCGACGAAGAGAGCATCCCCATCCGGGATGTCCACGCCACGATTCTGAACCTCATGGGCCTGGATGACAACCAGCTTCGTTATCAGCATGCCGGCCGCCTGCGCCAACTCACCGACATCGGTGGATACGTGCTGGATGACATTATTGCATAGCGCAGCGTACGCTCCGATTAAGCCGTCGTCTGCGGTCACGGGTCCAAACACTTTCAGCAGGAAAACAGACAGGAGAGCATTACCTGGCTGTGTCGACTGCCCACCGACAGTCAGCACTCTGTGATGGAGCTGAATCAGCAGACTGATGGACGTATACCGAACAACTCGTGTATTAACAGGTTCCTGCCTGACAACCGCGGCATCAAGCCACATCCGGAACGGGCACTTCAAAACCATCAGAATGTCCGTGACTCCCAGACTGCTGTCCTATTCTGAATCGTAGTGTTCAATCTTCGGCCAGTATGTATCGAAGTCGAATTCCGGACTGTTGTCGCTGTCGTGACAGCGGTAGCAAATGGATTTTGCCTCTTCGAGCGTGACAGCGACTTCTTTCTTTGCCAGGTCTTCTTCACCAGCTTCGATCAATTCAATGTGCCTGCTGCCGGGGCCATGACAGTTTTCACACTGGTTACCTGCCAGACGTGAATGCAGTGACAGTTGTTCTTCGGTTTCAGCGAACTCTTTGTTCAGGAATCCGGTGCGGTAACGAATGTATTCCTGGGGGTCCCAGCCGGTGACGTGACAACTGAGACATTCCGGATCGAACATCCGGTGCACTCCGTTGAGACGTTCGTATCCATCCGTTCTGTTGACTGGATCAAGGCTCTCGAACGCATGAGCATGGTGACTGCCGGCCCAAACCTGATATGACGCTTCATGGCATTCGCGACAACTTTCGACACCAACGAACGAGGAACCACTCGGGTGACCGATGACGCCGTCTGTTACAACAATCTGTTCCTCGCGCAGTCGCTCCTGATAGTCTCGCATGTGATCAATCATCTGCTGTGCGTCACCGAAATCACTTCGTTCCAGAGGTATCAGCTGATAGCGTACTGGCGTTTCTTCGTCCGCGGGATAGAGACCAAGGATACCAACGTATTTTCCCTTGTGGCCCACTTGCAAAAACAGCGTGTTACCAATTTTCTCAGGTTCGGTCGCAGGATTGGGATCGCTGACTCCCTGAGCAACCACAATTACATCGAACTGTGGGTACCGTTTGGCAAGGTCGCGTGACTCATCCGGATGACTTTGAGACAGCAAAATGCGAAAATCGACCTGCTGACCATCGAATTCCTGCATGACTTGGTCGATGGCCGGCCCCGGAGCACTCCAGCTGATGTCGGTGTTGCTGCCCGGGGCCACAATCGACGATACCGTGGATTCACTGAGGATGCTGGTGATGCCAACCCGACGTCCGCGGATTTCTATGACTCGGGACCGCAGCGGTGTTCCAAGCTCCGGTGAATCATAAAAGACGACATTCGCACTAACGAATCGAAGCGCTTCGCCGGTATCGTCCGGAATGTCCTGAGCGAGCAGAAAATCCGGCTGGAGACGCAGGTCTTCCGGGCCGAGCCCCACCGCGACATAGTGCAAATCTCGCAACGCCTGCAACGATGTTTCAAACTTGATCTGTGCTTGACGAACCGTACGTCGAGAAACACCACCTAAATCAACGCCGCGAACCTCCCAGCCAGCTTCCATGAGCTTCTTCAGCAGGTCGGCTCGCCTTGCCATGCCGCCCATCTGGTTCGATGTGCAGCCACACGGTTCGAAGTAACCGTGTTGCTCACCAGAGATCATCAGGGCCAGTTGAGGACGAGGCCATTCTTTCCAGATCGCCGCGCCGTTGGAATCCCGCAGTGCACCTGCCCTGTCACCAAATGCGCTGCCTGGGTCGGAAATCGACACGGGAGTTGGTACGCTCGATGTCTGAATGGCCAGCCAGAGCAGCGGTCCAACCAGCAGGACAACGATGGCAATCAGTAATAATCCTCGCACGTCTGCAATCCGTGAACTCAGAACAAGGTCGTTGAACAGCCGGAGCCAAACGCTGAGTGGCCAGCACGAGACCCAACCAGCTGCACTCAGAATGCATTAAATGTTACGGCAATGGTAAACTCATCCTGCCTGGGATGATTCGTACGGCAATGGACTGTGCCCTCCATCCCTTTTCGTCTCTGCAGTTTCATGCCACCGGGAGGAAGGCCAATCATCATCCGATATCGAGCGGTCGGGCCAGTCAGACTTCCAATCGCTTTCAGTGATATCTGGAGTGACTTAGGGTTAGACTCGACTTGCAGCAGTTTCAGTTCGTGGCCGAACTCTTCCTGATTCACAGTCAACATTAATTCAGCTTTGCAGCCTTTGGCGGCCGGAAACTGTCCGAGTTTGACGAGCAGCCGCTTTTGGTCGAATCGCGTTCCCCCGAAGGCGCTGAATCGAATTTCACCGAATCGATTTGCCGTCAGCCAAATCCGGGTGTCTTCTGCTTTATCGTCACTGTATTCAACAGTCAGCCTGTCCTTGAAACTACCGACCGGGAACTCAGGACTGACTGTGACCTTGAAATTCCATCCACACAACGCATCGTGCGTTTTCAGTTCCACATTTGTCATGGGGAGATACTCCGTAGTCGTATAATCTGTTTTGGCAGAGACCGACTCGATGGTGAGATCCGGTATGACTCGCGTAAACAGAGATGCCTCAAAGATTGCCGGCGTTTGTCCGGTAATGTTCCCGGCGAACCACGGGCTCGTCGGTCTGGTGACAATTGAAGATTCGATGATCCCTGTGACAAAAAAATGGATCGTGTCATTCTCAGGGTCATTCGTGAGGATATCACCACCATGGCTGAACGACGCGGTCTCTCTTTTACCCTGCCACTCGATCGTCAGCGTTGCGAATTTCCCCGGATCAATCTCGGTTTGGTCGAGAGTAAACTTTGTACATTGGCAAGTGGGGCGTCCGGCAACCAGTTTCAGAGGTGCTTCTCCGCTGTTGGTAATCGTGAAATCATGTTTCTGATCCGGTCCATTCAGCCGCATACGACCAAATCGGTATTGCGTTTCCGCTGCGACTGCCTTTGGCCACGGTCCGGTTGGTGAGACCTTTGGGGGTACGATTTCCTTCTTCGTGGAGTGACCTTCACCATCGCGGTCATGGTCTTCCGGAATCTTACTTCCGAGGACAGCAGCCACGCCTCCAGCACCGGTCGAATTGTCCTGATCCTGACAGCCGGAGACACACAGGACCGCCGATGCGACAAGGCCTGTACCGAGTAAATGGAGTAATCCTGACCGCTTGGTCGAAAATCGTTTTGTTGTGCGGTTCATTGTCGTCCACCGTTGATAATACGATCCAGTGTTTTCCGCTGATCCTCGGACAGGTATTGGTCGCTGTGTCCCCAGACGTGATTGACGGTCTCAATGTTTTTCGCTTTTTGGGCAGTTTCCAGCGCTGCGGGAATATAGCCTGCAGCTTCCTCGTACAATGCAAGTTCTAGCTGTAATAGAGCATTCGTGGGGTGCCGGGCAACGACCTGTCGGAAGTCGTCGACACAGGATTCAATGTACCCGGATTGATCCGTGAGTCGATAGAGCTGGTGATAAATTCGGGCACGGGTAAGTCGTCCATCGATTGCACGAGTATCACTTTGGATATAACTGGCACATGCCGATTCAATCGCTTTGATATCGTCGTCTGCTAATCCCTTCCCCTCGGCCGGGATTTTTCGGGGATCTCGCTGCATTAGTGAATACGCTGAAGCCTTTACAATGTGTTGGCGCATCGTAGGGGACAGTGGGTCAGCCACTGCCGCGAGTTCGAACGCATGAAGAGCCCCCCATTTGTCACCGACCCGAAGCCGCTGTTGACCGACGCTGTGGTGGAGGCGTGATTCCAGCACTGGTGTCAGGCCCCAATACACTGTTGCTGCCGCGGCAGCGGCCCATATGACGGCTCCCAGCATCCACCCAATCCGGGCTGGGATAACGGATGCATAACTCCTGCCGTCTGGTGAAAGTGGCACCGCGGTCGTCACCAGTGCGAACAGCAGAATCCACAATGTGGTGATCTGAAGCCCGCCCGCTCCCAGCATGTGCACGAGTAATGTGACACATGCTGCGCTCGGAGCCAGCCGGTTCCATCTGAGTTTGCTCAGCGCAATAAATCCAATTCCAGCAACTACAATCGTCGCTGCGGCCACGGTGTCTTGAGACTCCAGCGTTGCTCCGGACAGCCATCGCCAGCCAAAATGGAGAACAAGACATCCGAACAGTCCCGCGACAGGAAGGACTGACTCAGGCCGTGCTGTTACCTCGTGTGCGTGAGCGTCTGGTCGAATGGCCCGCATCACGCCGGCAACGATCAATAACATGCCACTGAAGCCGATAACGCCGGCGAAACACCATGCATCCAGAAGGAAATTGTGAGGATCCTGAATTGATTCACTGGATTCGAGGGGCTTGTGAGCCAAATACAGTTGGCGAAAATTGCCAGGCCCGGCGCCGAACAGAGGCTCATCCCCGACGACTCCGGCGGCTCCGGTCCAGTAGAATGTCCGAAATTGCAGTGATCGTGGGGATTCCAGTACGACCTCTCGGTCGATGACGCCCGTCAGGAACCCAATGGTTAACAGTAACGCCATCGAAACTCCGATTATCAAAATAACATGAGCACCTGGTCCCAAAATGGATCGGGTTTCTCGTTGAGAACGAGTGTGTCGTGCCATTAACAACACCGACATTCCCACCCCTGTCCCGACCCACGCCGTCCGACTCTTGGTCAGAATGAGACACCAGGCCACGATGCCACCTACGATCAATGGAACGACCAGGTTTTTCCAATGCACCTCACGACTGCGCCATTCGGACACCAGTCGACCGCTGAGCAAAACAAATCCCACGGCGAGGATCCCGGCCAGAGTGTTCGCAAGTGCAAACGGACCAAACGGCTCCGTACTGTGCAGCAGCCGCTTTTCGAATAATTCACGCGCGGGGCCGTCCAGCAATATCCCTTTGCTCAAAAACTCCTGCTGTATTTTCGCAGCTTCGGACGGATTGGTACCTGCCTCCAGTATTTGACGCTGCTCGAGATAAGCCTTGGCTGTCGTCGGGTAATAATGGTGTTTCTGCCAGATCCCATACACCGCCAGGCCAACGCTCACACCTGCTATCAGATTCACAATTGATCGGCGACAGGCCAGACGCGCTGCCACGATACGGCACAGGCAAGCACATGCTGAAATGGCGGTCCATTCGAATGCCAGATTGAGTGCGGCACGGCGATCTCCCGAAACGCGGAAAACATTCCAGGTTGAAAGCCAGACTCCGAACAGGAAAATCGTCAGGCCGACGGTCACCAGCCCGTCCGGTGACGAACAAACCTTCAACAATCCGGTCGCGGACCCGCTAACCGACGATTCCACGTCGACCCTGGAAGTTTGCCAGAGTCGCCACAGAAAAGCGCCCGACATAGCCGCCAGCCACAGGAAGGCCAGGTGCAGACCGTCACCATTGACTGCACCTAATGACGGCCAAAGAAATGCACAGGAAAACAGTGCCACGAATACTGTGAAATGTCCTGTGGGACCGGTTGCGGCCGAGTCCGGTGCCAATTGCACTGCCTTTATCTTTTTTGCTCTGGCGCGGTTCATAAAGAACCAGTTCAGTTCATAAAACTGTCTTGCGTGCCGCCTGAAGGTTCACTGACTCCTAGTGTGAGCCATCTTCAGGTAGTGATGGAATTTCGTTTGTCGAACGTGCTGCCAGCGCTGCACGGTGCAGTTTATTTGATCGTCGCCCGACAGTTTCCAGAATGGCCACCACGGAAAGCACACAGAAGATTAAGGCAATCACCAGCCATGCTCCTGGCCAGTCCGACACTTTGTACAGCAACAGGCCGCCCAGTCCTGTCATCAGGGTTGCCAGGTGAATCGTAAGAACGGCGTGAACTGGCTTTAGTCCAAGTTCAACCAGTCGATGTGAGAAATGACTCTTGTCCCCATGAAATGGGCTGCGACCATGACTTAGCCGAATTAGAATGACTGTACAGAAGTCATACAACGGGACGGCAAGCACGCACAGCGGCGCCAGAATCACATGTCGGCTGCCGGTGGTCTCATAAAACGTGCCAGACACCGTCAGCGTCGCCAGCAGGAACCCAGCGAGGTTGCTTCCTGAATCGCCCATAAAAATCGAAGCCGGCGGACGATTCCACACCAGGAATCCACCGAGCGAACCCGCCGTTATCAACAGGCCGAATGCCACCACAAAATGTGGAGTCGGCACCAGAATGAGCAGAATGACTGCAAATAAAAGGCAGGCGATCAGGCTGATGCCACCCGACAAAGCATCCATGTTGTCCAGAAAATTCATCGCATTCGTGAGAATTACAATCCACAGAACAGTCACCAGAAACCCGATCCATGGTTGTGTGACAAACACCGTCGCTTGAACTCCCATTGCTGTCACGCCACTCGCGACACCCAGTTGAGTGAACAGACGGATCTGCCATGAGATCTTCCAGCGATCATCAG
Organism: Planctomycetota bacterium; assembly: GCA_963581585.1. Lineage (GTDB taxonomy): Bacteria > Planctomycetota > Planctomycetia > Planctomycetales > Planctomycetaceae > S139-18. Next base: position 12,368 of record CAUZPL010000078.1, read on the forward strand.
CCAGTCCAACCAGAAACAACGCTGCGCCGCCGGCAACGATCGCTGACATCTGCTGCAGCTGAACTCTGTCCTGATCAAGCGCCAGCAACAGTGTCTCGAAGCCATAAGAGATACGGGCAACCGACGCAGGAGCCAGCTGCATCACTGCAAGTGGCAACATGATCCCAATGGCGATCGCAACCCCGCCACCCGTGGGAGTCGGCCACTGATGAACTTTGCGGTGTCCGGGTTGATCGACCAGTCCCAGTCGTGGCGCTAATGCACGGATTACCGGAGCGGTTAAACAGCTGGGTATGAAAGCAGCAAGCAAGCTCACCGCCAGAAAAGTCAACATTGCATCAGGCCGGGCGTTTTGTGACAGCCCGGCGGGTGCACTGGGTGGCCGGACGACAGCGTCAATTCGATTCGGGGAACATCACAGGAAAAATGGGACAGTCTCAATAACTCAACGGTCACGGTGCTGACGGGAGAACTCCCTGATCTCAACTGTTTCAAGGTACGGCTGCATTCTCACTTGTGACGGTCGAATCATGGGTTCTTTCCGAAATTGGCAGGTGGTTTAACGGCTGACGATGAAATTCCTTCAAAAATATGTGAATAAATGTATACCGGCCCTTGGCATTTTTGTCAGCGTATTTACCTGGTCTTGTAGTTTTGGCAGTGGACAGTGTGCTGTCTGAACGTGCCAAGCATTCCATAAGTCATTTATCAAAAATATGTTACGTGATTATATCTGTACTTGGCGCCATTTGGCGCAACACTTGCTTTATTCTGTGATCAGAACGAATACGTGTAACGTGGCGGCAGTATCAAACAGAAAGTGAGATCATCATGCGAGCGCCCGTGACACCCAGGACAATCCGTCGACTTCTGGCAGCGGACGGTTATCTGCATCTTGAGCTTCCCGAAATGGCAGCAACCGAACTGGAGAAAGTGGAAAATGCCGGTCCCCTGGAAGGTCCGCGCCGTCTGTTGCTCGGATTGGCACTCAAACGTTCCGGTGAATTCGAACTGGCAATTGAACACCTTGAAACAGCCGCACGAGTGATGCCTACGCCGGTGCGGAGTTTCGCCTGGAGCGAACTGGCGGCCTGCTACAGAAGCGTGGGCAGTGCCGAACTGGCAAATCTTGCCGAATCGCTCGGTGGTAGCAAAACATACGAATTACGAATTGCGTTTCCGTTCGGGGAAATCAGTATCGAATCGACCGAGGTGACCGCGGGAGTCGTCTAAGTTGGCTCATGTTCGTCGGAACTCCACGGACAACCAACAGAGTCATTCGGTTTTAGTGACTCTGTTTTTTTATGCGCCGGACCTGCCAGTCGAATCTGTGGATGTGCGTTCCAATATTTTCTTTGCCAACGATACTGACAGAAAAGATATCCTCAATACGTACAGCTTCAGCGACGGAACCGTGTCGTACTCGCATGCCGTCGCGCCCTTGATCGAACAGAATGTCTTCGTTCAACACCACGCTCGAGAGGACAGACATGCCGGAGTGATCCACGTCGAATACTCGGCTGTACCGGTCATCAGGACTAACTGGATTGTCGGAAATTTGGCAAGTGGTGATAGACGACCAATCTACGTCTCCCGAGAAGCCGAACCGCTGATTGAACTCAACCTTGTCGTGGGCAATGGCACAACACACGGTAGTGGCCGGGCAGTTCGAATCAACAACGGAGGACGAGCGGGTATTCTGAACAATGTATTGGCCCATGCGTCCTCGGGTGAAGCTATCAGATGCCGCAGTCTAGGATGAAACTCGTCAATGACACAGTCGTTGCTAATCAAGGCAGCAACGTTCATTATGCGAATGAGACCAACCACCTGCGGACCTCACTGCTATGGAACAACATCATTCACAACGCCACTGACTCTGTTCTAACTGTCACAGGAGGTGTCTCGCTACGTTATCCAAGTCGGCTTCCCGGGATCGGGAAACCTTGATGTCGCGCCGGAGTTTGCAGATGACGCTGTAACCGGAACAACTCAAGTGACATTCAGCGACACCGTCATCAAGAGCACCTGCGAACTTGATACTACCACGACCCCGATTCATCAACTCGTCGAACAGTCGCACGCTGGCCGCCCAATACGAGTCAACGCAGCCAACAGTTCTGGAGAGATTTGGGGACTGGCCCTGACAAACACGGAACACTACAAATCTGGGGAGATCTCAGCGGTCAGCTCGAAGACAATTCAACCACTGTCAGGTTCTTCATACCGCCAACCTGCCATCTTTCTCTGATTCACGCTGCATGGGAAAAGCTTTGAAAGGGTCAGCGTCCAAGAGTGATCTCGACGATGAAAGCCGTATAACCGACTCCAGTCAACATTGGTGCCGATGAGTTTTAACCTTGATTTTCTCGTGCGGTAACGTTGGAACGTTGATGGTCGTTCGAAAACTCAATCGTTCCAGTCGGGATGGCGCGCCGCCTCCAACTGCTGCCGATCCAGGTCTACACCCAGTCCCGGGCGATCCCACAGCCTTAAGCCATTACCCTCCCATTGCAGCGGCTCCTGGAGGAAGCGGTCGTAAGATGGTTTGCAACTGACCGCATGCTCAAGCCGATAAAAATTTGGCACAGTCATTGTCACATGAGCCCCAGCCAGAATTTGTCCCGGCCCCATCGCGTTATGTGGACTGATGGGGATGTAATGAGCCTCGGCCATGGTAGCGATCTTTTTCAACTCCGAAATGCCGCCCGTCCAGACAACATCAGGCATAAGATAATCGGCCAACCGTTTTTCCAGGACGGGAAGAAAGTCAAAGCGCGTAAACAACCGTTCGCCAACACAGATGGGAACCTGCACCTGCTGGCGCACAGTTTCCAACGCCGACAGGCTTCCCGGTGGTACGGGTTCCTCAAACCAGCCGATACCAGACTCTTCATACAGTCGATTTGCCAGTCGTACAGCTGTTGGCACGTTATAGTGTCCATGGGCGTCAACCAGGATTTCAACGTCGGGACCAACTGCACCACGAACTGCAGCGACAATGTCACATCCGAGCTCTTCACCCGCTGCTGAAATTTGCCCGTCAACATAGGCGGTGTGAAAAGGACTCATTTCCAGAAACGGATCCAGTTTGAGTGCGTCGTGACCAGATTCGACAGTCGCCCTGGCGGCCCCTGCAAAATCGTCTGGAGTTTCGCAGTCAGCAAACCAGGCGTTGGCATAAGTGCGCACACAGTCCCGCATTCGACCACCCAAAATCTCGTACACGGGTCTACCAAGTGCCTTGCCTTTCAAATCCCAGAGCGCTATGTCAATGCCACTCACGATGGTACTGGAAAATCCCCCGGACCCCAGGTAGGTATAACGCCGATAGAGCTTGTGCCACAGCCGTTCGATATCCGCAGCATTTTCGCCGATTAGTGCTTCGCGGACAGCTCGAATTCCGGCTCCCGTCAGCAGTGAGGCGTTTCGTGGAGGATTGGATGCCTCCCCCCAGCCCTGGAGTCCTGCGTCGGTGTCGATTGTTACAAATGTCCACTGCCATTCGCTGGTATCGTCTTTGAGAGAACCGTAATCAGGAACGACGACGTATGCATTTACATCGGTAATTTTCATTGGTTTCTCACTGTTACCCCTGTCCAGGATTCCAAACGGAAAACTTGCTCAACAGTTTCTGGTAAGAGAATCGTCAACAATCACAACAGCGTAATTTTTCCACGTCGTTCCCTTAAACAATATCACTGCCCGGGCACTGAAACGAGTTACCACTGGGTCCCGGCATCTCACTGTCGTGGTCAGAATTTCTGATCCTGGTTTTGGACGGGGTCACTTAGCCACGGAACGATAGGGGCAAGCTCGGACCAGGAGATAGCCGCTTCGTACGTGATGGACCCTTCTCCTTCACAACCGCTAGTTTCACCTTTACGATGCCAATAATGTCCTTGACGGCACGAAAGGTTTGGAAGCCGCTGTGCTGCTGAATCTGGCAGGAGTGCTCCGGGAAACGTGAGAGCAGCAGGGTCTGCGTCAATGGCCGCTGCTGCCAGCAACCGTTCAGGAAGTAGTACAGATGGAACTTCCCACTGAGATTCACAGAATGAAGCTGCGGATCAAGTCGGCCAATCAGGACACACAGCGACATTCTTTGGGTGAACTTTAAATCCCGGTCACCATTTAAGACGGTCGTAACACTTTCGTGCTGTGTTTTTGACCACAGGGAAGATTGCTGGGCGTACAATGCAGCACACTGCCAAGAAATATCAAACTCTGACAGCCGCTTTCGACACCTGGTTCAGAAAAATAAAAAAAACCTGCCGAATCATTCAGGCAGGCTCCCTATCCCTGACTCAATCGGAGTCCAGTAGTGTCGCGATGCTAATTGATTACGCCGCGCACGCGAAGTCGCAGTGGATCTGTTCGTCCCACGATATGGATGATCAGCTCATCGTCAAACTGCCCTGGATCCTGTGGGGCATTGAACTTGACAGGGACGACATGGACTAATTTTTTGTCTGAAGGAACTTTTGTTTCGAAACAGTCGGACATGCCGTCACAATCGATGCTTTTGATGCGGAATGCCTTCCGACCTTTCACGACGATTCTATGCTGGACAATGCCACCAGCCCTGACAGGCCGAAACTTGACCAGTGACGACGTGACAGTGATGTCGGGCACAACAACACCTTCAACCATCAGCGGCACGTAGGGATTGCTTCTGTCGTTGGTGACGATGGTGATCAAATCACGAATGCGACCAGCTTTCGCGCGGCTGTCCAGCTTTACGGCCAGCTGGTAATCAACGCGGTCATTTCCTCGCTGACTGAGCTTAAGCTGAGCCTTCAAAAACGGATTGTCCGTCTTTACATCCACGATCTCCCAGTCGGACCGCCCCGCATAGCGAATGCTGACGACGGACGTTGCTTCCTGACCCAAATTGACATTGTTGAATCGAATCAAACCTGGATCGAAGACCACGTCACTGCGAATGTATGCCGTGATTGGAATACGGATTTCGGCGAATCGAGGAGCATCAAAACGGATGATGAGGTTCGAATCCTTTTTTTGCCGGAACTTATGAGTGTTCATTTGGACTTCGACTGTCCCGGTGGCGCCGGGAGTAATCGTCGTCTGACCAACCGTCGCCGCGGAACAACCACATGTCGTTTCGACACGGGAGATATGTACGGTCTGATTATAAATGTTTCTGATTTCAACCAGTTTCTTTGCTTCTGATCCGGTCGCAATGACGCCGAAATCGACCTTGTTTGTGGCGATCATGGGCCGCGCCCAGTCATCCGCAACCGCGGTCGACAGGCCTATGACTGACAGACAGAAGCTCCCCAGAATTCCCAATTTCATGATCGGTACCTGCCCCAAATAATGACGTTGTCCCGGTAGTGAGACCTCCCGTTCTCATGCTATCTGCGAACCCGATCCAAGCCACCAAGTGCTGTGGATCAGACCTCACAGGTGTTCGAGGCGAAGGGGACGACTGGAACGGTCGCTACCCCCAGAACGGTCCCCATGCAAGATCGACGGCCTGACTCCATTACGTTAGAGGCATCACGTCAAAGTGTCAATCCGCAGATTTACGCAGTGGGACAGTCGTCGCGGCAGGAATTGCCGGAAAATCCAAGCCTCTGTTAACATGCTGTTTGGGGCAGACGTGCAATTTGAACCGGTCGTCCGTCCTTCGTCGGGAAGCTACGGCATCTGAACAATCGAACAGCTCACGCCACCCGCCGCCGGAACATATGTTTGGGACGCGTAATCCATGACCATCCGGTCTCCGTTGAACCGCCAGCCCAGGGTACGGATCGCCCGTTTCATTCGAGCGATCCACGCCTGAGGAAGGTCGTCGGCGTCGCGATGGAAATACAACGGAATAACTTCTTCCGTGAGAACCCGATAGAGCTCCTGAACATCCCGTTTGTCCTGGACATTCCGGTCAGTGTGTGTTCGACCGGTCCCAATGGCAAATCCGTTCTTGCCGTCATAGGCCTCGGCCCACCAACCGTCCAGAATTGAGCAGTTCAGGACGCCGTTCAATACCACCTTTTCACCACTGGTCCCGGAGGCTTCCAGAGGCCGACGAGGACTGTTGAGCCACAGATCCACACCCTGAACCAGCTGTCGGCCCATAGCGATGTCGTAGTTTTCCAGCACGAGGACACGACCGCGGAACGGATCCTGGCGGGTCAGTTTGAAGATTCGCTGAAGTACCTCTTTTCCCTGCTTGTCAGCTGGATGAGCCTTGCCCGCAAACAGAAACTGAATTGGCCGATCGACGTCCTGAATTAAACGTTCCAGGAATTTCAGGTCATTCAGGATCAGGTCCGCTCGTTTGTACGGGGCAAAACGCCGAGCAAATCCAATTGTCAATGCGGCGGGATCGAATACGTGTTCCAGATCGCTGATGACAGACGCGTCTTCCCCGCGTCGTCTGGCCTGCATCACAGATTCTCGCCGTGCATAGCTGATCAGGCTGCTTTTCAGGGCCTGGTGAGTCTCCCAGAGCTCACCCGGCGTGACGGACTCAAAACCTTTCCAGACTTCTGCCTCGCCGCTGCGTTCGTACCAGTTTTCCGGCAGCACGCGGTCGTAGAGGACACGCATCTGCGAAGCGAGCCAGGTTGGAACATGGACACCGTTTGTGATATGTCCAATAGGGATTTCATCCGGACTTCGCCACGGCCAGAGCTCGGCCCACATTTTTCTGCTGACAACGCCGTGCAGATTAGACACGCCGTTTGCAATTCGACACAGTTTCAAAGCCAGGACCGTCATGCAGAATGTTTCGCCGCCGTTTTGCGGATCTACCCGACCCATTGCCATCAGACCACCGATGTCGAGACCCAGGGAATCACCCAGTGGTCCAATGTGTTCATCGATGAGCCCCTGATCAAAGCGGTCATGGCCTGCCGCGACGGGTGTGTGCGTTGTAAATACGCAGCGGCTTGCTGTTTCCTGAAGTGCCTGATCAAATGGCAGTGCGTCTTCCCGCATCCGCGTACGCATGATCTCCAAAGGAGCGAAAGCGGAATGGCCTTCGTTCATATGAATCACACTCGGATCCATCCCCACGGCCTTCAGCGCCCGGACTCCCCCGACACCCAGCAGCAATTCCTGGCGAATACGCGTACGCTGGTCGCCTCCATACAGTCGACCGGTGAGCTTGCGGTCGTACACCGTATTAATGTCGATGTCCGTGTCGAGCAGATACAGAGTGATTCGGCCGACTTCCAGTCGGAGGATGCGAGCCGAAATCGTCCCGGTTCGGGTTTCGACCGAAACAATTACAGGGCCGTCTTCGCTGACAATGGGTGTCAATGGCAACAGTTCGAACGGCAGACGCGGATATTCTTCCTGCTGCCAGCCATCGATATCAATCTGCTGTGAAAAGTAGCCTTCCTTATAAAACAAGCCCACTCCGACAAGCGGAATGCCAAGATCGGAAGCGCTTTTCAAGTGATCACCAGCCAGTACTCCCAGCCCGCCGGAATAGATTGGCAAGGACTCGTGAAGACCGAATTCCGCACTAAAATACGCTACCGGAGACCGTGTAAGTATCGCTGTGTGAGTTGCCCCCCAAGTTGTCTGCGATTCGAGGTAGGCGAGAAACCGGCGATAGGCATGGTGTATTCGCGACTGCAGTAGCTCTTCTCGGGTCCGACGGTCCAGTTCTTCCGGCGAGTACTGTTCCAGCAATGAAACCGGATTGTGCTGTGCCGATCCAAACGCCTCAGCATCAATGAGTCGGAAGATTTCGACAACTTCCGGATGCCAGCTCCACCAAAGATTATTTGCGATTCGAGACAGCTTTTCATGGATTGACAGCTGACCTTTTTTGCTCGACATGGAACATCCTTTTTCTTGTCGCCGAATACATGTTCGCCATCACCCAGACGCTCAGAAGAGCCGGACTATAGTTCGCCTGTCTGGGATCGTCGACTTTGGAGTGAGCCTTTGTTCTGAAGCTCTAAATGCAACAAGCCCGCGCCATTTCTGGCGCGGGGCTCGATTTTTCCGTCCAATACAAAAGGTCTACCCTGAGGCGGAGACCAAATCCCGGAGACAACTCTATCGGGACAACCGCACATGTCGCCGTTTCAGCCGGCGGGCTTTCGCACTTGCCGGACGTCGACCGTGATTTGCTTTTTTTAGTTTTCGGGTCGTTTTCGCCATTGCAGTACCAGACGCGATGATAACGTGTGTGTCGAGAAAACAATCAACTGGATGGAAACTTCCGCTCGACACCGAGTTTGCACAAAAATTGCGACGTGCTGAGTTCCTGCTCAAGAGAATATCATGGGGCAGACGGTCACGGAAAGTCCACACCGAATCAGATTCTCCTTTTCTCTCAGAAGTTCCGAAAGTCAAGTGACCGCTGCAATTCGTTACCGAAGTGTCAGAACGGCTCGAACCTTACTCAATATCGCCAAGCATCATCTCGGGGACTCACTCCCCTTATCTGTCGCCGAATTGTCTATTGCTGATGTCTCAACGAATTATCTTCTTTGATATCGACGGAACGCTGCTTGCCTCGGGTGGAGCCGGCCAGAAGGCAATGGAGCTTGCATTGGTCGACGAGTTCCAGATTAGATTTCCCTTCGAAGGAATGTCGACAGCCGGCCGAACAGATTTTGGTATTGTGACCGAAATCTTTGAGCAGTTTGACATCGAACATTCCGACGATCAACGTGAACGTTTTCGGAACGCCTATCTGGAACGGCTTCCCGAGTCGCTCCACGCTGTATCGGGCTTGGTATTGCCAGGGGTAAGCGAGTTGCTGACGGAATTGTCCAGGCGTGACGACATTGTTCTGGCATTGCTGACTGGCAATTATTCAGAGGGTGCCTGGATGAAACTTCAGCACTTTAAACTCGACTGTTTCTTCGAATTCGGTGGGTTTGGCGATATTTATGCCGATCGAAACATGGTCGCATGGTCCGCTAAACACACAGCTGAATCGGTGCTCGGGCGGTCGATTCCGGGTGACCAGTGCTGCGTGGTTGGAGACACACCAGCCGACATCGAATGTGCACGAGCGATTGGGGCGGCGGTCGTCGCGGTCGCCACCGGAATTTACAGCACCGATCACCTGGCAAAGCATAACCCCGATGCTCTGTTTCCCGAATTTGGCAACGTGAATGACGCCATCGACAAAATCGCGGCGGGCTCCCGAACGTAATATCCACGTTCCTCTCTTCCCTTGCCCTCTTTACTGATCGTGATCCTGCAAAGGATCCGATGGACAGCCGGCCCAACGTCCAACTCGGATTTTCCAAGCTGCCCTAATATACCAGTGTAGATCAACGCCTGAAGAGCGGTGTTGAAAACCGGACACACCGCTTCTCAGCAGCCCTCTGTCTGGTATCGTTCAGATTGAGACATGCAGGTCCCGAATTGAATCTCCGCAAATCGCCATGAAAACCGACGAAATCCGTGAGAAGTTCCTTTCGTTCTTCGAATCCAAAGGCTGCATTCGTCGCCCCAGTGATGTTCTGGTGCCACGCGATGACCCCACCGTGCTGTTCACTCCGGCCGGGATGAATCAGTTCAAGAATGAATTCATGGGGATCAGCGAGCTGAATTTTAGCCAAGCCGTTACCTGCCAAAAGTGTCTCCGAACCGGTGACATCGGCAATGTTGGAGTCACCGCTTACCATCACACTTTTTTTGAAATGCTCGGAAATTTCTCCTTTGGTGATTACTTTAAGCGCGATGCGATTCACTGGGCCTGGGAATTCCTCACTGATTCCAAATGGCTCGGGCTCGAAAAAGACAATTTCACGGTGAGTGTATATCAGGGAGACCATGGTTTCGACGAAGAAGCCTTCAATATCTGGCGAGACGAAATTGGTCTGTCCACCGACCGTATCGCCTGTCTGGATGAGGATGAGAATTACTGGCCAGCCAGCGCGCCCAGTGAAGGTCCGGACGGTGTCTGCGGTCCATGCAGTGAGATTTTCTATCATCCTCCGGGGTTTGAAGGTGATATCGAAATCTGGAATCTGGTCTTCACCCAGTTCAATCGGGTTGGCAACCCCCCCGGCAATTTACGACCTCTGCCGTCAAAAAACATCGACACCGGCATGGGACTTGAGCGGACGGCAGCTGCCCTGCAGGGCGTGATCAGCAACTTCGACAATGACGTGTTCAAGCCATTGTGTCTGGCGTCGGCTGATGTCGTTGGGATCGAATATCAGTTCGATTCTCTTCAGGGACGTCCGATTCGACGCATTGCTGATCATGTGCGAGCGATTAGTTTCTGCATTCACGAAGGTGTCATGCCGGATACGGAAAAAGAAAACTACGTCGTCCGTCAGTTGCTGCGTCGAGCTTTGCTGGAAGGTTATCTGCTGGGCAAACGAGAACCGTTCCTTTTCCAGGTCGTGCCGGCCGTTGTCGACGTAATGAAGGCTGCCTATCCAGACATTCAAAAGACCGTTGAGAGCGTCCAAAACTCTATCCGCGAGGAAGAGGAACAGTTCCTCGGAACCATCGAACGGGGCCTGAGTCGTTTTGATGATTATGCGGCCCGCGCCAGATCGGAGAACAGAATCATTCGCGGTGAAGATGCCTTCACTCTGCACACCGAGGATGGCTTCCTGATTGAACTAACCGAAGCCATTGCCGCCGATCGTGGCTATACAATCGACCGATCTCGATACGACGCGCTGATGAACGAGCATGCCGTGATCAGTCGAGGTGGTCGTAAAGTCTCAGTGATGGCGGCAGGTCCACTGGATCTGATTCGTAAAAACCACGGTGATACTGTATTCCTCGGATACGAAAGGCTGACTGCGGAAGCCACCGTTTTAGGTCTGATCGTGAACAAGCGAAGTGTCGAAAGTGTCCCTGCAGGCACCACCGGCCGTGTGGGGATTGTGCTGGACAGATGTCCGTTCTACGGAGAGTCCGGAGGACAGGTTGGGGACATTGGGCGACTGACCGGAAATGGCATCGCCGTAGAAATTGTGGACTGTCAAAGACACAATCAAACTCTCTTTGTGCTGGAAGGCCGGCTGACACAGGGAAGTCTCGCAACCGGCGAGGTTGTGACAGCGGAAGTTGACGAAATCCGTCGATCTGGAATTCGCCGCGCTCATTCCGCTACACACATTCTGCATCATGCTTTACATCAGACCATCGGCGAAAAAGCGACTCAACGAGGCTCCAAAGTTGAAAATGATGCTTTGAGGTTCGACTTCTCCCATAAGCAGGCCCTGACGCAGGACGAAATCCGAGGGGTTGAAGACATCATCAACGCCCATATTTCCGACGGTTCCGTGGTCGATACAGAACTCCTGCCGATCGCAGAGGCTCGATCACGCGGTGCCATGGCCCTGTTTGGAGAAAAATATCCCGACGAAGTACGCGTGGTTACGATGGGAAACTTCAGCGTGGAACTCTGCGGTGGGACTCATGTTTCCAGTACCGGTCAGATTGGCTTGTGCCGTGTTACATCAGAAGAACCTGTGGCCAAGGGGGTCCGTCGGATCACGGCCATTACCGGTCCACGCGCACTCCAGAAAGGACGCGAAGCCGACGAATTGCTGACTCAGCTGAAACGTATGCTGAAAGCTAATCAGTCTGCCGATCTGCCAACTCGCTTGGCAACCCTGCAGGATCAGCTGAGAGATCTCAAAGGACAGCTGGCTGAACTGGCATCCGCATCGGTCTCCGAGGGACTGGATGCTCTCATAGCCAGCGCCGAGGACGTCGGCGGCGTAAAGATTGTCGCTCAGCAAGTGGCAAACGCGACGCGGGAATCACTTAGAAACTACGCCGATCAGCTGCGAAATCAACATAGTCCGATTGCCGTGATGCTCGGTGCTGAAGTTGACGGCAAAGTGGCCTTGATTGCGGCTGTGAGTAAACCGCTGGTCAAGGCCAAGGGACTCAACGCCGGCCAGGCCGTCAAAGCAGCCGCCCAGACGGCAGGTGGCCGTGGCGGAGGACGACCGGACATGGCAGAAGCCGGAGCAAGAGAGCTAAACAGCATCGCGGACGCCATTACTGCTGGCGCGGCTGTTTACAAAGAACAGCTGAGCTGACCCATCCGGACGGCTAGCTGTTGGTCCGGGGTGACCTATAAACCGCGACGTTTCAGCTCAGCCAGAACATTCTGCACAATGGCCGATACCTCAGCCGCGTCGGCAGTCACTGTATTTCGCTCAACCTCGCAGCCGCCGATCGGCTGGTCGGTAAATCCGTGAGCCGACAGGTGACACTGCAGTTCGTTGCTGAGAGTAGCCAGATCTGTCCGCTGTTCTGCGGACATTGGTTGCCTGCCCTGCCCCATGTTGAAGCCGCGCAACCCGACAGCCGCTCGGAATCCTTCCGGGAACTCGGCGGAATAGATCATAGCATCGAAGAGGCGCACAAGGTCATACTGCAGCTGACGTGCTGTGTCGAGGTCTCCCTGCAGCGTCGTGTCGTATAGTTTCCGTGTGAGCTCCGGAACAACCCCGGAACTGGCATTGGTGCCTCCGTCACAGCCAACGAGCAGCATAGGCATCAAAGCCGCGTCCCACCCTGTCAGAAATGCGAATTCCGGACGATTCGGGCGTACAGCCTGAATCATCCGGATCATGTGTGGAATCTCTCCCGATGAGTCCTTGATTGCTACGATGCGATCGCACTGCTCCGACAGCCGCTGCACCGTTGGCACATCAATCGGGCTCGCAAACATGGGAATGTTGTACAGTGTGACATCCACCGGAGTGTGGTCGCCAATTTCTTTAAAATACGCATAAACGGAAGCCGGAGAAAGTTTGTAATAGAACGGCGCGACGATCGCGACAGCCCGCACACCCAGTGACGCGTAATACTCACACGCCACAAGTGTCTCTTTGACGTTAGCTTCGGCTGCACCTGCGAGGATCGGCACACGTCCCCGGGTCTGGTCAGCGATGATCGCCGTGATTCGTCGACGTTCTTCCGGGGTAAAACGAGTGAACTCCCCGGTAGAGCCGTTCGGATACAGCCCGTGTACTCCTCGCTCGATCAGCCAATCGATATAGCGGCGCAGTTCTTCCTCGTTGATCCCGCCGTCCGGCGAGTAGGGAACAAGATTAGGAGTAAAAATACCCTGAAGGCGTGATTGCGACATTTGGGACTCTGATTCGGTTATCGGGTTCTGTGTAAGTCTTGCCGTGACTGCGACGTCATGGCACGTAGTCTGTCACTGCTCCTTGAGCATAAATGGCCAGCCGCGTGCATTTCGACTGAAGGCCGGATTCCAAAACAAATTCCTGATGACCCGACGGAACCTGCTGTAGCTATCACTGCGAAGCACCTGCACTCGTTTCTTTACCCAGCAGTATGATTCCTCCCGTGCACACGACAAGTGCGACGGGTAAGCAGATCCACCACGGTATCCCAAAGCCAATCGGTAGATATCCCAGCAGCACCGAGGCAACCGCCGTGAGTAATGCGTAGGGCAGCTGAGTTGCGACGTGTTGCAGATGGTCACATCCGGCCGCGGCTGACGACAGGACTGTTGTGTCAGATATCGGCGAACAATGGTCGCCGAAGATAGCCCCGGCCAGAATTGCTCCAATCGTTGCGGAAAAAACAGGGTCATTCAGTTTCTCAGCGTTTGCACCACCCACCAGATTCCAGGCCAGCGGCAGCAGCATGGGCAGCAGCAGGGCCATTGTTGCGAAGGAACTGCCAATTGCCACGGCAATTGCTCCGGCAACGAGAAACGCGATCGTGGGGAGTAATTCCACACGAACCGAATCTGCAATGACCCCAATGATATATCCGGCAGTGTCCAGCTGATCAGTACGACAGACAGCAGAGACACCCCACGCCAAAATCAATATCACCACGGCTGGAACCATGGAACCGATACCAGCCGTCCAGCTGTGGCTGCAGTCATCCAGCGACAGCTGACTGAATGCCACCGCCAGCAGGAATGCCAAGCTTGATGATACAAATGACGCAACCAAGAGGAGATTGTACGCATCAACTCCCTGAATGAATCCAGCCACAGTGATCACCACCAGACTCAATACCGGTACCACTGCCAGCCACGGACTGCCGTCGACTTCGGACACCGGTGATGTTGTTTCGTGATGAATCTGGTTCTGTTCCGACCGCAACATAGCTCCGAAATCACGGCCGCTGAATGCCACCGCAGCCACAACAGCGATCATCAGAATCGGATAGATCCGAAACGGGATCGTTGACCAAAAGAAACCGGCCGCGTCGGCCTCGACGCCCGCTGCTGTGAATCCGGCAGCCACCTGATCAATTTCAAAGGCTGTCCAGGTGCTGATCGCCAGCCCGGCGACCGGAGCAGCCGTAGAATCAATCAGGAATGCCAGTTTGGCTCGTGAGAATCGCAGCCGATCACTTAGCGGCCGCATAGCCCCGCCAATCAGCATCGTGTTGGCATAGTCGTCAAAGAAAACAAGTAACCCCATGAACCAGGTGAGCACCATTCCTCTGCGTCGTGTGCGAGCAAAACGCGCCAGCCATTCAATGGCTGCTCGTGTTCCACCAGTGTCATTCATCAGCCCAATCATCGCTCCCAGCAACATCGTGAACAAAACGACGGATGCGTGATCATGGTCGTTGACCTGCTGCACCATCGTTTCACAAAACGCCGGGACTGCAGAATAAGACTCACCCATTCGGAAGAACAGAAGGCAACCTCCAAGAATGGACAGGATGAGCGCTAAGGTCACGTTTCTGAAGAGAATGGCCAGTCCAATGGCCAAAATTGGTGGCAGGATCCTCAACCAGGATGGTCGCAGGCTGAGTGTGAAATGCCAGGTCTGTTTACCAGTACTGACTGAGATCCCCTGTCGCACGCCTGAAACCTGGCGAACGGCAAGCAGCTTGGGGGTGATCCGAAGCACGCCAGAGTCAAACGAGAATTCGCCTGAATATGGCTGCAGGTCTGAATTCCAAGGTGCATCGTTCGTGCGAACCTTCAATCCTGAAATTGAAACGGTGCCTGACCAGGTCTCCAGCAGCTTGCCGCTGTCGTCGACCGCCCGAAACGTGAATTCCGAGACACTGGCCCCCTCAGGAAACGCATGCGGACCGTCGAAAACGATCTCGGAGAGAATCGCCGGTTCACTTGCTGCACCGGAGGTTGGCAGCGTCAGCCAGACAGCAATGAGAATCCACCCGACGGCCGCATTTTGCAATCGTGTGCTCACCCGCCACAACGGAGGGATCGGACGCACTGGTTCCCAACCAATTCCGACTCGGGAACAGAAGAACGACACTTGCTCCGGACGTGATGATAACATGGAAATTGATCAATGACTGAAGAAAAGCAGCTGCGACCGTTCGTTGAAAATCTGACTAACGGAACGTGCATCCCTGAAGCTCTATCACGCCCGGGACCTGTCTCCGGGCCGATCAGCCGAGACCATCGTACCATGTCGGGCACCCTCATGGTGACGAATGAGATTGGACTGAATCCGACCGGGTAAAGTCGAGTCAGCACCCGCGGGGCAGACCGACGACAAACCGGGCACCACCGTGATCCGTTGACTCCTGCAGAATCAAGCCGCCATGATTCCGGGCGATTTGCCAGCAAACCGGCAAACCGAAACCGATGCCGCGTCCGGCCTGGCGACCGGAAAAGAACGGATCGAACAAATGCCGTCGCATATTGTCGTCCGATATCCCGGGGCCCTGGTCGTGCACTGTCAGCATGACTGCGTTGGCTTCAGCTATCAGTTCGACGTGGATATCCGCCTCGATTTCGCCGTTGAGACCCGCCTCAACGGAATTCCGCACCAGATGAGTCACCAGCATTCGAATCTGTGATGGGTCGATATCAAGTGTAACAGGCATCGTGGGCAAATCGAATTCCAGGCACTCGGGTAAACACTCCAACGCATTAACGGCACTGATGGCGGCCTGTCTGACAATTTCGCGCAATTCGCAGGTTTGCAGATCGGGAGCTGGTGGTCGGGCGAAGAGCATACAGTCGCCGATCATGTCGCGAATTCGCCACGCCTGAGAACCGATCGTGGCCAATGCCTGCCGTCGTTCCTTTAGCTGTTCCTGTCTGAGGAGCAGCTGCGTTTGCCCAATAATGCTGCCGAGTGGGTTGTTGATTTCGTGCCCCGCCCCGGCGGCAAACTCCGCCATCGCTTCCATGCGGTCCGTGCAGGGAACAATCGTCTGTTGTGGTGATGCACGGCCAAGAATACCGGCGGCGATGCCAGCGACGTACGCCGGTGGGGCACTCCGGCCCGGAGAGACAAAACATGCAGCCAGACGGTCGGGCCAGATATGCGTGTCAACCTGTTGTGGTGAGCATCCCAGGCCCGAGATTTGTTCCGGTGCAAACAGCGTCGTAATCGACTCACGTCCGGAATCGACCTCGATTTCAACGTTACCTGCACTGTCACGTCCACCAAATGCTCTCACGTACCGCGACGCCGAGGTGAACAAAACGACGCTTGCTGCATCCGCATGACCAGCAATTATCCAGGCACCGACAGCAGCAGTCGCCACATCTTCCGGGACCCATTGCCCCACCAGACACCGAAAGACCCTGTCGGTCCAGTTGTGAGAATCATTGGAACCGTGTGACTTCACGACCCCAGCTGTTCGATGTCCAGCAACCGACAAATGCGTTCGATCAGATGATCGACCTCAAATGGCTTCTGCACAAAGTGATCTGCTCCAGCATCCTTTAGGTCCTGGATCTTGTCCTGTTCGACCATTCCGCTGATACAGATGATCCGTACGTCGTCCATGGCAGAATCACTTCGAACACGCTGGCAAACCTCCCTGCCATTAATGTCCGGCAGCATCACGTCCAGCACGATGATGTCTGGATGGTATTCCTTGACCATCATACCTGCATCGAAGCCGTTATTGGCCGATCGCACTTCAAATCGCCCGTCTGCGGCCAGAGCGTCCGAAATCAGTTCGACCAGATCCTCATCGTCATCCACAATCAGCGCCCTGCGTTTTCCACTTTCCAGTGCATCCGTGGGAATGCTGTTGTCTTTCATAAACTTGTAGAGGATGTCACGTGGTATCCGGCGAAACCGTGAACCGGGGACCCGAAATCCCTTGAGCTGGCCGGAATCGAAGCACCGGATAATTGTCTGCTGGCTAACCTTGCAGATCTTGGCAGCTTCGCCTGTGGTGAATACCGTTTTCATAAATCACACATCCGTTCTGTGAGGAGCGATGAGCTGCGTGAGCCACTTCATCATCCGACCATGGCCGGACGCCGTCCGTGGGTCACCTGCAACAACGGAACTCAAGCAAACCGCAGTCTGGCAGGTCTCGACACTGGACCTTGAAGCCAACTTATTTTACCGCGTCGAATTAGAAGCCGACAGACTGTCGAAGCTCACCATATCAACTGATCCACTGGATCTGCCCGAGTTCTGCGGTCTCTCAGACCAGCCGATTGTATCTATTCCCGCAAGTCGGTCAACGGGAGTTGTGCTGCGCAGACTACCCGATTTCACAAATTTGCATTTTCTGTTGAGTCTTCAGCCGATCTTCCGGCATCGCATTAGAGAATTCTGGTCGTGATCCGTTATGTATTAAGCAGTTTTGCGTTCTTCGACGAGCTTTTTTCTAGTGGAGACACGCACGCCGCGACTAGCCGGTTTTCGGGGCA